>NZ_CP119967.1:5835000-6541947 GCF_029543085.1 Pseudomonas sp. A34-9 | reverse complement strand
CAGAAGACGGCGTTCCTAGTTTTTATAAGCTTTACAGAAAAGCTTTAAATAATTCCCTTCTTTATTTTTATGTATGGCGAGCAGGTGATCAGGCAAAGAACACCTCGAGATCTATTTATAAGGAAACGTTGGTTGGAAATTGACCTGAAGGCTTGCTTTCTCTAGAATCCCCGGTCTCTTAAAACGGGGGCCATTCCGGCCCGTTGTGGACGAACCAGGTAACACGACATGAAACGTACTTTCCAACCAAGCACTATCAAACGCGCTCGTACCCACGGTTTCCGTGCTCGCATGGCTACCAAGAACGGCCGCGCAGTCCTGTCGCGTCGTCGCGCCAAAGGTCGTGCGCGTCTGGCAGTTTGATAATCCGGTACTGGAGGTGAGTCAGGACTTCAGTCGGGAAAAGCGTCTGCTTACCCCCCGGCATTTCAAGGCAGTCTTTGACTCCCCTACCGGCAAGGTTCCGGGGAAAAATCTCCTGCTCCTTGCACGCAACAACGATCTTGATCACCCCCGTCTCGGGCTGGTTATCGGGAAAAAGAGCGTAAAGCTCTCCGTTGAGCGCAATCGCCTCAAACGTTTGATGCGCGAATCGTTCCGTCTGCACCAGGATTCACTGGTCGGCTGGGACATCGTTATCGTCGCGCGCAAAGGTCTGGGCGATGTAGAAAACCCCGAATTGATTCAGCATTTCGGCAAGCTCTGGAAGCGTCTGGCACGCAGCAAGCCAGTTCCAGAAGTCAAAACCGAAACTGTAGGGGTAGACAGTCCAGATGCGTAAACTGGCCCTCGTTCCGATCCAGTTTTATCGCTATGCCATTAGTCCTTTAATGGCCAACCACTGTCGTTTCTACCCCAGTTGTTCCTGCTACGCGTTAGAAGCCATCGAAAATCATGGCCTTCTGCGCGGTGGCTGGCTGGCCTTTCGTCGTTTAGGTCGCTGTCATCCGTGGAATCCCGGTGGTTATGACCCGGTTCCACCTATCCCTACCTCCCGTTCTTCTTCGATGGCCGAGTAATCATGGATATCAAACGCACGATCCTGATCGTCGCCCTGGCAATCGTGGCCTACGTTATGGTCCTTAAATGGAACCAGGACTATGGTCAGGCTGCCCTGCCGACTCAGAATGTTGCTTCCAGTACGACTACATCCGGTTTGCCGGACACCGCCACTGGCAATAATGCTGCCGCCAGTGACGATATTCCGCGCGCCGCTAGCGATACCAGCGCACCTGCCGAAACGCCGGTAGCCGCCAGCAAGGATCTGATCCAGATCAAAACCGACGTGCTCGATCTTGCGATCGATCCACAGGGTGGTGATGTTGCTCAACTGACCTTGCCTCTGTATCCGCGTCGTCAGGATCGTCCTGATGTGCCGTTCCAGCTGTTCGATAACGGCGGCGAACGTGTTTATCTGGCCCAAAGCGGTCTGATCGGCACCAACGGCCCGGATGCAAATCCTGCCGGTCGTCCGGTCTACTCCTCGGAGAAGAAGACTTATCAACTGGCTGACGGTCAGGACCAACTGGTCGTAGACCTGAAGTTCAGCAAGGACGGCGTCAATTACATCAAGCGTTTCACCCTGAAACGTGGCCTGTATGACGTAGCCGTTTCCTACATTGTGGATAACCAGAGCGCTCAGCCCTGGAACGGCGCAATGTTTGCTCAGCTGAAGCGTGATAACAGCGCTGATCCTTCGTCGACAACGGCGACCGGCACCGCGACTTACCTGGGCGCCGCCCTGTGGACAAGTTCGGAGCCGTACAAGAAAGTGTCCATGAAGGACATGGACAAGGCTCAGCTGAAAGAAACTGTCACCGGTGGTTGGGTAGCCTGGCTGCAACACTACTTCGTGACTGCGTGGATTCCGGCGAAGGGCGAAAACAACATCGTCCAGACCCGTAAGGACAGCAAAGGCAACTACATCATCGGTTACACCGGTCCGACACTGACCGCTGCACCGGGTGCCAAGGTTGAAACCAGCGCTGTGTTGTACGCCGGTCCGAAAAGCCAGGCTGTGCTGAAAGAGTTGTCCCCAGGTCTGGAACTGACCGTCGACTACGGCATTCTGTGGTTCATTGCCCAGCCAATCTTCTGGCTGCTGCAACACATCCACGCCATTGTCGGTAATTGGGGCTGGTCGATCATCTTCCTGACCATGCTGATCAAGGGTCTGTTCTTCCCACTTTCGGCTGCCAGCTACAAATCGATGGCGCGCATGCGTGCCGTTGCGCCGAAACTGGCTGCTCTGAAAGAGCAACATGGCGATGACCGGCAGAAAATGTCGCAAGCCATGATGGAGCTGTACAAGAAAGAGAAGATCAATCCGCTGGGCGGCTGCTTGCCGATCCTCGTGCAGATGCCGGTTTTCCTTTCGCTGTACTGGGTTCTGCTGGAAAGCGTGGAAATGCGCCAGGCGCCGTTCATGCTGTGGATCACTGACCTGTCGATCAAGGATCCGTTCTTCATTCTGCCGATCATCATGGGCGCAACCATGTTTATCCAGCAGCAGTTGAACCCGACGCCACCGGATCCGATGCAGGCGAAGGTCATGAAAATGATGCCAATCATCTTCACCTTCTTCTTCCTGTGGTTCCCGGCTGGTCTGGTGCTGTACTGGGTTGTGAACAACTGCCTGTCCATCACCCAACAGTGGTACATCACGCGTAAAATCGAACGGGCTACCAAAGCAGCCGCTTGATTTACACTGTGGATAACCACTCAAAACGCCCCCTAGTGGGGCGTTTTGCTATCTGTCATTTTTGTCTGGATTCCGGTTAATGAGCGTACCTCGTGAAACCATCGCCGCTGTCGCCACCGCTCAAGGTCGTGGTGGTGTGGGCATCGTCCGTATTTCCGGGCCGTTGGCCAGTGTTGCAGCGCAAGCCATCAGCGGCCGCGAACTGAAACCGCGTTACGCCCATTACGGCGCGTTTTTCAGCGATGACCAGCAAGTCCTCGATGAAGGTCTGGCGCTGTATTTCCCGGGGCCAAACTCGTTCACCGGCGAAGACGTGCTCGAATTGCAGGGCCACGGTGGTCCGATCGTTCTGGATATGTTGCTCAAACGCTGCCTGGAACTGGGCTGCCGTCTGGCGCGTCCGGGGGAATTCAGCGAGCGCGCCTTCCTCAATGACAAACTTGACCTGGCCCAGGCTGAGGCGATTGCCGATTTGATCGAAGCCAGTTCTGCACAGGCGGCGCGTAATGCCCTGCGTTCTCTGCAAGGCGCGTTTTCCCAGCGTGTGCATAACTTGACTGAACAACTGATCGGTCTGCGCATCTACGTGGAAGCCGCCATCGACTTCCCGGAAGAAGAAATCGACTTTCTCGCCGATGGCCACGTGCTGAGCATGCTCGACAAAGTGCGCGACGAGTTATCCACAGTACTGCGTGAAGCCGGGCAGGGCGCGTTATTGCGCGATGGCATGACCGTGGTAATTGCCGGTCGTCCGAACGCTGGTAAATCCAGCCTGCTGAATGCGTTGGCCGGTCGCGAAGCGGCAATCGTGACCGAGATTGCCGGCACCACCCGCGACATTCTGCGTGAACATATCCACATCGACGGCATGCCGCTGCACGTTGTTGATACTGCAGGTCTGCGGGATACCGATGATCATGTGGAAAAGATCGGTGTCGAACGCGCATTGAAGGCCATCGGTGAAGCCGATCGAGTGTTGTTGGTTGTCGATGCAACGGCACCGGAAGCGCTCGATCCGTTTGCGTTGTGGCCGGAGTTTCTTGAAACCCGTCCGGATCCGGCGAAAGTTACCCTGATTCGCAACAAAGCCGATCTGACCGGGGAAGCGATTGCTCTGGAGACCAGCGAAGACGGTCATGTGACGATCAGTCTCAGCGCCAAGTCGGCCGGTGACGGGCTGGACTTGCTCCGTGACCATCTCAAGGCTTGCATGGGTTACGAGCAAACGTCGGAAAGCAGTTTCAGTGCCCGCCGCCGCCATCTCGAAGCACTGCGCCAGGCCAGTGCCGCATTGGAACACGGCCGTGCCCAGCTGACTTTGGCTGGCGCCGGTGAATTGCTGGCTGAGGATTTGCGTCAGGCGCAACAGTCGCTGGGGGAAATCACCGGCGCTTTCAGCTCTGATGATCTGCTGGGAAGAATCTTTTCCAGCTTCTGCATCGGCAAATGACAAAAGGGGCTGTGGAGAATTTATCCACAGCCCCTTTTGCGTTTTACCAGTTGTAGGACACAGTACCGAGCAAGGTGCGATCCTCGCCCCAGTAGCAACGGCCGGCATCGTTGCATCCCGACACATATTCCTTGTCGAACAGGTTTTTCGCATTCAGATCGACACTCCAGTGTGTGTCGATCTGATAACCAATGGCCGCATCCACCAACGTGACATCGCCGGCATCCAGCTTCCCGTACAGAGTGGGCGATGTATAAGCGAATGCACTGTCGAAGTAGCGCACCCCGCCGCCAACGTACAAACCTTTCAGATCGCCATCGAGGAACCGGTACTTGGCCCAGACCGAAGCCTGATTTCGTGGAACCCCGGTCATTTGGTGGCCTTTGACCAGCGAGCTCGCCGCGTCCTTGGTGATCCGCGCATCGGTGTAGGTGTAAGCCGCTGTCACATTGATGTTCTGGGTCAGATTGCTATTGAGCTCCAGTTCGACACCTTTGGAACGGCTTTCGCCGACCTGACGATAGGTCGACGTGGTTGAGTCGAAGTAGGTGTCGTCCTTTTTGCGCAGGTCATACACCGACGCAGTGAACGCGGTGTCCCAGCCGATCGGTTCGTACTTCAGGCCCACTTCATATTGGCTGCTGGTAATTGGGTCGAGCGGCGCGCCGGCATTGGAAATCTGCTGCACCGGCACGAACGAAGTGGAGTAGCTGACATACGGCGTCATGCCGTTGTCGAACTGGTACATCACCCCGCCCTGGTAGGTGAATTTCTTGTCCTCGGAACTGATGTTGCTGGATTGGGCCACCTTGTCGCGGAAATCACTGTCGACCCAATCCTGGCGGCCACCGAGCAGGAACAGCCAGTGGTCATATTTGCTCTGGATCTGTGCATAAACGCCTTTCATCTGTTGCTCAAGCAAGGTGTTTTGCACCGCAATCGGCGTAGTCGGATCGCGCAGGTAAACCGGGTTATACACATCAATCGGCCCGACGATGCCGGCGTTCCAGTCCTGATTGAATGAGGTGCGGTCGTAGCTGGCGCCGAACAACACGGTGTTCTCCAGACCGCCGACCTGGAATTTGCCTTCCAGCTGGTTATCCAGCGAGTACACCATCGACTTGTTGAAGCGATCGTAGGCGGTCATATTCAGGCGGGTGCCGAAGCCTGCGTTGTTGAGATTGCCAGGCCAGGTTTCATGTCGGGTGATACGCGACTGCATGTAGCGCGAGTTCTGGCGAAATTGCCAATCGTCGTTGAAGGAGTGGCTGAACTCGTAACCGGTACTCCAGGTTTCCCGTTCAAAGGTGTTCCAGTCCGGGTCGCCGAGCATGGTGCCTTTGGATAACTTGCCGTTGGGGTTGCTCAACAAAGTGCCGGCGGCCGGCAGACCCAGTTCCATGTTGGTGTGATCTTTCTGGTAGTTGGCCAGCAAGGTCAGGGTGTTGAAGTCGTCGAAATTCAGGGTCAGCGACGGGGCGATGTAAATGCGGTCATCGGGGACGTGATCGGTCTGGGTGTCGGATTTGCGCCCGAGCATCACCACCCGGCCAAGTACATTGCCACTGTCATTGAGTGGCCCGGACACATCGACGCCGATCTGCCGACGATTATTCGAGCCATAGCCCAGTTGCACTTCGCCCTGCGGCGTTGCCGTCGGGCGTTTACTCACCAGATTGACCAGACCGCCCGGTGCGTTTTCCCCATACAGCAACGAAGAAGGGCCACGGAAAATTTCAACGCGTTCCAATCCGTAAGGCTCGGTGCTGGTGTCGTAGCGGTTGCCCTGTACGCGTAGTCCATCGCGCAACAGACCGTAGCCGTAATCGGTGGCGTTGAAACCGCGAATGTAGAACAGATCCCCGGCCAGGCTATCGCCGGCGGCGAACGGTGGGGCAAAGATCCCCGGCACGTAGCCGAGCACCTCAGTGAGTGTCTGAGATTTCTGATCTTTCATACGCTGGGCGGTGACGACTGACACCGAGCGCGGCGTTTCCGACAACGGCGTACTGGTTTTCGTACCGATCCGGCTGTTCTGCGCCTTGTAACCGACGTCCGCCGCGTAATCCAGACTCATCGGATTGGCCAACAGGCCGTTGATGTTGGTCGGGGCCAGCTCCAGTGAATCGCCGTCGGGCAATGCCTGCAAAATGTAGCTGCCCGGTGCCTGCGGTACGGCTTGCAAACCCGAGCCTTGCAGCAATTGGGCGAATCCCTGATCGACGGTGAAATTGCCGTTCAGCCCGGCGCTGCGCAAGTGGCTGGTCTGTTGCGGAGAGAACGACAAAATGACATTCGCAGCGGAGGCGAACTGGCTCAAGGCATTGTCCAGTGGGCCAGCAGCAATGGCGTAGCGCTGGTCGGTCGTCGCCGCGAAGGCGTTATTGGTCATGACCACGCAGGACGCGGCACTGGTCATCAGTAGGCTGTAAGCAATGCAGTGGTAGGAAAAACGCTGACGAAACGTGGAAAGACGCATGTGTGGATTAGCCCTGAAGGTGGCAAAGAGCCGCGTTTATCGCGATTACCTGTAGGGCCGTGTCAGGGCAAAAAAAGATAACCCTGTTGTCGATTTATTTTCCCCAGGTGAAATGTCGATCAAGCGTTGTGGCTGATCGAGATCCAGTAACGGGTGAAATAGCGCACCTCGATTGGCAGCGAAGCTTGAAGATTGGCCAGCACTGCATCGGTAGAGTCGAGCCGGAATGTGCCGGATACCCGCAGATCCCGTGCGCGCTCATCGCAGTGCAAAACGCCGCGGCGATAGCGGCCCAATTCTTCAATCACGTCGCCCAAGCGTACGTTGAGCACAATCAACTGGCCGTTGATCCACGCCACTTCCGTGGATTTGAAAGGATGAGTGAGCCCGATGTGTCGACGGTCAAAGTCGGCGCCTTCGCCTGCGTTCAGAATAACTGCGGCTGTTGATAGATCAGCGGGCTGAACGCTGATCCGGTCTTCCAGCACACCTACTCGGGTAGACCTCGATAACTGATGTACGGAAAACCGGGTGCCCAGCGCTTGAACCCGACCATCACGGGTGTCGACGAAAAAGGGCCGTTGATCGCCAAGTTTGCCGGTTTGAATCAGGATCTCGCCGGAGTGCAGGCGAATCAACCGCTGCGCCGGATCGAAAGACACGTCAATGGCAGTGTCGGTGTTGAGCTGAATCTGAGTGCCATCGGCCAATGACAGGTTGCGACGCTGGCCAATGCCAGTTTTATAGTCGGCCCAGACATTCCCCAGAGACGTGTGTTGCTGAACATTCCAGCCAACGAACCCCGTCCCCGCAGCGAGCAGCAACAACTTCAGCAGCTGGCGCCGTTGCTGTCCGGTATTCAAGGCGCGACGTTTCAAATCCGGCGGCAACGTACCGAGGTGGAGCTGCAGTTGTTCCATCTGGTTCCATGCCGCCAGATGCGCGGGATCACTGTCTATCCACAGCTGCCAGGCCTTCTGTTCGGCGAGCGTCGGCGGGTCCGCCTGAAACTGCACATACCAGCTGGCCGCCGCTTCGAAAACCTGGCGATTGGGGGCGATGGCCATCAATGCTGCGCCATGATCAGGGCACATTCCGTCAGGGCGCGGATCATGTGTTTCTTCACCGTGGTCAGCGAAACCTTTAGCTGCAAGGCGATCTGTTGATAAGTGAGCCCATCGATCTGCGACAGCTTGAAAATCTGTTGGCTTCTGGCACCGAGCCCCGCCAAGGCTTTATCCACAGCGATCAGGGTTTCGATGATCAGCGCCTTGTCTTCCTCGCTGATGGCGGTGGCTTCCGGTCGAGCTGCCAGGGTCTGCAAATACGCGGCTTCGATAGCCTGCCTGCGATAACGATCAATCACCAGGCCGCGTGCAATGGTCGCCAGATAATCCCGTGGCTCGCGAATCTGCGCGGCGTTACGTGCCGCGAGAATCCGCACAAAGGTGTCATGCGCGACATCGGCGGCATCGCAGGCGTCATGCAATTTGCCCTTGAGCCAGCCATGTAGCCACGAATGATGTTGCTCGTAGATTTGCTCGATCGCAGCAATGTGGGCGGGTAAGGGCATGGGGAAAACTGATGAGTTAATGATAATGCCTATTATTAGCCCCTGTTACGTTCTCTCACAATAGCCCTCGCACTTCCCTCCATCGGCTTCTTTATCGCCAGCGAACCCTCGCTGGCGTTTTTTTTGCGCTCTGAAAAAGCCATCTTGTCGTTTTTCTGTGGATTAAGCCCTGTGAATAACTGCCACTAAGGGCAGTTGATAACAGGGCCTGAAAACTGGACATAACCGCCCCTGTGGATAAACACCCCTTTCATCCACAGGCTTACACCGGTTATCCAAGGGCCTCATTGGCACATGAGCACAGGGTTTTGAAACTCTGTACATATTGAATATAAAGGCCTGTAGCAATCTATCCACAGAAAGGTCGCTCAGTAAGAATAAACATAAAAACAAAGGTTTTATAAATTTCTCTCTTTTTTATTCTTTTAACCTCGAGTTCTCCACAGCTGGTTAAATTTTGTGCAAAGGGTTCTTTAGGAAGGGCGAAGTCCCTATACTTGCCGACCAGGTCCAAAAACCTGATCTCAAACTATTCCTGAATTACCTACTTAAGCAGGCACGAGGTGCGTGGTGGATTTCCCTTCCCGTTTTGAAGTGATCGTCATCGGCGGCGGTCATGCCGGTACCGAGGCAGCACTGGCCTCAGCACGTATGGGGGCAAAAACCCTGTTGCTGACGCATAACGTGGAAACCCTCGGCGCCATGAGCTGCAACCCGGCCATCGGTGGCATTGGCAAAAGCCATCTGGTCAAGGAAATCGACGCCCTCGGCGGCGCGATGGCCATGGCCACCGATTTGGGCGGCATCCAGTTTCGCGTGTTAAACAGCCGCAAAGGCCCAGCCGTACGGGCGACCCGCGCACAAGCTGACCGGATTCTGTACAAAGCCGCTGTCCGTGAAATCCTCGAAAACCAGCCGAACCTGTGGATATTTCAACAAGCCGCTGATGACTTGATCGTTGAGCAGGAACAAGTCCGTGGTGTTGTCACGCAAATGGGTCTTCGTTTCTTCGCCGATTCCGTGGTGTTGACCACCGGTACTTTCCTCGGCGGACTTATCCACATCGGTTTGCAGAATTTCTCCGGCGGTCGCGCCGGTGATCCGCCATCGATCGCCCTGGCTCATCGTCTGCGTGAACTGCCACTGCGTGTCGGTCGCCTGAAAACCGGTACGCCACCGCGTATCGACGGCAAGTCTGTGGATTTCTCGGTAATGACCGAGCAGCCAGGCGATACGCCGATCCCGGTGATGTCGTTCATGGGCAACAAAGAACAGCATCCACGCCAGGTCAGCTGCTGGATTACTCACACGAACGCCCGCACCCACGAAATCATCGCGGCGAACCTTGATCGTTCGCCGATGTATTCCGCTGCCGGTGAAATCGAAGGCATCGGTCCGCGCTATTGCCCGTCGATCGAAGACAAGATCCACCGCTTTGCCGACAAGGAAAGCCATCAGGTGTTTATCGAACCGGAAGGTTTGACCACCCATGAGCTGTATCCGAACGGCATATCCACAAGCTTGCCGTTCGACGTGCAATTGCAGATCGTGCAATCGATCCGCGGCATGGAAAACGCGCACATCGTGCGTCCGGGTTACGCGATCGAGTACGACTACTTCGATCCGCGCGACCTCAAATACAGCCTCGAAACCAAAGTCATCGGTGGTTTGTTCTTCGCCGGGCAGATCAACGGCACCACCGGCTACGAAGAAGCGGGCGCGCAAGGTTTGCTCGCGGGGGCCAACGCCGCACTGCGTGCCAAGGGCAAAGAAGCCTGGTGCCCGCGTCGCGATGAAGCGTACATCGGCGTGTTGGTCGACGACCTGATCACCCTCGGTACCCAAGAGCCGTACCGCATGTTCACTTCCCGTGCCGAGTACCGCCTGATCCTGCGCGAGGACAACGCCGACCTGCGTCTGACCGAAAAAGGTCGCGAGCTCGGTTTGGTCGATGACGCGCGTTGGGCGGCTTTCTGCAAAAAGCGCGAAAGCATCGAACTCGAAGAGCAGCGCCTGAAAAGCACTTGGGTTCGCCCGAATACGCAGCAGGGCGATGCGATTGCCGAGAAGTTCGGTACGCCGCTGACTCACGAATACAACTTGCTCAATCTCTTGAGTCGTCCGGAAATCGACTACGCTGGTCTGGTCGAAGTGACCGGCAATGGCGCCGAAGATCCACAGGTCGCCGAGCAGGTTGAAATCAAGACCAAGTACGCCGGTTACATCGACCGTCAACAGGACGAAATCGCTCGTCTGCGCGCCAGCGAAGACACGAAGTTGCCTGTGGATATCGATTACACCAACATTTCCGGTCTCTCCAAGGAGATCCAGAGCAAGCTCGGCGCGACTCGACCAGAGACGCTCGGCCAGGCTTCGCGGATCCCCGGTGTGACCCCGGCAGCGATTTCGCTGTTGATGATTCATTTGAAAAAACGCGGCGCGGGCCGTCAGTTGGAGCAAAGCGCTTGAGTTCTAAGGTCACTTCGCAACACGCCGAAGAGTTATCCACAGGAGCCCGCGAGCTCGGTGTCAATCTCACTGAAACCCAGCATGAATTGCTGCTGGGTTATCTGGCTCTGTTGATCAAATGGAACCAGGCCTACAACCTGACGGCTGTGCGTGATCCGGACGAAATGGTTTCGCGGCACTTGCTCGATAGCCTGAGCGTGATGTCGTTCATCGAAAATGGTCGCTGGCTCGATGTCGGCAGCGGCGGCGGTATGCCGGGAATTCCGTTGGCGATCCTGTATCCGGACGCGCAAGTGACCTGTCTGGACAGCAACGGCAAGAAAACCCGCTTCCTGACTCAGGTCAAACTCGAACTCAAACTGGATAACCTGCAAGTTATCCACAGTCGTGTCGAAGCGTTCCAGCCTGCTCAACCGTTCAACGGGATCATTTCCCGGGCGTTCAGCAGCATGGAGAACTTCACCAACTGGACTCGTCACCTCGGCGATGCCGACACACGCTGGCTGGCAATGAAGGGCGTTCATCCGGCCGATGAGCTGGTAGCATTGCCGGCAGACTTCAAACTCGATAGCGAACACGCCCTGGCCGTACCCGGTTGCCAAGGCCAACGCCATCTGCTGATACTGCGCCGCACGGCATGATTGGGAACACAAGCAAGAATGGCTAAGGTATTCGCGATAGCGAACCAAAAGGGTGGTGTGGGCAAGACCACCACCTGCATCAACCTCGCAGCATCCCTGGTCGCGACCAAGCGCCGGGTGCTGTTGATCGATCTCGATCCACAGGGCAACGCCACCATGGGTAGCGGTGTGGATAAACACGGCCTGGAAAATTCGGTCTACGACCTGCTGATCGGCGAATGCGATCTGGCCCAGGCCATGCACTATTCCGAACATGGCGGTTATCAACTGCTGCCGGCCAACCGCGATCTGACGGCGGCCGAAGTGGTACTGCTGGAAATGCAGATGAAGGAAAGCCGTCTGCGCAGCGCGCTGGCGCCGATCCGTGAAAACTACGATTACATTTTGATCGACTGCCCGCCGTCGCTGTCGATGCTCACACTGAACGCACTGGTTGCCGCTGACGGGGTCATTATCCCCATGCAGTGCGAGTACTTTGCGCTCGAAGGTCTCAGCGACCTTGTGGATAACATCAAGCGCATCGCCGAACTGCTCAATCCGAACCTGAAAGTCGAAGGTTTGCTGCGGACGATGTACGACCCGCGCCTGAGCCTGATGAACGACGTTTCGGCACAGCTCAAGGAACACTTCGGCGAGCAGCTCTATGACACGGTGATCCCGCGCAACATCCGTCTGGCCGAAGCGCCAAGCTACGGCATGCCGGCACTGGCGTACGACAAGCAATCGCGTGGCGCGCTGGCCTACCTGGCTCTGGCGGGCGAGATGGTTCGCCGTCAGCGCAAAAATTCACGTATCGCCGCTGCTCAGGCAACTTAAGGAATCCCCATGGCCGTCAAGAAACGAGGTCTCGGACGTGGACTGGATGCACTGCTGAGTGGTCCGACTGTCAGCGCGCTGGAAGAACAAGCGGCGCAAGCTGATACCCGTGAACTGCAGCACTTGCCGCTGGACCTGCTGCAGCGTGGTAAATACCAGCCGCGTCGCGACATGGATCCGCAGGCGCTGGAAGAACTGGCGGCTTCGATCAAGGCGCAAGGCGTGATGCAGCCGATCGTGGTGCGCCCGATTGGCGGTGGCCGCTTCGAAATCATTGCCGGCGAACGCCGCTGGCGCGCGAGCCAGCAAGCCGGACAGGAAACCATCCCGGCGATGGTTCGCGACGTACCGGATGAAACCGCGATCGCCATTGCGCTGATCGAGAACATCCAGCGTGAAGACCTTAACCCGATCGAAGAAGCGGTGGCCCTGCAGCGTTTGCAGCAGGAATTCCAGCTGACCCAGCAGCAGGTCGCCGAGGCTGTGGGTAAGTCCCGCGTGACTGTGGCTAACCTGTTGCGGCTTATTGCACTGCCGGAAGTCATCAAGACCATGCTGTCCCACGGCGACCTGGAAATGGGTCATGCCCGTGCATTGCTCGGTCTGCCGGACAATCAACAGGTGGAAGGGGCGCGACATGTTGTCGCACGCGGTCTCACCGTGCGCCAAACTGAGGCACTGGTTCGCCAATGGTTGAGCGGCAAACCGGAGCCTGTGGAAGCAGCAAAACCCGACCCGGATATCGCCCGCCTCGAACAGCGTCTGGCCGAGCGCCTAGGCTCTGCGGTGCAGATTCGCCATGGCAAGAAGGGAAAGGGTCAGTTGGTGATCGGTTACAACTCCCTCGATGAGCTTCAAGGTGTGCTCGCACACATCCGCTGAAACATTTCCTCATGTAGCGCGCAGTCGGAAATCACTACCTGACAGTTGAATAGGGGCAGAAGCGCCCCTATACTCTGCGCGCATTTTGTCGGCACAAATTATGCCAAGTTATTGAATTCTGGCAGCCGACCATTGGAGAGCAATAGTGATGGAAACCCGCAAGCCAAACCGCCTGCCGTTCCATCGCCTGGCGGTTTTTCCGGTGTTAATGGCTCAATTTGTCATTTTGCTCATTGCCGCTTTGGCGCTCTGGCAATGGCACGGAGTCGTTGCCGGATACTCGGGACTTTGCGGAGGCCTGATAGCCTTGCTGCCCAATGTTTATTTCGCTCACAAGGCATTTCGGTTTTCCGGCGCCCGAGCAGCCCAGTCCATCGTCCGGTCATTTTATGCCGGCGAGGCAGGCAAACTGATTTTGACGGCAGTGCTCTTTGCACTGGTGTTTGCAGGTGTGAAGCCACTGGCGCCGATAGCAGTATTCGGCGTGTTCGTGCTGACTCAGTCGGTCAGCTGGTTCGCTCCCCTGCTGATGAGAACAAGACTTTCGAGACCTTAGGGCGTTTGAGGCAACCATGGCAGAAACAACCGCTTCGGGCTATATCCAGCACCACTTGCAGAACCTGACCTTCGGTCAGCTACCTAACGGCGGCTGGGGCTTTGCCCATACCGCAGCAGAAGCCAAAGAAATGGGCTTCTGGGCTTTCCACGTCGATACCCTCGGCTGGTCGGTCGCGTTGGGTCTGATTTTCGTTCTTCTTTTCCGCATGGCGGCAAAGAAAGCGACTTCGGGTCAACCGGGTGCTTTGCAGAACTTCGTTGAAGTATTGGTCGAATTCGTCGATGGCAGCGTGAAAGACAGCTTCCATGGCCGTAGCCCGGTGATTGCACCGCTGGCACTGACCATCTTCGTCTGGGTGTTCCTGATGAACGCCGTCGACCTGGTACCGGTCGACTGGATTCCTCAACTGGCCATCCTGATCTCCGGCGACCACCACATCCCGTTCCGTGCCGTGTCGACCACCGACCCGAACGCGACCCTGGGCATGGCGTTCTCGGTTTTCGCACTGATCATTTTCTATAGCATCAAGGTCAAGGGCCTCGGCGGCTTCATCGGCGAGCTGACCCTGCACCCGTTTGGCAGCAAGAACATCTTCGTTCAAGCCCTGCTGATCCCGGTGAACTTCCTGCTGGAATTCGTGACCCTGATCGCCAAACCGATCTCTCTGGCTCTGCGTCTGTTCGGCAACATGTATGCCGGCGAGCTGGTGTTCATTCTGATCGCTGTGATGTTCGGCAGCGGCCTGCTCTGGCTGAGCGGCCTGGGCGTTGTTCTGCAGTGGGCATGGGCTGTGTTCCACATCCTGATCATCACGCTGCAGGCGTTCATCTTCATGATGCTGACCATCGTCTACCTGTCGATGGCGCACGAAGAAAACCATTAAGACCAGTCTCGACTAGTCTGATGTCCTTCCCGGTCAAACGGGAAGGGGCTCTTCACAGGGCACCTGAAACGATTTGTTTTACCGCTTTAATCTAAAAAACCTAAACCATACGACGTAAAAGTCGGGAGGAAAGATGGAAACTGTAGTTGGTCTAACCGCTATCGCTGTTGCACTGTTGATCGGCCTGGGCGCACTGGGTACCGCAATTGGTTTCGGCCTGCTGGGCGGCAAGTTCCTGGAAGGCGCAGCGCGTCAGCCAGAAATGGTTCCAATGCTGCAAGTTAAAATGTTCATCGTTGCCGGTCTGCTCGACGCCGTAACCATGATCGGTGTTGGTATCGCTCTGTTCTTCACCTTTGCGAACCCGTTCGTTGGTCAGATCGCTGGCTAATTACCCGGATTCTTCCGAGTAATTTGATGTGATGGACAACGTAACTGCGAGGTGTTGGCGTGAACATTAATGCGACCCTGATTGGCCAGTCCGTTGCGTTCCTGATTTTTGTACTGTTCTGCATGAAGTATGTATGGCCTCCGGTCATCGCTGCTCTGCACGAACGTCAAAAGAAGATCGCTGATGGTCTGGACGCTGCCAGCCGTGCAGCTCGCGACCTGGAGTTGGCCCAAGAAAAAGCGGGTCAGCAACTGCGCGAAGCGAAAGCTCAGGCAGCTGAAATCATCGAGCAAGCCAAGAAACGCGGTAACCAGATTGTCGAAGAGGCCGTTGAAAAGGCCCGTGTCGACGCTGACCGTGTGAAGGTTCAGGCTCAAGCCGAGATCGAACAGGAACTGAACAGTGTCAAAGACAAGCTGCGCGCCCAAGTGGGTTTGCTGGCTGTCGGCGGCGCCGAGAAGATCCTGGGTGCCACAATCGATCAAAACGCGCACGCAGAGCTGGTTAACCAACTGGCTGCTGAAATCTAAGCGAGGGCGATCATGGCAGAACTGACCACGTTGGCCCGACCTTACGCTAAGGCGGCCTTCGAGCACGCTCAGGCCCACCAGCAACTGGCCAATTGGTCAGCCATGCTCGGCCTGGCTGCAGCGGTGTCACAAGATGACACCATGCAGCGCGTGCTCAAGGCCCCGCGACTGACGAGCGCAGAAAAGGCCGCCACGTTTATTGACGTGTGCGGCGACAAGTTTGATGCCAAGGCACAGAACTTCATCAATGTCGTTGCCGAAAACGACCGTCTCCCGCTTTTGCCGGAGATTGCCGCTCTTTTCGACCTGTACAAGGCCGAACAAGAGAAGTCGGTAGACGTTGAAGTGACCAGTGCTTTTGCATTGAACCAAGAACAGCAAGACAAACTCGCCAAGGTTCTCAGTGCACGACTCAACCGGGAAGTGCGCCTGCAAGTTGCGGAGGATGCTGCCCTTATAGGTGGTGTCGTCATCCGCGCCGGCGACCTGGTTATCGATGGCTCGATTCGCGGCAAAATCGCGAAACTTGCCGAAGCATTGAAATCTTGAGTTTGAAGGGGCAGCAGAGCAATGCAGCAACTCAATCCTTCCGAAATAAGTGAAATTATCAAGGGCCGCATCGACAAGCTCGATGTGACCTCCCAAGCCCGTAACGAAGGCACTGTCGTCAGCGTATCTGACGGCATCGTGCGGATTCACGGTCTGGCCGACGTTATGTACGGCGAGATGATCGAGTTTCCGGGCGGCGTCTACGGTATGGCCCTCAACCTGGAGCAAGACTCCGTAGGTGCCGTTGTATTGGGCTCCTACCAGTCTCTGGCCGAAGGCATGAGCGCCAAGTGCACTGGCCGCATCCTCGAAGTTCCGGTTGGTAAGGAACTGCTGGGTCGCGTAGTCGACGCACTGGGTAACCCTGTTGACGGCAAAGGTCCACTGGGCAACACCGAGACCGACGCGGTCGAGAAAGTTGCTCCGGGCGTGATCTGGCGTAAGTCGGTAGACCAGCCTGTACAGACTGGCTACAAGGCTGTCGATGCCATGATCCCTGTCGGCCGTGGCCAGCGTGAGCTGATCATCGGTGACCGTCAGATCGGTAAAACCGCTCTGGCGATCGACGCGATCATCAACCAGAAAGACAGCGGCATTTTCTGCGTCTACGTAGCCATCGGTCAGAAACAATCGACCATCGCCAACGTGGTTCGCAAGCTGGAAGAAAACGGCGCCCTGGCCAACACGATCATCGTGGCTGCCAGTGCTTCGGAATCTCCTGCGCTGCAATTCCTGGCACCGTACTCCGGTTGCACCATGGGTGAATTCTTCCGCGACCGCGGTGAAGACGCGCTGATCGTTTATGACGATCTGTCCAAGCAAGCAGTGGCTTACCGCCAGATTTCCCTGCTGCTGCGCCGTCCACCAGGCCGTGAAGCTTACCCAGGCGACGTGTTCTATCTCCACTCCCGTCTGCTGGAGCGCGCATCCCGCGTTTCGGAAGAATACGTAGAGAAGTTCACCAACGGCGCAGTGACCGGCAAAACCGGTTCCCTGACCGCACTGCCGATCATCGAAACCCAGGCTGGCGACGTTTCCGCGTTCGTTCCGACCAACGTGATTTCCATCACCGACGGTCAGATCTTCCTGGAATCGGCCATGTTCAACTCGGGCATTCGCCCTGCAGTGAACGCCGGTGTTTCGGTATCCCGTGTGGGTGGTGCCGCTCAGACCAAGATCATCAAGAAGCTGTCCGGTGGTATCCGTACCGCTCTGGCTCAGTACCGTGAACTGGCGGCATTCGCCCAGTTCGCTTCTGACCTGGACGAAGCGACCCGTAAGCAACTTGAGCATGGTCAGCGCGTTACCGAGCTGATGAAGCAGAAGCAATACGCACCAATGTCGATCGCTGACATGGCGCTGTCGCTGTATGCCGCTGAGCGTGGGTTCCTGACTGACATTGAAATCGCCAAGATCGGCAGCTTCGAACAAGCGCTGATTGCTTTCTTCAACCGCGATCACGCCGATTTGATGGCCAAGATCAACGTTAAAGGTGACTTCAATGACGAAATCGACGCTGGCATGAAAGCCGGTATCGAGAAGTTCAAGGCCACCCAAACCTGGTAAGCCGCAGCGGGAGCCGCGAGGCTCCCGCTTGCTAACCTGATAGGTGTTACATGGCAGGCGCAAAAGAGATTCGCAGTAAGATTGCGAGCATCAAAAGCACGCAAAAGATTACCAGCGCCATGGAAAAAGTGGCGGTCAGCAAAATGCGCAAGGCACAAATGCGCATGGCTGCTAGCCGTCCTTATGCGGAGCGTATCCGCCAGGTAATTGGGCATCTGGCCAACGCCAACCCGGAATACCGCCACCCGTTCATGATCGACCGCGAAATCAAGCGTGTGGGTTATGTCGTTGTGAGCAGTGACCGTGGTTTGTGCGGCGGCTTGAACACCAACCTGTTCAAGGCCCTGGTCAAGGACATGGCGGTAAACCGCGAAAACGGCGTCGAGATTGATCTGTGTGTCGTGGGTAGCAAGGGTGCGGCCTTTTTCCGCAACTTCGGCGGTAACGTCGTTGCAGCTATCAGCCACCTGGGTGAAGAGCCGTCGATCAATGATCTGATCGGCAGCGTCAAGGTGATGCTGGATGCCTACCTGGACGGCCGTATTGACCGCCTGTCCGTGGTGTCCAACAAGTTCATCAACACCATGACGCAACAGCCTACCGTGGAGCAGTTGATTCCACTGGTGGCCACCCCGGATCAGGATCTCAAGCACCACTGGGACTATCTCTACGAACCGGATGCCAAAGAGCTGCTTGACGGCTTGATGGTCCGCTACGTTGAGTCGCAGGTCTACCAGGCGGTGGTCGAGAACAACGCGGCTGAACAAGCTGCGCGGATGATCGCGATGAAGAACGCTACCGACAACGCCGGTGATTTGATCAGCGATTTGCAGCTGATCTACAACAAGGCGCGTCAGGCTGCGATCACCCAAGAGATCTCGGAAATCGTCGGCGGCGCTGCCGCGGTTTAACGGTTCAAATATTCAGAGGATCCAGCTATGAGTAGCGGACGTATCGTTCAAATCATCGGCGCCGTTATCGACGTGGAATTTCCACGCGACAGCGTACCGAGCATCTACAACGCGCTGAAAGTAGTGAGCGCGGCTGAAACCACTCTGGAAGTTCAGCAACAGCTGGGCGACGGCGTGGTTCGCACCATTGCGATGGGTTCCACCGAGGGCTTGAAGCGCGGTCTGGAAGTTACCGATTCCGGCGCAGCCATCTCCGTACCGGTCGGTAAAGCGACCCTGGGCCGGATCATGGACGTCCTCGGTAACCCGATCGACGAAGCTGGCCCGATCGACACCGAAGAGCGTTGGGGCATTCACCGTCCAGCGCCTTCGTTCGCTGAACAGGCAGGCGGCAACGACCTGCTGGAAACCGGCATCAAGGTTATCGACCTGGTTTGCCCGTTTGCCAAAGGCGGTAAAGTCGGTCTGTTCGGTGGTGCCGGTGTAGGCAAAACCGTAAACATGATGGAACTGATCCGTAACATCGCCATCGAGCACAGCGGTTATTCCGTGTTCGCCGGTGTGGGTGAGCGTACTCGTGAGGGTAACGACTTCTACCACGAGATGAAGGATTCCAACGTTCTGGACAAAGTGGCACTGGTTTACGGTCAGATGAACGAGCCGCCGGGTAACCGTCTGCGCGTAGCACTGACCGGCCTGACCATGGCCGAGAAGTTCCGTGACGAAGGTAACGACGTTCTGCTGTTCGTCGACAACATCTATCGTTACACCCTGGCCGGTACTGAAGTATCCGCACTGCTGGGCCGTATGCCTTCGGCAGTAGGTTACCAGCCGACCCTGGCTGAAGAGATGGGCGTTCTGCAAGAACGTATCACTTCGACCAAGGAAGGTTCGATCACTTCGATCCAAGCGGTATACGTACCTGCGGATGACTTGACCGACCCGTCGCCAGCGACCACCTTCGCCCACTTGGACGCCACCGTCGTTCTGTCCCGTGACATCGCTTCCCTGGGTATCTACCCAGCGGTAGATCCACTGGATTCGACTTCGCGCCAGCTGGACCCGAACGTAATCGGCCAGGACCACTACGACACCGCTCGCGGCGTTCAGTACGTTCTGCAACGTTACAAAGAGCTGAAGGACATCATCGCGATCCTGGGTATGGACGAGCTGTCGGAAGCCGACAAACAGTTGGTAAACCGTGCTCGTAAGATCCAGCGCTTCTTGTCGCAGCCGTTCTTCGTGGCTGAAGTCTTCACCGGTGCTTCGGGTAAATACGTTTCCCTGAAAGACACCATTGCTGGCTTCAAAGGCATCCTCAACGGTGACTACGACCACCTGCCAGAACAAGCGTTCTACATGGTTGGCGGCATCGAAGAAGCGATCGAGAAAGCCAAGAAACTGTAATCCCGGCGCCCGGCAACGGGCGCTAATTTAGGTTGAGGCAATCAGATGGCTATGACAGTCCATTGCGATATCGTCAGCGCGGAAGGGGAAATCTTTTCCGGCCTGGTCGAGATGGTGATTGCGCACGGTGCACTGGGTGATCTTGGTATCGCTCTGGGTCACGCGCCGCTGATCACTAATCTGAAGCCAGGTCCGATCCGCCTGATCAAGCAAGGCGGGGAACCCGAGGTGTTCTACATCTCCGGTGGTTTCCTCGAGGTTCAGCCGAACATGGTCAAAGTGCTTGCCGATACCGTGCAACGTGCCGCCGACCTGGATGAAGCTCAGGCTCAAGCAGCTCTCAAGGCTGCCGAGCATGCTCTGCATGAAAAAGGCGCTGATTTCGACTACAGCGCTGCGTCAGCACGTCTGGCCGAGGCTGCAGCTCAGCTGCGCACCGTCCAGCAGATCCGCAAGAAGTTTGGCGGTTAATCCGTCAGCCACTTGTTGTGCGATTGATAAAAAAGGGTAGCCTCGGCTACCCTTTTTTCTTTTCCGAATTCCCAAAAACCGGTCGCAGTTGCTGACCACCCAGGATTGGTAGCCAGTCATGTCTCTTGAAATCGTTATCCTCGCGGCCGGTCAAGGCACCCGTATGCGTTCAGCCCTGCCGAAGGTGCTGCATCCGATTGCCGGCAACTCCATGCTGGGTCATGTTATCCACAGCGCCCGGCAACTTGACCCACAACGCATTCATGTCGTGATCGGCCATGGCGCCGATGTGGTGCGTGAACGTCTGGCCGCTGACGATCTGAATTTCGTCCTGCAGGACAAGCAACTCGGCACCGGCCACGCCACTGCTCAAGCAGTACCGTTCATTACTGCCGACACTGTGCTGATCCTTTACGGTGACGTGCCGCTGATTGAAGTCGAAACCCTGCAACGTCTGCTCAAGCATGTCGTGCCTGGGCAAATGGGCTTGCTCACCGTCGAGCTGGATGACCCGACCGGTTATGGCCGCATCGTGCGCGATGCCGACGGTAAGGTGGCCGCGATCGTTGAGCACAAAGATGCCAGCGAAGCGCAGCGCTCGATCACTGAAGGCAACACCGGCATTCTCGCGGTGCCGGCCAATCGTCTGGCCGACTGGATGAGCCGGCTGTCGAACAACAATGCCCAGGGCGAGTATTACCTGACCGACGTGATCGAAATGGCGGTCAGCGATGGTCTGGTGGTGGCCACCGAACAACCGCACGACCCGATGGAAGTGCAGGGCGCCAATGATCGTAAGCAGTTGTCCGAGCTGGAGCGTCATTACCAGCTGCGTGCGGGTCGCCGCTTGATGGCGCAAGGCGTGACCCTGCGTGATCCGGCGCGTTTCGACGTGCGAGGCGAAGTCACCGTGGGCCGCGACGTGCTGATCGACATCAACGTGATCCTTGAAGGCGCCGTTGTCATCGAAGACGACGTGGTCATCGGCCCGAACTGCGTGATCAAGGACAGCACTCTGCGCAAAGGCGTGGTAATCAAGGCCAACAGTCATATCGAAGGCGCCGTGATGGGCGAGGGCAGCGATGCCGGCCCATTTGCGCGTCTGCGTCCAGGCACCGTGCTCGAAGCGCGCGCGCATGTGGGTAACTTTGTCGAGTTGAAAAATGCCCACATGGGTGAAGGCGCCAAGGCCGGTCACCTGACCTATCTGGGCGATGCCGAAGTCGGTGCGCGCACCAATATCGGCGCCGGCACTATTACCTGTAACTACGACGGCGCCAACAAGTGGAAAACCGTGTTGGGTGCCGATGTGTTCATCGGTTCCAATAACTCCTTGGTCGCGCCTGTGGATATCTCTAATGGTGCGACGACGGCAGCCGGTTCGACCATTACGCAGAATGTGGATAACGCACAGTTAGCCGTAGGCCGCGCACGGCAGAGAAACATCGATGGCTGGAAGCGGCCGGAGAAGATCAAGAAGAACTGAGTTATCCACAGCGACTTCAAGATCAAAAGATCGCAGCCTTCGGCAGCTCCTAAGGGAATTGTCGGTGGTTGCGATTTTTTATGGGCGATGGGTTGACGATTTGTTGGCGATAGGTTTTGATTGCTTCCGTTATCTTTCGAATCGAAACTTAAGTCGCCATGTCGAAACGCAATACGCCCCAGCGCCGTCACAACATCCTCGCCTTGCTCAATGAGCGGGGCGAAGTCAGTGTGGATGAACTGGCCAAGCGCTTCGAAACCTCCGAAGTTACGATCCGCAAGGACCTTGCTGCGCTTGAGAGTCATGGTCTGCTGCTGCGCCGCTACGGCGGGGCGATCACCATGCCCCAGGAGTTGGTCGCGGAAACCGCGCAGAGCGTTTCCAAATACAAACAGGCCATCGCCCGCGCAGCGGTGAAACGCATCCGCGAGCACGCGCGCATCATTATCGACAGCGGCAGCACCACCGCTGCGATGATCCCCGAACTTGGCCAGCAGCCGGGTCTGGTGGTGATGACCAATTCCCTGCACGTCGCCAACGCCTTGAGCGAACTTGAGCACGAACCGGTGCTGTTGATGACCGGCGGCACCTGGGACCCGCATTCGGAATCCTTTCAGGGCCAGGTGGCCGAGCAGGTACTACGCTCTTACGACTTCGACCAGTTGTTCATTGGCGCCGACGGTATCGATCTGGTGCGTGGCACAACGACCTTCAATGAACTGCTCGGTTTGAGCCGGGTCATGGCGGAAGTGGCGCGGGAAGTCATCGTCATGGTTGAAGCCGACAAGATTGGCCGCAAGATTCCCAACCTGGAACTGCCGTGGAGCAGCGTCCATACCCTAATTACCGATGATCGCCTGCCTAGCGAGGCACGCGATCAGATTCAGGCCCGCGGTATCACCGTGATTTGCGCGGCTGTCAGTCAGGAGAAATAAGCATGTGTGGAATTGTCGGCGCAGTTGCTGAACGTAATATCACCGCCATCCTGCTCGAAGGCCTCAAGCGCCTTGAATACCGCGGCTATGACAGCGCCGGTGTCGCGGTCTTCACCAACGACGAGACCCTTGAGCGCATGCGTCGTCCGGGTAAAGTCAGCGAACTTGAAGCTGCGTTGGCCGAGCATCCACTGGTGGGTCGCCTCGGTATTGCCCATACCCGTTGGGCGACTCACGGTGCGCCGTGCGAGCGCAACGCCCATCCGCATTTTTCCGGCGACATTGCCGTGGTGCACAACGGCATCATCGAAAACCACGAAGCCCTGCGTGAACAACTGAAAGCGCTGGGTTACGTGTTCACGTCGGACACCGATACCGAAGTCATCGCCCATCTGCTCAGCCACAAGCTCAAGGATCAGCCAGACCTGAGCGTTGCGCTTAAAGCGACGGTCAAGGAACTGCACGGTGCTTACGGCCTGGCCGTGATCAATGCGAAACAACCGGATCGTCTGGTTGCCGCGCGCAGTGGCAGCCCACTGGTGATTGGTTTGGGTCTGGGCGAGAACTTCCTCGCGTCTGACCAGTTGGCCCTGCGTCAGGTCACCGACCGTTTCATGTACCTGGAAGAGGGCGATATCGCCGAAATTCGCCGCGATAACGTGCAGATCTGGGATATCAACGGCAATGCCGTCGAGCGCCAGACCGTGCAATACACCGACGGTGCCGAAGCCGCCGACAAAGGTGAATTTCGCCACTACATGCTCAAGGAAATCCACGAGCAGCCTGCGGTTGTTCAACGCACCCTCGAAGGTCGCCTGAGCAACGATCAGGTTTTGGTGCAAGCGTTCGGCCCCCAAGCCGCCGAACTGTTCGCCAAAGTACGCAACGTGCAGATCGTCGCCTGCGGCACCAGTTATCACGCCGGTATGGTCGCGCGTTACTGGCTCGAAGAACTGGCCGGGATCCCGTGTCAGGTCGAGGTCGCCAGCGAATTCCGCTACCGCAAGGTGGTGGTACAACCGGACACCCTGTTCGTCACCATCTCACAATCGGGTGAAACCGCTGACACTCTGGCTGCTCTGCGCAATGCCAAGGAGCTGGGTTTCCTTGCCAGTCTGGCGATCTGCAACGTCGGTATCAGCTCGCTGGTGCGCGAATCCGATCTCACTCTGCTGACCCAGGCTGGCCGCGAAATCGGCGTGGCCTCCACCAAAGCCTTCACCACGCAACTGGTCGGTCTGTTGCTGCTGACTCTGTCGCTGGGTCAGGTACGCGGCACCTTGGCCGACGGCGTTGAAGCACGCCTGGTCGAGGAGCTGCGTCGCCTGCCAACCCGTCTCGGCGAAGCTCTGGCCATGGACAGCACGGTGGAAAAAATCGCCGAGCTGTTCGCCGAGAAGAACCATACCTTGTTCCTCGGCCGTGGCGCGCAATTCCCGGTGGCGATGGAAGGTGCCTTGAAGCTCAAGGAAATCTCCTACATCCACGCCGAAGCCTACCCGGCCGGCGAACTGAAACATGGCCCGCTGGCGCTGGTGGATAACGACATGCCGGTGGTTACCGTGGCACCGAACAACGAACTGCTGGAAAAGCTCAAATCCAACCTGCAGGAAGTCCGCGCCCGTGGCGGCGAACTGATCGTGTTCGCCGACGAGAAAGCCGGGATGACCAACGGCGAAGGCACCCACGTCGTGCAGATGCCGCACATCCACGACATCCTCTCGCCGATCCTCTACACGATTCCGCTGCAGTTGCTGTCGTACTACGTTGCTGTGCTCAAGGGCACGGACGTGGATCAGCCGCGTAACCTCGCGAAGTCGGTAACGGTGGAATAAGTTATCCACAGTTTGTATGGCTGAAAAGATCGCAGCCTTTGGCAGCTCCTACACGGGCCTGGTGGTTCACCTGTAGGAGCTGCCGGAGGCTGCGATCTTTTGATTTTGAGGGGATGAGCCCATGGATCGCTTCCAGGAAATGCAGATCTTCACCACCGTCGCTCAGGAGCAAGGCTTCTCCTCGGCCGCGCGACGTCTGGGTCTGTCCGCCGCCAGCGTCACGCGGGCTGTGGCGGCGCTGGAGTTGCGCATCGGCACGCAGTTGCTGATTCGTACTACGCGCAGTGTGCATTTGAGCGAAGCCGGGCAGCGTTACCTGGAAGACTGTCGGCGGATTCTCGCCGAAGTGCAGGAGGCCGAGGATTCGGCGGCGGGCAGTCATGCCGAGCCGCGTGGGCAACTGACGGTCACGGCGCCGGTGTTGTTCGGGGATTTGTTTGTGACGCCGGTGATGGCGAATTATCTCGCGCAGTACCCGGATGTCACGATCAACGCTGTGCTGGTGGATCGGATCGTCAACATGGTCGAGGAGGGCATCGATGTTGCGGTGCGCATCGGTGATCTGCCGGACAGCAGTCAGCATGCGATTCGGGTGGGTGAGGTGCGTCGGGTCATTTGCGGCGCGCCGAAATACTTTGCCGCGCATGGTCGGCCGGTTCATCCCCACGCGTTGGCGGGAGCGCCAGTGGTGGCGACTTCGGCGATTGGTCAGCAACGCAATTGGCCGTTTCTCGAAGCAGGCGAACCGCTCAGTGTGCGTCCTGAGCCGCGTCTGATCGTGACCGCCAATCAGGCGGCGATTACCGCAGCCTGCATGGGGCTGGGCCTGACTCGGGTGCTGTCTTATCAAGTCGCCAGCAAAATCGCGAGCGGTGAGCTGGAAATCGTCCTCGCCGAATTCGAACTGCCGCCGCTGCCGATTCATGTCGTGTATCAGGGCGGGCGCAAGGCGCCGGCGCGGATTCGCAGTTTTGTCGATTTCACGGTAAAGGCTTTGCGTGAGCACCCGGCGCTTAAAAATGCTGCGTTATTGCATGAGCTGAAATAATCGATTGCAGTTGCTGGTGATTCTGTTCTTTTCGCAGCAGGGGGAAGATGTCCTCCATCGGCGCTCTCATCCCCGCAGTGGCGCCTCTGTTCAGCGGAGTCGACCATGCAAGCGATCAAACTCTACAACTTTCCACGTTCCGGCCACGCCCACCGTGTCGAGCTGATGCTGTCCCTGCTGCAATTGCCCACCGAGCTGATCTTCGTCGATCTGGCCAAGGGTGAGCACAAGCAGCCGGCGTATCTGGCGATCAACAGTTTCGGCCAGGTTCCAGCCATTGATGACAATGGCGTCGTGCTCGCCGATTCCAACGCCATTCTGGTTTATCTGGCGCAGAAATACGGCCACGGTCGCTGGCTGCCAACCGATCCTGTCGGTGCCGCACGGGTGCAGCGCTGGTTGTCGGCCGCCGCCGGACCGATTGCTTTCGGGCCCGCTGCCGCGCGACTGGTCACGGTGTTTGGCGCACAACTGAACGCGGACGAGGCAATCACCCGGGCACACAACCTGCTCAAAGTGATGGACGCCGAGTTGGGCAAAAGCGCGTATCTGGCCGGCGACGAACCGACCATTGCCGACGTTTCGGCCTACAGTTACATCGCCCACGCCCCGGAAGGCAACGTGTCGCTGGACGACTACGGCAACGTTCGCGCCTGGCTGGCCCGGGTCGAAGCCTTGCCCGGTTTCGTCGGCATGCCGCGCACCGTTGCCGGTCTGCAAACCACCGCCTGATTTTTTGCAATCCACACTGTGCCGACGGTGCAGGGGAGAGGTCGTGATGGAACGTTCACCGTGGCACGCTGGCGAACAGCAATTGCAGGCTCATGTCGGCGTTGCCGAACGCATGGAAGCCTTTGGGCGCAAGGTGATTCGCACCTGGATGCCGGATCAGCACCGTGAGTTCTATCAGCAATTGCCTTTCATGCTGTACGGCGCAGTCGATGCTGATGGGCGTCCATGGGCCAGTGTGCTCGAAGGCGCGCCGGGGTTTGCCCATTCGCCCGATCCCGAGCATTTGCATTTCGCCAGCCAACCTGCTGCCGATGATCCCGCGCAACTGCGTAACGGCGAGCCGATCGGTTTGCTCGGTATCGAGTTGCACACCCGTCGGCGCAATCGCCTTAACGGTCATGTTGGCAATCTGACGGCCAACGGGTTCGACGTGAGCGTGGATCAGGCTTTCGGCAACTGTCCGCAGTACATTCAGTTGCGCCAGTTTCAACGTATGCCGCTGACGGCTCCGCATACTCGTCCGGCTCAGCACCTGAACGGCCTCGATGAAGCAACCAGTGCGCTGATCGCTGGCGCCGACACGTTTTTCGTCGCCAGTTACGTGGATGTCGAGGGCCAGCGTGCGGTGGATGTTTCTCACCGTGGCGGCCAGGCCGGTTTCGTACGGGTGGAAGGCAATCGTCTGACCATCCCCGATTTCGCCGGCAATCTGCATTTCAACACTTTGGGCAATCTGCTGCTCAATCCCAAGGCCGGCTTGCTGTTCATCGACTTTTCCACAGGTGATCTGCTGCAACTCAGCGGGCGTACCGAGATTCTTCTCGATGACCCGCAGATCGAAGCCTTTCAAGGTGCGGAACGGCTGTGGACATTTGAGGTGGAAAAACTGGTGCGGCGTCCGGCAGCCCTGGCGTTGCGCTGGCGCTTCGACGGCATGTCGCCGACCAGTCTGTTGACCGGTAACTGGGCCGAGGCCGATGCGCGTTTGCAGGCGCAGGCGCTGGGCAATCAATGGCGGCCGCTGCGGGTGGCGAAAATTGAAGCGGAGAGCCGCCACATTCGCTCGATCTATCTGGAGCCGAACGATGGCGCCGGTTTGCCGGTGTTTCTCGCGGGCCAGCATTTGCCCCTGCGTTTCACGATTGATGGCGAGGTGCATATCCGCACCTACAGCCTTTCGAGTGCGCCATCGGATGGTTTCTACCGCATCAGCGTGAAGCGCGAAGGACTGATTTCGTCGCATCTGCATGAGCAGATTCGCGTCGGCGACGTACTTGAAGCGCGGGCGCCGCAAGGGCATTTCACTGTCGCGCCACTGGAACACAGGCCGTTGGTGTTATTGGCGGCCGGGGTAGGAATCACGCCGTTGCTGTCGATGCTGCGCGAGGTGGTCTACCAAGGCCTGCGGACGCGGGGAATTCGTCCGACGTTGTTGCTGCAGAGTTCGCGCAGTCTGGCGGATCAGCCATTTCGCCAGGAGCTTGATCGGTTGCTCGAAACGGCAGGCGACTCTGTGCGAGTTCTGCGCTTGCTCAGCCAGCCGGAAGCCGAACTGCACGAAGGTGAGGATTTCGATCTGCCGGGGCGTATCGACGCGCAAGTGCTAAGAAACGTGCTGGATGCCGAGGATGTCGACCAGCTCGACTTTGTCCTCTGCGGCCCCGGTGGATTTACCCAAGGTTTGTACGACACCCTGCGCGAACTGGATGTGCGCGACGCGCAGATTCATGCGGAAACCTTTGGCCCGTCGACGCTGAAACGTCAGGCCGATCCGGACGCGATCGTGATCGAACAACCGCCCGCAGCGACCACATCGGTGCCGGTAGTGTTCGAGCGCTCGGCGAAAGAGGCGCGCTGGCAGCCCGATGGCGGCAGTTTGCTGGAGCTGGCGGAAAGCCGCGGATTGCGCCCCGAGTTCAGTTGCCGCGGTGGTTCGTGCGGTACCTGCAAGACCCGGCTGGTCAGTGGTGCGGTGAATTATCCACAGGTGCCGGCGGATATTCCCGAAGCGGGGCATGTGCTGATCTGCTGCGCGGTTCCGGCCCAGAGCAGCCAACCGCTGGTACTGGATCTGTAACCCGATCACCTGTAGGAGCTGCCGAAGGCTCGGGCCGCGTTCGGACGATCTTTAGATCTTGGTTGTTTAAAATCAAAGTCAAAAGATCGCAGCCTTTGGCAGCTCCTACGAGGGGATGTGTTTCTGCCTGAGGTCAGGCGTAAGACAGGTCTTTTTCTTCCAGCAACTCCTGATACAGCTCCGTCCACTTGCGACCCATGTCATCGGCTGTGAATAACTGCCGGTAACGCGCTTCGGCTTTCACCCCCATGGCAGCAGCACGCACCGGGTCTTCCCACAACGTGCGCATCGCCTCGCGAAATGCCTGTGGATGACTGGGCGGGACCACCAGGCCGGTTTCGTTGTGGATATTGATGTAGCTGGTGCCGGTGCCGATTTCGCTGGAGATCATCGGCTTGCCGTACATCGCACCTTCCAGCAAAGAAATGCCGAAAGCTTCCGAGCGCAGGTGTGATGGGAAAACAATCGCGTAACTCAGTTGCAGCAGCGCGACTTTGTCTTCGTCACCCAGGCGTCCGAGGAAATGAATGTTGTGCAGGCCCAACGCCTGCGCCTGAGCGTGCAGCTCCAGTTCCAATGGCCCGGCGCCGACAATGACTACGGGATAGTCCACGTCTTTCAGCGCCTCGAGCAAAATGTGCAGGCCTTTGTAGTAACGCATCACGCCGACAAACAGGAAAAACTTATCCCCAAGCTGCTGGCGCCAGCGATTCATCCGTTCGGAGTCAGGCTGTGGATAACCGGCCTTGTTCAAGCCGTAGGGAATCACTCGGGTCTTGTTCTGGAACTGCTGCAACACATCGCTGGTGTGCAGGTAGTTGGGCGATGCCGCGACAATGCGGTCAGCGCTGGCGAGAAAGCGGTTCATCAGGGGACGGTAGAGTTTGAGCAGGTGCTTCTGGCGAATGATGTCCGAGTGGTAAGTCACCACGCTCGGTTTATTCGTCGCACTGGCGAAGTGCACCAGGTCCATGAATGGCCACGGGAAGTGGTAATTGACCACGTCCGCTTCCGCCGCCAACTCGCGAAACTGTTTGAACACGCTCCAGGAAAAACCGGTGGAGGCGAACTGAATGTCGAGTTTGGCCCGGTGCACTTCGTGCTGACCCAACTTCACCACCGGCGGTGTCGGGTCAGTGCTAAGCGTCAGTACCTGGCCATCGATGCCATGCTGGGCGCCGCTTTCGCACAGCTGGAAGATCACTTGCTCAATGCCGCCGACCGAGTCAGGCAGGTACGTCTTGAAAAAATGAAGAACTCGCATTCAACCTCCCATGGCCTGGCGGTAGGCACCGGCCGTGGCCTGTGCACAACGCTCCCAGGAAAAAAGCCGTGACTGCTGCAACCCGGCTTCTTGGCATGCCTGCCAATGCGCTTGATCGTCGATCAGTCGGCTCAGCGCATCACGCAGGCCTTCTGCATCGTCAGCTTCAATATAGTTGCCCGCTGCGCCCGCGACTTCGGGCATCGCCGAAGAACGCGTGAGCACCACCGGTGTGCCGCTGGCCATGGCTTCCAGTACCGGCAGGCCAAAGCCTTCATACAGCGACGGAAAAATCAGCGCCCGCGCGCCGGCCAGCAATTGCGCGACCTGTTCATCGGGCAAATACCCGAGCAGGCACACATGCCCGCTGGCCAGCGCCTGACGCAGGGGTTCGCTGAACTGTTCGCGCTCCCAGCCGGCCATGCCGACGATCAGCAGCGGAAAGCGTTGACGCACGGTTTCCGGCAACAGGGCGTGGGCGCGCAGGGCCAGCCCGAGGTTCTTGCGCGGCTCCAGCGTGCCCACGCAGAGAAAATATTCCCGCGCCGCCACCGCATGCGCCTTGAGTACCGCGTCGATGGCGCTCGCTTCGCGCGGATGAAAGCGCTCGGCGATGCCCAGTGGCGCGACGACAAAACGCTCGGCCGGCAGGCTGAAATACGCTTGAGCCTCTTCGGCAATGGCTTGCGAGTCGGTGAGAATCACTTGGGCTTGCTGCACACCCACGGCCAATCGACGTTCGATCTCCTTGAGCCGCGCCGGAGGCTGAGTCTCGGGGAAATGCAGGTGCGTCAGGTCATGAAGGGTGATCACGGTCGGGCCGTCGAACGCCAGCGGCCAGAGGCTCGGTTCGTGATAGAGGTCGATACCTTGCACGCGGCCCTGATCGAAGCGTTTCTGCTCCAGCCAGCGGCGTGCCTGATAAGCCCCGGGAATCTGCCGCAGCAGTGGCGTCAGGCGCGAATAACCGGGCATGGCCGCTTCCGGCAGCGCCGAACTCCAGCCCCAGCCGTGGAACAGCGTCACGTCAATGTCGGGCTCGTTGCGCAAGGCGTTGACCAGTTCGGCAACGTAATGGCCGATGCCGGTGCGCGGTGCCTGGAGAATGCGAGCGTTAAGCGCTATGCGCATGTTGCCTCGCTGGCGCCGCCGACGCTTTCAGAACATGACGCACACTGCGTTCGGCCAGTTGCAGACTGGCTTCACACCAGCCGATCCACTGCCAATCGGCAACATCGCGGGCGGCAGGGAACTGGCCGCTGCACTGGAAGCCGTTGATCAAGTCGGCAAGGCTTTGCGGATCCTGCAAATCGAAATACGCCATGAACTCGCCACCGATTTCGCGAAACACCGCAATGTCGCTGCCCATTGCCGGCAAGCCACGTTGCATGGCTTCCACCAAGGGCAAACCAAAGCCTTCGACGAACGACGGAAACACCAGCGCACTGGCGTGGGCGTAGGCGTGTTCAAGGCTGGTGTCACTGAGGTCGTTAAACATGAACAGACGTTGATTCAGCTCTGGATGATTGCGCACCCGGGCGAGGAGGGCATCGCATTTCCAGCCGACCCGCCCGGCGATGCACAGCCGTGCCGTCGAACCTGTGGCCCAGGCGCGTTCAAAGGCATCGAGCAGATACCCATGGTTTTTGCGTGGCTCGATGGTGCTGACCATCAGGTAGACCGGGTCTGTTGTGGTGAACAATTGCTTCAGGCGCAGATCAATCGTTGCCCCGGCGTTGTGCAGATCCAGTTCAGAGCCCAAGTGAAAGAAATCGAACCAGCGCTGGGCGGTTTGTTCGGCACCGAGTCTGCGCTGCAATTCTTCTCGCACCTGATCGCGCACCGTGGCAGAAATCGCCATGTAGCCATCGGCCGTGCGGGTGATCCAGTCGAACCACTCGCTGAACACCTCGACCAGACGTGTGTCGTAAAACTGCGGATGAGTCAGCGGGATCAGGTCGTAGATCACCGCGATCATGCCGACGCCGTCACGTTTGAGCCGTTCGACATGGGCAAAGATATCCGAGTGCCAGGACGAGTCCAGCAGCACCAGTTGATCGCCCGGCTGATGCTGCAGGGGTGAACAACGTTTGAGCAGTTGCCTGCGGTTGATCCGTCGGATCAGGCGGATTGGCAGGCCGAACGCGCCGAAGATCGTCAGCCGGTAGCCGACATACAAAATCCGTCGCGCCAGTTTCGAGGTGAGTTGCGCATCACGACGCTGATGCCACTGCCAGAAGCGATGAGCGAGGCGCTCCAGGCGTCCCCCGAAGGTTTCCAGCCGGTTGAAAAAAGGCGTTTCGAGCGATGCCAATTGCAGCACGCGATAGAGTTCGCCATTAAGCACCACCACCGGCAGGCACTCGACGCCTTCAGCGCTGGCAGGCAGCTGTTTGATGACATTGCGAACCACGCGCTGAATACCCGAGTTGACCGTCGGATGTTTAAACACATGGGTGCACTCCACCAGCAAGCGCGTCATGGTGTGCGCTCCACACGGCTGGCTTCGACATCACGGCTGATCGTGGTCTGTGCGTTCAGCCATGAGCAACCGACGAAATCTTCGCGACGATTGTTGATGACATGAAACACCAGACCGAGATCGCGCCACTCGTAATTTCGGTCCAGGTGCGAGTCCAGTCGCGACAGGCTCAAGGCCACGGAGTAGTTGCCTTTGCCCAGCCCCATGACAAACGCAAAACGATAGGTGATGCGCTCGCCGGCCCGCAGGTTTTCCAGGGCCTGGTTCTGGCGATGGGTGTTGATGCCATACATGGGCTGGCCGAGGCGATCCTTGATCATGAACCCCAGCACCAGCCGTTCGATGTCCTGACGAACCTCGACGTCCACGGCCAGTACCACGGACTGACCGACCTCGGCGGCTTCGATAGAACGTTCGGATTCGTCCAGCAGACGCACGCGCAGAATGCCCGCCTCACCGGTGCCCGACACGGTTTGTACCTGGCCGTCGCTGAGTATTTCCTGGCGCACGGTCTGACCTTCACGCTCGGCGAGCAAGGCGTTGTAGTAATCCATCACCGCTTCGGGTCTGTCGTGCATGACCATGCGACCGCCATCGAGCAGGATTGCCGAATCGCAGATCGATTGAATCGCCGAGCGATCATGGGACACGATCAGCAAGGTGGTGCCAGCCGTGCGGAAGCTGCGGATGCGCTCGAAGCTTTTATGCTGGAAGTAGGCATCGCCCACCGACAGCGCTTCATCGACGATCAGAATGTCCGGGCGGCGGGCGGTGGCGACACTGAACGCCAGACGCATCTGCATGCCACTGGAGTAGGTGCGCACCGGATGATCAATCGCTTCGCCGATTTCAGCGAAGCGCTCGATCTGCGGCATCAATGCGTTGATTTCTTCGAGTTGCATACCGAGCAGTTGCCCGGCCATCACGGCGTTTTGCCGGCCGGTGAAGTCCGGGTGAAAGCCCATGCCCAGTTCCAGCAACGCGGCGACCCGACCCGACAGTTCAATGGTGCCGCACGTCTGTCGACTGGTGCCGGTAATCATCTTCAGCAGCGTACTCTTGCCTGCGCCATTGACCCCGACGATGCCCACGGCCTCGCCGGCCGGGATCTCGAACGTCAGGTCCTTGAGTACCCAATGCTGGCGGTGCCGCAGCGCGGCAAAAGGAATCAGCCATTCGGCCAGGCGACTCCAGCGGCTGGGATATTGTTTATAGGCTTTGCCCAGCCCGGTTACACGAATATGTCCCATCAGAGCTCATCCACCATTTCACCGACCCGTTGGCGGAACAGGCGCAGACCGATGGCGCAGAACACCGCGCCGATCACCAACGTCGGCAGCAGCGAACTCCAGAGCGGCCACTGGCCGTAGACGAACAGATTCTGGTAGCTGGCGATCAGGTTGGTCAGCGGGTTGAATTGCAGCAGGCTCTGTAGCCACGGCGGCAATATGTTGATGGGGTAAACGATCGGTGTCAGCCAGAACCAGAATTGCAGGCAGATGCCGAAGAGCTGGCCGACATCACGAAAGAATACGTTGAGTACGCCCAGCACCATGCCCAGACCCGCGCAGAGCATCATTTGCAGGGCAACCAGCGGCACCAGCGCCAGCACTACCATGCCCGGCCAGCGTCCGGTGACGAGCAGAAAGCCGAGAAACAAGCCGATGATGATGGCGAAATTGATCCCGGCATTGAGCAGCACTATCACCGGCAGACAGACTCTGGGGAAACTGATTTTTTTCAGCAGGTTGGCGTTGTCCAGAAACATGTTCTGGCTGCGCAAGGTGATTTCCGAAAACAGCCCCCACGCGAGCAGTCCGGCGCACAGGTAAATGCTGTAGGCCATGCTGTCGTCCACACCGGGCAAGCGCGCGCGCATGATGTGGGAAAAGATCACGGTGTAAACGATGATCATCGACAGCGGATTGAAGATCGGCCACAGCGCGCCGAACAGCGAATTGCGGTAACGCGCTTGAAACTCTCGCTGCACGCTGCCGAGGATGAAACTTCGGTATTCATGCAGCGAGCGGTATAGGGAAAGCAGCATTTAAACCGTCCTGCCGTATTGGTCTTCGAAGCGGACGATGTCGTCCTCTCCCAGGTATTCGCCGCTTTGCACTTCGATGATCACCAGATCGATTACCCCGGGGTTTTCCAGGCGATGCTTGTGGCCGGCGGCAATGAAGGTCGATTCGTTCTTGGCCACCAGCGTCGTGCCGCTGCCATTGTTGGTGACCTTGGCCATGCCTTCTACCACCACCCAGTGTTCGTTGCGGTGATGGTGCATTTGCAGGGACAGCTTGCCACCGGGTTTGACCACGATGCGCTTGATCTTGAAGCGTGGTCCTTCTTCGAGAACAGTGTAAGTACCCCACGGGCGGCTGACGGTACGATGCAGCCGATAGGCTTCGTGGGATTTGTCCTTGAGTTGCTTGGCCACGCGGCGTACGTCCTGCGCACGGTCGGCATGGGCCACCAGCACCGCGTCAGCGGTATCGACCACGATCAGGTTATCCACACCCACCGTTGCTACCAGCCGGCCATCGCTCTGGACGAAGTTGTTATGGCTGTCGATAAAGATCGCTTCGCCGCTGGCGCGGTTGTTGTCGGCATCGGCCGGCACCAGCGCCGCGACGGCGCCCCACGAACCGATGTCGCTCCAGTCGAAACCGGCGGGCACGACGACGACTTTTTCCGAGCGCTCCATCAACGCGTAGTCGATGGAGATGTCGGTGATTTCAGCGAACAACGCCGGCGACAATTCCTGCTGCAGGCAACCAACGGTTTCGATTGGCGCGCTGGCGGCCATGCAGACACGGGTCTGCTCCAGCAGCTCAGGTGCGTGCAATTGCAGCTCGGCAATCACGGCTGCGGTGGTGAAGCAGAACATGCCTGAGTTCCACAGGAAGTTGCCGCTCTCCAGATAATGCGTGGCGGTTTGCAGGTCGGGTTTCTCGACGAAGCGCTGCACTTTCGCCGCGCCTTTGGCATCCAGTGGGGCGCCGGTCTCGATGTAGCCGAAGCCGGTTTCCGGGGCCGTCGGGATCACGCCGAAGGTCACCATATAACCGTCCTTGGCCAGATTGACGGCGTGCTCGACCGCGGTTTTCAGCGCGTCCTGATTGACGATCAAATGGTCGGCGGGCATCACCACCATGATCGCCTCGTCACCGTGCAGCGCCTGCAGCGACAATGCCGCTGCCGCAATGGCCGGCGCCGTGTTGCGCCCGCTCGGCTCAAGCAGGAAGTGCCCACGATGGCGCGATACGTGGGCGGCGCAATAGTGATCCTTGCTCTGGAAGTAGTACTCGCGGTTGGTCACCGTGACGATGTCGCCCCAACCGTCGAGCAACGCTGCCGCACGCTGATAGGTCTTGCCCAGCAGCGACTGGCCATCGGGCAAATGCATGAATGGTTTCGGGTGGCCCTCGCGGGACACCGGCCACAAACGGGTGCCGGCACCGCCGGACAGAATCACGGGAATCAGCATGGCCTACTCCTTGGCGACGCGTTTCATGTCCGCATCCATCATCATGCGGATCAAGGTATCCAGGTCGGTTTTCGGCTTCCAGCCCAGTACGCGCTGAGCTTTTGCCGGGTTGCCTAGCAGCACTTCGACTTCGGCCGGACGGAAAAACGCCGGGTCGATCTTCACGTAGTCGCGGTAGTTGAGGCCGACGTGATCGAAGGCGATGCGGCACATTTCCCGTACCGTGGTGGTGACGCCGGTGGCGACCACAAAATCGTCAGGCTTGTCCTGTTGCAGCATCAGCCACATGGCTTCGACGTAGTCACCGGCAAAGCCCCAATCGCGCTTGGCGTCGATATTGCCCAGGGCCAGTTCGTGCTGTTTGCCCTGCTTGATGCGGGCGGCGGCGTCAGTGACCTTGCGGGTGACGAACTCGATGCCACGCAGCGGTGATTCGTGGTTGAAGAGGATGCCGCTGCTGGCGTGCAGATTGAAGCTTTCGCGGTAGTTGACGGTGATCCAGTGGCCGTACAGTTTGGCCACGCCGTACGGGCTGCGCGGGTAGAACGGGGTGTTTTCATCCTGCCGTTCGGCCTGGATCAGACCGAACATTTCGCTGGTCGATGCCTGATAAAAGCGAGTGTGCGGGCTGAACTGGCGGATTGCTTCGAGCAAATGAGTAACGCCCAGGCCGTCGACGATGCCGGTGGTGACCGGTTGATTCCACGACGCGGCGACAAAGCTCTGCGCGGCGAGGTTATAGACCTCGTCCGGCGCCGATTGAATGACCGCACGCTGTACCGAACAGGCATCGGCCATGTCACCGTCCAGATAGACGATGTCGGCTTCTACGCCCATCTCACGCAAGCGCCAGCGCGAATCGCTGCTGCGCCGTGCGACGAAGCCGTAAACCTTGTAGCCCTTGTCGAGCAACAGCTTGGCCAGATACGCGCCGTCCTGGCCGGTGATCCCTGTGATCAGTGCACTTTTTGTCATTCTTGTCGTACTCGCATCTCCCAGTCGGACAGGATCGCCCGCAGGGATTGTTGTGTAGTGATTTCAGGCGTCCATCCTGTGGTCCGGGTCAGCCTGGCGTGGCTGCCGCAAACGCGACGCTGATCGGCGCGGCGCATGCGCGCCGGGTCCTGAACCAGTTGCAGCTCGACTTCGGCCAGATCGCCGAGCTGCTCGATCAGGCTGCGGATGCTTTGCTCACGGCCCGAGCAGATGTTGTAGACCTGTCCTGGTGTGCCTTTTTCCAGCAGCGCGAAATAGGCCGAGATCACATCGCCGACATCGAGGAAATCCCGCGTCACGTCGATATCGCCGACTTCCAGTTGCGGTGCTTGCAGGCCCTGTTTGATGCGATTGATCTGGCGCGCGGCACTGGCAATCGCAAAGCCTGGGTTTTGCCCGCTGCCGATGTGATTGAACGGTCGTGCGACCAGTATTGGCCAACCTTCGCTCAGGCCCCATTGCAGGCTGAGAAATTCCGCCGAGAGCTTGCTCACCGCGTACGGGTTGCGCGGGCAGGGCGGTTGCTGTTCGGTGATCGGCAGGTCGCTTTCGCCGACCTGGCCGTAGACGTCACCGGAACTGACATACAGGAACGTGCCGGCAAAACCGCGTGCCTTGAGGGCTTGCAACAGATTGAGCGTACCGAGCAGATTGATTTCGAGTGTGCGTGCCGGATCGCGGAAGGCTTCGGGAACGAAAGTCTGCCCGGCCAGATGAATGACCGCGTCAGGCAACTGCGGCCACAGATCGGTGAGGCTGTGCGGATTGGTGAGGTCGTAGGATGAAGCGGCAGGCAACAGCTCCCACGACGAATCCGGCAATGCCAGACGCGACTGAATATGGTGTCCCACGAATCCACTGAGACCCGTGACGAACAGACGCTTTTTCAAACAGCGACCCCTTGGTCTTGAACTTGCGCCACTTTCCCACAGGCTTTGAAGGAAGGTCTGTCAGACCGGTAGAAAAACCGGTGAAAACAAAGGCGAAGTCAGTTGTTGTAGTTGTTTGGTGCCAATCTGTGCCAAATGCTCGGCAATTTCAACAGGCCAAACCGTGACTGGTCAGTTCTCGTCAGCGTAGTCCGGTTTATTCTCGCCGAGCGGTTCACGAACGCTTTGCGGATGTGTTTAGAATGCGCCTTGTCACGATTGGCCGGGTTCGTCGGGATCGTCGTGCACAAAGGTGAAACTGACCACTAAAACAAGAACAAGACGGAACCGAAGACGAAGAACGGCCATCGAGCCGATTCAACGCTTGGCCGTCATAGTGTGAGGCTGCCGGGATGGCAGTTTCATCGTGGAATGCCATGAACTTCATTCTTTACTCGGACATCAACGACAGTTCCATCAGCCAGAATCTGGGGCATCCCGATTCCAGTTATTACTTTGTGCTGAAAGCCTATCACCCGTTGCTCGAAAAACTCGGGCGAGTTCACGTGGTGAGTGCTGTGGCCGAGGTCGATCCGCTCTACCGGCAATTGCTCGCCGCGGGTCAGGAGAGTGTTTTCCTCTCGTTCACCCGACCCCAGAAAACCCCTATCGATCTGGAGTGCCCCACCGTCTGCGTTGTGGCGTGGGAGTACGAGTCGATCCCTGATGAACAGTGGAGCGACGATCCACGGCAGGACTGGACGCGCATGCTGGCCAGACACGGTCGCGTGATCACACTGTCCAGCCATACGGCCCAGGCGATTCGTCGCGCCATGGGCGAAGACTTCCCGGTGTTGGTTTTGCCGGCACCCCTGTGGGAACGCTTTGCAGCGCTTCGCGAGCAGCACGTCAGCGCGCCGGTCAATGCGGGTGCGACGTTGACGGTCAAAGGTTGCATCTTTGATTCCCGCCAGATGAACCTGCACCCGGACAATCTGCTGCCCAAGGCGCTGACACCGGAGGAACTGGCGGAAATCGAAGCACAGCTGGAGGCCTCGCGTCCTCCACCGCTGACCTTGAAGCGGCGCTTTGTCGTTGCCCGGCATTACTTGCGCTTGTGGCTACTGAATCTGGGCCACGAGCAAGAACCGCCGGTGCCGCGCGTCAGGTTCCTGCATAACTGGTACTGGGAAGGGATTCGCGACCTGGTTCCGGAGGCGTTGCATGGCTGGCTTGGCAAATGTCTGCCCAATATCGCCGGCCCGCAACCTGTGCCTGTGACGGTTCAACCGCCGCCGCGGGACATGCCGGACAGTTCATTAGAGGTTCAAACCCGTGTGGACGGTGTGGTCTACGTGACGGTGTTCCGCCCCGACGACGGGCGCAAGAACTGGCTGCAGATCCTGAGCGCTTTTTGCGCGGCGTTCCGTGACACCCCCGACGCCACACTGGTGATGAAATTCACTCAGAGCGATCTGGAGGCGGTCTACGCACACCTGATGACGCCGCTGGCGCAACTGGCACCCTTTTCCTGCCGGGTCGTGATGATTCAGGGCTATCTGGATGATGCTGAATATGCGCGGCTCTACCAGGCGGCGAGTTTTTACGTCAACGCTTCGCATTGTGAAGGCCTGTGCCTGCCGCTGATGGAGTTCATGGCGTGCGGCAAACCGGTGATCGCCCCCGATCACACGGCGATGCAGGATTACATCGACGCGTCTGTGGCGTTCGTGGTCGGCTCCAGCGTCGAGGTGTGCACCTGGCCCCATGACCCGCGAATGCTCTTTCGCGCACATCGTCATCGACCGGATTGGGGATCGTTGAAAAAGGCCTACGAAAACAGTTACCGGATGGCCAAGACGCAGCCTGAGGACTATCAGCGCATGTCGCTGGCGGCCGCCGAACGCATGCGGGATTACTGCGCAACACCGGCTCTGCAAAAGCGTGCTGCGGATTTTTTCGGGCCGCCGTCACCGGTCGGCAACACTGCCCAGGTTACGGATAACGCCTCATGCTGATCATCATCCATTCGGAAACCAACCAGCACACCATCAGCCGTAACCTGGGGCGTTCGGAGTACAGCTATTACTTCGTTCTCAAGGAGTACCGGCCGGTACTGGAGCGCCTCGGGCGGGTGATCGAGGTCATGGACCCGAACACTGAAGTCGATGCGTTGTACGCCGACTGCCAGTCCCGAGGCGAGCCTTGCGTGTTTCTGTCGTTCTCGCCACCGCACCGCACCCCGGTGCATCTGGCGTGCCCGACGGTGCCCGTATTCGCTTGGGAATTCAGCACCATCCCCAACGAGCCGTTTGCCGGCGATCCCTTGAACGACTGGCGCACGGTCCTTGACGCTTGCGGTGCCGCGATCACCCATTCCACTTACACGGTCAATGCAGTGCGCGACGCGATGGGCGCCGATTACCCGATTGTCGCCGTACCCGCCCCCGTTTGGGATCGATTCGCGGCGCGTGGCGTGCAGTTGCAAGGGCAACCTGTGGTCGACTCGGTGCGATTGATGATCAAAGGGCTGGTGGTCGACAGTCGCGAGATCGATCTGGATGCCTTCGGCCCGGTTCACCTGCGCCGTGGCCCGGGCATCGATTTTCTTGCGCCTGTCACCGAGCAGGCGTTGTTGCTTGAAGGTGTGGTGTACACCTCGGTGTTCAACCCTCGCGACGGTCGCAAGAACTGGGAAGACATGATCAGTGCCTTCTGCGCGACGTTCCGTGAGACCGATGACGCGACACTGGTGCTCAAACTGACCCACCACGATGCCGAAGAAGCGCTCACCGATATCCTTCATCACTTGTACAAAAACCAGCCTTATCGCTGCCGCGTGGTGCTGGTCTATGGCTATCTGGCGGACGCGGATTACGAACGTCTGGTGCAGGCGACCCGCTACGTCGTCAACACATCCTACGGCGAAGGCCAGTGCCTGCCGCTGATGGAGTTCATGTCTTGCGGCAAACCGGCCGTGGCGCCGCGCACGACGGCAATGATCGACTATATGAATGTCGATAACGCGTTCCTGATCGAGTCGACCGAGGAGTTCACGACGTGGCCGCACGATCCGCGCTCGGCTTACCGGACATTGCGCTACGCGACCAATTGGGCCTCGATTTGCGCGGCGTATCGAGCCAGTTACGAGGTGGCCAAAAACGATCCACAGCGTTATGCGCACATGTCGGCGCAAGCGGTGGAAAGTCTGCGGGGTTTTTGTAGCCAGGCCGTGGCGGAGCAGCGGTTGCAGGCATTTTTTACGCAACTGTTCGAGCGCCACGCTGAACCGGAACCCTTGTTCACCTGGTCGCCACGCGATGTCGGTTTGCGGGATGCGGTGCTGGACGGCTGGTTTCTCAATGACAGCGGCGAATTGCTCAGGGGCTTTGCCATAACGCCTGACGACACCTTGCTCGACGTCGGTTGTGGTGAGGGCGCCGCGACGTTGTTTGCGGTACGCCAGGGCGCCTCGGTGATCTTCACCGACAGCGAACACGACAAAGTGAGCGAGCTGGCGCGTCAGGTTGAAGCCAAGAGCTCCAGGCCGAGTCTGGGGCTGGTCAGCAACAGCTTGCCCCTGCCATTGGCGGATGGCTGTGCGAGCCGGGTGGTGTGCATGGAAGTGCTGGAGCACGTCGACGAGCCCGAGCCGTTCATGGCCGAGCTGGCGCGTATGGGACGCCCTGGTGCGTTGTATCTGCTCAGCGTGCCAGCACCGGTTGGCGAGCATTTGCAGAAAGGCATTGCCCCGCCGAGTTATTACCAGTCGCCCAACCACGTGCAGATTTTTACCCCGGAGCGCTTCGAGGCAATGATCGAGGATGCCGGACTGGTCATCGAACATCGACAAGCCACCGGGTTCTTCTGGGTGATGGGGATGATTTTCTTCTGGGCCAGCGAAAAGGCTGCCGGCAAGGATCCGGGCGGTGCGGTGCGCGATCGCATTCATGCGCCGTTCCCGCATCTGATGGGCGGGTGGGCCAGAACCTGGGAAGAGATGCTTGACCGGCCCGACGGGCTTGCGATCAAACAGGTACTCGACCAGTTCATGCCCAAGAGCCAGGTGATCATTGCTCGTAAACCGCTGGATGCGGGGATGCCGGATGAGCAGTAAAAGAATCATGGACATCGAGGTGCTGCGCGCCATCGCAGTGCTTGGGGTGCTGTTTCATCACTTGTCCGGCAATCTGTTTAGCGATCCTGTGCCGCTGCTCGACTCCATTCATGCCTGGGCGCAGCCGTGGTGGGGAGTGGATCTGTTTTTCGCCATTTCCGGATTCGTTATTGCCCGCAGTCTGATTCCAGCGCTGCGCAGTTGCAGCAGCCGGCAGGAATATTGGGAGCAAACGCGTAACTTCTGGTTGCGTCGAGCATTTCGCCTGCTGCCATCGGCCTGGTTGTGGCTGGCGCTGGTGCTGCTGCTGTGCGTGTTTTTCAACCGCTCCGGGGCATTCGGCACGGTACACGCCAACCTGCAGGCCACGCTCGCGGGGGTATTGCAGTACGCCAATTTCCGCTTTGCCGATGCGTTCTTTCGCTACGAGTACGGCAGCAGTTTTGTCTACTGGAGTCTGGCGCTGGAGGAGCAGTTCTACCTGCTCTTTCCGCTGCTGATCCTGCTGTGCCGCAAACATCTGGTGTGGGTGTTGCTGGCGCTGGTTGCGGTGCAACTGTTGATGGTGCGCACGCCGCTGCTGATGGTTGTTCGGACCGACGCGCTGGCCCTTGGCGTGCTGCTGGCAATGTGGAGTGTGCAAGCGAGCTATCGACGCTTGCAGCCGACGTTTCTCAGTCGTCCCTGGGCCGGAACTTCAGTGCTGATCGTCCTCGGCTTGCTGATGAGTTATCTGGCCACCGACCCTTTTTCTGCAAGTCACTATCGCATCGGCGCTATCGCGATACTCAGTGCAGTGCTGGTGTGGATCGCCTCATACAACAGGGATTATCTGCTGCCCGCCGGACGCCTGCAGCGGTTGATGGCGTGGGTGGGCAGTCGTTCCTACGGCATCTACCTGATCCACATTCCGGTGTATTTCCTGGTGCGCGAAGTGATTTTCCGTTTGCAGAGTGCAGGCCTGCCGAGCCCGGCGGGACACCCGATCGTGACCTTGTTGTTTGCCTTCGGCCTGATCGTATTGCTCAGCGAGCTGAATTATCGCTGCATCGAAATGCCCATGCGCAACCGTGGCACCGCATTGGTGAAACGCCTCGCAACGTCCCGAGCGAACGTAGCCTCTTCTGAAGTGACGTCCTGATCGACGTGCGGGAGCGAGCCTGCTCGCGAAGAGGCCATGTCAGTCACAGGGCTTTCGGCTAATACACCGCCTTCGCGAGCAGGCTCGCTCCCCCACGGATTTGTGTAACCTTGCAGCCTTGTGGTGTCAGGGATCTGGAAGGTATGCGGTTTATCGTCGGTCTGTTCGCGTTGATGGTGCTTTCTGCTTGCAAGCAGCAGGACGCACCTCCCCTCGACCAACAACTTTACATCTGGCAACGCCAATGGACGCCAGCCCACGAAGCGGCGCTGCGTGACAGTCGCCAGGATTTCTCGACGCTACGCGTCCTCGCGCTGCAAGCCTTTCCGAACGCGGGATGGAGTCGGGCGCGGATCGATGCGCCGTTATTGAAAGCCGACGGCCGTCCGTTGATCGCGGTGATTCGTCTCGACGGACAGCTCAAGTCGCTGGATCAGGATCAGGTCACCGCGCAGATTCTGCAGGTGCTTGCCGACTGGCAGGCGCAAGGTCTGACGCTGAGCGGTGTCGAGATCGATCACGACGCGGGTAATGCGCGTCTGCCGGCTTACGCCGAATTCCTCAAACATTTGCGCTCGGCCTTGCCCTCGTCCTTGCCAATGAGCATTACGGCATTGCCGGCCTGGCTCGGCAGTGCGCAATTGCCAACACTCCTGCAAACCGCCGACAGCAGCGTGCTGCAAGTGCACGCCGTCAGCGATCCGCGACGGGGTCTGTTCGACCCTGATCAGGCCTTGAAGTGGGCCAAGGGTTGGGCGCGCATCACTGACAAACCGTTCTATCTGGCGCTACCGGCCTATGGCGTGGCGCTGTTGCCGGATGATGGCGGGGCGCCGGTGGTGGAAAGCGAAGTGCAACTTGAGCGGGGTGGTGAGCGCCAGGAATTGCGCGCAGATCCGCAGCAATTGAGCCAACTCGGCAAGGCTTTGCGCGAAGACCCGCCGCCGCACCTGGCCGGATTGATCTGGTTTCGCCTGCCGCTGGCCAATGATCGCCGTGCCTGGAGCCTGACCACCCTGCGCGCGGTTGCCCGTGGCGAACAACTTAAAAGTCGGCTCGGCGTGACGTTCAGCGAACACAACGGTCTCTACGACATCAAACTCGACAATCCCGGCAACCTCGACAGTGCCTGGCCTGCGCGGATCACTCTCAAGGCGAAAAGCTGTGAAGGTGCCGATGCGCTCGCCGGTTACTCGTTGCAACAAAGCCCGGATCTGCTTACCTTCACCCGCCTGCGCGACGGCCGCTTGCCAGCGGGCGGGCAGCGCGCCATCGGTTGGGCGCGTTGCGCAATTATTGATCAAGGAGGTTCGCATGTTGACCCGTAACTGGCCCCGCCATCTGCTCTGCCTGAGCCTCTGTTTGCCACTGGGTTCGGTGCTGGCCTGCGGACCGGATTTCCCGCTGCGCCTGCTCGACAATCGCGGGCAGACCCTGGCGGATCTGCCTGAGGGCAACTTCAACTTCGAACTCAGTCGCCTCGGCAAAGCCATCGCCGGGCTGAAGAATGTCACTGCGGCGACGCACAATCCGAACGATATGTACGCTGAGGAAAACGCGGCCGCCGAAGCTCGGGAGAAAGCTGAGCAGGCCGGACTGAGTCCCGCGCAGCAAGCGTTGGTCAAACAACTGCGCGGCCTGACCGATGCGCGTCAGGTCGAGGTGCAAGGCGCCAGTCTGCCGGCGGAAATCCGTTTGTACGTGGCCGGTGCGGTGGCGTTTGCCACCGGCGATCATCAACTGGCGGTCGAGTATTTCGACAAGCTGCTGGCGCTGCCGGCGGATCAGCGTCCGTTGCGCAGTACCTGGGCCGCGTACTCGCTGGGCCGCACCTGGTTTGCCGTGAGCCGCGAAGGCGGGGATGCGATCGAAGCGCTGGAACAATCACTTGCTGCGTTCCGTCAGGCCCGGCAGATGAGCATCGACGGTTTCAGCGATCCGCTGGAGTTGGGCGTTGCCAGCCTCGGTGAAGAGGCGCGGGCATTGCGCACGGCAGGCGACTGGAGCGGCGCCATCGAATTGTATGAAGCGCAAAACCTGCACGGCTCGGCCGTGGGTTACACCTCGCTCAAGCAATTGATGAATGAACTGGCGGAGTTGCCCGAGGCCGAACTCGCCGAGTTGCTGCAGCACAAAGCCGTGCAGCAACTGGTCACGGCATCGCTGGTGAGCCGTCAAGGCTGGTCGTTTGGCGATGAGCCGCCGAACGAGAAAAAACTGGTGAAACTCCTGCAAAACAGCACCCGCGGTAGCCTCGAAAACGCGGATCGTCTGGCGGCGATGAGTTATCAGCAAGGTGATTACGCCGGCGCCAAAGCCTTCCTTGAAAATGCCGGTGATGGCGGACTGGCGTGGTGGCTGCGGGCCAAACTGGCGGTGCGTAACGGCGACAGGAACGCCGCAGCCGCAGCCTATTCGAAAGCCGCGCAAGCCTTCCCGCAGAGCGAAGACTGGGGTTATCGCCGTACGCCGGACTGGGCGTTTGAAACGGTTCAGCCGAAATGCCGGGTCGAGGGCGAAAGCGCGATTCTCGCGTTGCAACGTGGCGAGTACCTGCAGGCTTTCGTGCAGTTGTATCGCAGCAACAGTGTCTATTGGTTCGATGCCGCGACCGTGGCCGAGCGCGTACTGACAGTCGATGAGCTGAAAAAATACGTCGACGATAACGTCCCGGCTCCGCCCGCGCTGACTCAACAGGAACGTGATAACTACGTGCCGCTGCCGGTCGCCGCCAGCCTGCGCAATCTGCTCGGCCGGCGTTTGCTGCGCGAAGGGCATTACGCCGACGCGGTCGCTTATTTCGACAATCCCGACTTGCAAAACAAGGCTCGCCTCTACGGCGAGCAACGGCTCAAGGCCGATGCCGCATGGTGGCCGACCAAGCGCGCCAGTGCGCTGTACAACGCCGCGTGGACGGCCCGCGAGTGGGGCATGGATATTCTCGGTTACGAGATGGCGCCGGACTACGCCACGTTCGCAGGCAACTACAGCCTGGAAAGCGCTGAGCTGAAGGTCGGTCCGCTGGTGAGCGAGGCAGAAGTGCAACGTCAGGTCGCCAGTGAAGCGAAACCGGATCAACGCTATCACTACCGTTTTGTCGCGACCGAGCTTGCCGGACGCGCCGCTGACAACCTGCCGCACACCAGTCAGGCGTTTGCCGCTGTGCTGTGCAACGCTGCCGGCTGGAACAGCAGCCTGGAAGACCAGAGTGCGCTGTATCAGCGTTACATCAAGGAAGGCCCGTTCGTACCGTGGGCGGTGGACTTCGGCAATCAGTGCCCGTACCCGGATTTCGAAAACGCTGACAAGCGTTACGTCACTCAGGTCACGGATGCCGTGCGTTCATCGCTGCGGCCGTACAAATGGCCGGTGCAGATCGGCGCGATCGTGCTGTTCAGCGCTGCGGCATTGCTGCTGATCACCCGTCGCCAGCGTAAGGTCCGCAAAGGCTAAGCCTGCTGGACAAAGGTCAGACGTAGGGCGAAACCGATCAGCAGGCTGCCGAACAGCCATTGTTGTACGCGTTGGGCCGTTGGACTGTGTTGCAGCCAACGACCCAATGCGGCGCCGGTGAGGGCGTAGGCGCTGTCGAACAGTAGGCCGACGCCGACCAGCAACATGCCGAGCACGGCGAACTGGCTCAGCACCGGTGCGCCGTCATTGACGATGAACTGCGGCAGCAGCACCGAGCAGAACAGCAACGCCTTGGGATTGAGCAGATTGGTCAGCAGACCGCGACGGATCGCCTCGCGCCATTGCCCGTGGGGTTCACCCGCCTCACCCGCATTGAGGTTCGGCAGCAGGGTGCTGCGCAGGCATTGCATGCCGATCCACAACAGATACGCCGCCCCCGCCAACCGCACGACCTCGAATGTCCACGGTGCAGCCTTGAACAGCGCTGCCAGCCCCAGCGCCGCCAGCGCTACGTGGCAACCGCGAGCAACGCCCAGGCCGATAGCGGTGGACAGTGCGGCGCCGCGTCCCTGTCGCGCACCGGTTTGCAGAAGCAGGATCATGTCCGGGCCGGGCAACAGATAGACCACCGCCAATGCCATAAAAAACAGCCAGAGACTCGCCATGTTGCCGCCCTTTCGTTGTCGATTTGGTGCGCCCAGTCTAGGGCCAAGGGGCGGGGCAGGTGCTTGCGTAGTCAGCTTCAAAAAGCTTCTTGATTGGCATAATCTGCTGGTTTTCCATCGCACGACTATCGGGATCTGCCAAACATGAAACTCGACGCCTTCGATCGCAAGATTCTCGCGGCCCTGCAACGTAACGGGCGCCTGAGCAATGTCGAACTGGCGGATGAAATCGGCCTGTCGGCCTCGCCGTGCCTGCGCCGGGTGCGGATGCTGGAGGAGGCCGGGGTGATTCGCGGTTATCAGGCCAATCTCGATCGCGATGAAGTCGGGCTGGGACTGACGGTGTTTGTCGGGGTCAAGGTCGAGCGGCACAACGATGAACAGGCCGAGGCGTTTTACACCGCAGTGACGGCATTGCAGGAGGTGATTTCGGCGTTTCTGGTGTCGGGAGAGTCAGACTTTTTGCTGCAAGTGGTGGTGCCGGATTTGCGTGCGTACGATCGCTTCCTCAGCAGTTGTCTGCTGAAGCTGCCAGGCGTGAGTGACATTCGCAGCAACTTTGCCATTCACACGGTGAAGACGCCGGGGGCGTTACCGCTGGGGCATCTTCCTGCCTGAGACCGAGTTGTCCCCAATCGCGAGCAGGCTCGCGCCCACATTGATCGCGGGCTCCTGAAACAAACGCGATCAACTGTAGGAGTGAGCCTGCTCGCGATAGCGGACGCCCAGTCACCAGATACTTTCCTGCTTACATCTGCGTCGCCATCCCCTCGACATTCATCGCCGCCTGGCGCAACGCTTCGGACCGGGTCGGATGAGGGTGACACGTCAACGCAATGTCTTCCGCCGACGCACTGAACTCCAACGCCACACAAAACTCGCCAATCATTTCACTCACACTCGGGCCGACCAGGTGCACGCCGAGGACCTCATCGGTGCGCTCATCAGCGAGGACTTTGGCGAAACCCTCGGTCTCATGGTTGATCTTCGCCCGGCTGTTGGCGGTGAAGGGAAACTTGCCGACCTTATAGGCACGGCCCTCGGCCTTGAGTTGTTCTTCCGTCTTGCCGACGCTGGCCAGTTCCGGTCTGGTGTAGATCACGTTGGGGATCAGGTCGTAATTGACCTCGCCCGCTTTGCCATGGATCTGCTCGACGCACGCCATCGCTTCATCTTCAGCCTTGTGCGCGAGCATCGGTCCGGAGGTCACGTCGCCGATCACCCAGACCCCGGCGGCTTCGGTACGGTGCTGTTGGTTGGCGAGCATGCCGCGCTTGTCAGTGCTCAGGCCGACGTTTTCCAGACCGAGGCCTTGGGTGTACGGGCGACGACCGATAGCGACCAGCACGTAATCGGCTTCAAGCAATTCGGCCGTACCGCCAGCGGCCGGCTCGACGCTGAGTTGCACAGCGTTGGCGGAAGAGGTGGCGCTGGTGACTTTCGAACTCAACTTGAACGTAATGCCCTGTTTGCTCAGTGAGCGTTGCAGGGTTTTGCCGGCCTCGCCATCGACGCCGGGGCAGATGCGGTCGAGGTATTCGACCACGGTGACCTGCGCGCCCAGGCGTCGCCAGACTGAACCCAGTTCCAGGCCGATCACCCCGGCACCAATCACCACCAAATGTTTGGGCACTTCACTCAGAGACAGCGCGCCTGTTGAGTCGAGGATGCGTTTGTTATCGATCTCGACGCCGGGTAGGGGAGTGGGCTCGGAGCCGGTCGCGATGATGATGTCCTTGGCGGTCAGCTCGACTTTACTGCCTTGAGCGTCGGTCACCGTGACTTTGCCCGGGCCGTCGATGTGGCCCCAGCCCTTGATCCAGTCGACCTTGTTCTTGCGAAACAGAAACTCGATGCCTTTGGTCAGGCCGGCCACGCTCTCGTCTTTCTGCTTCATCATTTGCGCGAGGTTCAGGGTCGGTTTGACCTCGATGCCGAGGTTGGCGAATTCGGCACCCATCGCCGCGTCGTACAGTTCCGAGGCATGCAACAGGGCTTTTGACGGCATGCAACCGACGTTCAGGCAGGTGCCGCCCAGCGTCGCACGACCTTCCACGCAGGCGGCCTTGAGACCCAACTGACCGGCGCGGATCGCCGCGTTATAACCGCCGGGGCCGCCGCCCAAAATCACCACGTCATAGTTGCTCATGCGCTTGCTCCTGATGGATGGATGCGGATCGCTAAAAGTAGTTCTGAATAAAAATTACGAACGTAATATCTGCGTTTCGGGGCTTTTCGGTCAAGGCTTCAGGCAAGCGACAGGTTGGGCGTCTTTGAATACGCGTAATTGTGTACGAATATTTCACGTTTTTCGTTATATCGTAACGATATGAACCGCGAGCCAATGATTGGGGTGATATGCAAGTTGATCTGGAGGTGGATGGCACGCCGGTGACCGGACTGCCGCGTTTTCAGCAGGCGGCCACACAGGGCAGACATCTGCGGCGCTGGGCTTTGGGCCTTGGCGGCTTGGCTGGGGCAGGCTGGGTGTCGGCGTTTTTCGTCGGGTTGTTTGCGCCTCAATCACTGTGGCTGCCGCTGCTGGTTAATCAGAGCGCGGCGCTGCTGGTGTTGGTCGCCGGGTTGCAATCAGCGTGGTGGGTGACGCAATGGCGCGCGCGGGTGATCAATCCTGTGGTGCTGACGCCGATAGCCGAAGATGAACTCGCTGCACCGCAAGGGTGGTACGAGCGCCTTCTGGATCGCCTCAGCCAGCGTGGTTTGCATGTGCTGGGCCAGATCGGTGCCGCAACGCTGTGGTTGGGTGGCTGGGCGTTACTGGTGGCGCTGAGCATCGAACAGGTATGGAACCTAGCACTGCCCGCCGCAGCCGTTGGATTGTCCGCCACGGTGGGCGCGGCGTTGGCATTGTTGCTGGCGTTCGGCTTGTTGGTGTTTGAGCGACAACTCGCTCAGGAAATACCCGCGCAATGGCCCGAAGCCGGGTCACTGGCGCAACTGGTGCGCGTGGCGATTATCAGTCTGGTGCTCGGTGCGCTGTGTTTGTTGTTTGCTGGCGAGAATGCTATTTGGCCGGTTCGCTTTTGCGTATTGATCGGTATCTTGCCGGGATTGGTCGCGATCGAATTGCTCTTGCGCGCTGTTCTCTCCGTCTTCAGTCCCCACCGCGAACAGCTTGAGCCGACGCTCCTGGCGCGCAGTTTCGTCGCCGACATGCTGCGTTGGCCACCACAACCATTACTCGCATTGCAGCATGAATTGCACAACCGCTTTGGCATCGATCTGCGCCAGATCTGGGCGTTCAGTTTCATGCGCCGAGCATTTCTGCCGGTGCTGGCGCTCGTCGCAGCGGTGGGATGGTTGCTCACCGGCATTAATGAAATCCCGCTACAGGGCCGTGGCATCTATGAGCGCTTCGGCAAACCGGTGCAGGTGTTCGGCCCAGGGTTGCACACCGGTTTGCCGTGGCCGCTGGGGCGTGTGCTGATCGTCGAGAACGGCGTGGTGCACGAATTGGCCACCAGCGTCGGCGAGAACCCGGCGCCGCTGCAAGCCGATCCTGCCGAAGGCCCAGCGCCGATGACAGCAAACCGCTTGTGGGACGCCAGCCACGTCAACGACAAGTCGCAAGTCATCGCCAGCAGCCGTGGCGCTCAACAGAGCTTTCAGATCGTCAACATGGACGTGCGCTTCGTTTATCGCATCGGCCTGACTGATCAGGCGGCGCTGGCCGCGACTTACAACAGTTCCGATGTGCCGACGCTGATTCGCAGCACGGCCAGCCGGATTCTGGTGCACGATTTTGCCTCACGCACGCTCGACGGTTTGCTCGGTGAAGATCGGGTCGGGCTGGGCGAAGAGATCGGTCGCGCGGTGCAAAGTGATCTGCAGCGACTCAACAGTGGCGTGGAAATTCTCGCCACGGTAGTTGAAGCCATTCACCCGCCGGCCGGCGCCGCCAATGCCTACCACAGCGTGCAAGCGGCACAGATCGGCGCGCAGGCGTTGATCTACCGCGAGCGTGGCGCTGCGGCCGAAGCGAGCAATCAGGCGCAATTGCAGGCCAGCCTTGCCCGCGATCAGGCCAGCGCCAACGCGCGCGAAACCCGTGCTGCGACGCAGGCGGCGGATCTGAAATTCTCGGCCGAACAAAAAGCCTACGCCAGTGCTGGTCAGGCTTTCGTGCTTGAGCAATATCTCGGTCAGCTCAGCCAAGGCCTGAGTAAAGCCTCATTGCTGGTGCTTGACCATCGCCTGGGCGGCAGCAGCAATGCGCCGACCATCGATCTGCGTACCTTCACGCTGCCGGCTGACCCGTCGCCCGCGCGCAATACCGCTCAACCAGGAGTCGCCCATTGAGCCAGTCGCACACTCACGAACCGCATGATCACCGCGACCATGATCATGGCCACGGTGGACATCACCATCATCACCATCACCACGGTGCGCCGGAAGAGGCGGGGCCTTTCCCGTGGCGACGCATGAGTTGGGCTGTGTTGCTGGTGGCGTTCGCCATCGCAGCAGCGAGCCTGGTGCAAGTACGCTCGGGTGAAGCCACGGTGATTACCCGTTTCGGTAATCCATCGCGGGTACTGCTTGATCCGGGTTTGAGCTGGCGTTGGCCGGCGCCGTTCGAAGCGGCGATCCCGGTGGATCTGCGTCTGCGCACCACCTCCAGCGGCTTGCAGGATGTCGGTACCCGCGACGGTTTGCGCATCATCGTTCAGGCCTATGTGGCGTGGCAGGTGCAGGGTGATGCGGACAATGTGCAGCGTTTCATGCGCGCGGTGCAGAACCAGCCCGATGAAGCGGCGCGGCAGATTCGCACCTTCGTTGGCTCGGCGCTGGAAACCACCGCCAGCAGTTTCGATCTGGCGAATCTGGTGAACACCGATGCCAGTCTGGTGCACATCGCTGAATTCGAAGCGCAGTTGCGTCAGCAGATCGATCAACAATTGCTCGCCACCTATGGCGTGCGTGTTGTGCAAGTCGGCGTCGAGCGTTTGACTTTGCCTTCTGTGACCCTTACCGCCACCGTCGATCGCATGCGCGCCGAGCGTGAAACAATCGCTACCGAACGCACGGCGATCGGCAAACGTGAGGCTGCGCAAATCCGCTCTGCTGCCGAACGCGATGCGCGAATTGTGCAGGCCGACGCCACCGTGAAAGCCGCAGAAATCGAAGCACAATCTCGCGTTGAAGCCGCGCAGATTTACGGCCGTGCGTACGCCAGTTCGCCGCAGCTGTACAACTTGCTGCGTTCGCTAGACACCCTCGGCACCATTGTCACGCCGGACACCAAACTGATCTTGCGCACTGACGCGGCGCCATTCCGCGTGCTGGTCGATGGCCCGCCAGCACTCGACAGAAACACCGGAACGCAGCCATGAGTGAAGAAGTTCCACGTGGAACACATTCGCTAAACAGCCCGTGGATTCAGGCTGGTCGTTTGGCATTTCTTGCCCTTTATGCGGTGACGGTGTTGGCCGCATTGGCTTGGGCGTTTTCCAATGTGCGACAGATCGATCCGCAGAATCGTGCGGTGGTTTTGCACTTTGGTGCACTGGATCGCGTGCAGAACGCCGGGCTGTTGTTGGCATGGCCGCAGCCGTTCGAACAGGTGGTTTTGTTGCCGGCCGCGGATCGGGTGATCGAGCGGCGGGTGGAAAATCTGTTGCGCAGCGATGAAGCACTCAAGGCTGATCGGGTCGCTTCCTTCGCCACACCACTGAGCGATGCCCTGGCGGGGTCTGGTTATTTATTGACCGGTGATGCCGGTGTGGTGCAACTGGATGTGCGGGTATTTTACAAAGTCACTGACCCATACGACTTTGTATTGCAGGCCGATCATGTGCTGCCGGCGCTCGATCGATTGGTCACTCGCAGTGCCGTAGCGCTGACCGCCGCCAGGGATCTGGACACTATTCTGGTCGCACGTCCTGAATTGATCGGCGCTGACAGCCAGGCCGCCGAACGCCGTGAGCGATTGCGCGGTGATCTGGTGCAGGGCATCAACAAGCGCTTGGCCGAGTTGAAGGCGAGCGGGCAGGGCATCGGGATCGAAGTGGCGCGAGTCGATGTGCAATCGAGTCTGCCGGATCCGGCGATCAGCGCATTCAACGCGGTGTTGACTGCCAGTCAGCAAGCCGACAAAGCTGTGGCTAACGCACGTACCGATGCCGAAAAGCTCACCCAGACCGCCAACGAACAAGCCGATCGGGCGCTACAAGTCGCTCACGCGCAGGCCAGTGAACGCTTGGCCAAAGCCACGGCCGACACTGCAACGGTATCGAGTCTGGCCAAAAGTACAGACCCGCAAATGCTCCTGCGCCTTTACCGCGAGCGCATGCCGAAGATCCTCGGCCAAGCTGGATCGGTCACAACGGTCGACCCGAAAGACGATTCCCGCCTGATCATTCAGGGAGCCAGTAAATGACTGCGACGACCGCTGCACCGAGCCTGTTGTCCTCGGCCGAACAACGCCGCGCTGCACGCCAGCTGACGTTGGCGATGCTTGCATTGGGTCTGCTGGGTCTGGGTTTGATCTGGCGTTGGCTGGTGCCTGAGCAAACCGGCGTCAGTCAGTTGCTGCTCGGTTTTGCTTCTTTATTAGTCGCCGTCCCGGTGATGCGTTCGGCGTGGTACAGCCTGCGCTATCCAAGTTTGCACGGCATCACCGATCAACTGATTGCCCTGGCCATGCTCGGCGCGTGGGCGACCGGCGACTTACTGACGGCGGCGCTGCTGCCGATCATCATGATCTTCGGCCATGTGCTGGAAGAGCGCAGCGTGATCGGTTCGCAGGAAGCGATTCACGCGCTCGGCCAACTGACGCGCAGTCACGCGCGCAAGCTTCTGGCCGATGGTTCGATCATTGAAGTGGACAACGGCACGCTGAAATCCGGCGACACCGTTGAGGTGCGCGCGGGTGATCGGGTGCCGGCGGACGGTCGGGTTTTGTCCGGCCAGGCCAGTCTCGATACGGCTTCGATTACCGGTGAGTCTGTGCCAGTCGAGGCGGCTGTCGGCATGACGGTGTTCGGCGGCGCGATCAACCTCGATGGCCTGCTGCGCATTGAAGTGACCCGCACTGGCAATGAGTCGACCCTCGGCAAAGTCATCGCGCTGATGCAGAACGCCGAGCGCTCGAAGCCACCGATCACCCGTTTGCTCGAACGTTACGCCGGCAGCTACATGGTGCTGGTGTTGTTGCTGGCAGCGGTGACCTGGTTCATCACCAACGATGCGCAAGCGATGCTCGCGGTGTTGGTGGCAGCGTGTCCGTGCGCGTTGGTGTTGTCCGCTCCGGCGACGGCGATTGCCGGTGTCGCGGTGGCAGCGCGTCACGGGATTTTGATTCGCAGTTCGGCGTTCCTCGAAGAACTGGCGGACCTGACATCGCTGGTCGTCGATAAAACCGGGACGCTGACTTACGGCACATTGCGCTTGCAGTCGATCAACAGCCCGCAAGCAGAGTCGTCTGTGGTCATGGCGCTTGCCGCCAGCCTCGGCGCGGCGAGCAGTCACCCGGTCAGTCGTGCGCTCGCAGGCTTGGTCAGTCAGGATCAATGTCTGGCGCTGAGTGATATTCACGAGCGTCAGGGCCTTGGTGTTGTCGCCATGACCGGGCAGGGCGAAGCGGCGCTCGGTCGGCCGGAATTGTTCGCGCAACTGGGCATCACCACGACAACGGTCCCCGATCACGATGGCCCCATCGCCGGGCTGGCATTGAACGGGGAATTCCTCGCTTGGCTATTGCTCGCCGACACGGTTAAACCGGAAGCCCGTTTCGCCCTCGACGAATTGCGTGAGTTGGGGCTCGGACGGCAATTGCTGCTGACCGGCGATCGTCAAAGCGTGGCCCGGTCGCTCGCCAGGGAGGTCGGTTTGTATGAGGTCGAAGCCCAGGCCTTGCCCGAGGACAAACTCAATCGCGTGCTCAAGGAAATCGACAATGGTTTCCGGCCAATGGTGGTCGGTGACGGCATTAATGATTCCCTCGCGCTCAAGGCAGGCGTGGTCGGTGTGGCGATGGGCGCGGGTGGTGCCGACATCGCATTGGCCTCGGCTGACATCGTGCTGATCGGCAGCGATTTGCGCCGGCTCGGCACCTGTGTGCGGCTCAGTCGCCAGTGTCGCCGGACATTGCAAGTCAACGTGGTGATCGGACTGGGCTGGACGCTGGCCATCGTCCTGTTCGCTGCATTCGGCTGGCTTGGCGCTGCCGGGGCGATGATCGCCGCGCTGCTACACAACCTGAGCACGCTGCTGGTGCTGGGCAATGCCGGGCGCTTGCTGCGATTTCAGGAGCCGTTGTTAAAGCTCAAGGAGGAAATCGTCTGATCGCTATGATCTCTCGCTGCAATGGCTGAACTGTGCGCGGCGTTAGCAGTCACTTAGGGTGAGGGCGCGCCACTTCAAGCCGTTACCTGGTTGAAGCAGTGGATTCAGGATGGTTTGCTGGAGCGTCTGCAACGATAGATCAGGCTAATCAAATCGATAGCCTGCTATTTTTCTGGGATGGTCTACCCTCAGATCTTGACGTCTGAAACAAGGGGGATTTTCCATGCTCGCGCAACTTCCACCGGCCTTACAGAATCTGCAGCTTCCGCTTCGCTTGCGACTCTGGGATGGCCATGAGTTCAATCTGGGGCCGGCGCCCAGCGTCACCATCGTGGTCAAGGACCCGCAGATGGTCACCCAGTTCACCCATCCAAGCCTGGATGCGCTCGGCGCGGCATTCGTTGAAGGCAAGCTGGAACTGGAGGGCTCGATCAGCGAGGTCATCCGGGTCTGCGACGAATTGAGCAACGCTTTGCTCGGCGAAGATGAAGACAGTCAGCCAGTGCGTTCGGTGCACGACAAGGAAACCGACGCCAAAGCCATTTCCTATCACTACGACCTGTCCAATGCGTTCTACCAGCTCTGGCTGGACAGCGACATGGCGTATTCCTGCGCGTATTTCGAAACGGGCAGCGAAACCCTTGAGCAGGCGCAGCAAGCCAAATTCCGCCATTTATGCCGCAAGCTGCGCTTGCAGCCAGGCGACTACCTGCTGGATGTCGGTTGCGGCTGGGGTGGGCTGGCGCGGTATGCCGCGCGGGAGTTCGGCGCCAAAGTCTTCGGCATTACCCTGAGCAAGGAACAGCTGGAACTGGCACGCGAACGAGTCAAGGCCGAAGGCCTGGAAGACCAGATCGAACTGCAATTGCTCGACTATCGCGATCTGCCTCAGGACGGGCGTTTCGACAAGGTAGTCAGCGTCGGCATGTTCGAGCACGTTGGCCACGCCAATCTCGCCGAGTACTGCAAAACCCTGTTCGGTGCGGTGAAGGAGGGCGGCCTGGTGATGAACCATGGCATCACCGCCAAACACACCGATGGTCGTCCGGTGGGACGCGGTGCAGGGGATTTCATCGAGAAATACGTATTCCCCAACGGCGAGTTGCCGCACCTTGCGATGATCTCGGCCGAGATCAGCGAAGCGGGGCTGGAGATTGTCGACGTCGAAAGCCTGCGCCTGCATTACGCGCGCACGCTGGATCACTGGAGCGAGCGGCTGGAGGATAACCTTGAAACCGCAGGCAAACTGGTGCCGGATCAGGCGCTACGCATCTGGCGTCTGTACCTGGCCGGCTGTGCTTATGCGTTTGCGCGCGGCTGGATCAATCTGCACCAGATCCTCGCGGTGAAGGCGCATCCGGATGGCAGCCATGAACTGCCGTGGACGCGCGACGATATCTACACCCCTTGATCTCATGCAGCCCTCTCCTTATCGCAGAGGGCTTTCAGAGAATCGGCGAAATCAGCCGGGCGATCCGCATGCCGACTTGTTGCAGGCGGTGGATTTCCCGGCTTTCTTCTTTGTCAACTTCGTAGGCTTGGTCGAAATCTGCGATGAGCATGTTTTCCACGCTGGCGGCGAAGTCACTGTCGACGGTCAGCAGCATCACTTCGAAATTCAACCGGAACGAACGGTTGTCCAGATTGGCGCTGCCGATGGCGCTGATCTCGCTGTCGATCAGCACTACTTTCTGATGAAGGAAACCGGGTTTGTAGCGAAACACCCGCACGCCGGCCCGCACGGCTTCAAATGCGTAGAGACTGGAAGCGGCGTAAACGATGCGATGATCGGGACGCGACGGCAGCAGCAGGCGCACATCGACACCGCGTAAGACCGCCAACCTTAATGCGGCAAATACAGCCTCGTCGGGAATGAAGTAAGGGCTGGTGATCCACACGCGTTCGGTGGCCGCATGGATGGCTTCGACAAAGAACAGCGAGCAGGTTTCGTAAGCATCGGCCGGGCCGCTGGCGAGCAGTTGGCAGAGCACGCCGTCGTCCGGGTATTCATCCGGCAGTATCAGCGGAGGCAAAGTTCGCGCGGCCCAGAACCAGTCCTCGGCAAAGGATTCCTGCATGCACGCGACCACCGGGCCGCGGACCTTCACATGGGTATCGCGCCACGGCGCCAGCGGGGGGTTTTCGCCCATGTATTCATCGCCGACGTTATGCCCGCCGACAAAGCCGACCACGCCGTCGACCACGACGATCTTGCGATGATTACGAAAGTTGACCTGAAAGCGATTGAGCCAGCCGCTACGCGTCGCGAAGGCTTTGACCTCAACGCCGCCATCACGTAACGCTTGCACATAACTGTGGGGCAGGGCATGGCTGCCAATACGGTCGTAGAGAAGATGAATCGCCACGCCTTCGGCGGCTTTCTTCAGCAGCAGATCACGCAGGCGCTGGCCGAGCCGATCATCGTGAATGATGAAAAACTGGATCAGCACCGCTTCTTTCGCCTGATCGATGGCCTGGAAAATCGCCTCGAAGGTGGCCGTGCCGTTTACCAGCAATTGCACTTCATTATTCGCCAGACAAGGCATACGTCCAAGTTTGGGCATCGCCCGTAACGAAGCGTAGGCATTCGAGGCGCGTGCCGTCAGTGCTTCCTCCACCCACGGGCGCCAGTTCAACTCGGAGATGGCCTGACGCATCTGTTCGTTGGCCTGACGTCGCGCGTTGATGTAACCATCAAAGGTGCTGCGGCCGAACACCAGGTACGGAATAAGCGTGAGATAGGGAATGAAGATCAGCGACAATGCCCAGGCAATCGAGCCTTGAGCCGTGCGCACGGTGAGCACCGCGTGAACGGCGGCGATCAAGCCGAGGGTGTGTATCAGGGCGATCAGATAACCGAAAATGTGCGGTCCAAAATAATCCATGGGGCAGCCTTGCTCCGGAAGATTCAATGCTTAACAGACCATGTTCTGTTGCGAATGTCGCTATTTAATTGGTGCATGAACCGAAGCAATCGGCCGACGTCTAACGGCCACTACTGATCAGGAGTTTTTCGATGAACGTTCGTCTGCTGGGTTTGGCGCTGGGCCTGGGTTTGGCATTGCCGGTGGTTGCGCAGGCGCAGATGCTGCAGCCAGGGCTGTGGGAAATGACATCGAGCAACGTCAAGGTCGATGACCAGCCGATGGATGTGCAATCGATCCTCGGCCAACTGCAAGGCCAGATGACCCCGCAACAGCGTGCGGCGCTGGAAAAAAACGGCATCAATATCGGCGGCAAGGGTATCCGGGCGTGTCTGACGCCGGAGCAAGTGGCAACCAACGATATTCCATTGGCCGACCCGCAATCGGGCTGCAAACAACAGATCACCGAGCGCACGGGCAACCAGTGGAAATTCCGTTTCAGTTGCCCGAAAGCCCAGGGCACCGGGGTGGCGACGTTCCTGAGTGATCGTGAGTTCACCACCGTGGCCAACGGCACGTTCAACGCAATCGGAATCAACCAGAAGGGCAGTCTGGAAACTCGTGCAGTCTGGCTGGGCCAGGATTGCGGCGCCGTTAAACCCCGGGCTTAAAGCGTTCCATGCAGGTGCTGCGGCACGCTGCGATCTTTCGATCCTGACTGTAAAAACCAGATCAAAAGATCGCAGCCCCGTTTCAGTCGTCAGCACCTACAGTTGGGTTGTGGGTTAAGCGCATAAACCATAGTGCTAATCCTCGACACCTCATGCACCCGACCTTCCCGCCACGCAAACTGCTCCGAGACAATCGTTGTACTGACCCGATGCCCAAAGCTGCGTCTGGCAAACGGCGTCCATCCGCACTGCGACAGAATGGCTTGCCGTTTCACCTCCGATGCGAGTCGTGGTCTAGCGGATCATGGTTGGCTCAGCGCGTTGTAAAGAGTGTTGAGGTTGTATTCGAACAGACCGGTGAAGGTGCTGGCCGGGCCGCTGGCAGCGAGGGCATCTGAGTAGAGCGTGCCACCCACGTGCGCGCCGCTTTCGTCGGCGATCTGTTTGAGCAGGCGTGGGTCTTTGATGTTTTCCATGAACACCGCTTTGACGTGAGCCTGGCGAATCTGGGTAATCAGTGCAGCGACTTCGGCGGCCGAGGGTTCGCGTTCGGTGGACAAACCTTGCGGCGCCATAAAGTCGATGCCGTACGCCTGGCCGAGATAACCGAAGGCATCGTGGCTGGTGACGATCTTGCGGTTGCCCGGTGGCAGCGCACCGAGCCTGGTTTTGGCTTCGGCGAGCAGGGCGTAGATCTGCTTCAGGTAGGTTTTGCTGTTGCGTTCGTAGTCGGCTTTGTTCGCGGGATCCGCAGCGATCAGTGCATTGGTGATATTGGCGATATACAACTCGGCGTTCGCCAGATTGTGCCAGGCGTGCGGGTCGGGAACGGTTTCGCCATCTTCATTCAGTGAGCGCGGAATCACGCCATGACTGGCACTGACCACTGTGGCTTTGGTCTCGGTGCTGGTCACCAGTCGGTCCAGCCAAGGCTCGAAGCCGAGCCCGTTTTTGATGATCAATTTTGCGTCAAGCAACGCTTTGGCATCGTCCGGTGTCGGCTCGTAGGTGTGCGCGTCGGCGTCCGGGCCGACCATGTTGGTGATCTGGATATGTTCGCCGCCGACCTGATGAACCATGTCGTCGAGAATGCTGAAGCTGGTCACTACCGATAATTTTTCCGCCGCCGACAATGACATCGACAGCATCAGGCTGAACAACACGAGTAGAGCGCGCATCGGGGAACACCTCATGGGGACGTGAGCAAAGGCGGGCGGCGCAACAGACCGTGCACCGGCCCGAACACCACTGACAACAGATAGCCGAGGCCTGCGACCAGCACGATGGCCGGGCCGCTGGGTAGCGAGTAGTAGAACGACAGCAGCAAGCCGAACCACACCGAGAGGCATCCGATGACGGCTGCGATCGCAATCAGGATCGGCAGACGACGGCTCCAGAATCGTGAGGCTGCGGCGGGGAGCATCATCAGTCCGACCACCATCAGGGCGCCGATGGCCTGGAAGCCGATCACCAGATTGAGTACCACCAGAGTCAGGAAGACGCCGTGGGCGAGTGGGCCGAGGCGGCTCACGGTTCTCAAGAACAAAGGGTCGAGGGTGTCGAGCAACAGTGGTTTGTAGATCAGCGCCATGGCAATCAGGCTGAAAGCCGAGACCCACAACATTCCGGTGAGGGTTGGGCCGTCGACGGCCAATGCTGAGCCAAACAGCAAGTGAAGCAAGTCGAGACGTTTGCCAGCGATGCCGAGAATCAGCACGCCGCAGGCAAGGGATATTGGGTAGATTGCGGCGAGGCTGGCGTCTTCACGCAGGCCAGTGCGGCGGGTGATCCAGGCGGCAAGGCCGGCCATGCTCAGTCCGGCCCCGAGACCGCCGAGCGTCAGTGCCGGCAGGCTGAGTCCGGCAAACCAGAAACCCAGTGCGGCGCCGGGAAGTATGCCGTGGGCCACTGCATCACCGATCAGGCTCATCCGTCGCAGAATCAAGAACACGCCGAGCGGTGCGGTACTGCAAGCGAGTACCAGGCCGCCGAGCAGGGCGCGGCGCATGAACACGAACTCGTTGAACGGCTGCCAGAAGTGGGCGACGGCGAGCATTAGGCCACCTGCGTGCGAGGTGTTTGCTGGATCAGCTCGACGCTCGCGCCGAACACGCACTGGCTGTTTTTGATCAGCAAGGTTTGTGGTATGTGTTGGCGCACGGCGGCAAGGTCGTGGCACACCACGATCAGCGTTCGCCCTTCACCATGCCAGGTGTGGATGTGCTGCCAGAGCAACTGCTGACCGGATTCATCGAGCGCGGCGTGGGGTTCGTCGAGCAGCAGCACGGGCGCGTCGGTCAGGCTCAGCCGAGCGAGCAGGGCGCGTTGCAGTTCGCCACCGGACAGAGCCATGAGGGGACGATGCTCGAGTCCACTCAGGTGCCAGTTCGCCAGTGCATCTTTCAGGCGCTGGTTTCGTAGTTGGGTCGATAGTCTTCGTCCCCAGAAACCAGCGGCAACCAGTTCTTCGAGGCTGATGGGGAATTGACGATCCAGATGTTGTTGCTGGGGCAGGAAGGACAATCCGCTTTGACGTGGAACACTCAGGCCGACATTGCCGGCCAATGGTTTTTGCAGCCCGGCGATCACTTTCAGCAGGCTGCTTTTGCCACAGCCGTTGGCGCCGATGATTGCCGTCAGGCTGCCGCTGTCGAGCTCGAGGCTCAGTGGCGCAGTCAGTGGTTGGCCGGGCGCGCCCCAACTCAGCGATTGGCAGCGGATCATGCTTGCTCACGCTGCCAGTGGCTTTCGGCGATGGCGTCATGGGCGTGCAGGCTTTCGGCGTGAATCACTCGCAGATGGAATGCACGGACTCCCGGGGTGCGACGCAGTGCCAGATTTAGACGGCGCGCTGCGTCTTCACAGAACATCAGGTTCTGGCCGTTGGCGAGGGCGAAGGCTTGTTCGTCCGCGCGTTTCACTGCGGTCTGTACGGCGGTGCCAAGGGCCGCTTCGGCGTCATTGATGATCACGCTCAATGGGAGCTCATCTATGAACTCGTCGAGATGTAGATGCAGTTGCGCGGTGCTGCGCTGACTGTGAGGCGTGGCAACGATGCCGTGTGTCGAGCCTAACCAAGCCAGAACGTCGGCGTGCTGAAGGCCTTTGTTGGCGAAGTCGTTGATGAATTGTTGCTGGATCAACTGCCGCGCCAAAGCCGCGGAGCAAGGGCAAGTGGAAGAGTAGGGCACTTCAATTTTCAGTTCCACGTGGAACATATTGCTTTTCAGGCTTGCCGAAATTCTCGTTGGATAGGATTTCCAGCCAGCCAATGGACTGACTAACGCAGGCCTTTTAATCAGCAGATCGGTGTGAATATTCAGGTAAGCACGGTTGGATAAACCTTCGTGACTTTCCAGAAAACGCTTGAGTACCTGGTGCAGAAGGGCGGGTGTCAGACGCTCATGTTCGAGCGCTTCCAGAGCCAAATACAGCCGCGACATGTGAATGCCACGCGCCTCGCCGTCATCCAGATTCACTCCAGCATCAGCCTTGGCACTCAGGTGTTGGCCTTCCAACAAAACAGGTAATGCGATGCCGTGCATGCCTACCCATTCGAGTGGCAAAACTTGGCGAGTGGCCTGCGCAGCAATATCCGGGAGTGAAAGCGAATTCATGTTCGGGACCATCATGGTGATTCAATTCGATGTTACATTATAACAATTCAAATCACTATGTCTTTTTCATGAACGGGTTTTCATATGCACAGACGTCAGGTGCTCAATCTGATTTTGGCCAGCGCTGCTTTCGTTTTGCCCTTCAGCGTATCGGCTACGCAAATTCGTCAGGCGCGACTTTGGCGATCTGAGGAAAAGCTGCGGTTGGTGTTCGATTTGAGTGGCCCGGTCCGCTACAAGACCTTCACGCTCAGTGCGCCGGAACGGCTAATCATTGACGTGAGTGGCGCTAGCTTGAGCGGAGATTTCAGTCAGATGGCACTAGATGGCTCGGTTATACGGTCGATCCGATCCGGGCCGTTTGGTCTGGGAAATACGAGGATTGTTCTCGACCTGAGCAAACCCGTGCTGCTGAATAGTTTCCTTTTGGCGCCGCAGAATGGGCAAAGCCATCGCTTGGTTCTGGATTTGGTCAGCGCGAAACCGATGGCAATAGCCCCAAAGGTTCCACGTGAAACACCGCAGATTAGTGCTCATCCGAAGCGCGACATCATCGTAGTCGTCGACCCGGGACATGGCGGCAAGGACCCCGGTGCGGTTGGCGCCAAGGGCGAACGGGAAAAAGATGTAGTGCTTTCCATCGCGCAGTTGCTCGCTAAACGCCTGAAAAAAGAGAAAGGCTTTGACGTAAAACTGGTGCGCAATGACGAGTTTTTCGTTCCGTTGCGCAAGCGTGTGGAGATCGCCAGGCAGCACAAGGCCGACATGTTTATCTCGGTACATGCCGACGCGGCGCCGCGCCTGACCGCTTCTGGCGCATCGGTTTATTGCTTGTCCGAGGGTGGCGCGACTTCTGCGACTGCGCGCTTCATGGCGCAGCGAGAGAATGGTGCAGACCTGCTCGGTGCGACAAGTCTGCTCAATTTGAAGGACAAGGATCCGATGCTCGCCGGGGTGATTCTCGACATGTCGATGAACGCGACAATCGCCGCCAGTTTGCAGCTTGGCAGCACGGTGCTGAGCAGTCTTGCCGGTATCACCACTCTGCACCAGAAGCGTGTGGAGCAAGCGGGTTTTGCAGTACTGAAATCACCCGATGTGCCTTCAATTCTGGTGGAAACCGGCTTCATTTCCAATGTGCGCGACAGTCAGCGTCTGGTCACCGCTCGGCATCAGCAAGCCGTGGCAGACGGGTTGTTTAAAGGATTGCAGCGCTATTTTGAAAAGAATCCTCCCGTTGACAGCTACCTTGCCTGGCAGCAAGAGCAGCAAAAAGCACAGGTCTAACATCCGGTAATCCGGCTGCAGGTGAACTTTGCGCTGCTGCCGCCTGAACTGGAGAAGCGATTGATCGTCGTCCAGCCAACACGTCGGGTGTAGCCCACCCAGGCTTCGCCGTCAGAAGCAATGCCGGTGAAGAACGTCAGTTGGCCGAAACGGCTGTTGGTTTGCGCCCAATAACGCTGGCCAGTTTTTTCAAATCCACGCAGATAAAGCGTGCTGCCGACGGTGTTGACACTGTAGGCGTTGCCGTCGGCATCGACGCAGGCCAACAGATTTGCGCTGCGTGTGCAGGTCGCAAGTGCCGGTACCTGAGCTGATGCGTTGCCGATCATCAACAATCCAAGGCTCAACAACGCAGATTTCAGCGCAGTTTTCATTTCGAGTTCCGGGGTGGTTTCCGCTCAGCTTCCTGTGGTTCGTCGTTCAGGACAAGAGGGGGCTGGTTTATATCCATTGTTATACTATAACATAAATACTAACCGAGCCTGAGCGGGCCGATTTCAAGCGTTTATTTTCAGCGAGCCCTTCGCATGAAACATAAAAACGCCAAGCGCAAGCAAAACGCTAATCGGCTGCCATTTAAAGAGGATTATCCAATGTCAGCCGAGTTGCCCGTCACCGTACTTTCAGGATTTCTGGGTGCTGGAAAGAGTACGCTTTTGAATTACGTACTACGTAATCGCAAGGGACTTCGTGTAGCCGTCATCGTCAATGATATGAGCGAGATCAATATCGATGGCAGCGAAGTACAGCGAGATGTCAGCCTGAACCGCGCAGAAGAAAAAATCGTGGAAATGAGCAATGGCTGTATCTGCTGTACGTTACGCGAAGATCTGCTCGAAGAAGTCAGCAAACTCGCTCGCGAGGGCCGCTTCGATTATTTGCTCATCGAATCCACCGGAATCTCAGAACCATTGCCCGTGGCCGAAACCTTTACCTTCCGTGATGAGCAGGGCCAAAGCCTCTCCGACATCGCGCGCCTCGATACTATGGTCACTGTAGTTGACGGTATGAATTTTCTGCCGGACTACCAGGCAGCGGAAAGCCTCGCCTCCCGGGGCGAGATTCTCGGCGAGGAAGACGAACGCTCCATCACCGACCTGTTGATCGAACAAATCGAATTCGCCGACGTGCTGTTGATCAGCAAGATCGACTTGATCAGCCAGTGCGAGCGGGAAGAGCTGATCGCCATCCTCAAACGCCTTAATGCCCAAGCCGAAATCATCCCGATGGTGATGGGCGAGGTGCCGCTGGAGAAAGTCCTCAATACCGGTCGTTTCGACTTTGAAAGGGCCGCGCAAGCACCAGGCTGGCTACTGGAGTTGCGCGGTGAGCACGTGCCGGAAACTGACGAGTACGGCATCGCTTCAACCGCGTACCGCGCGCGTCGCCCGTTTCACCCGCAACGCTTTTTCAGCTTCATCGATCGTCCGTGGCTGAACGGCAAACTGCTGCGCTCCAAAGGCTTCTTCTGGCTCGCGAGCAAACCCACCGACGCCGGTAGCTGGTCGCAGGCCGGCGGATTGATGCGCCACGGTTTTGCCGGACGCTGGTGGCGTTTTGTGCCAAAAAACCAATGGCCGCAAGATCAGGAAAGCACCGCAGCCATCATGGAAAACTGGGAGCCGAGCGTAGGAGATTGCCGCCAGGAACTGGTGTTCATCGGGCAGAACATCGATTTCCTAGAGCTCTCTGCCGAACTCGATGCTTGCCAGCTCACCGATGAAGAAATGGCGCTCGGTGTCGAAGGCTGGCGATTGTTGCCAGATCCGTTCGGTCCTTGGCACGAGGAGGCCGCCTGATGCTCGCGCTTAAACTGCAGCAGAACCGTACGCGCCACCAGCATCAAGGCCCGACACCGAAGGCGCTGACGCGAATTCTCGAAGACGACACCAATCTTGCCGTCTGGCAACGCCAACTGCCGTTGCACATCAGCGATTTCGCCCAGTTACTTCTGTCGCTCAACGAACCGCTGGCGGAGTCGTTGTGCCTGGAGTTGCCGAGTGAGGACGCGGAGCCTGATCTCACCGGACTGGCTTCAGGATTTCGCGATCTGGAAGGCTATGAGGGCTTCCTCGCCGACCTGAAATGGTTAGTGAGCGCCTTCGCCTGCTTGCTCGGTGCGCGGCGCATCGGCCTGCGCCTGCGCTTGCTGGATAAAGCCATGTGCCCGCGCTTCCATGTCGATCATGTGCCGGTGCGGCTGATCACAACCTACGCCGGCGTCGGCAGCCAATGGCTCAAGGAAGGCGCGATGGATCGACAACAACTGGGGCAGGCCAACGCCGAGCCGCACATACACATCCAGCAACTCGGAAGGGGTGACGTGGCGCTGTTGAAAGGCGAGAAATGGCATGGCAATGAAGGCTTCGGCCTGATTCACCGCTCGTCGCAACCGGGCGCGGGCGAGCGTCGCCTGATACTGACCCTCGACTGGCTCGGCTGATGCCTCAAGGCTTGAGCCACGAACCCTGGCTCTGGCCTTCGCAGTACGGCTTCAGATATGCAGCATCAGTGGCGACGCCGTAATAGTGGATATCCTGGCGATAAGGCATATTGGCGACTTGCGCGTTGCTGCACACGCCGAACGCTCCGCCCGGGCATTGATCGACATACTGCACTTCGACTTTCTGTCCGGCCAGCGTTGGCTGGCAGAAACCGTCGTTGAACAGTTTCTGCGGAATATTGCGGTTCTGCTGACAGACTTTGACGTCGAGCCGCTCGCCCTGACTGTGCACTACGCAGGCCTGAGCCCACGCTTCGCTCGACAGCAGCGTCAACAGCAACGACCATCCCATCCAACGCATCTTTTGAATCCCCCAAGAAAGCTCACGGTCATGTTGCAGAACATTCCTACCCATGTCATTGCTGGCCCTTTGGGTGCCGGCAAGACCAGCCTGATTCGCCAGCTCATGGCTCAGCGGTCGGCCGGCGAGCGCTGGGCGGTGCTGATCAACGAGTTCGGCCAGATCGGCCTCGATGCCGCGCTGCTGGCGAGTGATGCCGATGGTATCGCACTGGGCGAAGTGGCCGGGGGCTGCCTGTGCTGCGTCAATGGCGCGCCTTTTCAGATCGGCCTCGGGCGGTTGTTGCGCAAGGCGAAGCCGGATCGGCTGTTCATCGAACCGTCCGGGTTGGGCCATCCGGCGCAGTTGATTAAACAATTGAATGAAGCGCCGTGGCTCGGTGTGCTGGCGCTGCAGCCGTGTGTTCTGGTGCTGGATGCTCAGGCGCTCCGGGCTGGAAAAGCATTGCCGGCAGCTCAGCAGGAAGCGTTGGCCGGTGCGGGTTTGTTGCTGCTGAACAAGGCGGAAAACCTTGCTGAAAGTGAACGGCAGAAAATAACCAGCCTGTTGCCGCCAGTCAGGCTGATATGGACGCAACAGGCGCAACTGTCCCTGAGCGAACTTCCCGGCCTGGCTGCGCAAGCGGTCAATGGTTTGGACAGTCTGATCGTGCCCAAGGGATCAGGACAAATGCCGGCCATCTGGAGCGATCCGACGATACCGATCTGCTTGAGTCAGGCCCAGGAGGGTGGCTGGAGTATCGGTTGGCGTTGGCATCCGGGGCAAAAGTTCGACAAGGCACGGATCGCCGATTGGCTAAACGGGCTTCATTGGAAGAGAGCGAAGCTGGTTATCCACTGCGCAGATGGCTGGGTTTCGGCGAATGCGCCGGAGAATGCGGAGTTGGTTTGGCATAGCAGTGAATGGCGCAAAGATTCGCGCATCGAGCTGATCTTTGCTGAGGCGCAGGATATTGAGGGGTTGCAGCGTGGATTGTCGGGATGCCGGGCGGATTAGATCAAAAGATCGCAGCCTCCGGCTGCTCCTGCATGGCCGTCAGGGCTTCCACTTGGTGTGTTCCTGGCGCCACTGGCTTAGCTCGATGACCTCCGCTCGAGGCTTGTGCACCTCAACCACCGGCGGCGTGTCGTCGAACGGTGCCGGGTAGGGCGCCAGTTCGATCTGCGCACTGTGCGCGCCAAACTGGGTGATGGTGCCGTTATGGCGGGTTTCGCCGGTCACGGTGAACTCAAAGTTATACACCCGCGCCAGTCGTCGGCGACCGTTGGCGTCCTTGATGAACCCGATCTTCTTCAGCGCGACGTTGCCGTCGAGCAACTCGACCCGCACGTTCAGGCAATGCTGTTTGACCCGCTCCAGCGCCCGTTCGCGCAAGCCGTGGTTGTGCCATAGCCAGGCGCCGGCAGCGGCGAACAGTATCAGCACGAAGATGTTTTCCAGGGTCAGCATCAACATCGAACTCCAAAAGATAGCGTCAGCTTAACTGCGTCGCCGGTCTGTCGTACAGGCTGCGTTTCGTCGCATACTGCGCGGCTTGAATTTCAATCGTTTTACGGAATGACCCGAATGAAACGTACGCCTCATCTGCTCGCCATTCAGTCTCATGTGGTGTTCGGCCACGCCGGTAACAGCGCCGCGGTTTTTCCGATGCAACGGGTCGGGGTCAATGTCTGGCCGCTCAACACTGTGCAGTTTTCCAACCACACCCAGTACGGCCAATGGGCCGGCGAAGTGTTGGCGCCGCAGCAGATTCCCGAGCTGGTCGAAGGCATCGCTGCGATTGGCGAGCTGGGCAATTGCGATGCGGTGCTGTCCGGATACCTCGGTAGCGCGGCGCAAGGCCGGGCGATTCTCAGCGGTGTCGAACGCATCAAGTCGGTCAATCCGAAAGCGCTTTATCTATGTGATCCGGTGATGGGCCATCCGGAGAAGGGTTGCAGCGTGCCGACCGAGGTCAGCGATTTCCTCCTGCAAGAGGCGGCGGCCGTGGCGGACATCATGTGCCCGAACCAGTTGGAGCTGGACAGCTTTTCCGGGCGCAAGCCGCAATCGTTGTTCGATTGCCTGGCGATGGCGCGGGCACTGTTGGCACGCGGGCCGAAAGCGGTGCTGGTCAAGCATCTGGATTATCCGGGCAAACCAGCCGATGGCTTTGAAATGTTGCTGGTGACAGCCGAAGGCAGCTGGCATCTGCGCCGTCCGCTGCTGGCGTTTCCGCGTCAGCCCGTGGGCGTGGGCGATCTGACGTCTGGCCTGTTTCTGGCGCGGGTACTGTTGGGCGATAGCCTGGTGGCGGCGTTCGAATTCACCGCGGCGGCGGTGCATGAGGTGCTGCTGGAGACTCAGGCGTGCGCCAGTTATGAGTTGCAACTGGTGCGGGCGCAGGACCGGATTGCGCATCCACGGGTGAAGTTCGAGGCAACCGCGATCAGTCTGTAAGACCGCGCTGCCCCCATTCGCGAGCAAGCTCGCTCCCACATTTGGTTTTGTGTACGCCACAGATCCAGTGTGGGAGCGAGCTGGCTCGCGAAGGCTAAAGCTCAGACAGCATCAATTCAAAGACTGATCAGGCGTCGCCCTTGATCTCCTGATAGCGCTTCTCCAGCTCCTGGCGAATCTGCCGGCGCTGCTGCGCCTGAATATAGCGGCGCTTGTCTTCACTGTTCTGCGGTTGCAGCGGCGGCACGGCGGCCGGCTTACGCTGGTCATCCACGGCGACCATAGTGAAGAAGCAGCTGTTGGTGTGGCGCACTGAGCGTTCGCGGATGTTTTCGGTCACCACTTTGATGCCGACTTCCATCGACGTGTTACCGGTGTAGTTGACCGAAGCGAGGAAGGTCACCAGTTCGCCGACATGGATCGGCTCGCGGAAAATCACCTGATCCACCGACAACGTCACCACGTAGCGGCCGGCATAGCGGCTCGCGCAGGCGTAGGCCACTTCGTCGAGGTATTTGAGCAGGGTGCCGCCGTGGACATTGCCAGAGAAGTTGGCCATGTCGGGGGTCATCAGTACCGTCATCGACAGCTGGGCGTTTCCGGGTTCCATAACGTTCTCACGGATCAAGGCTGGTTGCTGGAAGCACCTCTGCGGGTGCCTGGTCGCTTTTCTAAAGCACCGTTATCGGGACGCCGGGCGACTCGCCGCCGTCACGCCGGAATCGATCTGTTTCCATATATTGCACCGCCTTCCAGCCGGAAGTCGCGGTGTTACCCTGCAAAAGCCCGCCTCAAGGGCAATTCCCACATCAAAAGCGGATTTTTACTTAGCTCGCCCAGACTTTTCTGACGTCTGCCCGCGAGCCTTGTCATTCAAGGAGCCCACGCCATGCATGCCATCAGTTTTATTCAGGATCTGGCAGTGATCATGTTGGTCGCAGGTGTGGTGACCGTGTTGTTTCATCGCTTCAAGCAGCCGGTGGTGCTCGGCTATATCGTCGCCGGATTCATCATCGGCCCGCACACTCCGCCGTTCGGCCTGATCCACGACGAAGAAACCATCAAGACCCTCGCTGAGCTTGGAGTGATTTTCCTGATGTTCTGCCTCGGGCTGGAGTTCAGCCTGCGCAAGTTGTTCAAGGTCGGTGCCACGGCGTTTATTGCGGCGTTCCTCGAAATCGTCCTGATGATCTGGATCGGCTATGAAATCGGCCGCTGGTTCGACTGGAACACCATGGACTCGCTGTTCCTCGGCGCAATCCTGGCGATTTCCTCGACCACCATCATCGTCAAGGCGCTCAATGACCTGAAGATGAAGAATGAGCGTTTTGCGCAGTTGATCTTCGGCGTGCTGATCGTCGAAGACATCCTCGGTATCGGCATCATTGCGCTGCTTTCCAGCATTGCCGTCAGCGGTACCGTCAGCTCCGGTGAAGTGTTTTCCACGGTCGGCAAGCTGTCGCTGTTCATGATCGTCGCGTTGGTCATCGGCATTCTGCTGGTGCCGCGTTTGCTGGCTTACGTGGCCAAATTCGAAAGCAACGAGATGCTGTTGATCACTGTGCTGGGCCTGTGTTTCGGCTTTTGCCTGCTGGTGGTCAAGCTTGAATACAGCATGGTGCTCGGAGCGTTCCTGATCGGCGCGATCATGGCCGAGTCGCGGCAATTGCTGAAGATCGAGCGGCTGATCGAGCCGGTTCGCGATCTGTTCAGTGCGATCTTCTTCGTTGCCATCGGCCTGATGCTCGATCCGATGATTCTTCTCGAATATGCGTGGCCGATTGCGGTGATCACCGTGGCGGTTGTGCTCGGCAAGATGTTCTCCTGCGGCCTCGGGGCCTTTATCGCCGGCAATGACGGACGCACCTCACTGCGCGTCGGGATGGGGCTGTCACAGATTGGCGAATTTTCCTTCATCATCGCCGCGCTTGGTATGACCTTGCAGGTCACCAGTAACTTCCTCTATCCGGTCGCTGTCGCCGTGTCGGTGATCACCACGCTGCTGACACCGTATCTGATTCGCGCGGCCGATCCGCTGTCGATCAAATTGTCGGCGGCCGTGCCCAAGCGTCTCGGTCGTGTGCTGGGCATGTACGGTGAATGGTTGCGCAGTATCCAGCCGCAAGGCGAGGGCGCGATGCTGGCGTCGATTATCCGCAAGATTTTGCTCCAGGTCGGGGTCAATCTGGCGTTGGTGATTGCGATCTTCTTTAGCGGGGCATTCTTCGCTGAACGCCTCTCGGCCTGGCTACAGGACTGGATCAGCGATCCGAGCTGGCAGAAGGCGTTGATCTGGGGCGGCGCGTTGCTGGTCTCGCTGCCGTTTTTGATTGCGGCGTATCGCAAGCTCAAGGCATTGTCGATGCTGCTGGCTGAGATGGGCGTGAAGCCGGAGATGGCCGGGCGTCACACGCAGCGAGTGCGCCGGGTGATCTCCGAAGTGATCCCGATTCTCTCGCTGCTGGTGATTTTCCTGTTGTTGGCAGCCTTGTCGGCCAGTATTTTGCCGACCAACAAGTTGCTGGTACTGATCGCCGTGGTCGCGGCCGCCGTGGCGGCGCTGCTCTGGCGCTGGTTCATCCGCGTGCACACGCGGATGCAGGTGGCGCTGCTGGAAACCCTCGATAACCACAAGGAGTCGTCGGGGCATTGACCACCCGGGGCGGCTGGCGATCAGCTTTCCAGCCAGACGTCCCGCGCCCAGTGCCACACCGATTCCCAGGTTTCCTCGGCAATCAACTCTTCTTCGGCCTGCCACAGCACCACCGTGCCATCCTCCTCGACACAGTAGTAGTCGTCGCCGTCCTGACAGATTGGAATCAGGCTGCGATCAACACCGGCATCCCAGGCGTTGGCGGCAACATCCGGCAAGTAGGTGTGGGATTGTGGGTCGGTGACAGTCACCGGTTCGAGGCTGCCATAAACCACATCGCTGACGGTCAGCAAAAACTCTCTGAAGACAAACGGAATGTCGATGAACAGTTGTTCTTCGATTTCGACCAGCAGATCTTCGTCAGGCAACTCCAAAGGAACCGGCACGGGTTCGTTGGCTTCACGCAGTTGTTCGATGATTTCTTCCATGTCCGGGATCCTCTTGCTTGAATGGCGCGGTTTATATGGGCCAGTTTATACAGTAGCTCGCTATAGATGCAACCGCGAAATAGAAAACCCCAGCCGAGGCTGGGGTTTTTTATTACGGCAGGTGACGCCTGGAAGGGATCAGCCGTTCTGGCGGATACCGGCGACCAGCCAAGGCTGGTTGTCGCCCTGCGGACGCTCCATGTTCCAGCTTTCGCTGAACACTTCGCCCTGGTCGAAGCGCGAGGTCTTCGATACACCGTTGAAGGTCAGGGTCGCGATGGTCTTGTCGGCACGGTCATCGACGCCGTCCAGTTGTACCTGGAGGTTGTCGATGTAGGTCGACTGGAACGCGTCGCCCAGATCCGCACGCTCACGCTTGAGGAACTCGAGCATTTGCGGGGTTACGAACTCGGCGATCTTGTCCATTTCGTTGGCGTCCCAGTGCTGTTGCAGTGCCTGGAAGTGGCTGCGTGCAGCTTCAAGGAAGCGCTCTTCGTTGAACCAGGCCGGCGCGTTGATTACCGGACGAGCGGCAACCGGTGCGGCCGAACCACCGAAGATCGAACCCATGGCCGCAGGCTTCTGCTCGAACACTTCACGCTGCATTGGCGCGCCGGCCGGAGCGAATTGCTCCTGCTGCTTGCGTCGACGCGCGGCAATGAAGCGGAAGATCACGAACGCGATCACGGCCATGATCAGGATGTCGAAGATCTGCATGCCCTGGAAGCCGCCACCCATGAACATGGACGCGAGCAGGCCACCGGCGGCGATACCGGCCAGTGGGCCGAGCCATTTCGAAGCACCGCCGGCCTTGGCCGCAGCGCCTGCGGCACCGGCAGCACCTGCGGTCGCAGCAGCGCCGCCGACACCTGGAGAAGAAGGAGCCATCTGGCTGGTCTGGTGCGTCGGCGCAGCGCCGGCGCTTTTGCCACCACCAAAGCGCTTGGCGTTGGCGTCGAGGCTCATCGTCAGGCCGATGCACAACGCCATGGCGATGCTAAGAAAACGTTTCATAAAGGGAATTCCCGTTTGTGGAGACACGCGCGCCATGTTGCACAGCTGAAGTGTTACTGGCTAGCGAGAGAGTGTTTCGGGCTTTTGCCTGACAGGTTACGTTCAGCTCGGTCGGGGCAATAAGGCCATGTACTTTTGTCTGTAGGAAATCGAGACAGGTTCAGTGAGAAATCTGCTTAGCGACGAAACGCCAGCATCACCACACCGGCGGTAATCAGGCCGATACCGCCCCACTGGCGCAGATCAAGTTTCTCGCCTAGCAGGATCACGCCGAGCACCGCCACCAGCACCACACTGAGTTTATCCACCGGCGCGACCAGTGAGGCCGGGCCGACCTTCAACGCGCGGAAGTAGCACAACCACGACGCGCCCGTGCCCAGTCCGGACAACAGCAGGAACAGGTAGCTCTTGGCGGATATCGATCCTAATGACTGATATTGGCCCGTTGCGTACAAAATCAAGGCCAGGCTGACCAGTACCACGATCGTGCGCAATAGAGTGGCGAAGTCGGAATTGACGTTTTCGATGCCGACTTTCGCGAAGATCGCCGTCAATGCGGCGAAAGTGGCCGAGAGCAGGGCCCAGAATGTCCAGGAAGAAAAGAAGCCCGAGCCCATGTTGTTGCCTCCAGTGTTCGTGTCCGATCGTTCCCACGCTCTGCGTGGGAACGATGAGCAACGACGGGCTGCCTTTAAATAGCTTCCAGCTTGGCGTAACCCAGCATCAGCCACTTGCTGCCTTCGCTGAAGTTAACCTGCACCCGAGCCTGCGCGCCGGCACCTTCGAAGTTGAGGATCACGCCGTCACCAAAGATCGAATGGCGTACCGCCTGACCTAGGCTGAAACCCGTTTCCGGGATTTCGCTGCCACTGAACAGGTTGCTGCCGCTCATCGACTGATTACCGCCGAACGGACGGCTGACGCTATTCGACAAACGCACTTCCTGAATAAGACCTTTCGGCACTTCGCGTACGAAACGCGAAACCTTGTTGTAGGTTTCACTGCCGTACAGGCGTCGGGTTTCAGCGTAGGTCATCACCAGATTTTGCATCGCCCGGGTGATGCCGACGTAGGCCAGGCGCCGCTCTTCCTCAAGGCGACCCGGCTCTTCCAGGCTCATCTTGTGCGGGAACAGGCCTTCTTCCATGCCCACGAGGAACACGTAAGGGAATTCCAGGCCTTTGGCGCTGTGCAGCGTCATCAACTGAATACTGTCTTCGTGCTCGTCGGCCTGAGTGTCGCCGGCTTCCAGCGAAGCGTGGCCGAGGAAAGCTGCCAGTGGCGTCAGCTCTTCGTCTTCTTCGGTGTTCTCGAAGTTGCGCGCGGCGCTGACCAGTTCCTCAAGGTTTTCTACCCGGGCCTGGCCTTTTTCACCTTTTTCCGCTTCGTGATAGGCAATGAGGCCGGACTGCTCGATGACGGTTTGCGTCATCAGGTGCAGCGGCATTTCCATGCATTTGGCGGCGAGGTTTTCGATCAGCTCGATAAACGCACCCAACGCACCCGCCGCGCGACCGGTCAGGCCTTTATTGGCGACCAGTTGGCGCATCGCTTCCCACATCGATACATCGCTGTGGCGCGCGTGCTCGCGAATCGCCTCGACGGTTTTTTCGCCAATGCCACGGGCCGGCACGTTGATCACCCGCTCCAGCGCCGCATCGTTGCCGCGCCCTTCGAGCAAACGCAGATACGCCATGGCGTTCTTGATTTCCGCACGCTCGAAGAAGCGCTGGCCGCCGTAGATGCGGTACGGAATGCGCTCGCGCAGCAAGGCTTCTTCCAGAACGCGTGATTGGGCGTTGGAGCGGTACAGAATCGCGATATCGCTACGCGCCAAGCCGGTTTTCAGCGCGCTTTCGATGGTTTCGACAACGTAGCGTGCTTCGTCGTGTTCGTTGAACGCGGCGTACAGATTGATTGCTTCGCCATCACCGCCGTCGGTCCATAGTTCTTTACCGAGACGTCCTGTGTTGTTGGCGATCAGTGCGTTGGCGGCTTTGAGGATGCCGGCGGTGGAGCGGTAGTTCTGCTCCAGACGAATGGTCACCGAATCGGCGAAGTCGGAAGAATACTGATGAATGTTTTCGATCTTCGCACCACGCCAGCCGTAAATCGACTGATCGTCGTCGCCCACTACCATCAGGCTGTCGCCGCCCTTGCCGAGCAGGCGCAGCCAGGCGTATTGCACGGCGTTGGTGTCCTGGAACTCGTCCACCAGAATATGGCGGAAACGCTTTTGGTAGTGCGCCAGCAAGCCCGGGTGATCGCGCCACAGGTCGAGGGCGCGCAGCAGTAATTCGGAGAAATCGATGACGCCGGCACGCAGGCACGCCGCCTCGTAGGCCTCGTAGATGCCGCGCATGGTCGCCAGGTACAGATCGCCGCTGGCCTGAATGTGTTGCGGGCGCAGGCCTTCGTCTTTCTGCCCGTTGATGAACCATTGCGCCTGGCGCGCGGGCCAGCGTTGCTCGTCGAGGCCGAGTTCGCGGATCACCCGCTTGACCAGCCGTTGCTGGTCGTCGCTGTCGAGAATCTGGAACGTCTGGCTCAAGCCCGCTTCCTGCCAGTGCGCCCGCAACAAGCGGTGCGCCAGGCCGTGGAAGGTGCCGACCCACATGCCGGCCGGGTTGATACCCAGCAACTGTTCGATGCGATGACGCATCTCGGCAGCGGCCTTGTTGGTGAAGGTCACCGACAGGATGGAGTGGGGCGAGGCGTTTTCGACCTGGATCAACCAGGCGATACGGTGCACCAGCACTCGGGTTTTACCGGAGCCAGCACCGGCCAGGACCAACTGACGGCCAACGGGGGCTGCTACGGCCTGGCGTTGGGCATCGTTGAGGGAGTTCAGCAGAAGGGAGAGATCATCGCGCATCGGGGCATTCTAGGGTGCGCCGCAGGCCCGGGCAAACCGAGCTTTGCATTAGCCGATGAAAGTCCTGTCGATGACGACCGGTCGGTCACTGCCTACAGGCATCGGCCCGCCGCGCTCCAAGGGATTTGCTGCTGGCCAGGAGCGCAAAAGTTTCGCTGAAATTATGATCTGGAGCAGTTTGGCAACGGGATCGGCTTGTGTATGCTCCGTCCACGTTTCGGGCGCACGCCCTCCTTATAAGAACAAGAACGTTGCCCATGACCCTCAGCTCCGATCTGTCGGGCCCCTCTGTGGAACCCCGGGTTATCCGCAAGCGCTACGCCACCGAAATGGCGGTCGAGCGCACGCGCCTGCTGTATCAGGGCTCGTTGTTGCCCACACTTTTCATGTTGATCAATGGTCTGGTCTGCGCCGGCCTGCTCTGGAGCCCGCAGCGCTACTTCGTGGTCAGTGTCTGGCTGGTGTGGTTGCTGTCGCTGGTTGCATTGCGCGTGATCCAGGTCGCAGCGTTCGATTCGGCGATCCCTGATCGTCAGGCCCAGCCGATCTGGCGAAGGATGTTTCTGCTTGGCTCGACCATGACCGGTCTGACGCTGGCCGGTGCCGGCATCGCCCTGGTGCCCGCCGACAACTTCATACAACAGGCCTGGGTGTTCGGCCTGATTGGCGCCGCAACCCTGTCCGCCAGCGTCGCCTACGCGGTGAGCCTGCCAGCGTTTCTCTCCTTTACCTTGCCCTGTCTGTTGCCGGCGATCGGCTACCTGTTCTGGGGCGGCGACGAACAGGCGCGCGGTTGGGGCTGGCTCGGGCTGATTCTGCTCGGCTCCTTGAGCGTGGTGGCGTGGCAGGTCAATCGGCTGATCGATCGCGGCTTGCTGCGGCGGTTCCAGAATCAGCACCTGATTGAGCATCTGCAACAGACGCAATCGCGCAGCGAACAGCTCAATCAGGAGTTGGCCACGGAAATCGAACACCGGCGCTGCGCCGAAGGCAGGTTGCGTGAAGCTCATGTCGAACTCGAAGACCGTGTCGCCCAGCGCAGCCGCGAACTGGATGCCGCCAATCAGGCCTTGAGCAAAAGCGAAGCGCGGCTGGCGCTCGCCCTGAAGGCCAGTGAGTTGGGGCTGTGGGACTGGAACCTGCAAACCGACGAGGTCCACCACACGCAGATTCAGGAACTGTTCGGCCTCGCTCCGGAATACGTCACGGCGCTCCTGCGCGACCTCAAGCCACGCCTGCACCCCGAAGATGTGCCGACGTTGAAATACGCGTTGATCGAGCATTTGAAGGGGCGCACCGAGGACTATCAGATCGAATACCGCGTGCGTCACAGCGATGGCCATTGGGTCTGGATCGAAGACCGTGGCCGCGCGGTAGAACGCAGCGACAGCGGCCGGGTGATCCGCATGGTCGGCACCCGGCGCGACATCAGTGCCAGTAAGAGTCTCGAAGAGCAGCAACGGCTGGCGGCGACGGTGTTCGAAGCAGCCAGTGAAGGCATCGTGATTCTCGATCCGAACTACGCGCTGATCGCAATCAATCAGGCGTTCAGCCGGGTCACCGGTTACGACATCGAGGACATGCTCGGACGCAACGTCGTCGAATTGCCGTGCAGCCGCGATGCCCGCCGCCATTACGTCGCGATCCGTCATGCACTGGAGCAGCACGGCAGTTGGCAGGGCGAACTGGTGGAGACGCGCAAAAACGGCGAGTTGTACCCGCAGTGGCTGCAGTTGAATGCGGTGCGCGATAGTCGCGGAAATGTCAGTCATATTGTCGGCTTCTTCGCCGATCTTTCAGCGCGGCGCGAATCCGAAGAGCGCATGCGTTACCTGACTCACTACGACGAGCTCACCGGCCTCGCCAACCGCTCGCTGTTCCGCGAGCGCCTGCACGAAGCGCATCAGCGTTCGCGTCAGGGCCGGCGCAGTCTGGCGTTGCTGCACATCAACCTGGATCGCTTCAAATTGCTCAACGACAGCCTCGGACACGAAGTCGCTGACCAGTTGCTGCAGAAGATGGCGCGCCGACTGGTCAATGCCTTGCCGGAAGCCGACACCATCGCGCGGCTGTCCGGCGATGAGTTCGCCGTACTGTTCGACGCCTACGGCAATCTGTCGAGTCTGGCCCGGGTCGCCACGCGCTTGTCGACCAAACTGCGTTTGCCGCTGACCGTGGAAGGGCATGAACTGGTGGTCAGCGCCTCGATGGGCATCAGCATGCTGCCGGACAACGCCCGGGAGATTTCTGCGCTGGTCAGTCAATCGAACATGGCCATGCAACACGCCAAGCATCTGGGCGGCAACAACTTCCAGTTCTACACCGACAGCCTGCAAGCCAGCACCCTTGAGCGCTTGCAGCTGGAAAACCAGTTGCGCAAAGCCATCGAAGAAAAGCAGCTCAAAGTGTTCTATCAGCCCAAGTTGTGCCTTGAAACCGGGCGGCTGAATGCCGCGGAAGCACTGGTGCGTTGGGATCATCCGAGCATGGGCCGAGTACCGCCGGGGGATTTCATCGGGCTCGCCGAGGAAACCGGTCTGATCGGGCCGATCGGCGAATTCGTCCTGCGCCAGGCGTGCTGGCAGGCCTGTGAATGGCAGCGTCAGGGGCTGGAGCCGATCCGCGTTTCGGTGAACCTGTCGGTGCATCAATTGCGTCAGGGCAAGCTGGTCAGTCTGGTGCGGCAGGTGCTGGAGGAAACCGGTCTGGCGCCGCACTACCTCGAGCTGGAGCTGACCGAAAGCCAGTTGCTCGACAGCGTCGAACACATTATCGCGACCTTCCAGCAGCTACGTGATCTGGGAGTGAAACTGGCCATCGATGATTTCGGCACGGGCTATTCGTCGTTGAGTTATCTCAAGCGCATTCCGGTGGATTACGTGAAGATCGATCAGGCGTTCATTCGCGGGTTGGGTGAGGGCAGCGAAGATGCGGCGATCACTCGCGCGATCATTGCCATGGCCCACGGGCTGTCGCTGAAAGTGGTGGCGGAGGGCGTCGAGCGCCAGGATCAGCTGGAATTTCTACGCGCTGAGCGTTGCGATGAGGTGCAGGGCTATCTGATCAGTCGGCCGGTGGAAGCTGCCAGTCTGGCCGGGCTTCTGCGCGAACAGGAAAAACTGTTTTAAGGGCTACATGTACCTCATCGCGCCTGATATGGGGACATCGAGTTACGCATTGAGCAGGCAAAAAGCCAATTCATGTAGTATAACTACAAGCGTGCTACATCCTTGCCCATAAGAAGAGTCCAGCCCCTTGAATCTGCTGCAACACATCGCCCAGTCACGTCACCTGTTACGCAAGTCGGAGCTCAAGGTCGCCGACCACGTGCTGCTTGACCCTGCGGCGGTGATGCACAGTTCCATGGCCGACCTGGCCCACAGCGTCGGCATCAGTGAGCCGACCATCGTGCGCTTCTGTCGCGCCATCGGTTGTTCCGGTTTTCAGGATCTCAAACTCAAACTGGCGCAAAGCCTGGCCGCCGGCGCCAGCTTCGGTCAGTTCGCGATCCATGAAGATGACTCGGTTGCCGATTACAGCCTGAAAATTTTCGACACCACGTTGCATACCTTGATGGAGGTTCGCGAGAAGCTCGATCCGGTCGAGTTGCAGCGCGCGGTGACGCTGATGTCGCAGGCGCAGCGCGTCGAGTTTTACGGCTTTGGTGCCTCGGGCGCGGTGGCGGCGGATGCGCAGCACAAGTTCTTTCGTTTGCTGCTGACGGCGGCGGCGTATTCCGATCCGCACATGCAGGCGATGTCGGCGGTGACGTTGAAGCCGACCGATGTGGCGATCTGTATTTCGCAGTCCGGGCGTTCCAAGGATCTGCTGATCACCGCCAATCTGGTGCGTGAGAGCGGCGCTTCGCTGATTACCCTGTGCCCGAGCCAGACGCCGCTGGCTGAGCTGTCGACGGTCAATCTGGCGATCGATGTGCATGAAGACACTGAAATCTATACGCCGCTGACTTCGCGCATTGCGCACCTGGTGGTGATTGATGTGTTAGCGATGGGCGTGGCGATGGCGCGTGGGCCGAGCCTGGTCAATCACCTCAAGAGCGTGAAGCGCAGTCTGCGCAGCTTGCGCTTGTCGCCCAAGGCCGCCAAAGCGCTGGATGATTAAGAGCAAAAGATCGCAGCCTTCGGCAGCTCCTGCACGGATCAATGCAGGAGCTGCCGAAGGCTGCGATCTTTTGCTTTTCGACGGTCACTTTCATCAAACCGTCATCCCTCCCGCCTATCGTGAAACTCCCGTAAACGCCTTGGGAGACTCGAAATGGCTCAGCCTTACGAAGAACGCAACAGCGCCGCGAAAACCCGTCGTCAGCAGGAAGACCAACGCCGCATGGAATTTCGCCGCGCTATCGAAGATCGCTTCGAACTCCGCCAGCTTCAGGCCGAAATCGGCGACTTTCCCGAGATCACTCACTGGCAGGCAGCGCCCGCAGCTTCCCGTCGAAGCGCTCAACCAGCGCGCTGATCTGTACGCGTTCGCTGCGAATGAACGCCAGGAAGGCGTGCGCCACCGGTGACAGGCGTTTCGCTTTCGCTTGCACCAGGCACCAGCTACGCAGCAGCGGCAGTTCTTCGACCGGCAGCTCGACGAGTCCGCCGGTCGCCAGCTCCAGGTTCAGGGCGTGGCGCGTCAACAGCGCCAGGCCCAGGCCCGCCTGCACGCATTCACGCTGAGCTTCGGCCGAGGCCACTTCCTGGGTTTGAGTGAAGTGCACGCGCTTCTCTTTGAAATACTCTTCGCAGGCCAGTCGCGTACCCGAGCCGGGTTCGCGGATCAGCAGCGTGTAGGGTTCAAGGTCCTGCAAACGCAGCGGGCCCATGTGCGCCAACGGGTGATCAGGACGCGCTACCGCAACAATCGGATTGTTGAGAAACGGCAGGAATTCCAGGCCCATGTCTTGCGGCACCATCGACATGATGACCAAGTCATCGCGGTTGTCCGACAGTCGTCGAATGACTTGTCCGCGGTTGACCACGGTCAGTTGCAGATTCACCTCCGGGTGCTGGCGCTTGAACGCGGCGAACAGGTGCGGGACGAAATATTTGGCGCTGGATTCCACCGCCAGTTTCAGCTGGCCCTGCAGCGACCCCTGCATGTCCGACAGCTGCATATCGAGGTTTTCCAGGCGCCCGAAAATGTCCCGGCTGGCGCGCTGAAGTGCTTCAGCGGCTTCGGTCATGTAGAGTTTTTTACCGACATAATCGAATAATGGCTGCCCGATCAGCTCTTCGAGCTGACGAATCTGTAGGCTGACGGCCGGTTGCGTGAGGGACATTTCCTCGGCTGCGCGGCTGTAAGAACGTAAATCACACACTTCGTTGAAGATCTGCAATTGACGCAATGTCATACGCATCAATGACTTACGCATTTCTTATAGGCTCTGTCGGCGGGCTGATCGTTTAACTATAAGTCTTTACTTATGGCTAACCCAATTTTTATTCATTTTTGTTAATCCCTCATGAGCGCTAGTGTGGACCTGCGACTAAATTGAAACATTTGGTCACGCGTCGACCTGGGTCTAGCAGGTCGTGGTGCCACCGGCTCAAGGGAACCTCCAAGTGATAACAAAGATCCTGATCGCCAACCGTGGTGAGATTGCCGTACGAATCGTGCGAGCCTGCGCCGAAATGGGCATTCGCTCGGTTGCGATTTTTTCCGACGCCGACCGTCATGCCTTGCATGTGAAGCGTGCGGACGAGGCCCACAGCATTGGAGCCGAGCCACTGGCCGGTTACCTGAACCCGCGCAAGCTGGTGAACCTTGCGGTTGAAACCGGCTGCGATGCGCTGCACCCAGGCTACGGTTTCCTGTCGGAAAATGCCGAGCTGGCAGACATCTGCGCTGAACGCGGCATCAAATTCATCGGCCCGTCGGCGGAAGTCATTCGCCGCATGGGCGACAAGACCGAAGCGCGCCGCAGCATGATCAAGGCCGGTGTACCGGTGACGCCGGGTACAGAAGGCAATGTTGCTGACATCGAAGAGGCTTTGGCCGAGGGCGACCGGATCGGTTACCCGGTGATGCTCAAGGCCACTTCCGGTGGTGGCGGTCGCGGCATCCGTCGCTGCAATAGCCGCGAAGAACTGGAACAGAATTTCCCTCGGGTGATTTCCGAAGCCACCAAGGCGTTCGGTTCCGCTGAAGTGTTCCTGGAAAAATGCATCGTCAATCCCAAGCACATCGAAGCGCAGATCCTCGGCGACAGCTTCGGCAACGTCGTGCACCTGTTCGAGCGTGATTGCTCGATCCAGCGTCGCAATCAGAAGCTCATCGAAATCGCTCCGAGCCCGCAACTGACGCCGGAACAGCGCGCCTACATCGGTGACCTGTCGGTGCGTGCGGCCAAGGCGGTGGGTTACGAGAACGCCGGCACCGTGGAGTTCCTGCTCGCTGAAGGCGAGGTGTACTTCATGGAGATGAACACCCGGGTGCAGGTGGAACACACCATTACCGAAGAAATCACCGGGATCGACATCGTCCGCGAGCAGATCCGCATTGCCTCCGGCCTGCCGCTGTCGGTGAAGCAGGAAGACATTCAGCACCGTGGTTTCGCATTGCAGTTCCGTATCAACGCCGAAGACCCGAAGAACAACTTCCTGCCGAGCTTCGGCAAGATCACCCGTTACTACGCCCCCGGCGGTCCAGGCGTGCGCACCGATACAGCGATTTACACCGGCTACACCATCCCGCCGTTCTACGACTCGATGTGCCTGAAACTGGTGGTGTGGGCACTGACCTGGGAAGAGGCCATGGACCGTGGCCTGCGCGCCCTCGACGACATGCGTCTGCAGGGGGTGAAGACCACCGCCGCGTACTACCAGGAAATCCTGCGCAATCCGGAATTCCGTAGCGGCCAGTTCAATACCAGCTTCGTTGAAAGCCACCCTGAACTGACCAACTACTCGATCAAGCGCAAACCCGAAGAGCTGGCCCTGGCCATCGCCGCCGCCATCGCCGCCCACGCAGGCCTATGAATGAAACAGCTGCGAGCTTTTAGCTGCAAGCGGCAAGTAAAAGCAGATTGGCTTTTTCTTGCCGCTCGTAGCTTGAAGCTTGCCGCTATGAGGAGATACCAATGACTAAGAAGATCTTCGTAACCGATACCATCCTGCGCGACGCTCACCAATCGCTGCTCGCCACCCGCATGCGCACCGAAGACATGCTGCCGATCTGCGACAAGCTCGACAAAGTCGGCTACTGGTCGCTGGAATGCTGGGGCGGCGCGACGTTCGATGCGTGCGTACGTTTTCTCAAAGAAGACCCTTGGGAGCGTCTGCGCCAACTGCGTGCCGCGCTGCCTAACACCCGCTTGCAAATGCTCCTGCGCGGCCAGAACCTGCTGGGCTACCGCCACTACAGCGACGACGTGGTCAAGGCCTTCGTTGCCAAGGCTGCGGTGAATGGCATCGACGTGTTCCGCATCTTCGACGCGATGAACGACGTGCGTAACCTGCGCGTGGCCATCGAGGCGGTGAAAGCGGCCGGCAAACATGCGCAAGGCACCATCGCTTACACCACCAGCCCGGTGCACACCATCGATGCGTTCGTGGCGCAAGCCAAGCAAATGGAAGCGATGGGTTGCGACTCGGTAGCGATCAAGGACATGGCCGGTCTGCTGACCCCGTACGCCACCGGTGAACTGGTGCGTGCGTTGAAAGCCGAGCAGTCGCTGCCGGTGTTCATCCACTCGCACGACACTGCCGGTCTCGCGACCATGTGCCAGCTCAAGGCAATCGAAAACGGCGCCGACCACATCGACACCGCGATCTCCAGTTTCGCTTCGGGCACCAGCCACCCGGGCACCGAGTCGATGGTCGCGGCGCTCAAGGGCACCGAGTACGACACCGGTCTGAACCTCGAACTGCTGCAAGAGATCGGCCTGTACTTCTACGCCGTGCGCAAGAAGTACCACCAGTTCGAAAGCGAATTCACCGCCGTCGACACCCGCGTGCAAGTCAACCAGGTGCCGGGCGGGATGATCTCCAACCTCGCCAATCAGTTGAAAGAACAGGGCGCCCTGAACCGCATGGCCGAAGTGCTGGCGGAAATCCCGCGTGTACGTGAAGACCTCGGCTTCCCGCCGCTGGTGACGCCGACTTCGCAGATCGTCGGTACTCAGGCGTTCTTCAACGTACTGGCCGGCGAGCGTTACAAGACCATCACCAACGAAGTGAAGCTGTACCTGCAGGGCGGTTACGGCAAGGCGCCGGGCGTGGTCAACGAAAAACTGCGTCGTCAGGCGATCGGCAGCGAAGAAGTCATCGACGTGCGTCCGGCCGATCTGCTCAAGCCGGAAATGACCAAGCTGCGTGCCGACATCGGCGCGCTGGCCAAGTCGGAAGAAGACGTACTGACCTTTGCCATGTTCCCGGACATCGGCCGCAAGTTCCTCGAAGAGCGTGCCGCCGGCACCCTCACGCCGGAAGTGCTGCTGCCGATTCCAGAGGCGGGTAGCGTGGCTTCGGCGGGCGGCGAAGGCGTGCCGACCGAGTTCGTCATCGACGTCCACGGCGAAACCTACCGCGTCGACATCACCGGTGTCGGTGTCAAGGCGGAAGGCAAGCGTCACTTCTACCTGTCCATCGACGGCATGCCGGAAGAAGTGGTGTTCGAACCGCTCAACGAATTCGTTGGCGGTGGCAGCAGCAAGCGCAAGCAAGCCTCTGCACCGGGCCATGTCAGCACCACCATGCCAGGCAACATCGTTGATGTGCTGGTCAAGGAGGGCGACACCGTCAAGGCGGGTCAGGCTGTGCTGATCACCGAAGCGATGAAGATGGAAACCGAAGTCCAGGCTGCGGTTGCCGGCAAGGTCACCGCGATTCATGTGGCCAAGGGAGATCGCGTCAATCCGGGTGAAATTCTGATCGAGATCGAAGGCTGAGATAACGGCCGCGATCCAACGCTTTAAACCTCGGGGGGGCATGTGCTCCCCTTTTTTTTGCCTGAATTTTTCATCTGCAGGAGCTGCCGAAGGCTGCGATCTTTTGATGTTGCTTTGGGTTAATAAAAACAAAGATCAAAAGATCGCAGCCTTCGGCAGCTCCTACAGAGAGCGTTGTGTCAGTTAGAACGCCATGCGCCATTGGCCCATCACGCCGTGAGTGCGGCTGTCAGTGGCCATTTCGCCGGTAAGGCCCAGCCCGACTGTATGGTTGGCAGACAGCCCGAGGTCGAGACCGGCATCCACGGACAGGCTGTTTCGATCCAGCGCGGCACCGGCAATCTCAAAGCGTTTGCCACCCTTGACCAGTTGCTGGCGGGTGTCGCTTTCAATCTCGCCAAAGGTGTGTTTCCAGCCGGCACTGAATCGCGGCGTCAACGTCATGCCGTTATCCAGTCGAGTAATTTTTGCCGTACGCAGACCGAAGGTGCTGCTGAGATTGTCGCGGGTTTGCCCAAAGACTTTCAGCGCCGCGTCCCCACCTTTTTCGCTGTAACTGTCGCGCTGGTAGCGCTGATAGCCGAGGCTGGCGAACGGTTCGAGCGTCGCGTTGTGCCGGCCAACATTGACCGCCAGTTCGGCGAAGGCTTGTTGGGTGTTGGCGTCGTAGTTGCCCTTGAGGCGGTCGCTGAACCCGTTGAAGGCCACGCGCCGTTTGCTGTCGCCGTCATGGCTGGCATAGGTTGCGCCGAGACGCAGCGAGAACGGTCCGTCCTGGCGCACGGCGTAGGCACCGAGGTGCCAACTGTCGAGGTCGCCGTCGTATTGCCGGGCATCAAGACTGGTCTGCGATTTTCCGCCGACCAGGCCGATATGCCATTGCTCATTGAGCCGCCAGTCGGCGCCCATGACCAGACCTTGAGTGGCGTGCTTGAGGGTGCTATCGAAATCGCGGTCGACCTTGCCGCCATGGCCGAGCGCCTGAATCCATACCCGCCCGGAATCGGCAGCGCCAGCGGCCTGACGCGGTGAGTTGCCTGAGCTGTAGGCAGAGCCGTAACGGCTATTCAGTTGTTGCATGGCCGAGAGCATGCTCGCACTGACGGGGGTGATGCTGCTCAGTGTGGCTTTGGCAAGGTTGGCGTTGCTGCCGGCGGCGAGTTGTTCGAGGGCGACCGGCGCAGTTTTTTTGTCGCTGGTCAGTATCGCGGCAACGGCTGCGTTTGCGCGCTTTGGAAGCTGGGGCGTTGAGGGCTTGGCGACGTCGTTTGCGCGTATGACTGCTATTGCGTCCGGTGTGGGCCCTGGCAAAGGGATTGAGGATTCTTCAATACTTGCGGCAAGCGCATGGCTGTTGTCTGAAGTGGCAACGCTCTCAAGTTTCACTTCATTACGGGAGTAGGTCAGACCGACGTCTTTCTCATTGTATTGAACATCCGCTGTCATGAAGGCCAGAGGGTTCTCGACTTTGGCGAAACGACCCTCGACTTTTCCAGCCGTAATAATGGTGTGTTGGCTGCTCGACGGATAATCCCCGGCGGTTTGCAGTTCAAGGGTCGAGTTGCCAAGGTTGGCAACGCCTTCAACGAAGAGGGTCTCGCTTTTACCGGTCGCATTCACTTCATAGGCCAGCGTGGCGGTTGGCGAAAGTTGCAAATCCTTCGACACGCGAGGAGCCCCATGACGCTGACCGACACTGAGTCGACCGTGGACATTCAACGTCTCAGCGACGCCGCTACCGGCGTAATGACCGCGTTCACGCACATGCACGGCACCTGCAATGAGCCCTTTGTTGAGTAAGTCTCCACCTTCGAATACGTCGACCCTGCCGCCAATTGTGCCTCTGTTGATCAGGTTGCCTTGAGCCAGCGCGCCACCCAGAATATTTCCTTTATTGATGAGTGTGGCTTTGGGCCGCACCAGAGCGCCGACTTCGAAGTCCCCATCGCCGCTGCGCGTCCAGGTGCCTTGCTTGACTTCCAGGGCGAGAAAATTGCGGGAATTTTCCAGCGTTCCTTCCTTGGATGCGTCGAATTGCAGAATGTTTTCGCCGCCGCCTCCGTCCACTAATCCCGTAAAACTGCCTTTGCCTTGGACGGTTACCAAGTGGTTACTGTCATCCAGTTGCAGCGCGACACCGTCTGTTGCCTTGTACGCCTTGGTAATCTTGATCGGCACAGTCGTCGGATTTTTCACGAATGTTTCGAGTGCGGACAACAGTGCATCGGGTTCTATTTCATGCTTCGTTTCGAGCTCGAAAGTTGGCTGCTGAGCCATTGAAAAGTCGACAACGCCAATCGCCAGTGCAATCGCCAGAGCCAGATGTTTCGGTTTGCATGTGTGTTGAACGGGCATCGAGTACGGCCTCTTTTGACAGGAGCCCCAACTCTATTGATGCACCGAAAGATCCGATGTCGGCTGCTTCCCGCACGCTTGCAGGCGACGTCGGATCGTTTTGTCGAAAATGGCCGCACAACCTGAGAGCAGTATTTTTACTCAGCTTCAGCGGCGCCTTTTCCTACGGCTAATCAAGAACCCGCCGGCTGTTCAACAATCAAAAACTCATCTGCCACTGCCCAATCAACCCGTGATTGCGACTGTTGCTGCCAATTTCGCCGCTGTAACCCAGACCCAATGTGTGCCGCGCCGAGATCCCCACATCCAGCCCGGCCTCCAGCACCAGACTGTCGCGATCCAGCGAGCTGCCATCGACATTGAACGCCGTGCCGCCGGTCACGAACGCCTGGCGCGTCGAGCTGCTGACATCGCCGTAGGTGTGTTTCCAGCCAGCGGCCATGCGCGGTGTCACGCTCATGCCGTTGTCCAGGCTGCTCAGGTGCGCCAGGCGCAGGCCGAAGGTGCTGCTGAAGTTGTCCTGGGTCTGGCCGTCGACTTGCAGCGCGGCGGCGCCGCCTTTTTCCTTGTAGCTGTCGCGGTGGTAGCGCTGATAACCGAGGCTGGCGAACGGCTCGGCGCTGAGGCGGCCACTGCCCATGGCGTAGCCGATTTCAGCGAAGGCTTGCTGACTGTCGGCGTCGTAGTCGCCTTTCGGGCGGTCGCTGAAACCATTGAAGGCGATGGTGCGTTTGCTCTCACCCTGATGACCGCTGTATGCCGCGCCGAGGCGCAAGGCGATCGGGCCGTTTTGATGCAGCGCGTAGACGCCGGCGTGCCAGCTCTCGACGTTGCCGTCGACGCCGGTCGCGTCCAGATCGGTTTTCGAATAACCGCCCAGTACGCCCAGGCGCCATGCCGGATTCAGTGACCAGTCGGCGCCCAGTACGCTGCCCTTGGTGCGTTGTTCGAGACCACTGCTGCCATGCTCGCCATCGAGTTTGCCGTAGCCGCCGATGCCTTGCAGCCAGAGCCGGCCGCGGGCGTTCGGGTCATTCAGATTGCGCGCCTCGGACGGCACGCCGTTGGCCGCCAGCACGGGCGTATCGCGCTGATCGAGGCCGACCATCAGTCCCGGGCTGCCGCCCATTTGCTGCATCGCCGAGAGCATGCTGCTACCGACCTGACTGCTGGCGCCGAGCGTGGCGCTGGTCAGGTTGGCGTTGCTGGCGCCGGCCAGTTGTTCAATGGCCGCGCCAGCGCTGCTTCGCGTGGTGTTGAGCAGGGCGTTATAGAGCGCGTTGTTCTTGCCCATCGAGGCCAGGCTGGTGGCGGCGTTGCTGCCGTTGCCGGTACTGGCGAAGTCACTGAAGGCGACATCGTTGCGGGTATAGGTCAGGTCGACTTGAGTCGGCGTGTAGGCCAGCGTCGGCGTGAGAAACGCGTAGTCGCTAGTGACCTTGCCGAAGGTGCCGTTGACTTGCCCGGCTTGCAGCACGGTGTAATGGCTCTGCCATGGATAGGTGCCGCTGCCGGGATTCACCGCGAGCGTTGCGCCGTTGAGATTGGCAATGCCGCCGACCTGTAACGGTGCGCTGCTACCGTCGGCATTGACGCCGTAGGCGAGGGTGGACGCGCTGCCCATGTTCAGGTCATGAACAATGGTTGCGCGGCCGAGGCCGGTGTTTGTGCGGAGCGTGCCGTTGACATTGAGATTGCCCACCGAACCGCCCCCGGCGTACACACCGCCGGCATCCACAGTGAGGTTGCCGGCGATGCCGCCCTGATTGATCAGCGTCGCGCCATTGCGCACCGCGCCGCCGTCGCTGAAATCGCCGCTGCCGGTCAACGTCCACGCGCCTTGCTTGACCTCCAGCCATTCAAAGTTGCGACTGGCGCCGAAACTGCCGCCGGCCGCGTCGTCCATCACCACGCGGTCGTAACCGCTGCCGCCATCGACCATGCCAACGAAACGGCTGCCATTACGCAAAGTCAGGCTGTCGTTGCCGCCGCCCAGGTCCAGCGCAAGACCGTTGCTGCCGCTGATGGTGCCGCCGTTGATCACGTTGTCGGCGAATTCGCCGACCAGCTTCACGCCGAAACCGTTGAGGCCTTGAATGATGCCGAAGTTTTCCAGGGTGGTCGCCGCCAACCCTGAACCGCCGCTGCCATCGTCCACCAGAATCGCGCTGTCGGCGCCGCTGATCAGCGCGCCGCGGGCGTTGAGAATGTAACCCCCGCCGAGGGCAATGCCTTCGCTGCCGTTGGCAAAGCCGCCCTTGTCCACACCGCCGGCACCGACACCCTGAATGGTCCCGTAGTTTTCGATGTGGGCGATCTTGTCGATGTCCACGCCGTCGCCGTCACCGTTGGCTTGCAAGCCTGAGTAGGCACCGGTGATGGTGCCGTGGTTGATCACTGTGCCATCGCCATCGGAACCGAAGCCCGAGCCGTTGCGGCCGGTGATCTGCCCATAGTTGATCAGCGTCGCGCCGAGGTCGGTGGTGATGCCGTGGCGACCGCCGGAAATCACCCCGTAGTTGGTGATCGAAACACCCGTCGCAGAATCGATATCGATGCCGTCGAATTTCTCGTCGGCGTTGTGCGAATCGCCGGTGGAGATCTCCCCGTAGTTGGTGATGGTCGCATTGGCGCCGGTCTTCATGCCGTCGCTGGCGTCGCCACGAATCAGTCCGCCTGTGCGGTTGATGATCGTGGTTTTCACCCCGTCGCTGCGCAGTGCATCCAGATCCAGCCCTTGGCCGGTGGTCGAACGAATGATGCCGCTGTTGTCGATCAACAGGCTGCCGCTGACGAAATTGCTGTCGATGCGCAGGGCGTCGTTGGCGCCGAGGATTTGCCCGCCGCTGCGGTTGTAGATTGTGTAATTGCGTGCCTGGCTCAGGTCGCCGCTGCTGTCGATGGCCCGGCCACCGGTGGAAATGATTTTGCCGGCGTTATCGATCACCACACCCGCACCACTGGTCTTGTCTTTCAGGCTCACGGCCTTGCCGCTGTTGGTGATGCTGCCCGGGGCCGAAATCGTCAGCGTGTCGCTACCACCCAGCGTTTGCGCTGCAGTGGTGGCGGTGTCGATCTGCACGGTTTTAGCGTTTGCAGATGTGGCAGCGATCAACAGGGCAATGGCGAGGGACAAGCGCTGGGGCAGGAAGGGCATGGCGGACGGCCTTTTGTTATAAGCGGGCCGTCCTGTATAGCGATGGGTTTTTACAGAATGATGTCTGCGCTGTTGCAGAGCACCTTAACTTCGGCGCACGTACGCCTTGCCGTAATGCCGCTCCATTCGCGCCTGGATCAGCTCCAGTCCGATCGACATCAGCCAATAAATGATCGCCGCCGTGGTGAGCATTTCGATGTAGCGATAACTTGAGCGCCCGTAAGACTGCGCCAGAAACATCACTTCCCACACGCCCATCACCGAGATTAGCGACGAGTCTTTGAGCATCGAGATGAATTGGTTGGTGGTCGGCGGGATGATTGTGCGCATGGCCTGGGGCAAGGTGATGCGCCAGAGAATCACCGAGTCGCGCATGCCCAGAGCCAGCGATGCTTCGCGCTGGCCATAGGGGACGCCAAGAATGCCGGCGCGAAAGATTTCGCTGAGGTACGCGCCATAGTTCAGCGACAGCGCAATGATGCCGGCGACGATAGCGCCGGGCACGATGCCCAGTTGCGGCAGGCCGAGATAGATCAGCAGGATCTGGATCAGCAGCGGGGTGCCGCGAAAGAACGAGGCGTAGAAACTGGCGATACCGAACGCCACAGCGCTTTTCGACAGTCGCGCCAGCGCCGTGACGAAGCCCAGCAATGACGAAGCGACAATCGAGCATACGCACAGAAACAACGTCAGCGCCGCGCCTTGCAGAAAGCCATTGGGTGCAAGCTTGAGGCCGACCAGGTTGGGCAGTTTGTCGACGATAATCGAGAACTTCAGGTCGAAGCTCAGGAAGAATCCGGCGAACAGGCAGAACATCAGCACCCAGGTCAGGTACAGCCGCGTACGAAAACCGAAGAGCCGGCGCAGACGTGATTCAGCCACCGGTTGTGGTGGCTGTGGAGGTGTCGGGAAAGAAGTCATTGGCTGATATCAGCGCCGATCCATTTTTGCGAGAGCTTGCTCAGGGTGCCGTCCTGTTTCAGTTGAGCAAAGACCTCACGCACTTTCGCATCCCATTGCGCATCGCCCTTTTCAATGGCGACCGAGTTCGGCTCCGAGTACAGCGCCTCGCCGGCAAGCTTGAAGCGTTTGTCTGCGTTCAGGCGCGGCTGCGCGGTGACGAGGTTGGTGAGGATCGCATCGAGGCGCACGCCGGCACCGAGGCCCAAGTCCTGGAACGCGACGTTGTCGGTGTCATATGGGGCGATCTGCACCCCTTCGAACGGGTACTGCAACTGTGTGTCTTCAGCGCCTTCGATCACCAGATTCTTGTTCAGATAGCTTTCGTAGCTGGAGGCGCTGGTGAGGCCGACTTTCTTGCCACTCAGATCCTTGGCGCCGTGGATGCGATCGTCCTTGGCGTTGACCACGATCACTGCGGGCGAGGCGTAGTACTCGACCGGGAAATCGAACACTTCGGCGCGGGCCTTGCTCGGGGTCATCGAGCAGATGCAGATGTCGTAGCGCCCGCTCCAGCGGCCGGCGGCAATGACGTCCCAGGACGGCGTTTCGAGTCGCAGCTTAACCCCGAGTTTGTCGGCCACGGCTTTGGCCACATCGACGTCAAAGCCGTCGAGCTGGTTCTGCTCGTTGAGGAACGAGAAGGGTGGGTAGCTTTCCATCAACACGCCGACCAGTTCCTTTTTCTGCTCGACGCGATCCAGCGTGGCGCCACCGAAGGCTTGAGTCGAGGCGGCCAGAATGGTCAGGCCCAGTGCCAGTAGCGGTTGAAATTTCACAGTCGATCCCTGGGCAAAAAAGAGGTTGTTATTAACCGAATGGTGCGTATTAAATAGTTATAAGAACGACTCTGATAGTGAGTTATTTTCATAAGCATATGAGTGAAAAGCATATGGGCGCAGCAAGCACGATTATTCTCGATGGCGGCATGGGCCGTGAACTGCAGCGCGCCGGTGCGCCATTTCGTCAGCCAGAGTGGTCGGCGCTGGCCTTGAGCGAAGCACCGCAAGCGGTCGAGGCGGTACACGCCGCTTATATCGTCAGTGGCGCCAATGTGATTACCACCAACAGTTATGCCGTGGTGCCGTTCCATATTGGCGAAGCGCGTTTTGCCGCTGAAGGGCAGGCGCTGGCAGCGTTGGCCGGTGAGCTGGCGCGACGTGCGGTGCACGCTTCGGGAAAATCCGTGCGTGTGGCCGGCTCATTGCCGCCGCTGTTCGGCTCCTATCGTCCGGATCTGTTCGAGGCCGCCCGAGTGACCGAGTTGCTGGCGCCCTTGGTCATCGGCCTGGCACCGCATGTTGATCTGTGGCTGGCGGAAACCCAGAGCTCGATCGTCGAGGCGCGCGCCATTCACGCCGGGCTGCCGCAGGACGGCAAGCCGTTCTGGCTGTCGTTTACCTTGAGGGACGAAGACACTGACGAAGTGCCGCGTTTGCGTTCCGGCGAACCGGTGACTGACGCGGCTGCGGTGGCCGCCGAGTTGGGCGTCGAGACGCTGCTGTTCAATTGCAGTCAGCCGGAAGTGATCGGCGCGGCGATTGATGCGGCGCGCGACACCTTCGAACGTCTGGGGGTGAAGATTCACATCGGCGCCTATGCCAATGCGTTTCCGCCGCAGCCCAAAGAGGCCACGGCCAATGACGGACTCGATCCGTTGCGTGAAGATCTCGATCCGCCGGGTTATCTGCATTGGGCGCTCGACTGGCAGCAGCGCGGCGCCAGTCATTTGGGTGGTTGCTGCGGGATCGGCCCGGAGCATATTGCGGTGCTGGCGCAGAAACTCGGTTAAGAGAAGAGGGCTGATACGACAGATAAATCGCCAATTATTCTTGCGCGGTAAACCTCTGTCGTCGCTCTTGTTTAAAGGCTGTTGGCTTTACGTCTTGCGACCTACAAAACCTTGCGTCGCTGCCTACGCATGCACCAGAATCCGCCAGCTTGTGCGCCCTGGGCGGGCTGCGTAACTTGATCGGGTCACTGATTCCCAGTGATCGGGTTTAGCAGCCCGGCTTCATTTCATTCCGGCCGTACAAGTCTCATCCAGTCAGGCATTTGCCTGCGCTCGATGGTGGCTGTGCGCATGGCATCTTCGGGTGCGCCGGGTTTCGGAATGACCGGTCTGCTAACTTGCGCATAGCCGCCACCCTATCGTTTAGCAGCGGGATGGTGCGGCCTTACAAAGGTACATTCCGATGTTCAAAGTAACGCCAAACCCGCCGATCCCCGATCCGGCATCCCCCTACGAATCGCCCGATTCAAAGAAATTTCACGAAGCCGCCGAGCGCGCCCTCGACCACTATCTCGGCCCATCGGCGGCCGACATCATGGCCGCGCCTTACAAGCCCAACACGCTGTACATGGCCAGTCCCGAGGCCGACAACGAGTCCTTGCTGGTAGATGCCAGTGAGACCCTCGGCTCGGCCACCGTCATTATCAACAACCATATCGCGCAGGTTGAAGGAACCCACCGCAAAACCCTGCAAGGCATCGCTCAAGTGGTGATGCTGGCAGAGCTGGCGGTCAATCGGGTGCTGGATAAGTTAGTGCCAACGACGTGATCAACGCGCTGGCGGCGCCTGCGCATGTGCCGCCAGCGCACTGGTTGGGAAATACGTTATTGATGCTTGATTGAATTGGCATACGTCATGGCATATCTGCATTTTGTTGCAGACGAGCTTATAAACTTATACAAAATATGCACTATATTGCATTTGTAGCTGCAAGATTCTTCGCAAAAATGCATTTAAATGCAGGTGAAAAAGCTCATGTACAACCTGACATTACAGATTTTCACGGCGGGGCGATGGCATGACGCGATGAATCTGAGTTTCGCTGACCCCGAAAAGGGTTTCGAAAGTCGCTGCGATTTCGGTTATCAAACCACTTACCTCGTCGATAACTTCGACGAGATAGGGTCACCGTTCTCAAAGGCTGTGAGTGCACGGTGTCCGTTGGATTGGGATAGCCGGCGATCGAATGTGCCAGCCTTCATTCATGACATCGTTCCCTTTGGCTGGCGCGCCGGATTCATTCGAGCGCCTGCGTCTGGATGCACAACGCCTCGCGGCCCTTCCCGATATTTTGACCGAGAGTGGCCTGCCGGACCGAACCATGAATCACCCAGGCATCGCATTGAAAAATCTGGAGCAGCGATTGAAAGAGTGGGATCTGAAATGAGCCTGACCGTTGCCGAACGCACTGTGCTTATTGAAAACATACGGGAAGCGCTGGCCCAGGGAACGCTTGAGATCGGCGAAGCCGTTCGCCGCTTACGTGTAGAAGTGACGGGGTTGCATCAAACCCAGTTCGCGAAAATGTGCAAAATCTCGGTTCGTACCCTGGTGCACATCGAGCACGGTGAAGGTAATCAGACGCTGAAGTCGTTGAACGCCGTGTTCCGTCCGTTTGGGATGAAAATGGGCGTGGTTAGAGTACGGCGGGATATCAGCTGAAGATCAAAAGATCGCAGCCTGCGGCAGCTCCTACATTTAACCTGTGTAGGAGCTGCCGCAGGCTGCGATCTTTTGCTTTTAAGGGTTTAGCTTCGGCACTCGACCAAGCCTTTCACCTGCCCGGTCGGTGTCTGGTTTTCATCACTCAACCATTGCTCGAACCCTGCCGCAATCGCCGGCCATTCTCCATCCAGAATCGAGTACCACGCGGTATCGCGGTTCTGCCCCTTGACCACCATGTGCTGGCGGAACACGCCTTCAAAACTGAAGCCCAAACGCTCGGCCGCGTATTTGGAGCGGGCGTTGCCGTTGTTGCACTTCCATTCCAGGCGACGATAGCCCAGCTCGAAGGCGTATTTGCCCAGCAGATAAACCGCCTCGGTGCTTTTCGGCGAGCGCTGCATCGGTGCGCCGAAGGTGACGTGGCCGATTTCGATGCGACCCTGAGCAGGGACGATCGACATCAGGCTGAGGATGCCTTGCACCTGGCCGCTGGCGCGGTCGATGACGCTGAAGAAATACGGGTCGCTGCTGGCGGCGTGATTGTTCAGCCAGTCATTGAACACACTGCGCTCCGGGAACGGGCCGTAGGGCAAATAATCCCAGAGTTTCGGGTCGGCGCCGGGGCCTTGCAGGGCGTTGAACAGCTCGTCGGCGTGGCGCGCCGGGTCGAGTCTTTCCAGGCGGATGAAACGGCCTTCGAGCAGCGTGGTCGTGGGGGCGGGGACGCCTTTCCAGTCGGCAAGTGAAGCGGTCATGAGCGTCTCTCCTTAAAGGGCTTGGCGAAACTGGATGAACCCCGGGCGCTCGGCAATGCGCTCGTAGAGCTGGATCGCGGCGGCGTTGGTCTCGTGGGTCAGCCAATGGACTTTGCAGCAGCCGTCGGCCTTGGCCGTGGCGTAGACGTGTTCGATCAGCAGACGGCCAACGCCGCTGCCGCGAGTGTGTTCCTCGACCAGCAAATCTTGCAGGTAGCAGGAGTTTTCGATGCTCCAGTTCGAGCGATGGTAGATGTAATGCACCAGGCCCACGGCTTTACCGTCGGCCCACGCCAAGGCCGCGTGGGTTGGCTCGCCCGGGTCGAGAAAACGCTGCCAGGTACTTTCCGTCACCGCTTGCGGCAGTTCGGTATTGTAGAAACGCAGGTACGCCTGCCACAGCGGCAGCCACGCGGCGTGGTCGTCGGCGCTGACCTGGCGAATGTCGATCTGACTCATGGTGATTTCCTTAGCGCATCAATCGGGCGAGGGTTTGATCATTGATTTGCGGGCTGGCCGCCAGGCCTTCGCGCACGCCGGCAATGTCTTCGGCGCTGCGGTTCTGGCTGAGTTTGCGTTTGCCTTCGAGCCGGTCGATGGGAATGGCAAAACCGACGATGGCCTTGAGCATGCCGTCGATGTAATCGGCGGGCGCGTCGTCGACTGACCACGGTTGCACGCGACCGGCCTCATGGCGGTTGGTGAGGGTGCTGACGATGTCGAGCAGCCTTCCACCATCGCTGAAGGTTTCGGCGTGGCCATAGGCATGCACGGCGATGTAGTTCCAGGTAGGCACGACTTTGCCGTGCTCGGCCTTGCTCGGGTAAAAGCCCGGGCTGATGTAGGCATCGGCGCCGGCGAAGATCAGCATGGCTTCGGCGCCGTCGCGCAGGTCTTTCCACTGTGGGTTGGCACGGGCCAGGTGTCCGTAGAGCGTGCCGTACTCGCCTTGTTCGCAATGCAGCAGCACCGGCACATGGCTGGCCTGCAAGCCACTTTCGCCGTGGCTCACCAGAATGGCGAGGCGGGTAGCAAGGATCAGTTCGTGCAGTTGGGAGAGGTCTTCGATGGCAAAGGCGCGAGGTGTGTACATGGACAAATTTTCCTTGGCGAATGCCTGCATCGTAGGCAGGCTATTGGTCTGTTGTAAGAGCCATTGATGACCAATTTCATAGGTCCATTGCCATGCCCGATTCGCCAACGTTGTCCATGCCATTCAACCCTGCCGGTATCGAGCTTGATCGCCGCCAGGGCTTGAGTCGTCAGCTTTATCAGGCATTGCGCCTGCGTGTGCTGGATGGGCGGCTGGCGAGTGGTACGCGGTTGCCGGCCAGTCGCGATCTGTCGGCGGCGTTGGGAATCTCCCGCAACAGCGTGGTGCGCGCCTACGATCAACTGTATGCCGAAGGCTTTATTGAAGGGCGGGTAGGGGATGGCACCTACGTCGCACAACTGATGCCGGTAGCCGCTTCGCCGAAGAAACTATCCACAAAAGTATCCACAGGGTTTTCAACAGGCTTACCCACAGCCTTATCCACAAATTGGCTGGATTTACCTGTGATTCCATCCAGTAAAGTTATCCACAGCGATAATTTTTCGCGCATCGAAAAGAACCATTTGGCCCGCCCACCGAGTGGTCCGCCGCGAGCATTCAGGGTGGGTGTTCCGGCGTTTGATCTGTTCCCGTTCGAGGTGTGGGCCAAGCTGAATGCGGCTTTCTGGCGTAAACCGGATCTGGAGCAACTGTGTTACGGCGATCCGTCCGGCGATGCGCGCCTGCGTGCAATGATCGCTGCCTATTTGCGCAGTTCGCGCGGCATGCAGTGTTCACCTGAGCAAATTGTGATCACCAGCGGCGCACAGCAAGGCATTAGCCTTTGTGCACAGTTGCTGGTGGAGCCGGGCGACGGTGTGGCGATTGAGAATCCTGGCTACCGCGCGGCCGGTCATGCGTTCGCCGTGGCGGGCGCTCGTTTGCACGGCATTGCCGTGGACGAAGAGGGCATGGATTGCTCGGCGCTCTCGGCCACCGGGGATTGTCGCGTGGCGTATGTGACGCCCTCACATCAGTACCCGACCGGCGTGGTGATGAGCCTGGCGCGACGCCTCGAACTGCTAGCCTGGGCCGAGCGCTGCCAAGGCTGGATCGTCGAGGACGACTACGACGGCGAATACCGTTACACCGGCGCGCCGCTGGCACCGTTGGCGGCACTCGATCGACAGGGCCGCGTGCTGTATGTCGGCACGTTCGGCAAGGTCGCGTTTCCGGCGCTGCGCCTTGGGTATTTGGTTTTGCCGCCGGGGCTGGTGGATGCGTTCTCGCAACGCCGGGCTGTGGATGTCCGGCATTCCGAGGTGAGTACGCAAGCAGTCATGGCCGAATTCATGGCCGCCGGGCATTTCCAGCGGCATATCCGGCGCATGCGCCGCGCCGCCCTGCGCCGGCGCAATGCCTTGCTCGACGGCTGGCCGAGCGCCATTGCCGGCGTCGGCGATTTGCCTGCGGTCTCGGCCGGACTGCACTTGACCGTGGCGGTTGACAGCATCGAGCGCGAGCGGCAATTGATCGAACAAGCCGCCCGCGCCGACGTGGAGATCAACGGCTTGAGCAGTTACTGGCTGCCGGATTCGTCGACGCCGCTGGCGCAGCGTGCCGGACTGGTCCTGGGCTTCGCCGCCGTACCTGAGCCGGCGATCAAAGCGGCGCTGACTCGGTTGCGCCAGGCGTGGCAGGTGTGAGAAACAGCGATCGCGCAGAACTGTCGGAAATACCGCTGCGATGGATTTCGATCAGCGCCTGATTACTCAGAAAACGCGGCTCATAGGCCCCTCCCATGCGTCGCTGAGCCACGGTTTTCATATGCCCGACAGGAAATGGCGCGACGGGGGCTTTCACGCTGCTGTAGTGAAAATGTGCGTAGCACACGACCTTGTTGTTGTGAGCGTCGCGGATTTCGTACTCGTCGAGAAAACCGAGGTCCGCACCTTTGAGCCGGCGTCGAGTCACGGTTTGTAAGATCTTCACTTCGCCTTGGTCTTTCAGCCACTGAACGCCAGCCGCGGTCGGTGGCTGTTGCTTGACCAGCATGACGCGGGTGCTGGTGCCTTTTTCCTCAAGGGAGTTGGCGGCCTCGTCAAGCTTGTGGCCGAGCTCCTCGGTCGGCTTCTTGAGGTCGGCGGTCAGATTGCTGGTAGTCAATGCTTCATCGATCGCCGCGTTGGCTTCGCGCAAGGCAGCGGCATGCTTGTGATAGTCCTCCTCAACTTCGACAGGAATGCGCCGCCCCCGTTTTAGCTGGGCCTCCATACGGCTGTGGAATGCGTCCAACCCGTCGATCAGGGCCTGACCTTCACGAATGCTGGTATTGAGGGAGGCACTGGCCTTGGGCGGTTTGGGTTTTGCCGTGCGTTGTTCGACCCAGACACCGGGTGACTCTTCCTCGAATGTTGCGATGACTCCTTTCAGGGGGCTCCGTACTTCCACCACGTCGGAGTTTTGACCTTTGATGCGCTTTTTCCGGACACCGACCACCGTGCCCCTGGATTTGGTCTTGATGATCTGGCGCGTCGATGATCCCGGCTTCGAAGGACCCGGTGTCGGTTCCAGCAGATGCTTGTAACGCAGCAGCTCGGCCAGCTTGGTATCCGTGCGCGCCTTGAACCCGATCACTCGTTTGCGCACATTTTCCAGTCGCTCGGTGTAAATCTGCTCGGGATAGTCGATGAGCAGATCGCCCAAGCGTTGATCAACGGTGGAAAGCTGTTCGGCGACGTTGCTCAAGCCATCCGTACGTTCGCGCAGGTTGTCCAGGCTTTCATCGGCGGTCAGATTCAACGTGCTCTGGATGCTCAGCGCCGCGTCTTCGATGAGACTGGCAAGCGCCTTATAGGCGTTGGCCGCAGTCGCTGTTTCACCGGCCTTGATGCAGATCTCCTGGCCGAGACTGATCTGCAACAGTTTGAGGTCGTTCAAATCATATTCGGGCAGTGCCTTGCGATAGGTGTGAACCACTTCGACCGCTTTTTTTCCCAACAACTTCAATTCATCGAAACGCGTTTCGGCCAACTCTGTTTTTTCAATGATGGCCTGAATCTGATCAGTCATTTCTTCAAAAATCTGAATAAATGACCGCTGTGCGAAACCGGCTTCGTCGGCAAGCATCGCCTGCATGGTTTTCAAGTTGGCTTTGAGCTCTGTGGAGTGAATCTCAAGCCATTCCTGCCCAAGAAACAACTGCATCTCCAGTCGCTGAATCATCACTTCCCGATAGTTGGGGATGGGTTGTTTTTGATGCAGCGCCTTGATCTGTTCGATGCTCGTACCGTAGGCCTGGCGCTGGGAGTCGAGCGTCGCCAGATACTGCTGGCGTGCCTGAACCCGGGCTTCCGGCAGCGCGCCTGTTAACGCGTCGTGATCGGCGTCACGTTGCACCGTCTTGTCTTGCATCGTGGCGTCGAAAGCGCTGATTTCTGCGGTCAGTTGTACGGCGTCCATTTTATTGGCGTCCTGAACCTCCTGATGAGCGATGTCGAGTCCACCGCCCCGCAGGCGCAATCGAAGGTCGATCACCCATTGACCGTTGGCGGTGCGGGTCAGCACCGGTCCGTTACGTGACGGTTGCTGGCGTGAGTCGATGATCTGCACTTCGGCGTGTTCATTGATGGTGACTTCGAACCAGCGCCTGCCCACGGGGGCGAACCATTGTTTCTGACGGGGATAGAGGTGTCTGTGCGTGCCCTCGCTGGCGACATCGCCGATGCCTTTGGGTTTGGCGATCTGAAAACTGTCGAGCAGCGCGGCCAGTGCGACGGGCGAGCGCTTCAGTGCAGTGAAGGGGTTGACCACTGTCTCATGGGTAATGGGCAGTGCAGTGCTGGTGACGTCCGGCAACTGCACCGGTTTGCTGGCGACGATGTCGGGTTTGACCGTCGGTGCGGGTTCTTCCTGCGGGATCGACTCGCTGATTGGCTGGTCGCCAACCGCTGCGCGATGGGCGAGGACCATGCCCAACGCCAGAAGAATGTCGGCCAGTGCGGTCCAGGCGATCTTGCCGGATTGCTCATTGGCGACGTCGCTGATCTCTTGCAGATCGTCCATGATCTGCCAGATCCACGCCGCTGTACCGACGCTGCGTCCCAGGAATGGCAATGCCGCATTGAACATCACCCAGCCGCCGTGTTTGAGCGTCGCCCAACGTGCTTCTGCGTCGGAGACCGACTGGCGATCAGCCTGGGTAATGACCGCCTGCACGTTGCTGTCATGCAGCGTCCCCAGTACATCGTATTCAATCATCGCAGTCGCCAGGGCGACGGGGCCGGACATGTCGAGGGCGGTGAAAGGGTTCACCAGCGATTGCGGGATCGTCCAGACCGAAGGCAGTCGGGCGGTGAAGACGAACTGGCTGTAGTTGAAGCGCACATCGTCCGGCAACCAGGCCAGCACCGACTCGCGCAGATGTTGTGAATGCTGGATTTCGTACAGCAGATTGGTGTGGGAGGGGAACTGCATCAGCGCCATTTCGAACAGTGGCCGGTAAAGCACGCACGGTCCTTTAGCCACTTCACGCGGGCCGATAACGAACATGTTGTTGACGGTGTCCGCCTGTGAACGGCTGCGATGGGCCATGAACGCCAGCGGACGAATGACAATTTCTTCGCGATCAACATGGCGTTCAGCGTCGGTGTTGGCCAATGCGGCAACGACATAGCGGTAACCCTGCTCGGTAATGCCGGCCTTGCCTTGTATCTTGTGTTGCAACGCCAGCAACGGCAGCTCGATGGGCAATTGGCTGGTGTATAGCGCTTGCAGCGCCGCTGCCTGCTCGCTGTCGTCGACCAGCAGGTTTTGCAGGTGCGCCGGGTAGGTCTTGCCGATATCGACGCTGCTCACCAGTTGTTCCACGTAGCTTGCGGTCAGCCACACAGGCAGCGCGCTGCCATCCTTGTAACGGACGGTTTTATTGCCAATCGGCAGCCCCGCGAGGTTCTGCAGGGCGAGTTCAATGAGCGACAACGTCTGGGTCTGTGTATTGCCCGGCAAGACAAACGTGCCCCACACCACCAGGCTGGTGATGCTGATTTCGATGTCATCGATCTTCACTTCGCCGGCCAGCGGATGATCCTTGAGCATCTGTTTTTTCAAGGCATCACGGGTGAAAGCTTGCAGGCCGATGACTTCGCTCTGGAAGGATTTCCCCTTGTTCGTATGCTGCACCGTAGTCAGGTCCAGCAAATGCCGGCTGTATCGGGTTTGATCGGCGGGGGCAGCGTTGTCGAGCCAGTCGGGCAGCATCGGGCGCAGACGGTCGATATGGGGTTTGAGGCGCGGTGTCGGTTCACGAGGATTGCCAACAGTCCCGGTGTGCGGGTAAAGCTCGCTGGCGTTCGAGCCCTGGAAAAAATTGATCGCACCCAACGCTTCGGCCTCCAGCGCGATCAGCGTGCAGGCTTGATAGTCGAAGAAATTGCCTTGGGGTTCGACCAGGCGCCACTTCAGTCCGGCACCGGAGGCGCCTTTCCAATAACGATTCGGCAGGGCTTCACCGAGTTTTTCCAGCGACTCGAAGTGCTCGAACCCCTGAATCACCGAGTGGGTCATGATCAAGGTGCGCTTGCCGCTGGTGCCGATCAGTACGGCGGTATCGAGCAGGGTCACGTGGGTCTGGTCATCACCTTCGCCGCGGTCCAGATCGATCAGGCAGGCGCGTGTCTGGTATTTGTCGGTGGGCAGCCGCTGGTTTTTGTCCGGATGCGTGTAGACCGCCTCGACCATGGCGCGCTGGTCGGCATCCCAGTCAGTGTTCGCGTCGGCCTTCCACAAGTTTTGCAAAGCCTGTGACAGCTGCTGCCAGCGCGGTTGTCCCGGGTAGGTGAATTCGTCCCAGTAATTGACATGGTGTTCCTTGTAGGCGACGAACAGCAGCGGTGCCAGCTCATTGAGCAGTTTGCCGATCGCGCTGATTTTCACTGGCAGCTGGATGGCTGAGGGCAAGTCGGGCTGTAAAGTCAGATAATGTTCACCGTCGAGATACGCCACCGTGGTACCGGAGAGGCCCAGGCGGACCAGCGTGTCCGTCAGCGATTCGATCAGGTGGCGACCGGGGACGACTTGATCACCTTCGACGACCCAGGTCGGTCTCACGACCATGGCCGACTGCGGGTCGAGATCGATCTCCGGGTACAGCGTCTTGAGGGCCGGTTGCAGTGTTTTCGAGGCAACTTCTTGGATCGAAGGGCCGGTCACCAGTTGCGTCACGACATCGACGGCGCTGGGCGAGGGGATTTCGGGCATGGGCAACTCCTGCTCTGATGGGCGCGCCGAAAGGGCGGCGGTTGCGGGCAAGGTAGAGGCGGGCTGCGGGGCGCGTGCGGTACATAAATATTGCAGGCGAAAAAAGACCCGCGTGGGGCGGGTCGGTTTTTTTACAGGTGCGACGGGTGCCTGGTTATTGTTCAAATCCCTCTAGCACGTTCACCGCATTGATGCCGATTTCCTCCACCGCGTAACCGCCCTCCATGACGAACAGCGTCGGTTTGCCGAGTGCGGCGATGCGCTTGCCCATCGCCAGATAGTCCGGGCTGTCGAGTTTGAACTGCGAAATCGGGTCGTCCTTGAACGTATCGACGCCGAGCGACACGACAATGACGTCGGCACCGTAACGGTCGATTTCATCGCAGGCCTGATCCAGCGCCGCACTCCACACGTCCCAGCCGGAGCCTGCGGGCAATGGATAGTTGAAGTTGAAACCTTCACCGGCACCTTCGCCACGCTCATCGTCGTAACCGAGAAAGAACGGGAATTCCGCTTCCGGGTGGCCGTGGATCGAGGTGAACAGCACGTCGCTGCGCGCATAGAAAATCGACTGCGTGCCGTTGCCGTGGTGATAGTCGACGTCGAGGATCGCGACCTTCTTGTGGCCCTGATCGAGGAACGCCTGCGCGGCGATGGCGGCGTTGTTGAGGTAGCAATAACCGCCCATCAAATCGCTGGCGGCGTGGTGTCCCGGTGGGCGGCACAGGGCGAAGGCACCGCGCGCGCCACGCTGGATTTGCGCTTGAGCCGTCAGGGCAACCTGCGCCGCGCTGTAGGCCGCTTGCCATGTACCGGCGGTGATCGGTGCGCCGCCGTCGAAGCTGTAATAACCGAGCTGACCATGCAGGCTGGTCGGTTTGATTGCCCGCAGGGTGCGCGCCGGCCAGGTGTAGGGCAGCAGATCGCCGTCGGTGTTGTGTTCAGTCCAGCGATCCCATGCGCCTTTGAAAAAATCGAGATAGTCGTGGCTGTGGATGCGGGCGATCGGCTCCAGACCGAAATCCCTGGGTGCCTCGACCGGGCCGAGGTTCTGGTTTTTTACGCGCTGCAGCACATGGTCGGCGCGCGACGGCATCTCGAAGCAAGGCTTGAGCTGGCCATCGATGAGTTCGCAGCGGCCATGGTGCAGGTGGTGATCGTCCGAGTAGATCGTCAGCATTTGTTGTTCTCCGCAGGGCTGATTCGGTTGCCCCCAGTGTTGCGGCGCGGATCGAATCGGAGAACGGCAGGAAAGGCCAAAAGGGGATCGATATGGCCAAAAATCATGACCGCAATTCGCCCCTTTAAAATCAAAAGATCGCAGCGTTCGGCAGCTCCTGCACCGATCCCTGTAGGAGCTGCCGAAGGCTGCGATCTTTTGATCTTCAGGCCCTGAACTGGCTCGGCGCCACGCCGCTCCAGCGCACAAAGGCATGGCGGAAGCTCGCGGTCTCGCTAAAGCCCAGCGTTTCGGCGATGCGGTAGATCGGCAATTGATCCTCACACAACATCTGCTTGGCCCGCTCGAAACGCAGCTCATCGAGCAGTTCCTGATAGCTGCTGCCCATGTCTTTCAAATGCCGGCGCAAGGTGCGCGGCGAACACTTCATCTGCTGCGCCAGACCTTCCAGTCCCGGCGCAGCATTCAGTTGCGCGCTGAGCAACTGGCGAATCCGCCCCAGCCACGCCTGACGCCCGGTGAACTCAAGATTCTGCTTCCGGCACCGCTCGGCCATGGCTTGGTGGGTGATGGCATCCGCCAACGGCAGTGGCTGGTCGAGCCAATGCCGATCGAAGGCAAAGGCGTTGTCCTTGGCGGCGAAGTGCAGGGGCGAGTTGAAGTGTTCGGCGTAGCTGTCGCGATAGTCCGGCGCGCCGTGCTCGAACCGCGTCGCGCGCAAGGGCAGCGGATGCCCGAGCAAGTCATCGCAAATGACTTTCAGCGACACCAGGCAGAACTCGGCGTTGAACACCGCCATCGCCGGGCACTCGCGATAATCGGCAGCGACGAACCAGACGCGCTCGCCGTCGTCTTCCAGACTCAGTTCGAAAAGTGTTCCCAGCAACGCCGGATAACGGATCGCCAGGCGCAAAGCGTCACCGAAGGTGGCACAAGTCAGCAAGGCGTAACCGAGGATGCCGTAGCAGGACACGTGCATGCGCCGGCCCAGTTCCAGACCGATATCGTGCTTGAGCGCGACCGCGTTGGCGCAGACCTGCATCTCCTGATTGGTGGTGATCCGGGTGTCGGCACGGTTCAGATCTGCCGCACTGATGCCGCTGCCGGCCAGCAACGCTTCGCTCGACAGGCCTTCCGCCTTGAAGGTGTTGAGGATCAGCGATACGGCGTTGAGGGTGGTGAGGTGGGAGTGCAGCATAAGATCTTCCAGCCTGGGGATGACTGGAGCGCAGCAAGTTGCATGCCGCATCAGCCCCTCACCCCAGCCCTCTCCCAAAGGGAGAGGGGGCCGATCGGGGGATATTGGAGAGATACGCCGACGTGAAAAAACTTTGCCGAATCCACAATCGACACCTTCTTTCAGGTCGGCGTATAGCGCAAGACACTAAGGTCAGTCCCCTCTCCCTCTGGGAGAGGGTTAGGGTGAGGGCCAATCCGGAGCCATGCTCAGATCAGCTCACCACACAAATCCAGCTCTACCAGTCGACGGACTTCGTCTGTCGCCAGGCCGGCACCGAGCAGCCCATTCAACTTGCCAAATGCCGCCTCGCGAGTCATGCCGCCACCTGACAACACGCCAACACCGCGCAAACGACTGCCAGCCTCGTACACATCCAGCTCCACACCGCCTTCATGGCACTGCGTGACCGCGACCACCACCACACCGTCGTCCCGCGCGCGGCCGAGGCTGGCGAGAAACTCAGGGTTGTCGCTCGGTCCGGTGCCGCTGCCGTAGCACTCCAGCACCAGACCTTGAATGCCGCCGTCGAGCAGGCCGTCGACAATCCCGGCGCTGATACCCGGGAACAACGGCAGCACGGCGACTTTGGCCAGTTGTTTCGGTTGGTTGTAGTTCAACGACGCTGGAATCGAAGGGGCTTTGGCACCGCCGCTCTGACGCTCCAGACGCTTGAACGGATGACGGCCGAAGCTGCGCACTTTCGCGCAACGGGTCGGCGCCAGCAGTTCGCCGTGGAAGTACAAGTGCACGCCCGGCGCCAGGCCCTGGCCGAGAGCAACCAGTGCGCCGCTGAGGTTTTCCCAGGCATCGCTGTCGGTGACGCCCGCCGGCAGCATGGAACCGGTGAAGCACACGCGAGCATTCAGCCCCAGAAACTGGAAGCTCATCGCCGCCGCGCTGTAGGCCAGGGTGTCGGTGCCGTGCAGGATCAGCACGCTGTCGCAGCCTTGCACGTCCACGGCATCAACCACCGCTTCACGCAGCTGCTGCCAATAGGCCGGGGTCATGTTGGCGCTGTCGATCAGCGGCGACATTTCCCGGAAGCGCCACTGCGGTACAACAAGTTCAGGCTGGCTCTGCAGGTAGTCGCGCATCCGCGCTTCGAAGCCGGACGCCGGGGCCAGACCATTGGCGCTTGCCTGCATGCCGATGGTGCCACCGGTGTAGAGCACCATGACGTGCTGGGCGGCGGGGTAGGTCGACGAATTCATGGGGATTCTCCGAAAGATGAGGTCCTGTGGGAGCGAGCTTGCTCGCGAAAGCGGTGTGTCAGTCAGTGTATGTATCAACTGAATGACTGCATTCGCGAGCAAGCTCGCTCCCACAGTTTTCCGAACTGTAACTGACGGGCGCAGGGGATGCGCCCGTCATTCACCTGTCAGCGTTGCGCTGCAGGCACGCCTTGCGGCTCGGCTTCGGTCTTGCCGACAACATCCGCCGGGTTGGCCGGCCAGGCTTTCAGGTCCAGGTCCAGATCGGCAAATTTGCTCGAGTCGAACACGGGCTGTTTGACGCCGGCGCGGCGCTGCCCGTCGTAGTCGCGCATCACGCGCATGCCGACCTTGAACAGCATGGCCAGGGCCACCAGGTTGACGAAGGCCAGGCAGGTCATGGTGATGTCGGCGAAGGCGAACACGGTCGACAGGTCCTGCATCGAACCCCAGACCACCAGCGCCAGCACCAGGCCGCGGAAAATCATCAGCGCGGCGCGGTTGCGGGTGAGGAACTGCAAGCTGTTCTCGCCCAGGTAGTAGTTGTAGAGGATGCAGGTGAAGACGAACAGCGACAGCGCGACGCTGACGAACATGCGACCCCAGTCACCGACCACAGCGGCCAGCGAGTTCTGGGTCAGGACGATGCCGTCACCTTCGAAGCCCGGGGTGTAGAAGCCCGACAGCAGGATCAGCAGCGCGGTGCAGGTGCAGATCACGAAGGTGTCGAGGAACACGCTGAAAGCCTGGACCACGCCTTGCGCGCCCGGATGCTTCACGGCGGCCACGGCAGCGACGTTCGGCGCACTGCCCAGACCCGCTTCGTTGGCAAACACGCCACGCTTCACGCCCATGACGATGGCGCTGCCGAGCAGGCCGCCGAACGCCGGGTCGAGGCCGAAGGCGCTCTTGAAGATGGTTTCCAGCATGGCGGGCACGTGCTCGATCTGGGTGCCGATCACGTACAGAGTTACGCCGATATAGGCCAGGGTCTTGATCGGTACCAGCAGGTCAGACACCGAGGCGATGCGCTTGATGCCGCCGATGAAGGTGATGGCCAGCAGCACCGCCAGGACGATACCGGTGTGTTGTGGGTTGAAGTCAAACGCGTTCTGCAGCGAGTGGGTCACGGTGTAGGACTGCAGGCCAATGAAGGCAAATCCGTAGGTGACCAGCAGCAGGATGGAGAACACCACCGCCATGCCTTTGAGCTTCAGGCCGTGCTGGATGTAGTAGGCCGGGCCACCTCGGTACAAGCCATCGCCATCGGCGCGCTTGTAGACCTGGGCCAGGGTGCATTCGAAGAAGCTGCTGGACATGCCGACCAGTGCGGTCACCCACATCCAGAACACTGCACCCGGACCACCGAGGGTCACGGCGATGCCGACACCGGCGATGTTGCCTGCACCGACACGGCCGGCAAGGCTGAGCATCAGGGCCTGGAACGAGCTGAGTTGCCCGGCGCTGCCCTTGAGGCTGTCGCGGAACACCGCGAACATGTGGAAGAAGTGACGCAATTGAACGAAACGCGAGCGAATCGTGAAGTAGCTACCGAGCCCGACAATGAGCACGATCAGTACTTTCCCTGAGAGGAAGTCGTTAATGACTTCGAGCATGGATTTTTCCTCGCTGTTTTTTGTGTGAGCAAATGCTGGAAGGTCGGAAACATCGCGTTACACCGGTTTGCGCGCGGCACAACAGGTGAGGCGAGGGTTTCGTCGCGGATCCATTTCGCGGGTTTGTTATTAGTTCGGGTTTCGCATGGGTTATGGCCTCGTTACCGACGACCGCTCACGCGAAGAGGGGCGGCACTATACCGATCAGTGGCGCGCCCGTCTGCACGGTAGTGGTGCAAGCGACGAAACGAGGGTGCTGCAAGATCAAAAGATCGCAGCCTTCGGCAGCTCCTACAGGGGGACATCGATCATGTAGGAGCTGCCGAAGGCTGCGATCTTGGCGGTATCAGATACACAAAACATTTAACGTCCTGCCCGCAAAGAAGTTAAAAAAAAGGGCTTGGGGACTAAATCCCCAAGCCCTCAAAAGGTGAGAGGTGTCTAGTCCCTCGACCTGGTGAGCGGTGCTACCAGTAACGTGTCGGTTCAGCCTTTAAGCGGAACCAGACGCGGAGCAATCATGTTTTCCGGGCGCAGGATGTCGGCGAGCATGGCTTCGTCGAGCAGGCCTTCTTCGCGCACCAGTTCCAGCACGCCGCGGCCGCTTTCAAGGGCGAGGCCGGCGATACGGGTGGCGTTTTTGTAGCCGATGTACGGGTTCAGTGCGGTGACCAGACCGATCGAGTGCTCGACCAGTTCACGGCAGCGCGCTTCGTTGGCGGTGATGCCGACGATGCAGTGCTCGCGCAGCATGTCCATGGCGCGTTGCAGCAGGCGGATCGAGTCGAAGATCTTGAAAGCGATCAAAGGCTCCATCACGTTCAGTTGCAGTTGGCCGCCTTCGGCTGCCATGGTCAGCGCCAGATCGTTACCGATGACCTGGAACGCTACCTGGTTAACGGCTTCCGGGATCACCGGGTTGACCTTGCCGGGCATGATCGAGCTGCCTGGCTGACGCGCTGGCAGGTTGATTTCGTTGATGCCGGTGCGTGGGCCGCTGGACAGCAGGCGCAGGTCGTTGCAGATCTTCGACAGCTTGACCGCGGTGCGCTTGAGCATGCCGGAGAACAGCACGAAGGCGCCCATGTCGGAAGTCGCTTCGATCAGGTCGGCGGCTGGAACCAGCGGTTGACCGCTGATCAGTGCCAGACGCTGAACCGCCAGCGCTTGATAACGCGGGTCGGCGTTGATGCCGGTACCGATCGCGGTGCCGCCCAGGTTCACTTCAGTCAGCAGTTCCGGGGCCAGCGTCTTCAGACGGGCCAGGTCTTCGCCCATGGTGGTGGCGAAGGCACGGAATTCTTGACCGAGGGTCATCGGTACAGCGTCTTGCAACTGGGTACGGCCCATTTTCAGGACGTGATCGAATTCTTTGCCCTTGGCCGCGAACGCCTGAATCAGGCTGTCGAGGCTGGCCAGCAAGGTGTCGTGACCGAGTAGCAGGCCCAGGCGGATCGCCGTCGGGTAAGCGTCGTTGGTCGACTGCGCCATGTTGACGTCGTCGTTCGGGTGCAGGTACTGGTACTCGCCTTTCTGGTGACCCATTGCTTCCAGAGCAATGTTGGCGATCACTTCGTTGGCGTTCATGTTGGTGGAAGTACCGGCGCCACCTTGAATCATGTCGACCACGAACTCTTCGTGGTAATCACCGCGGATCAATCGGGCACAGGCTTCGCTGATGGCAGCGTGCTTGGCTTCGCTCAGGTGACCCAACTCGCGGTTGGCGTCAGCAGCGGCCTGTTTGACCATTGCCAGACCGACAACCAGTTTCGGGTAATGCGAAATCGGAACGCCGGAGAGACGGAAGTTATTCACCGCTCGCAGGGTCTGGATGCCGTAATACGCTTGAGCCGGTACTTCGAGGGCGCCAAGCAGGTCGTTTTCTGTGCGGAAAGATGCAGCGGAGGACATGATAGAAATCATCTCGATATGGACCCGGTCTGTGCCGGAACGCTGCGAATGCTAGGCTTGTGGGAATTTTTGGGCCAATGCTGTTCAGCACTGCCCTATGCACATTCGGCATAATGCCCATGTGACGCCGCCTGCGCGGCAGACGTGTGACCTGTTTTGGTGCGTGTCCGGGAGGACGTGATGAATCTGGAAAGCAAATGGCTCGAGGACTTCAGTGCTCTGGCCGCCACCCGCAGCTTCTCGCAGGCGGCCGAACGACGCTTCGTTACCCAGCCGGCCTTCAGCCGACGGATCCGCAGTCTGGAGGCTGCGCTGGGGCTGACGCTGGTCAACCGTTCGCGCACGCCGATCGAACTGACGGCGGCGGGGCAGTTGTTTCTGGTGACCGCGCGCACCGTGGTTGAACAGCTGGGTGAAGTGCTGCGTCATCTACATCATCTGGAAGGCGGGCAGGGTGAGGTGATGCAAGTGGCTGCGGCTCACTCGCTGGCACTGGGTTTCTTCCCGCGCTGGATTGCGCAGTTGCGTAATGAAGGGCTGAACATTGCCACGCGGCTGGTCGCGACCAACGTCGGCGATGCGGTGCATGCGTTGCGCGAGGGTGGCTGCGACCTGATGCTGGCGTTCTACGACCCGGACGCGGCGATGCAGATGGACCCGGAAATTTTTCCGTCGCTGCATTTGGGCCAGACCGAGATGTTGCCGGTGTGCGCGGCGGATGCCGAGGGCAAGCCGTTGTTCGATCTCGAAGGGGATGCGAGCGTGCCATTGCTGGCCTACAGCGCCGGGGCGTTTCTCGGACGTTCGGTGAATGGATTGCTGCGTCAGCGGCAGCTGCGGTTCACCACCATTTACGAAACCGCGATGGCTGACAGCCTCAAGAGCATGGCGCTGGAAGGCCTCGGCATTGCCTGGGTGCCGCAATTGAGCGTGCGAGCGGAACTGGCGCGCGGCGAACTGGTGGTCTGCGGCGGCCCGCAATGGCACGTGCCGCTGGAGATTCGTCTGTATCGCTGCGCACTGGTGCGCAAGGCCAACGTGCGCCTGTTGTGGCGCAAGCTTGAGGGCGGTGCTGCACAAGCTTCCTGAAAAGATCGCAGCCTTCGGCAGCTCCTACATTGGAATGCATATCCCTGTAGGAGCTGCCGAAGGCTGCGATCTTTTGATCTTTTTGGCTGACCTTAAAGTCAATAAAACCGGGCCTTTCGCTCATTTGACAGATGGTCGTTTCGGGGGCTGTTTATTGCTTTCTTTGCGGTATACTGCGCGGCCTTCGGCCGGCACGTCCGGCCATTTTTCGTACAATCAAGCCACGCAACCTGCGTGGCTTGTTGTTTTATGACGCGCCTGCGGGCGCTCCAGAGAGAAGAGGCGCGACGATGAGTGCACTGGTTGGCGTGATCATGGGCTCCAAGTCCGATTGGTCCACCCTTAGCCACACCGCCGATATGCTGGAAAAGCTCGGCATCCCGTACGAGGTCAAGGTGGTCTCTGCCCACCGTACCCCGGATCTGCTGTTCCAGTACGCCGAAGAGGCTGAAGGCCGTGGCATCGAGGTGATTATCGCCGGTGCCGGTGGCGCAGCTCACTTGCCAGGCATGTGTGCGGCCAAGACCCACCTGCCGGTGCTGGGCGTGCCCGTGCAGTCGGCCATGCTCTCGGGCGTCGACTCGTTGCTGTCGATCGTGCAGATGCCCGCCGGCATTCCGGTCGCCACCCTGGCCATCGGCAAGGCCGGCGCGATCAACGCCGCCCTGCTCTCGGCGAGCATCCTCGGCGCCAAGCATCCGCAGTTCCACGCGGTACTGAAAACCTTCCGTGCCGAGCAGACAGACAGCGTCCTGGACAATCCAGACCCACGTATTGCCTGAGGTTGTTGAGATGAAGATCGGTGTAATCGGTGGCGGCCAGTTGGGTCGCATGTTGGCCCTGGCGGGCACCCCGCTGGGCATGAACTTCGCTTTCCTCGACCCTGCGCCGGACGCTTGCGCCGCCGCGCTGGGCGAACACCTGCGGGCCGATTACGGCGATCAGGATCATCTGCGCCAACTGGCCGATGAAGTCGATCTGGTGACCTTCGAGTTCGAAAGCGTCCCGGCCGAAACCGTGGCATTCCTGTCGCAATTCGTCCCGGTCTACCCGAGCGCTGAAGCCTTGCGCATCGCTCGCGATCGCTGGTTCGAAAAGAGCATGTTCAAGGATCTGGGAATCCCGACCCCGGCCTTCGCCGACATTCAATCGCAAGCCGATCTGGACGCTGCTGTCGCGTCGATCGGTCTGCCGGCCGTGCTGAAAACCCGCACCCTGGGTTATGACGGCAAGGGCCAGAAAGTCCTGCGCAAGCCGGAAGATGTGGTCGGCACCTTCGCCGAACTGGGCAGCGTGGCCTGCCTGCTGGAAGGCTTCGTGCCGTTCACCGGTGAAGTGTCGCTGATCGCCGTGCGTGCCCGCGATGGTGAAACCAGGTTCTATCCGCTGGTGCACAACACCCACGACAGCGGCATCCTCAAGCTGTCCGTGGCCAGCACCGATCACCCGTTGCAGGCGCTGGCCGAAGATTACTCGAGCCGTGTGCTCAAGCAACTCGACTACGTTGGCGTGATGGCGTTCGAGTTCTTTGAAGTCGACGGTGGCTTGAAAGCCAACGAAATCGCCCCGCGCGTGCACAACTCCGGGCACTGGACCACCGAAGGCGCCGAGTGCAGCCAGTTCGAAAACCACCTGCGCGCCGTTGCCGGCCTGCCGCTGGGTTCGACGGCCAAGGTCGGCGAGAGCGCGATGCTCAACTTCATCGGCGTGGTTCCGCCGGTAGAGAAAGTCATCGCCATCGAAGACTGCCACTTGCATCACTACGGCAAGGCTTTCAAGGCCGGGCGCAAGGTTGGCCACGCCAATCTGCGTTGCGCCGACATGGCCACGCTGCAGGCGCAGATCGTCAAGGTCGAAGCGCTGATCGCCGAGTAACGACAGTTTCATGTGGCAGCGGCGGAACCATTCAGGGGCCGCCGTTCTCTCATGGCAGGATGCCAAAGTCTGACTAGGCTTCGCATATCTACTACTGAGAGGGAATTGCCATGGGAATTATCGGAACCATCTTTATCGGCTTGATCGTCGGCCTGCTGGCGCGGTTCCTGAAACCGGGCGATGACAGCATGGGCTGGATCATGACCATCCTGCTCGGTATCGGCGGTTCGCTGGCAGCCACCTACGGCGGCCAGGCCCTGGGCATCTATCAAGCTGGTCAGGGCGCAGGCTTCATCGGCGCACTGGTCGGCGCGATCGTGTTGCTGGTGATCTACGGCCTGATCAAAAAGAACTGATCCAAAGCGACAAAGCCCTCTCTGCCAACGTGACCGGGAGGGCTAGAATGCTCGGCGATTGACTGTTCCTTCCTTTCTTTACCGAGCACCTTCATGCGCCGTCTTCTGTTGACTCTCCTTTTCCTGGGCAGCGGTTTGGCCCACGCCGGCGAACTGCCGGAAACCGACTGGCTCGAACTGATGCCCAAGTCGGACCAAAAGGCCCTCGAGGCCATGCCTGAAATCGACCACAACTCCCCGGAAGCCACCGGCACCTTCACCGAGAAGGGCGGGATGAAGCAGGCCAAAGGTCTGCCGGCGGTAATGTATTCGACCAAAACCGTGGCATCGATGAATGACAAGCACATCCGCATCGGCGGTTATCCGGTGCCGCTGGAGTCCGACGCCAAGGGCCGCAGCACGCTGTTCTTCCTCGTGCCGTATCCGGGCGCCTGCATCCACGTGCCGCCACCGCCGCCGAATCAACTGGTGCTGGTGCGTTATCCGAAGGGTTTGAAGCTGGATGACATCTACACGCCGCTGTGGGTGACCGGCACGCTGAAGGTCGAGAAGGTCAGCAATGATCTGGCTGACGCGGCGTATGCGCTGGACGCCGACAAAGTGCGGGTGGTGCAGGAATCGGATCTCTAAAGCAACGATCGTCCGAACGCGGCCCGAGCCTTCGGCAGCTCCTACATTGGAATGCATTTCCCTGTAGGAGCTGCCGAAGGCTGCGATCTTTTGATCTTAAAGCGGTTTGCTGGCGACGCTGACACCCATGGTATGGCTCGCACCCGGCGCCAAAGTCACCACATCATCCATCACATTCGCCGTCTCGATGCAGAGCATGCGCTGCCAGCCATCGTTGGCCATGTCGCTGAGCGCCGCTGCGCGGTCGATCCACGGGTTCCAGATCACTGCCGTGCGTGAACCGGTCGCGGTCAACACGATGCGCCGCTCCCAGGTCGGATCGACGATGCTCAGTTGTGGCGGAGCATCGAGGTAAATGCGGTCGGTCTCACCGGCGAAATGCAGATCGCCTTGCTGACTTTTGGTTTTCCACTCATCCAGCGTCTCGATGTAATTCAAGCCATCGACACCCTCGACATGCACATGGCGCACATCACTGACCGCGAAATACGTGTGCAGCGCCTGACTCAGGCTGACGGTGTCATTGCCCCGGTTATGGCTGGTCAGGCTGAAGCTCAGTTGTTCGGACAAATGCAGGGTCAGGGTCAGATCCACCTGATGTGGCCAGCCCGGCAGGCCCCCGTCGGGGTAAGGCAGTTTGAACTCGACCTTGACGCCATGTTCTTCGGCTTCGATGCCACCCAGCTCCCAATCCATCGCCCGCACCAGGCCGTGCGCCGGGGCCGGCTCGTCGCTGACGCGCATCGCTTTCACACTCTGCGGATTGCGCTCGAAGATGCCGAACCACGGCCAGCACACCGGCACGCCGGCGCGAATGCTCTTGCCGGTCTTGAACAGCGCCTTGTCGTTGAGCCAGATGATCGGCGGCTGCCCATCAATCTGATAACTGAGGATGTGCGCGCCTTGCTGGGCGACCAGCACCTCGGCCTGACCGTGGCGGATGCGCCAGCAGTTCAGTTCATCCAGTTTCACCGCTTCAACGTTGGGCGTGTTCATGGGACAGCTCTCGATCAGACACTTGGGACGATTATCGACCGCAAAACGGCCACGAGGTTTAACAGGCTCGCGACCGAACCGAACGAGTGCGGCCGCTGCCGTCGATGGCGACAAAGACAAATACGGCTTCGGTCACTTTACGCCACTCGCTGGACAGCGGGTCGTCGCTCCACACTTCGACCATCATCTGGATCGAGCTGCGGCCGATTTCCAGGGTCTGGGTATAAAAGGACAATTGCGCACCGACAGCCACCGGCACGAGGAACGCCATGCGATCGATGGCGACGGTCGCTACACGGCCGCCAGCAACACGGCTGGCCATCGCGGTGCCGGCCAAATCCATCTGCGCGACCAGCCAGCCGCCGAAAATATCGCCAAAGCCATTGGTTTCGCGTGGAAGTGCGGTGATTTGCAGGGCCAGGTCGCCTTGCGGGATTGGATCTTCTTGTTCGAGCTCTATCATGCCGGGGGTGCCTCTGACCCGTGACTCTTGTTGGTATTGCTGGTGGTAGCCGTCTTCGGGAAAAACGATTCAGCACCGAACATACTACGTTCGTCACGTTTTCCATCAGGCGCCTAAGGAGAAACTCTGCGAAACCGGCTAATCCCGAGCAAAGGCCGGGCCAACGACGTTTTCGCACAGCAACCCCCTACAAACCGGAGCAGGTTGCGAGTATATCGGTCGGTAGACTCCGCGACGACCATCCGGTTCTCATTTCGACCGTCAAATACGCGCCTCTATGTGCTTTTTCGAACAATTTGTTATGGTGCCGAACCTGCCCAAGCCACCGCCAGCGTTGTTGTGGCGGCAGATCCGACTATAAGAGAAGCCCTTGCCATGACCACAGCGCCTTCGAGCCTCGCGCAGCCCGAGCAACCCGCACGACCGTTGACCCGCAATGACTACAAGACTCTGTCGCTGTCTGCCCTTGGTGGCGCGCTGGAGTTTTACGATTTCATCATCTTCGTCTTCTTCGCCACCGTGGTCGGCAAGCTGTTCTTCCCGGCCGACATGCCCGAGTGGCTGCGCCTGATGCAGACCTTCGGCATCTTCGCCGCCGGCTACCTCGCGCGGCCGTTGGGCGGCATTGTCATGGCGCACTTCGGCGACCTGCTGGGGCGCAAGAAGATGTTCACCCTGAGCATTTTCATGATGGCCGTGCCGACCCTGATCATGGGGCTGCTGCCAACGTATGCGCAGATCGGTATGTGGGCGCCGATCCTTCTGCTATTGATGCGGGTGATTCAAGGCGCGGCGATTGGCGGTGAAGTGCCGGGCGCGTGGGTCTTCGTTTCCGAACACGTACCGCAAAAACACATGGGTTACGCCTGTGGCACCCTCACCAGCGGCCTGACCGCCGGCATTCTGCTCGGCTCGCTGGTCGCCACGGCGATCAACAGCATTTATACGCCTGCCGAGGTTGCCGATTACGCCTGGCGTATTCCATTCCTGCTGGGTGGCGTATTCGGCCTGTTCTCGGTGTACCTGCGCCGCTGGCTGCACGAAACCCCGGTGTTCGCAGAGTTGCAATTGCGCAAGGCGCTGGCTGAAGAAGTACCACTGCGCGCGGTGCTGCGTGATCATCGCGGCGCGATTGCGATCTCGATGCTGCTGACCTGGCTGCTCTCGGCGGGCATCGTCGTGGTCATCCTGATGACCCCGACCGTGCTGCAAACGGTCTATCACTTCACGCCGACCGAGTCGCTGCAGTCGAACAGTCTGGCGATCGTGTTTCTGAGCATTGGCTGCATTATTTCCGGCGCACTGGCGGATCGCTTCGGTGCCGGTCGCGTGTTTGTGTTTGGTTGCCTGGGCCTGCTGATCAGCTCCTGGACCTTCTATCACAGCCTCGCCGACCACCCGAACTGGCTGTTCCCGCTGTACGCACTGACCGGTTTTCTGGTGGGCACCATTGGTGCGGTGCCCTATGTGATGGTGAAAGCGTTCCCGCCGGTGGTGCGCTTCAGCGGGTTGTCGTTCTCGTACAACGTGGCGTACGCGATCTTCGGCGGCCTGACGCCGATGGTGGTCAGCCTGCTGCTCAAAGAAAGCGCGATGGGCCCGGCCTATTACGTAGCCGTTCTTTGCACGATGGGGGTTCTGGTGGGGGCGTGGCTCTGGAAGAAGGGTCGCTGATCCGAAATCTCCTCCAGCAGTACCGGACTCTTCGCGAGCAGGCTCGCTCCCACATTGGAATGCATTTCAAACGGTGGGAGCGAGCCTGCTCGCGAATGGGGGCACCACGAATCATCCAGTAAAACCCTGGATGCTGGCCTTTCATCCAATTGTCATATTTCAGCCATAGAGTGTTCACACGGCCTGCTGATACTTGGCCCCGACTTAACACACCCTATCTGCTAGGAGTAAGGCATGAAACTGAAGCGTTTGATGGCGGCAATGACTTTTGTCGCTGCTGGCGTTGCGACTGCCAACGCGTTCGCCGCTGTTGACCCTGCTATCCCGAGCTACACCAAGACCACTGGTGTGTCGGGCAACCTGTCCAGCGTCGGCTCCGATACCCTGGCCAACCTCATGACCCTCTGGGCTGAGAACTACAAAAAAGAATACCCGAACGTAAACATCCAGATTCAGGCCGCTGGCTCCGCCACTGCGCCACCTGCGCTGACTGAAGGCACCTCCAACCTGGGCCCGATGAGCCGCAAGATGAAGGACACCGAACTGGCGGCCTTCGAACAGAAATACGGCTACAAGCCAACCGCTATCCCGGTGGCTGTCGACGCCCTGGCGGTGTTCGTGCACAAGGACAACCCGATCCAGCACCTGACCATGGAACAGGTTGACGCGATCTTCTCGTCCACCCGTCTGTGCGGCGCCAAAGCCGACGTGAAAACCTGGGGCGACCTGGGCGTGACCGGCGACCTGGCCAACAAGCCAGTGCAACTGTTCGGTCGTAACTCGGTATCCGGCACTTACGGCTACTTCAAAGAAGAAGCCCTGTGCAAAGGCGACTACAAGCCAAACGTCAACGAACAACCAGGCTCGGCTTCGGTCGTGCAGTCGATCAGCTCCTCGCTGAACGGCATCGGTTACTCGGGCATCGGCTACAAGACCGCCAGCGTGAAGACTGTTGCTCTGTCGAAGAAAGGCAGCACTGACTTCATCGAAGACACCGAAGAAAACGCCCTGAACGGCAAATACCCGCTGTCGCGTTTCCTCTACGTTTACGTCAACAAAGCCCCGAACAAGCCTCTGGCGCCGCTGGAAGCTGAGTTCGTGAAACTGGTGCTGTCCAAACAGGGCCAGGAAGTCGTAGTGAAAGACGGCTACATCCCACTGCCGGCCAAGGTTGCTGCAAAAGCACTGGCTGACCTGGGTCTGCAAGAAGGCGGCGCTGAAGTCGCAAAGAAGTAACACCTTAGGTTCGGGCTGAACCCCGAACCTGCAGGAACCCTGTAGGAACTGTCGAGTGAAACGAGGCTGCGATCTTTTGATCTGGCCTCTGATCGCAAGATCAAAAGATCGCAGCCTCGGTTCCCCCGACGGCTCCTACACAGGTTTCAAACACGTCTCACAAGGGTCCAAACCCTTCGAATTTCTTGATCCTCCTCCAGTACCCGCTGGCGGTGGATTTGCTGCGTCACTGCATTGTCATCTTTCTGTCATACAGGATCGCTAGGGTGAGCGCATGAATGATCTGGCCAATTCCCACATGACTACTAATCCTCCCAAGCGCATTGATTTCAATACGCCTGAGCTGCAACGCAAGCGCCGCATTCGCGCGCTCAAGGATCGCTTCACCCGCTGGTACGTCCTCGTGGGCGGTCTCGCGGTGCTGGCAGCCATTACCCTGATCTTCTTCTTCCTCGCTTACGTGGTTGCGCCGCTGTTCCAGGGTGCCGACCTGACTGCGAAAGACTCGATCACCCCAGCCTGGATGCAGGACGCCGGCAAGCCGCTGATGATTTCGCTCGAAGAGCAGAATCAGGTGGCCATGCGCGTTTCCGACAAGGGCCAGGCATTGTTCTTCGACATCGACAGTGGCGCTGAACTGAAGCGCGTCGATCTGCCGGTTCCTGCTGGTGCAACCGTAACCTCCATCGGCGAAGATCAGCCGGGCCACCCGCTGGTAGCCGTGGGCCTGTCCAATGGCCAGGCGCTGGTGTTCCGTCACACTTATAAAGTCAGCTACCCCGATGGCAAGAAAACTATCACCCCGGCCATCGAGTACCCGTACGGCGAAACGCCGATCGCCCTGAACGAAGCCGGCGGTGCTCTGGAGCACGTCAGCCTCAACGCGACCGACACCACCCTGATGCTGGTGGGTTCGACCGGTTCGCAACTCAACGTCCTGTCGCTGACCAGCGAAGAAAACATGATGACCGGCGAAGTCACCAACGAGCAGAAGCGTATCGATCTGCCGCAAATGACCGAACCGGTGAAAAACATCTTCGTCGACCCGCGCCAGCAATGGCTGTACGTGGTCAACGGGCGTGCCCAGGCCGACGTGTTCAGCCTGCGCGACAAGAGCCTCAACGGTCGCTACAAACTGCTGGAAAACGCTGACGCCGAAGTCACCGCAACCACGCAACTGGTTGGCGGTATCTCGCTGATCGTCGGTGACTCCAAGGGTGGTCTGGCCCAGTGGTTCATGGCCCGCGACACCGATGGCGAGCTGCGCCTGAAGCAGATCCGCACCTTCCAGATGGGCACTACGCCAATCGTTGAAATCACTGCCGAAGAACGCCGCAAAGGCTTCCTGGCGCTGGATGCCAGCGGCAAGCTCGGCGTGTTCCACAGCACCGCACATCGCACGCTGCTGGTTGATCAGGTGGTCGATGGTCAAGGCGTCTTCGGCCTGTCGCCGCGCGCCAACCGGGTGATCGTCGAAGCCGGCGGCAAGCTGCAACCGCTGCTGCTCGACAACCCGCACCCGGAAGTGTCTTGGAGCGCGTTGTGGAGCAAGGTCTGGTACGAGAACTACGACGAGCCTAAATACGTCTGGCAATCGACCGCCGCCAACACCGATTTCGAACCCAAACTGAGCCTGTCTCCACTGACCTTCGGCACCCTGAAAGCCGCGTTCTACGCGATGCTGCTGGCCGCGCCACTGGCCGTCGCCGCGGCGATCTACACCGCGTACTTCATGGCCCCGGGCATGCGCCGCAAGGTCAAGCCGGTGATCGAACTGATGGAAGCGATGCCGACGGTGATCCTCGGTTTCTTCGCTGGCCTGTTCCTCGCACCGTATGTCGAAGGGCATCTGCCGGGCATCTTCAGTCTGCTGATGTTGCTGCCGATCGGCATTCTGGTCGCCGGCTTCACTTTCAGCCGCCTGCCTGAATCGATCCGCCTGAAAGTCCCGGACGGCTGGGAAAGTGCGCTGCTGATCCCGGTGATCCTGTTTGTGGGTTGGTTGTCGCTGTACATGAGCCCGTTCATGGAGAACTGGTTCTTCGGCGGCGACATGCGCATGTGGATCTCCCACGACCTGGGCATCACCTACGATCAGCGCAACGCTCTGGTGGTCGGTCTGGCCATGGGCTTCGCGGTTATCCCGAACATCTACTCAATCGCTGAAGACGCCGTGTTCAGCGTGCCGCGCGGCCTGACCCTCGGCTCGCTGGCCCTCGGTGCTACGCCGTGGCAGACCATGACCCGCGTGGTGATCCTGACCGCCAGCCCGGGGATCTTCTCGGCGCTGATGATCGGCATGGGCCGTGCGGTCGGCGAAACCATGATCGTGCTGATGGCCACCGGTAACACCCCGGTCATGGAAATGAACCTGTTCGAAGGTCTGCGTACCCTGGCCGCCAACGTCGCGGTGGAAATGCCGGAGTCGGAAGTCGGCGGCAGCCACTACCGCGTGCTGTTCCTCTCGGCGCTGGTGCTGCTGTTGTTCACCTTCGTCATGAACACCCTGGCAGAACTGATTCGTCAGCGTCTGCGCAAGAAATACTCGTCGCTTTAAGCAAAGGTAGAAGTCTGTGAAACAGAACTCCCTGAAAGGATGGTTCAAGAGCGGCGCCCCGGGCGTCTGGATCAGCGGTGGCGCGGTGTCCATCGCGGTCATCATGACCATTGGCCTGCTGGCCGTGATTGCCGTGCGCGGTCTCGGTCACTTCTGGCCGGCGGATCTGATCCACGCCAACTACGATGTCCCGGGACAGGCCAATCACCTGGTCATCGGCGAAGTGGTACAGAAAGAAGAAGTGCCGCGTGCCCGTCTGAAGAGCGCCGGTTTGCCGGTGCCGGATGCAGGCCCGGAATTCATGACCCGCGAGCTGATCAAGGTCGGCAACCGTGATCTGAACGGCAACGACTTCACCTGGATCGTCGGCGAGTGGCTGACCAATCAGACCACACCGCCGGAGTTGATGGCGATCGAACGTCGCGAGTGGGGCAATTTCTACGGCTACTTGGTCAACGTCAAACAGGACGGCAAAGTCATCGCCGAGGGCGAGGCCGCGTGGCCTGAACTGCAGGCGCGGATCAACCGCGTGAATGGTCTGGCTGCACAGCTGAAGTCGCTGGAAAAGACCGACATCGGTGCGATCAACGCAGGTCTCGAACGCATCCGTCTGCACGGTCGCAAACTGGAACTGGAAGGCAAGCTCGACGCCACCGCACAAGCGGACATGGAATCCGAGCGTGCCGAGCTGAATGCGCGTTATCAGGACATCGAAGCGCGTCTGGCCGATCTGCATGCGCAGTTCAACCGCGATGCCTTGACCGCTCGTGATGCCAACGGCAAAGAGATTGAAATCGGTCTGGGCAAAGTGGTTCACGCCTACCAGCCGAACGCGATGAGTACCTTCACCAAGGTCGGTTTCTACTTCAGCAAGATCTGGGAATTCCTTTCGGACGACCCGCGTGAAGCGAACACCGAAGGCGGGATCTTCCCGGCGATCTTCGGCACCGTGATGATGACTTTGATCATGGCGATGATCGTCACCCCGTTCGGCGTGCTGGCGGCGGTGTACCTGCGTGAATACGCCAAGCAGAACACCCTGACGCGGATCATCCGCATCGCGGTGAACAACCTCGCTGGTGTTCCGGCGATTGTTTACGGCGTGTTCGGCCTGGGTTTCTTCGTTTACGTGTTGGGTGGTTCCGTCGACCGCTTGTTCTTCCCCGAAGCGCTGCCGGCACCGACCTTCGGTACACCGGGTCTGCTCTGGGCGTCGTTGACCCTGGCATTGCTGGCGGTACCGGTGGTGATCGTGGCGACCGAGGAAGGTCTGGCGCGGATTCCACGCACCGTGCGTGAAGGCTCGTTGGCCCTCGGCGCGACCAAGGCTGAAACCTTGTGGAAGATCGTGATCCCGATGGCCAGCCCGGCGATGATGACCGGCATGATTCTCGCCGTGGCTCGCGCCGCCGGTGAAGTGGCGCCACTGATGCTGGTGGGTGTGGTGAAACTGGCGCCGTCGCTTCCGGTGGACGGCAACTACCCGTACCTGCACCTCGATCAGAAAATCATGCACCTGGGCTTCCACATTTATGACGTTGGCTTCCAGAGCCCGAACGTCGAAGCGGCCCGCCCGCTGGTGTACGCCACGGCGCTGCTGCTGGTGCTGGTGATTGCGACACTGAACCTGTCGGCCGTTTATATCCGCAACCACCTGCGCGAAAAATACAAAGCACTGGATAGCTAAAGCCATTAGCCACAAGCGGCAAGCTACAAGCCGCTTTTGCTCAAACTTGCAGCTTGCAGCCAGAAGCTTGCAGCTACGAACGGAGTGAGACCCATGCAGCACGAAACACATACCCACGGCATCAACATGTCCGCCTTGGGCCGCGACAAGCAAAGCCTGAACCTGGCGCAGGAAACCGTGGCCATCGAAGTCCCCGGCCTGAGTCTGTACTACGGCGAGAAACAGGCACTGTTCGACGTCAGCATGAACATTCCGAAACAGCGCGTGACCGCCTTCATCGGCCCGTCCGGCTGCGGTAAATCGACCTTGCTGCGCACCTTCAACCGCATGAATGATCTGGTTGACGGCTGCCGTGTCGAAGGCGCGATCAACCTCTACGGCAACAACATCTATCGTAAGGGCGAAGACGTGGCCGAGCTGCGTCGTCGCGTCGGCATGGTGTTCCAGAAGCCCAACCCGTTTCCGAAGACCATCTACGAAAACGTGGTCTACGGCCTGCGTATCCAGGGCATCAACAAAAAGCGCATTCTCGACGAAGCCGTCGAGTGGGCGTTGAAAGGCGCGGCACTGTGGGATGAAGTCAAAGACCGTCTGCATGATTCGGCACTGGGCCTGTCTGGTGGTCAGCAGCAGCGTCTGGTGATCGCTCGCACCATCGCCGTGGAGCCGGAAGTGCTGCTGCTCGATGAACCGTGCTCGGCCCTTGACCCGATCTCGACGCTGAAAGTCGAAGAGCTGATCTACGAGCTGAAATCCAAGTTCACCATCGTCATCGTGACCCACAACATGCAACAGGCCGCGCGGGTGTCCGACTACACGGCGTTCATGTACATGGGCAAGCTGGTGGAATTCGGCGACACCGATACCCTGTTCACCAATCCGGCGAAGAAGCAGACCGAAGACTACATCACCGGTCGTTATGGCTGATTGAAGCGGCTGCGAGCGGCAAGCTTCAAGCGGCAAGTCAGAAGCGAAGCGGCATGGATCACCACATAACAGCTTGCAGCTTGTAGCTTGCAGCTCTTGGTTAAACGCTTTTTCGGAGCGAATGCATGATTTCCAAAGAAGGCCTCACTCATCACATCTCCGCGCAGTTCAACGCCGAGCTTGAGGAAGTGCGCAGCCACCTCCTGGCCATGGGCGGGCTGGTCGAGAAGCAGGTCAACGACGCGGTGACCGCGCTGATCGAAGCCGACTCCGGTCTGGCTCAGCAGGTGCGCGAGATCGACGACCAGATCAACCAGATGGAACGCAACATCGACGAAGAATGCCTGCGCATTCTCGCCCGTCGTCAGCCGGCGGCGTCCGATCTGCGTTTGATCATCAGCATCTCCAAGTCGGTGATCGACCTTGAGCGCATCGGTGACGAAGCGACCAAGATCGCCCGCCGCGCGATTCAGTTGTGCGAAGAAGGCGAAGCGCCGCGCGGTTACGTCGAGGTTCGCCACATTGGCGACCAGGTGCGCAACATGGTTCGCGATGCACTGGACGCGTTCGCCCGTTTCGACGCCGATCTGGCGTTGTCGGTGGCGCAGTACGACAAGATCATCGACCGCGAATACAAAACCGCCCTGCGTGAGCTGGCGACCTACATGATGGAAGACCCGCGCTCTATCTCGCGGGTCTTGAGCATCATCTGGGTGCTGCGTTCGCTGGAGCGCATCGGCGATCACGCGCGCAACATCTCCGAACTGGTCATCTACCTGGTGCGCGGCACCGACGTGCGCCACATGGGCCTCAAGCGCATGAAAGAAGAAGTTGAAGGCACAAGCGGCGAAACCGCTAATGTTCCGGGCGATGCTGACGATAAGTAAGATTGCCTGAGAAAAGCGCCCGGCCCTTTGGCCGGGCGTTTTTGTTTAGGGCGAGCCGAATTGAAAAGCAGCACCCGCGAACGAAAAGTCCCGGCGTGACTGAAGATTGTTGGCAATGTGCCATCAGTAAAAGCGGTATGCTTGCCGGGATTTTTATAGGGGTGTTGGATGAGCAAGATCAGTGTGTTGGTCGTGGACGATGCTTCGTTCATTCGTGACCTGGTGAAAAAGTGCCTGCGTAATTACTTCCCGGGGATCCGCACCGAGGACGCCGTCAACGGCAAAAAGGCGCAGGCCATGCTGGCCAAGGAAGCGTTCGACCTGGTTTTGTGCGACTGGGAAATGCCGGAAATGTCCGGTCTTGAACTGCTGACCTGGTGCCGCGAGCAAGACAACCTCAAAACCATGCCATTCGTTATGGTGACCAGCCGTGGCGACAAGGAAAACGTTGTCCAGGCGATTCAGGCCGGCGTTTCCGGCTACGTCAGCAAGCCGTTCACCAACGAGCAACTGCTGACCAAGGTCAAGCAGGCGCTGAACAAGGTTGGCAAGCTCGACACCCTGATGAACAGCGCACCGACCAAGATGAACTCGGCGTTCGGCAACGATTCCCTGAGCGCGTTGACCGGCGGCAAGCCTGCCGTGGTCGGTGGCGCACCGGCAGCCGCTTCGGTCAATCCGTTTGCCAAACCGGTGGCTGCTGCACCGGCGCCCGCCGCTGCGCCGTCCCGTGGTTTGCTCAATAGCCCACCGGTCAAGCCAACAGCCGCCGCGTCGGCGCCGGCCAGTGGCCGTGGTCAGGGGCAGTTGCGCCTGCCAAGCGGTACTCAGCAATGCGTGATCAAGGCGCTGAGCATCAAGGAGGCGTTGTTGGTGGTGAAACGCACCGACACCCTGCCGCAGATCCTCGACAGCGCCGTGCTCGATCTGGAGCAGGGCGACAACGCCGAAATCGCTCGCCTCAACGGCTACCTGCACGCCGTCGTTGCGTTTGAGCCGAAACCGGACAGCGACTGGCTGCAACTGACGTTCCGCTTTGTCGACCAGGACGCGCAGAAGCTCGACTACATCTCCCGCCTGATCGCTCGCGGCACGGCGCAGAAGCACTTCATTCCGGGCGCTTGATCTTCGTCGCCTGACACACCGCTTTCGCGAGCAGGCTCGCTCCCACATTGGAATGCATTTCAAAGGTGGGAGCGAGCCTGCTCGCGAAGGGGCCATCACTTGCACCATCAATCTCCCAGACTGCCCAATTTGAAACATCTGTCGACTAGCCTGGTCTGTCACAACTGCTAGGCTCACTCCCAGGCCTTACTTCGACAGACTCTTGCCCATGCTCGCGCGCCTGCTGTTTTTCTGTGGTCTCTTCATGGCCTCCACCTCGGCTGTGGCCATGACTATTTACAAATCCACCGATGCCAACGGCGTGGTCTCGTACAGCGACCGGCCGAGCAAAGGCTCGCAGGTGTTCGTCTTTCAGGACCGCATGGTCGAGCGCCTCGAACGGCAGGTCTACCTCGACATCAAGAAGCAGAAGGGCGTTGACGTGGTGTTCGTGCGCAACGATCTGTATGCGCCGGTTGAGGTGGCACTGGCGTTTACCGGATTGAGCAATGTGCGTGGCGCGCCGGCCAAAGCGATCCGCCGAGTGTTGCCGGCGCGCAGCAATACGCGCCTGGCATTGCTGACGGCAATTACCAGCGGCAAGCCGTTGGTGTATACGCCGCAGTTTCAATACGCCCTGGGCGACCCTGCCGGCACCGCGCAGAGCTATCGCTATCCGCTGCCGTGGCGTGGCGGGCCGTTTCGTCTGAGCCAGGGTGCCAACGGCCAGTACAGTCATTACGGGCCGAAGAATCGCTATGCGATGGACATCGCCATGCCGGTGGGTACGCCGATCATTGCCGCGCGGGCCGGGGTGGTGGTGAAGACCGAGAACTCCCAGAGCGGGCGCGGCTCGGATGCGTCCGGCAATTTCGTGCGGGTGCTGCACGACGACGGCACCATGGGTGTGTACCTGCACCTCAAGCAAGGTTCGGTGAGCGTGCGCGAAGGGCAGCGGGTGGCGGTGGGCAGTCCGCTGGCACTGTCGGGCAATACCGGCAACAGCAGCGGCCCGCATCTGCACTTTGTGGTGCAGCGCAATACCGGTGAGGGGCTGGTGTCGATTCCGTATCAGTTCAACCAGCCGCTGGGGGCGTTGCCCAACTTTGCGCTGGGCAAGCAGTAAGCTTTTAAAAGCAAAAGATCGCAGCCTTCGGCAGCTCCTACATGGGAATGTGTATCTATGTAGGAGCTGCCGAAGGCTGCGATCTTTTGGCAGGCAACGCGGTTTCCCGCATTGTACTCAATCCAGCATCAACACCTTGGCCAGCACAATCTTCGGCCCTTTCATCTTCTTGATGATGATCCGCAGCCCTTCGACTTCCAGCACTTCTTCCTCTTCCGGTACCCGTTTCAGGGTCTCGTAGACCAGCCCGGCAAGGGTTTCGGCTTCGATGTGGTCAAGGTCGATACCGAGCAGGCGCTCCACCTTGAACAACGGCGTATCACCACGCACCAGCAGCTTGCCCGGCTGATAGGCGAGGATGCCGCGCTCAGCCTTGCGGTGTTCGTCCTGAATATCGCCGACCAGCACTTCCAGCACGTCTTCCATGGTCAGGTAGCCGATGATGTTGCCGTCAGCCTCCTCGACCACGGCGAAGTGCGAGCCGCCCTTGCGGAACTGCTCCAGCAACTGCGACAGCGGCATATGGCGCGACACACGCTCAAGCGGACGGGTCAGTTCAGCCAGGTTGAACGACTCGGGAATGTGGTCCAGCGCCGCCAGCTCCAGCAGCAGGTCCTTGATGTGCAGCAGGCCGACGAACTCCTGGCGTTCGCTGTCGTACACCGGGTAACGGCTGAACTTGTGGCGACGGAACATCGCGAGGATTTCTTTCAGCGGCGCGTTGAATTCCAGGGTGATCAGGTCTTCCCGGGAGTTGGCCCAGTCGACCACTTCCAGCTCGCCCATTTCCACCGCCGACGCCAGAACGCGCATGCCCTGATCGCTCGGATCCTGGCCACGGCTGGAGTGCAGGATCAGTTTCAGTTCTTCGCGGCTGTAATGGTGTTCGTGGTGCGGGCCGGGTTCGCCCTGGCCAGCGATCCGCAGAATCGCGTTGGCGCTGGCGTTGAGCAGGTAGATTGCCGGGTACATCGCCCAGTAGAACAGGTACAGCGGCACCGCCGTCCACAGCGACAGCAGCTCGGGTTTGCGGATCGCCCAGGATTTCGGGGCCAGTTCGCCGACGACGATGTGCAGGTACGAAATGATGAAGAACGCGGTGAAGAACGACACACCTTTGACGATCTCGGGCGACTGCACGCCGACCGCGCTCAGCAGCGGTTCGAGAATGTGTGCAAAGGCCGGCTCACCGACCCAGCCCAAGCCGAGGGAGGCGAGGGTGATACCCAGCTGACACGCCGAGAGGTACGCATCAAGCTGACTGTGCACGGTGCGCAGGATGTGTCCGCGCCAGCCGTTCTGATCAGCGATGGCTTCGACCCGGGTCGAGCGCAGTTTGACCATGGCGAATTCCGCCGCAACGAAAAAGCCGTTGAGCAAAACCAGGATCAGAGCAAAAAGGATCATGCCGAAATCGGCAAATATTGTTGCGAGGGACAAGCCAGGGGAAGGGTCCATGATGGAGTTTTGCGGGTTCCGTGTGATTCAAGAGAGGTAAAAGCCGCGCCTGAAAGGCAGGCACAAGTCAGCCAATGTAGCGGCTGACAGGGCGATTGCCTAGTGGCGAGTGCCGGTCGGTCTTACTCGGCGGCGCTGATCGCCCGCGCCTGGACCACTTGGGCCGGGGCGAAATGGCAGGTGAACGTGCTGCCGTGACCGGGCACGCTGCTGATCTCCATGCGTGCGCGGTGGCGCAGCAACACGTGCTTGACGATGGCCAGGCCCAGGCCGGTGCCGCCGGTGTTGGAGTTGCGGCTGGAGTCGACGCGATAGAAGCGTTCGGTCAGGCGCGGCAGGTGTTTGCTGTCGATGCCGATCCCGGAATCCTGCACGCTCAGGTGCGCGCCCTGATCGTCGCCCCACCAGCGAATGCGGATGTTGCCTTCGGCCGGGGTGTACTTCACCGCGTTGAACACCAGATTGGAGAAGGCACTGCGCAACTCCGCCTCGCTGCCCTTGAGCAGCAGGCTGGCCTCGGCTTCGAGGGTGATGCGCTGGTTCTTCGCCCCGGACAATTGCTGCGCATCGCTCTTGATCGATTGCAACAGCGCGTCGACCTGCACCGGCTGGTTGTCCGACGGGTAGTCGGTGGCTTCCAGTTTCGCCAGCAGCAACAAATCGTTGAGCAGCGTCTGCATGCGTCCGCCCTGTTGCTGCATCTGCTGCAGGGCGCGGCTCCAGCGTGGGTTCACTTCCTCGACGTTGTCGAGCAGGGTTTCCAGATAGCCGCATATCACCGTCAAGGGTGTGCGCAATTCGTGGGAGACGTTGGCGATAAAGTCTTTGCGCATCTGTTCCAGTTGATGGATGCGCGTGACGTCGCGCACAAGCATCAAGTGTTCGTTGTTGCCGTAGCGGGTCAGGTACAGCTGAATGCGTACGCGATCATTGGTCGGCGATGGAATTTCCAACGGTTCGGCATAGCTTTCCTGTTCGAAGTATTCCTTGAAGCGCGGATGCCGCACCAGGTTGGTCACCGGTTGGCCACTGTCTTGCGGGGTCTTGAGACCGAGCAGGGTTTCGGCGGCGCGGTTCCACCACTCCAGGTTGCCGTCGCTGTCGAGCATGATCACCGCGTCTTTCAGCGCGGCGGTGGATTCCTGCACCCGGTCGATCACCGCTTGCAGGCGCCCGCGTACACGTTGGTCGCGGCGTTGCAGGTGGTAGATGCTGTCGAACACCTCGCCCCACAGGCCATAGCCATCGGGCGGAGCCTCATCGGGTTGATGCTGGCGCAGCCATTCGTGCAGCCGCAGCAATTGCTTGAGCGTCCAGGCCAGGTAAATACCCAGGCCTGCAGCAAGGCTCCAGCCGTAATAGCCGGTGATCAGGCCGATCACCAGGCAGGCGGTGACCAGCAGCAGCATGTGGCGAATCAGGGTGCCATGCCAGTTTTGATTCACGGAGCGTCCTTAACGCAGCGTCGGGTTTCAAGCCACAAGCTTCAAGTTAAAGCGGATCGGCTTTTACTTGCCGCTTGGAGCTGGAAGCTTGCAGCTGCTTTTTTATGCCTTGGTGGAAAACCGGTAGCCGGTGCCGCGCACGGTTTGTACCAGATTTTCGTAGGCGTCGCCGAGGGCCTTGCGCAGGCGGCGGATGTGCACGTCGACGGTACGTTCTTCAACGTAGACGTTGCCGCCCCAGACCTGATCCAGCAACTGGCCACGGGTGTAGGCGCGCTCCTGGTGGGTCATGAAAAATTGCAGCAGACGGTATTCGGTCGGGCCCATCTCGGCTGGTTTGCCGTCGATGGTCACGCGGTGGCTGATCGGGTCGAGCAGCAGGCCACCGACTTCGATCGGCGCTTCGCCGTCGGTCGGACCGGCGCGGCGCAGCACGGCTTTAAGTCGGGCGACCAGTTCGCGCGGGGAAAACGGTTTGGTGATGTAGTCGTCGGCGCCGACTTCCAGGCCCTGGATCTTGTTGTCCTCTTCACCCTTGGCAGTGAGCATGATGATCGGGATGTCCCCGGTCAGTTCGTCACGCTTGAGACGACGCGCCAGCTCGATACCCGAGGTGCCCGGCAGCATCCAGTCGAGCAGGATCAGGTCCGGCTTGCGGTCGACGATGATGGCGTGTGCCTGCTGCGAGTTCTCTGCCTCGAGGCAGTCATAGCCGGCCATTTCCAACGCAACGGCGATCATTTCGCGAATGGGCGCTTCGTCGTCGACGATCAGAATGCTCCTGCCAACCATGCCTTAATCCTCTTGTCATTTAACTGTCTTGCGCCGCATTAGATAACGGAATTATTGCAGTCGTGTGACAGTATTTTAGTCCGGCGGCGATTGTGCAAATCCTGAACTAAGCTCTAAGTCCGAATCCTGACAACCACAAAAGAAGGTTTCCATGACTCAAATGACTGTTTCTTTCAAAGCACTGCTGCTTGCCGCTGCCGTAGCATTACCGTCGATGGCGTTCGCCGCTGACCCGGTCATGATGAAAGACGGCATGATGACCGACCACAAGGGCATGACCGTGTACACCTTCGACAAGGACACGGGTGGCAAATCGATGTGCAACGGCGATTGCGCGAAAAACTGGCCGCCGATGATGGCGCCAGCGGGTGCCAAGGCCGAAGGCAAGTTCACCCCCATCAAACGTGATGACGGCATGATGCAGTGGGCATATGACGGCAAGCCGCTATACACCTTCAAAATGGATGAGAAACCAGGCGACATGAAAGGTGAGGGGTTCAAGGACATGTGGCACATGCCTAAACACTGATTCCTCCAGCAACCTTGTCCCTGTGGGAGCGAGCTTGCTCGCGAAGGCGTCGTCTCAGTCAGCATATTTGGCAACTGACCCAGCGCTTTCGCGAGCAAGCTCGCTCCCACAGGTTTTGCGGATTAACGCAACGCGTAATCCAGCACGATCCCGACGAAAATCGCCAACCCGGCCCAATGGTTGTGCAAAAACGCCTTGAAGCAGCGCATGCGGTCGCGATCGCGGGTGTACCAGAACTCCCACGCATAGCACCCGGCAGCAACCAGCAAGCCGAGATGGAACCAGACGCCCAGCTCGAACTTCGACCCGGCCAGCAACAGGCAGCCCAGCGACAGCGCCTGCAAACTCAGGATGATCACCCGATCCGCCTCACCAAACAGAATCGCCGTCGACTTCACACCGATCTTCAAATCATCATCCCGGTCGGTCATCGCGTAATAGGTGTCGTACCCCACTGTCCACAGCAGGTTGGCGATCCACAGCAGCCACGCCGCCGCTGGCAGCTCGCCAGTCTCGGCCGTGAACGCCATCGGCATACCCCACGAGAACGCCGCACCCAGCACCACTTGCGGGTAATAGGTGTAGCGCTTCATGAACGGATAAGTGAACGCCAGCGCCAGCCCGCCCAGCGACAGCCAGATCGTCGGCGCATTGGTGCACAGCACCAGGAGGAAGCTCACGCCCATCAGCAGGGCGAAGAACACCAGCGCCTCTTTCGAACTGATCTTGCCGCTGGCCAGCGGTCGTTGCGCGGTGCGTTTGACGTGGCCGTCGACCTTGCGGTCGGCCCAGTCGTTGATCACGCAGCCGCCGGCGCGGGTCAGTACTACGCCGAGAACAAAAATCACCACGTTGGCCAGTGATGGCGAGCCTTTGCCGGCAATCCACAACGCCCACAGGGTCGGCCACAGCAGCAGGTAAATGCCGATCGGCTTGTCCATCCGGGTCAACTGAATGAAATCCCAGGCGCGCGGGTTCAAACGGTTCAGGGACTTGAGCAGGCTCTGATACATCAGCAGTTCTCCGGATAGGCGCGGGCGGCGCTCCACAGACTCGGCAGGAAGATTTCCGCGACCAGTACGCTCAACGCGCCACGGTCGAAACGCGAACGGCGACCCCACAGCCCAGGTGCTTTCACGGCGGGTGGCAACCATTCCTCGGGGTAATGGCAAACTTCGATGGCGCCGCGCTGGAACGCCTGATCGCAAAACAGCAGTTCGCCCAGCGAGCGGCTGCCCAGTTCATCCATGTGCAAACCGTCGCCCTGCAAAGCGGCGCGCGACGCCACGCTACGGGCAAACACCCAGGCCTCGCCGTGGCCGCGCAAATACACCTCGCGTACCCAGCCTTCGCTGCCCTCGGCCAGATCCAGCGCCGCGCATTCATCGGCACGCAGGGTGTCCCAGCCTTCGAACAACGGCGTCACGCTGAAGCCATCATTGGACAGCCGGGTCAGTCGGCGGGTGAGGGAGCCTTCGTCGAACAACCAGTCGAGGGTCAACGAATCGGGGAGGGGCGTCAGTCGGCTTTGGGTCAGCCAGAGCGGGGCCGGGCAGGCATTTGAATGTTGCACAATGAGTCATTATTGGCCGCAAATGAGGCGGCGAGCTTACCATGGCGAGCTGCGATATTGATTGATCCGGGTCGCCATTGCGCCGAACAGGCTTGCATCTGCCCGGCACCATCAGTACAAAACGCCCTGAGCCGGATGGCAGCGCAACACCCATCGACCATCCGCGCCGGCACCCAGCCTGAACCCTGAGGAAGTACCTGAATGAAAAAGTGGCAATGCATCGTCTGTGGCCTGATCTACAACGAAGCCGACGGTTGGCCGGATGACGGCATTGCGCCGGGCACCCGTTGGGAAGATGTACCGGCAGACTGGCTGTGCCCGGACTGCGGCGTCGGCAAGATGGACTTCGAAATGATCGAAATCAACTAAGCACAAACAAGGAGTAAGGCATGAGCGCACCTGTCGTCATCGTTGGCACCGGCCTTGCGGGCTATAACCTGGCCCGCGAGTTTCGCAAGCTCGACAGCGAAACCCCGCTGTTGTTGATCACGGCTGATGACGGCCGCTCTTACTCCAAGCCGATGCTCTCCACCGGTTTCGGCAAGAACAAGGACGCCGACGGCCTGAGCATGGCTGAACCCGGCGCCATGGCCGAGCAGTTGAAGGCCGAAGTGCGCACTCACACGCGCATCAGCGGCATCGACGCCGGCCACAAACGCCTGTGGATCGGCGAAGAAGCCGTTTATTACCGCGACCTGATTCTCGCCTGGGGCGCGGAAACCGTGCGCGTGCCGATCGAAGGCGATGGCAGCGATCTGGTGTTCCCGATCAATGATCTCGAAGACTATGCGCGTTTCCGCGCCGCTGCGGCGGGCAAGCGTCGGGTACTGCTGCTCGGCGCCGGCCTGATCGGCTGCGAATTTGCCAACGACCTGATCCTCGGCGGCTACGAAGTGCAACTGGTTGCACCCTGCGAACAAGTCATGCCGATGTTGCTGCACCCGGCCGCTGCGGCGGCGGTGCAGGCCGGGCTGGAAAGCCTCGGGGCGAAATTTCATCTCGGCCCGGTACTGACCCGACTGCAGAAAGTCGCCGACGGCCTCGAAGCGCATCTGTCCGACGGCCAAGTCATTCCGTGCGACGTGGTGGTCTCGGCCATTGGCCTGCGTCCTCGCATCGATCTGGCGGCGGCCGCTGGCGTACAGGTCAATCGCGGTGTCGTGGTGGATCGCCATCTGAAAACCTCCCACGCCAATATCTACGCCCTGGGCGACTGCGCCGAGGTCGACGGGCTGAATCTGCTGTACGTGATGCCCCTCATGAGTTGTGCGCGAGCGCTGGCACAAACCCTCGCCGGAAACCCTACCGCCGTGAGCTACGGACCGATGCCGATCACCGTGAAAACCCCGGTATGTCCGCTGGTGGTTTCACCGCCGCCACGGGGCAGCGAAGGCGTCTGGACGGTTGAAGGGCAGGGCGCCGACATCAAGGCCCTGTGCCACAGCGCCGACGGCCAATTGCTCGGTTACGCGCTGACCGGTGCGGCAGTCATGGAAAAACTCGCCCTGAACAAACAGCTTCCGGCCCTGCTGGCGTAAATACCGGTCGTTCTGTCGGAATCACCCCGCTTTTGCCCCTACAAAGGTCGCGGGGAGACTGGCGCCGCCGGTATCCGCGTGCCATTCTCACTCCCGTCTGCCGCAGAGTAGAGCCTGCGGCGCCTTGGGCGCTGTTCCAACGAGAACAGCACGGACATAACAACAAAAAACCGTCAAAGGGGCTTCACTAATGCGTAAACCAGAACTCGCCGCTGCAATCGCTGAAAAAGCAGATCTGACCAAAGAACAGGCCAACCGCGTACTCAACGCCGTTCTCGAAGAAATCACCGGCGCTCTGCACCGCAAGGACAGCGTCACGCTGGTCGGCTTCGGCACCTTCCTGCAACGCCACCGCGGCGCCCGCACCGGCAAAAACCCGCAAACCGGCGAGCCGGTGAAAATCAAGGCCAGCAACACCGTTGCGTTCAAGCCAGGCAAATCGTTGAAAGACAGCGTTAATCCTTAATTGCGGCGAACTCCCCGAATAGCGGGGAGAACTGCAATAAAAAATGGGCACACCGATTGCGGTCGGGTGCCCATTTTTTGTGGCTGCCAATCGGCTTATTGACGCCGGAAGCAGGCCTTGCCGTTGCCGAAATCCACGGCCAGGCAGTTCGGCTCGATCGCCAGTTGCAGATCCTGAAACAGGGCCGACAAATCGCCGTTCGACGCCGGTTTGGTTTCGCTTTTCAATGTCAAAGTGTTGTTCTCCACCAGCCAGGTGCCCTTGGCAAACCCGTCAGCACTGCCATACGCCACGCCCGCGTCAAACGTACCGTCCTTGCGCAGCAGCAACTCGGCGCCCATTTCCATTGCGCCGTTTAAATAATAATGACCGTCCAGTGGCGGGGTGTCTGCAGAGGCTTGAGTAACGGGAAGCCATATCAATGCTGCGAACAGCAGGGGTTTCAATTCCATGAGGTAATGCTCCTTACCAGCTCCCGAAGGGAATGCCGAATTTTTCGATGTAGGCTTTGGATACGTCGGATAGAGGCCGATGTTTACCGCCGGATTTACCCTCGTAAGGGCCTTTGGGATTGATTATTCCTTGAACGCGGGCAATTTCGACCGCCTTAAAGCAGGGGCCGCCCAGCCAGACCTTTGCTATGCCGCCGGGTGCCAGACCGATACCGATATCATTGCGGTAATCGGTGATCCATTTTCCATCAGCCCTGCAGAAAGCTTTTTCCGGCTTGCGCATGATTTCCCGGGCCGATTCGGAAATGGTGATGTAAGCCTCATAGGTTTGAGGTTCGGCCTGGGATTGCCATCGTACATAGATCAAACGGGGCAGGTCGGCGCCGGTGACATCCCGCCCTGCGCCACTTCCGGGGTTTTCTGGCCACCCTGCGGGCGTGCCTTTGTTATCAGCGGGAGCTCTTACCGAAGCAATCCCGGCACCGGCACGTCGGAATACTCGCTCTCGAATATCCACCACATCGGCGGTTTCAATCCAGACTTCCATATAGTCTGGTGCTCCAAAACCAAGAAACCATGGCTTTTTATCCGCTGATTGAGCATAGGCTTGCGTGCAACCCGCAAGCAGTAATCCCAACAGCAAAACTGCGACCGTTTGGGTGCGGTCTCGCGGAATGCTCGCTGTGTTAGCCGCATTGTAGTTACCACGAGCCATAGGGAATTCCGAATTTTTCGATATAGGCTTTGGACTCAGGTGAAAGAGGTAGTGCATAGCGGCCCTGACTTTTTCCTTGATCCGGGCCCTGCTTGTTGACGGTCCCTTCAACCCGGGCAATCTCAACTGCCTTCAGGCAAGTCCCTCCAAGCCAGACCTTCACTATGCCCCCCGGCGCAAGTCCAATACCCATATTGTCGCGGGATTCGGTGATCCACTCCCCACCAAACCTGCAGAAAGCTTTTTCGGACTTGCGCATGATTTCCCGGGCGGATTCCGGAATGACGATGTAAGCCTCATAGGTTTGAGATTCGGCAAGTGATTGCCATCGCACGTAGATCAGGCGTGGCAAGTCGGCGCCGGTTACATATCTGCCTTTGCCTCTGCCGGGGTTTTCTGGCCAGCCAGCGGGCTTTCCTTTGAGGCCAATGGGCGTTTGTACCGACGCAATACCAGCTCCAGCACGCCGGAACACTCGTTCCCGAACATCCAGGACATCGGCGGTTTCAATCCAGACCTCCATGTAGCTGGGTGCTCCAAAGCCAAGGAACCAGGATGTTTTTTCCGACGCTTGGGAGATATTTTGTATGCAGCCAGCCAGTACAAATCCTAAGAAAAGCCACACACCTTTGATGATGGGTCGATTGAAGTCATTCATTCAGGTGCACCACCCGTTGGTTTTTTTTAGCCGGTCGATTTATGAACACAATGCTCATATCACTGCTATTCAGATTTTTGGCCGCGTTCCAATGAGCGGAAAGATGTATATATCGGCTCCGTAGCAAAGCTCTTTCTTCAATAGTCAGTCCTTCAACGGAGGACTCACCTAAGGCGTAAGCCTGGAGTTTCTTATGTATGAGTACCAACTCTTCGGGCAGATTAAGAGCGGATGTCTCAGGGATAACTTTCAATGGCACACCGTTTCTGAGCGCAAGTTCACGCATGATGCGCAGATACACCAGCGACAGCTCACCATGAACGGGACGCTCAATGCGGGCTGCCGCGTAAACCTGCTTCTGGGGATCCGGGCTGGTTCTTCCCCTTTCTGTTGTTTGCGCAACAGGTCTTTCCCACACAGTCACCTGTAACTGGTTACCCGAACCGTCATCATCGATAACACCCTTTGCATACCATGAAAACGCTTCCTTCTCAGCTGCGATATAGGCCCCACTACGGGTCGCTTCTTTGCCTTGACTGATGGTGCTGGTGATTGGGTCGCTCAGCAGAAGTTTTTCCTTGGCTCTGGGTAAGTATCCACCGCCGAGATCGGAGTGTGAGCCGGGCAATAACAGATCAATTTCGCCCAAGCTGTTAAGCGCGAAATTCTCACGGTATTCATCACGCGCCACTAGATGCACCACCTTGTTGGCGCAACCTTCCGGCAGCCTTAATTCGATCCCGGGGTTCCTACTGTTAGCGCCGGTAAAATCCAGCAGCCATGGGTTGGCGATTGCTGCGACGGTGTCGAACAGCCCGATGAAGTTGATCTGCGTGTCGATTTTCGGACGCCAGCTAAAGCCGTTTACCAAACCTTCGATGCCATTTGGAAACGATTTGGCAAGAAGCCCCCCACTACCTTTGAACACCTCATTGGCAAAGTGCCTTGCCGCTGCAGCTCCTCGACTGAAACCAAAAATATCGAATTCGATCTGTTGAATTACTAACTGCGGATTTCGTTCCACAAGCAGGCTTATCTGCTCCTTGATAACCGCTGGGCATTGTTCGACGCGTGCTACTACTCCTGTCTCGCCTCGACCTGTTGCTTGTGAATAGAGAGAGTCGGTGCCATTGCTTTTGGTACCAATGCCTTCGATGTAAACCGCTATCGATGCGTTTTTAGTGGTATCCGGTAAAGCTTCGTACGTATGGTCGGTATACAACTCATACAATCGCACAATATTGCTCACATCATTCCCATAACTGTTATCCGGCGAGTTTCCATCCCCGTCGTAACCGTAAGCAGCGCAGTGTTTCTGTATCTCTTCGGCCGCCTCCGCGAGATTGGCATCCGGCGCGTAGCAAGCGGCGACTGTTTCGCTGTTGGCCTTATTGTTCCCTGTCCCATCGAAAAACACGCCGATACGCAAAGTTATTCCCCCCGGCGTCTCATCCTCCAGCTCGACTTCTTCCTCCTCTTCTTCGAGTTCGTCGTCTGCACGTGCGTGCACCGCTGGCGCAACGGGTAATGCGCCATCCAGTCCAGGCGGCAGCAGATGGGGGACTTCACTGTCGTGTGGCTTGCGTCCCGTTTCGATTTCCGTGCTGCTGAAAATGCCGCCCGCGTCGATCACGAGATGATGGCCGCCGGCTTTCAGCGTGATGCTGGCGCCGGCATCCAGCACCACACTGGCGCCGGCCTTGAGATGCACTTGCTGGCCGGCCTCGATGTCGAGAGACTTTCCAGCCTGGGTGTAACTGCTGCCATTGATGGTTTCGCGGCGTTCGTTGCCCACTTCCAGTTGAAGGCTGTTGCCGATTTTCTGCGCCATGTCGCGTTGCGCGCGCAGGTAAATCAGCTCCTGTCCGGCACGATCCTCGATCGACAGTTCGTTGTAGCCGCCATTGCGTGGCGAGCTTTCGCTGCGCAAGACGGTTCTGGTCTTGTGGTCGGGTAAAGAGTAGGGCGGCGCGGTAACCCTGTTGGCCACACAACCGGTGATCAGCGGTTTGTCCGGGTCGCCCTCCAAAAAGGACACCACGACTTCCATGCCGACCCGCGGAATTGTCACGGCTCCAAAATGATCACCGGCCCAACTGCTTGCCACACGTACCCAGCAACTGCTGCGCTGACTGTTGAGTTCTTTGCGATCCCAAGGAAGTTCGATCTTCACGCGACCGAATTCATCGCAGTAAATCTCTTCGTTTTCGGGGCCGGTAACCCGTGCGGTCTGAGTCACCAATGGACGGCGTGGCACCGGTAGCGGAGGCCGGAAGACCACCTCGGCGGGAATCACGCTAAAGCTATTTCGGTAACCCTGGGTGAAGCCGTCGGCGGTTTTGGCGTCGCTGGTGCCGAACTCCTCAAGCACTTGTGGTTGTCGGCCTTGATGGGCAACGCTGAGTAGAAGCCACTGGTCGTTGCACTTTTTACGCGGGTGCCCGGTTAGCTCAAACAAGTGACCGCAACGCAGATTCGTCTGATCGCTTGCACCGTCGCCCCGTTCGTAATCGCTACGGTGGCGCTCCAGTGCCTGTCGGGAAATTTGCTTGCCGCGCCTTTCGTTCTCGATCAACAGCGGATAACGATAGTCCTCCAGCATTGGCGTGAATCCGGCGGTGAAGCGGCTTTCAAGCAACTGGCTCGGGCGTTTCAGGTCGTAGTCACGACGGGTGACGGTGCTGGTGCGCGTACTGTTGCGCACACAGAATCGGCTGATCACCTGATGCTCGGCCACCATGCCGGATTTCTGCAGATATGGCATCGCAGCCAACTTTGGGAGAAACACCTGATCATCGGTGAACACCAGCAAATGGCCGTCCGCCGAATGCTGGTGATGCCAGGCGATTCCGTCTTCGGCGCACAGGCGCTGGACGAATTCAAAGTCGCTTTCCGCGTATTGAGTGCAATAGTCGCGAGGCGGGTTCGGGGAGACATGAAAGGTGAACGCATCACCTTGAATACCGTGACCTTTGAGCACCTGCGCGATGATCTGCGGCACCGTGCGCTGCTGAAAAATCCGCTGGTCATGACTGAACTGCAAATAATGCAACGCGGGCACCAGCGTCAGCTCATAGTGGGTCAGGCGTTTTCCGCTTTCACCCACCCGCACATCTTCAATGCGCCCATGAATACCTTCGTTTTTGAACCCGAATTGCAGAAATGCCGGCTGACTGAGCAGACCTTCCAGATCGATATCTGCTCGCTCGCTGACCAGCTCGACCCGGATCGCGTACAGGCAGCTGATGGCTTCAGCACCATCAAATGCGAGCACCTTGAAGTCGTGGCGAACTCCGGGAATTTGCAGGGTAAAAGGCGCACAACTGGCCGTGCTGAACATACGCTTGTCCTTAAGCAAAGTGAGTCGATGCGCGGTGTTCGATCGTCCCTGATCGCCACGCGAAAGGAATTAGCCAAGGCAAGCTAGCAACGCAGGAAATAAATTGATGTAAGAAGTGTCTCTGTCATTTGTCAGAGACTTCCGGGTTGTAAAACGTTGTATGAATTGAAGGAAAGGGCTGTAGGAGACTACTTCGGTATTTATTGGGTTAGCACGAATGTGCAGTGTTTACGGGGCTGTGAAAGTTTCACAAAAATACTTTGCCATCAAATTGATGGCACTTTTTCTGTTCGTCATTGTCCGCGCTGAATTATTGAAAGAGGCCGATGCATTTTCGGAAGTGTCCTACTTCTATTTTTTTCAAGAGTTGTCATGCTTGCCGCCCTGGAATGGGACGGGCGTCCGGCAGGATGTCGCCTCTCCGCGTCGAAGCGCTCTAGCTCAGGGCTTTGACAGGGGAGAGAGAAATGCGGCGAATATAAATGACTATCAGGGATTCCCTTGCAACATATAGGGCGATCTCCTACAGATCTCAATGAACACTTCGTCTTGTTGTTTAATCAGATGCTTGCTAGTGGCCATCATAGTGATTACGATGCGCCCACTTGAAAGAGCACATCTCAATTGGATGAGTCGCTGCACCGCTCTTCGATACTGTCCCGCGCCACGGTTACTCCAATAGGCGCCTGACTGTAATCCTTAATAAAGGCCATGGATGTCCTACTCAAGCAAACTTTCCGCCCATTACCTCGAACTCGCAAAAGTCTCTGTTTCCAAAGAGAATTTCGCGGGCGAAGACGTTCGTTTTTCGAGCGAATTCGAGGCGCTGGAAAGCGAGCTGGCCAAAGCTTCGTCGATGCACGAAAGCGGGCAGATCGACTGGCTGAAAATTCGCGAAAACAGCGAAAATCTGCTGCGTACCCAATCCAAGGATTTGCGTGTCGGCGCCTGGCTGACCTGGTCGCTGTACCAGCGCGAATCCTTCCCCGGCCTGCTGGCCGGTCTCGGTCTGCTGCACCATCTGTCGGAAAACAACTGGGCCGACGTTCACCCGCTCAAACCCCGCACCCGTGCCGCCGCTATCGGCTGGCTGGTGCCGCGTCTCGAGCAGGTCATCACCGAAAACATTGCGATCAAAGAGCAGTTGCCGATGTTCCGGCAGCTCTCCGAGCACCTGTCCGGTCTCGAAGCGGCATGCGCTGAGCACCTGGGCGATGATTCGCCGCTGCTGCTGCCGATCTCTCGCCGCCTGAAAACCATGATCCAGCGCGCCGCCGACAATCAGCCGGCCCCTGGTGTGGTCGGTGCGGCGGTGGCGCAGGTCAAGCAGGCCGCGAGCCAGTTGCTCACCCCCGGCGCACCGATCGACAACGAACGAGATGCGCACAAAGCCCTGCGCGCGCAACAGGAAAGCGCCCGGCCGTTGTGTGCCTGGTGGCTCAAGCAGAAGGCCACCGACCTGCGCGCCCTGCGCCTGAACCGCACGCTGCTGTGGATGACCATCGACGCGGTGCCTGAGCGCAACGCCGAGCAGATCACCGTGTTGCGCGGCCTGCCACTGGAAAAACTCAAGCTCTACCAGGACCGTTTCGATCAGGGCAAATACGCCGACCTGCTGGTGGAACTGGAGGCGAGCCTGGCGAAGGCGCCGTTCTGGTTCGATGGCCAGAGGATGGTCTGGGAATGTCTCCAGAACCTCAACGCCGAGTTGGCAATGCGCGAAGTGGAAATCCACTTCGCGCTTTTGGTTCAACGGCTGCCCGGCATCGTCGAGTTGCGTTTCCATGACGGCGCGCCGTTTGCCGATCCGTCCACCCGGGCGTGGATCGCCGCCAACGTCATGCCGCACCTGCAAAGCGCCAGTGCGCCGCGCAAGGTCGAAAGCGAAAACGTCGAAACCCAGCCGGCCTGGGAAAAGGCCCTTGAAGAAGTCCTGCCGCTGCTGCGCAAGGAAGGCTTGAAGCCTGCCGTGCAGACGCTCAAGCAAGGTTTGCAATCGGCCCACGGTGGCCGCGAGCGCTTCTTCTGGCAGTTCGCCCTCGCGCGCCTGTGCTTCATGGCCAAGAAATACGAACTGGCCAAGAACCAGCTGGAAACCCTCGATCAGACATTACAGGACTCAGGCCTGCACGCCTGGGAGCCCGATCTTGCATTGGAAGTGCTGCACCTGCTGCACAGTTGCTGCGAGTTGTTGCCGCAGAACCATGCCGTACGTGAACGCAAGGAAGAGATTTATCGCAGGCTGTGCCACCTCGACCTCGAAGTGGTACTCGAATAGGCCCCAGGGCCACAACCGCAAGGAGAAAAGCCATGGCCAAAGAAGGCTCGGTAGCCCCCAAGGAACGCATCAACGTCACCTTCAAACCCGCCACCGGCGGTGCTCAGGAAGAGATTGAACTGCCGCTGAAGCTGCTGGCAATCGGTGACTACACCCACCGCAAGGACGATCGCAAAATCGAAGATCGCAAGCCGATCAGCATCGACAAGATGACCTTCGACGAAGTGTTGGCCAAGCAAGAACTGGGTCTGACGCTGAGCGTGCCGAACCGTCTGCAGGAAGATGGCGAGGCCGACGAGCTGGCTGTGCAACTGCGCGTCAATTCGATGAAGGACTTCAACCCGGCCAGCCTGGTCGAGCAAGTGCCTGAGCTGAAAAAACTGATGGAACTGCGCGATGCGCTGGTGGCCCTCAAAGGCCCGCTGGGTAACGCACCTGCGTTCCGTAAAGCGATCGAAGGCGTGCTCGCCGACGACGAATCCCGCGGTCGCGTACTCGGTGAGCTGGGCCTGAACGCCGCAGCCCCGGACGCCTGAGACTCCAGCCAAGGAAGCCAACACAATGAGCACTAGCGCAGCACAAGAGAAGAGCGCCGCCAGCGGCGAGTACAGCATTCTCGACAGCATCATCGCCGAAACCCGTCTGACTCCGGACGACGAAGCCTACGACATCGCCAAGCGTGGCGTGTCGGCGTTCATCGAAGAACTGCTCAAGCCGCAGAACAACGGTGAGCCGGTCAAGAAGGCCATGGTTGACCGCATGATCGCCGAGATCGATGCCAAGCTCAGCCGTCAGATGGATGAGATCCTGCACCACCCGGACTTCCAGGCCCTGGAATCGTCGTGGCGTGGTCTGCAGTTGCTGGTCGACCGCACCAACTTCCGCGAAAACATCAAGATCGAAATCCTCAACGTCTCCAAAGAAGACCTGCTGGACGATTTCGAAGACTCGCCGGAAGTCATGCAGTCGGGCCTGTACAAGCACATCTACACCGCTGAATACGGCCAGTTCGGTGGTCAGCCTGTGGGCGCGATCATCGCTAACTACTACATGTCGCCAAGCTCGCCAGACGTCAAGCTGATGCAGTACGTCGCCAGCGTTTCGTGCATGTCCCACGCGCCGTTCATCGCTGCTGCCGGTCCGAAGTTCTTCGGCCTGGAAAGCTTCACCGGCCTGCCGGATCTGAAAGATCTGAAAGACCACTTCGAAGGCCCGCAATTCGCCAAATGGCAGAGCTTCCGTACTTCGGAAGACTCCCGTTATGTTGGCCTGACCGTGCCGCGTTTCCTGCTGCGTAACCCGTACGATCCGGAAGAAAACCCGGTCAAATCGTTCGTGTACAAGGAAACCGTTGCCAATAGCCACGAGCACTACCTGTGGGGCAACACCGCTTACGCGTTCGGCACCAAGCTGACTGACAGCTTCGCCAAATTCCGCTGGTGCCCGAACATCATCGGCCCACAGAGCGGTGGCGCAGTTGAAGACCTGCCGCTGCACCATTTCGAAAGCATGGGCGAAATCGAAACCAAGATCCCTACTGAGGTTCTGGTCAGCGACCGTCGTGAATACGAACTGGCCGAGGAAGGCTTCATCTCCCTGACCATGCGTAAAGGCTCTGACAACGCGGCGTTCTTCTCCGCAAGCTCGGTGCAGAAGCCGAAGTTCTTCGGCATCAGCGCAGAAGGCAAGGCTGCAGAGCTGAACTACAAGCTCGGCACCCAACTGCCGTACATGATGATCGTCAACCGCCTGGCTCACTACTTGAAAGTGCTGCAGCGCGAGCAACTCGGTTCGTGGAAAGAGCGTACCGACCTCGAGCTGGAACTGAACAAGTGGATCCGTCAGTACGTCGCCGACCAGGAAAACCCGAGCGCCGAAGTCCGTGGCCGTCGTCCGCTGCGCGCTGCGCAAGTGATCGTCAGCGACGTTGAAGGCGAGCCGGGCTGGTACCGCGTGAGCTTGAACGTGCGTCCGCACTTCAAGTACATGGGTGCCGATTTCACCCTGTCGCTGGTTGGCAAGCTGGACAAAGAGTAAGAGCGACTCATGGACGGATACGGCAGCCTGTTCGAACGCCTCAACGGCGACGCGCAACTACGCAAGGGCAACAGCCTTGAGGCTTGTGCCATGGCGTCAGTGGCTGCCCATCTGGCCAAAATGCTCAGCACCCGGGCCGGCAGCGTGCAAACGCTGTCCGACTACGGGTTGCCCGATCTCAATGACATGCGCCTGAGCCTGCACGACTCCCTGAGTCAGGCCCGTCTGGCCATCGAAAACTTCATCGAAGCCTACGAGCCGCGCCTGAGCAACGTGCGTGTCATTTCCCTGCCGCGTGACCACGACCAACTGCGCCTGGCCTTCAGTATCGAAGGCCTGCTGGAAGTTGAAGGGTTCAAGCGTCAGGTCAGTTTTTCCGCGCGCCTGGATGGCAGCGGTCAAGTGAAGGTCACCTAAGGAGATCCCCGATGTCTGGCAAACCAGCAGCACGCGTATCCGACCCCACTGCTTGCCCGCTCCCCGGCCACGGCACCAACCCGATCGCCGCCGGTTCCGGCGACGTGTTCTTCGACGGCCTCGCGGCCGCCCGCCAAGGCGATGCCTCGGCGTGTGGTGGTGCGATGGTTGGCGATCTGGCAACCACGGTGTTGATCAATGGAAAACCGGCCGCCACGGTCGGTTCGGTTGGATCTCATGGAAATAAAGTAACGGCTGGATCGGGGACGGTGATTATCGGCAATTCGCATTCGCCGGTGCCGTTTGTGCCGCCTTTGCCGGTGGAGATCAAGTGGCCTTTCGACGAGCACTTCACGATCAATTGCCAAGACACCGGCAAGCCAGTGGCGGGTGTGGCCTACACATTGAAAACCGCCTCAGGAAAGATCATCAACGGCATTACCAGTGCTGATGGAAAAACTCAGAAAATTTCTTCCGCTCAGGCTGAGGCGGTGGAGTTGGTGATTGAACAACAAACCGAAGTGATGATTGGCTAAGTATTGGATTGTTTTTTAAATGTAAGCTTCTGTTTCTGGGCTTTAAAGTAAGGACGTTGAAATGGCAGACACGGTAGTAGCATCCAGCCTTACCCCGGCGAGTAACAAAGCCGGGCAGTCTACTGTTGTGCGCCTTTTTAAAGTTAGCGATATCCCTGCTGCCATGGACAAAATGAAGTGGCCGGTCGCCGCCGCATTGATGCGTCACTGGTTTAATGGCGTCCCTTGGCAGAACGCCAGTGGCGGAATGGAAAAAGAAGAGAAAGACCGTGTCAGGCCGGTGCCCGATCAGTACATTGAAGAAAATATAGTCAAGATGGATTGGGTGCTTAAGTTCAAGAAGCCTGAAGAGACGCGGAAAGTTCTAAAGGCGGCGTGGAATAATGAGAAAGCCATGCCTGAAATCAGCACGAAAATACTCCGGGCTTTTGGCAAGTCGGCGCCGGGTTGTTATCCAGTCCAGTTTAACGGCAAAGGGCGTGCGGCCGAGAAGTTCGGTTATTTCAACTCCCGTGCAGTTAACTTCAGTCAGTTCGGTGGCGGTGAGCTTGATGAGCTGCGCGGAGCCTTGGCGAATTTCAATATGCGGGTTATTGCAGAAGGCGTTGTCAACGTCTTTGACAAGAAAGTCGTGTTTGTCGCTGATCGCCTGGGCTACTACGTCGAAGATAACTACGACTTTAACGACGGTGACGATCTCATCAGTCAACCGCTCGGATACTGGAATTTTGATGGGGTTGCCGGGGTGATGGACGCTAACGCGCAAAACATGGCAATCGATCAGGAAACTGCAGGCATCGTGCAGTCATCCATATTCGGAATGAGCGAATCAGCGGAAAAGCGCTTTGTCGAAGCTGCGAACAAACGATATTTCTTTATTCAGAACAAACATTTCGTTGAGTACAGAAAGCTCTACTCCAAGGGTGGGGATTTCAAGCTGTACTCTGATATTTTTTATGAAAGCATTAGTCCTGTGACTATCGAGTTGGTGAAAAAATGATGCGCACCAAAAAGATAGCTTTTTTCCTGGTTTTCTCGGTGGTTGTAATCGCTGTTTTTGCTGTGTCTGTAAACAGTATTATTAATCGTCAGGCCAGCAGTTCTGTAATGAGCGAGTCAGGGAACTACTTGATTGAAAACGTGTCCGTGAGAGGTTTGCTGGTGCCTTTTGATGATTTGGCATACTTGAGGATTACTGACAAAAGAGACTCCAATGCAGTATTTCGATCGCCTCTGTATTCGCGAAGTACTGTGGATATGACTTCTCACGAAGATGATGTAGTTGTAGGTATCGTCTGGATTGATTTTTACAAGCGCGATCAGCACTTTGGTATCAGAGTTCCGGAATGGAAAAACCATTGGCTCAATAGCTTTATCAGTAACACCCCCTATGAAATTGCTGGAGGGGATTAGTTGGGTGTCAAGTCGCCGGCATGAACAGCGTTATCCGTCCGATCTCCAGGATGTGTTTTTGATGAGTTCCACTACCAGGCAGGTAACCCGTGTCCTTTAACCACTACTACCAAAGCGAACTCACCGCACTGCGCCAACTCGGTCGCCGTTTCGCCGAGCGTAGTCCGGCGCTGGCACCGTATCTGGGCCAGGCCGGGCGGGATCCGGATGTGGAGCGGTTGCTCGAAGGTTTTGCGTTCCTGACCGGGCGTCTGCGCCAGAAGCTCGATGACGAGTTGCCGGAACTCAGCCATTCGCTGATGCAATTGCTCTGGCCGAACTACATGCGCCCGCTGCCGGCGTTCAGCATTTTGCAGTTCGATCCGCTCAAGCGTTCCGGGCCGGCGTTGCGCGTCGAGCGCGATACGCCGATTGAAAGCAAGCCGATCGAAGACGTGCGTTGCCGCTTCCGCACTTGCTACCCGACCGAAGTGTTGCCGCTGGATCTGGCCGCGCTGAATTACTCGGTGAAGGGCGACGGCTCGCTCCTCAGCCTGCGCCTGGAAATGAGCGCCGACGGCCACCTTGGCGAGCTGGAACTGAGCAAGCTGCGTCTGCACTTTGCCGGTGAGCGCTACATCAGCCAGATGCTCTACCTGAGCCTGCTGCGCAACCTCGAAGGCATCGAACTGATCCCGCTCGACGGTGCCGGCAAGCCGATCGATGGCGTCAGCGGCAAGCCGATGGCCTTCAAGATTCCCGGTGATCGGGTCAAACCGGTGGGCTTTGCCGAAGAAGAAGCGTTGATCCCGTATCCGCTGAATACCTTCCGTGGCTATCGCTACCTGCAGGAATACTTCGCCTTTCAGGACAAATTCCTGTTCGTCGACGTCAACGGTCTGGACATCATCAACGCGCTGCCGGAAGACACGCTCAAGCAGATGCGCGGCCTGGAATTGCGCTTCGACATTCGCAAGAGCGGCATCATGCGCATGCGTCCGACTCTGGATAACGTGAAGCTGTTCTGCACGCCGATTGCCAACCTGTTCGCGCACGACGCACTGCCGATTCGCCTTGATGGCAAGCAGGACGAATACCTGTTGCTGCCGGCGGAATACGATCTGGAAAACTGCGGTGTGTTCTCGGTGGAAACCGTGACCGGCTGGAAGCCCGGCGGTCTCGGTTATCAGGAGTACGTGCCGTTCGAATCCTTCGAGCACGACCCGAGTTTCGACGTGCCCAACAGCCGTCCGCATTACAGCATTCGCCAGCGTTCGTCCTTGCTGCACGACGGCCTCGACACCTACCTGAGCTTCGGCATCCGCCACACCGAAGCCCACGAAACCCTGTCGATCGAGCTGATGTGCACCAACCAGAACCTGCCGCGCAAGCTCAAGCTCGGCGACATCTGCATGGCCTGCGAAGAGACGCCGGAGTTCCTCAGTTTCCGCAACATCACCCCGGCGACTTCCAGCTTCGCGCCACCGCTGAACCGTGACTTCCTGTGGAAGCTGATCAGCAACATGTCGCTTAACTATCTGTCGCTGGCCGACGTCAATGCGTTGAAGGTGATTCTCGAAACCTACGACCTGCCGCGTTACTACGACCAGCACGCGGAGAAGGTCAGCAAACGACTGCTCGGCGGCCTCAAGCACATCAAGCATCACCACGTTGACCGTTTGCACCGTGGGTTACCGGTGCGCGGTCTGCGCACCGAACTGACCATCGACCCGGAAGGGTATATCGGCGAAGGCGACCTGTTCGTTTTCGCTTCGGTTCTTAACGAGTTTTTCGCGCTTTACGCCAGTCTCAATTCATTCCATGAGCTGCGCGTAAAAAGCACACAGGGAGAGGTGTACCAATGGACACCACGTATGGGTCTGCAACCCCTGCTTTAAGCGGGTTGACCCGGGTAATACGCGAATACTCGCTGTTTCAGGCCGTGCTGCTGGTGATCGACCGGCTGCGCGATGCGCACCCGCACCTGAGCGAAGACGATTTGTACGACCATGTGGAGTTTCAGGCCAACCCGAGCCTGGGCTTTCCGCGCAGCGACGTCGATCGCGTCGAGTTTTTCGAAGAACACGGGCAGATGCGCGCGCGCATGCGTTTCAACCTGATCGGCCTGGTCGGTTCCGGTTCGCCGCTGCCGGCGTTCTACGGCGAACAGGCCCTGGGTGACAGCGAAGACGGCAACCCGACGCGCAATTTTCTCGACCTGTTCCACCATCGCCTGCAACGGTTGATGCTGCCGATCTGGCGCAAGTATCGCTATCGCGCAAGCTTCCAGAGTGGCGCGATCGACCCGTTCTCCTCGCAACTGTTCGCGCTGATCGGTCTGGGCGGCGAAGAGATCCGCAAGGCCAAGGAACTCAACTGGAAACGCCTGCTGCCGTACCTCGGTTTGCTCAGCTTGCGGGCGCACTCGGCGGCGCTGATCGAAGCCGTGCTGCGTTACTACTTCAAGCACGAAGACCTGGTCATCGAGCAGTGCATCGAGCGCCGCGTGGAAATTCTCGAGGAGCAGCGCAATCGTTTGGGTCGTGCCAACAGCCTGCTCGGTGAAGACCTCGTGCTCGGCGAACAGGTGCGCGACCGCAGCGGCAAATTCCGCATTCACATCACTGAACTCGACTGGCAGCGATTCCATGAATTCCTGCCGATCGGTTTCGGTTACCAGCCGCTCTGCGCGCTGGTGCGGTTCACCCTGCGTGACCCGCTCGATTACGACATCCGCCTGGTTTTGCGCCAGGAAGAAATCCGCGAACTGCGCATCGGTGAGCAGAACGCCTGTCGCCTCGGTTGGACCAGTTGGCTGGGCCGCGAAAAAGCGGACGGCGTGGTGACCCTGGGCAGCAAAATTCATTAAGGACGTGAGCCATGATCAACGTAGACCTGCAACAACTCATCCAGGCGCTGGACGCCGAAACCCGTCGTGATCTGGAACGTTCCGCCGAGCGTTGTGTGGCCCGTGGTGGCAGCAAGATCCTCGTCGAAGACTTGATGCTCGGCCTGCTGGAGCGTCCGAACGGTTTGCTGTCGCGCGCGCTGCAGGATGCAGACGTCGACGCCGGTGAACTCAGCGCCGCGCTGCAATCGCGCGTCGAACACAGCGCTTCGCGCAACCCGGTATTCGCCCCGGAGCTGGTGCAGTGGCTGCAAGACGCGCTGCTGGTGGCCAACCTCGAACTGGGCCAGACCCAGGTTGAAGATGCCGCGTTGATCCTCGCCCTGCTGCGCAATCCGATGCGCTACGCCGGCAGCCGTTATCAGCCGCTGCTCGCCAAGCTGAACATTGATCGCCTGAAGGAATTTGCCCTGTCGCAAAAAGAGCAACCGGCGGCCAATGGCAAACCCGCCGCGCAGGGCGAATCGCTGTTGCAGCGCTTCACCCACAACCTGACCCAACAGGCCCGCGACGGCAAACTCGACCCGGTGCTGTGCCGTGACGGCGCGATCCGCCAGATGGTCGACATCCTCGCCCGTCGCCGCAAGAACAACCCGATCGTCGTCGGTGAGGCCGGTGTCGGCAAGACCGCCATCGTCGAAGGCCTGGCCTCGCGCATCGCTGCCGGTGAAGTGCCGCAAGTGCTCAAAGGCGTTGAATTGCTGTCGCTGGACATGGGCCTGCTGCAGGCCGGTGCCAGCGTCAAAGGTGAGTTCGAACGTCGCCTCAAGGGCGTGATCGACGAAGTCAAAGCCTCGCCGAAACCGATCATTCTGTTCATCGACGAAGCCCACACCCTGATCGGCGCGGGCGGCAATGCCGGCGGCTCCGACGCGGCCAACCTGCTGAAACCGGCGCTGGCCCGTGGTGAATTGCGCACCATCGCTGCAACCACGTGGGCCGAGTACAAGAAATATTTCGAGAAAGACCCGGCGCTGGCCCGTCGTTTCCAGCCAGTGCAACTGCACGAACCGACCGTCAGCGAAGCGGTGACCATCCTCCGTGGTCTGGCTCAGGTGTACGAGAAGAGCCACGGCATCTACCTGCGTGATGACGCGGTGGTCTCGGCGGCGGAATTGTCCGCACGTTATCTGGCCGGTCGGCAACTGCCGGACAAAGCCGTCGACGTCCTCGACACTGCTTGCGCCCGCGTGCGCATCAGCCTCGCTGCAGCCCCGGAAAGCCTTGAGCGCCTGCGTGGCGAACTGGCTGAAGGTGGCCGTCAGCGTCAGGCCCTGCGTCGCGATGCCGAGGCCGGTCTGCTGATCGACCACGAAGCGCTGGATGCACTGGAAGCGCGTCTGGACGAAGCCGAAAGCGAAATGGTCGCGCTGGAAACCCTGTGGACTGAACAGAAAGCATTGGCCGAGCGCCTGCTGGAACTGCGTCAGCAACTGGCCAAGGCCCGCGAAGCCGCAGCCGTCGAGGCTGTGGTCACCGTTGAAGAAGACGCCGAAGGCACCGTGATCGAAACCGTTGCCGCCGAAGTCGAAGAAGGCCAGAGCGTCGAAGCTCTGGAAGCCCAACTCAACGAAACCCACAGCGCCCTGACCGCGGCCCAGGTCAAAGAGCGTCTGGTCAGCTTCGAAGTGTGCCCGCGTCTGGTCGCCGAAGTGATCAGCGCCTGGACCGGCGTGCCACTGGCGCAACTGGCCCGCGAACACAACGCCAAAGTCGCCAGTTTCGCCACCGACCTGCGCACGCGCATCCGTGGTCAGGAACAAGCCGTGCACGCACTGGATCGCTCGATGCGCGCCACCGCTGCCGGCCTGAACAAACCTGACGCACCGGTCGGCGTGTTCCTGCTGGTCGGCCCGAGCGGCGTCGGTAAAACCGAAACCGCGCTGGCGCTCGCTGATTTGCTGTACGGCGGTGATCGTTTCATCACCACCATCAACATGTCCGAATTCCAGGAGAAGCACACCGTTTCCCGCCTGATCGGTGCGCCACCGGGCTACGTCGGTTACGGCGAGGGCGGCATGCTCACCGAAGCCGTGCGCCAGAAGCCGTACTCGGTAGTGCTGCTCGATGAAGTCGAAAAGGCTGACCCGGACGTGCTTAACCTGTTTTACCAAATCTTCGACAAAGGCGTGGCCAACGACGGCGAAGGTCGCGAGATCGACTTCCGCAATACGTTGATCCTGATGACCTCGAACCTGGGCAGCGACAAGATCAGCGACCTCTGCGAGAACGGCGCACGCCCGACTGCCGAAGTCCTCGAAGAAACCATTCGCCCGGTGCTCAGCAAACACTTCAAACCGGCGCTGCTGGCGCGGATGAAAGTGGTGCCTTACTACCCGGTCGGCGGCCCGGTATTGCGCGAGCTGATCGAGATCAAACTCGGTCGTCTCGGCGAGCGCCTCCACCGTCGTCAGCTGGATTTCAGCTGGTGCCAGAACCTTGTCGATCACCTGTCCGAGCGTTGCACGCAAAGCGACAGCGGCGCGCGCCTGATCGACCATCTGCTCGATCAGCACGTGCTGCCGCTGGTGGCGGATCGTTTGCTCGATGCCATGGCCACCGGTGAAAGCCTCAAGCGTGTGCATGCCACGCTCGACGGTGAAGCCAGCGTGACGTGCGAGTTCGCCTGAGGTGGGCGTGATGTTCACTCAGGTGCCGCAGCCACTGGTCTATGCCGAAGCGTTGCTGGCGCAGTTCGCCAGTCTGTCGCGGGCGGCGGACGGAGCTGCGTTGCTGGGTGACTTTGTGCGCGGGCTGGCCGAGCTGAGCGGTTGCGAACTGACGCAACTGTATTTGCTCGACGCCACCCACACGTGCCTGGGGATGAACGCCGAATGCCTCGACGGTGCGCTGCAACCACGGGAAGCGGCGAGCCTGCCGGCGGATTACAACGGTGAGCAACTGCTGCAATTCGCCCTGTGCCAGAACCGCGTGGTGTGCCTCGACGACTTGAGCGGCAGCCTGCACGAAACCAGTTTCCTGCCGGCGGCGACCTCGCCGTGGCAGTCACTGTTGTGCGTGCCTTTGGTCAATCAGCACAAGGCTGTCGAAGGTCTGCTGCTGTGTGCCAGCCGTCGTCGCACCAACCTGCAAGGCTTCGCTGATTCCCTCGGCCAGCTCGGCTCGTTTGTGCTCGGACAGTTGCATTTGCTGCAACGCCTGCGCCAGCCGCTGGCGGAATCGGCAACGGTCGCGCGCAGTGTGCCGAGCATCAGTGGCTATGGCCTGATCGGTAAAAGCGCGGCGATGCGCCAGACCCATTCGCTGATCAGCAAAGTTCTGCACAGCCCTTACACCGTGTTGTTGCGCGGCGAAACCGGCACCGGCAAGGAAGTCGTCGCGCGGGCGATTCACGATTGCGGCCCGCGTCGGTCCCAGGCATTCATCGTGCAGAACTGCGCAGCGGTCCCGGAAAACCTGCTTGAAAGTGAGCTGTTCGGCTATCGCAAAGGCGCGTTCACCGGCGCCGACCGTGATCGTGCCGGCCTGTTCGATGCGGCCAATGGCGGCACGCTGCTGCTCGACGAGATCGGCGACATGCCGCTGTCGTTGCAGGCGAAGATTCTGCGCGTGTTGCAGGAAGGCGAGATTCGTCCGTTGGGTTCCAACGACACGCACAAGATCGACGTACGCATCATCGCCGCGACGCACCGCGATCTGTCGACGCTGGTCAGCGAAGGCAAATTCCGCGAGGACTTGTATTACCGCCTCGCGCAATTCCCGATCGAGCTGCCGGCCCTGCGTCAGCGTGAAGGCGACATCCTCGAACTGGCTCAGCACTTCGCCGAGAAAACCTGCACGTATTTGCAACGCGATCCGGTGCGCTGGTCGAGCGGCGCCCTGGAACATCTGTCCGGCTACAACTTCCCCGGCAATGTGCGTGAACTCAAAGCCCTGGTCGAGCGGGCGGTGTTGTTGTGCGAAGGCGGCGAGTTGCTCGCCGAGCATTTCTCCCTGCGCATGGAACCGATGCCGGAAGACAACAGCCACCTGAATCTGCGCGAACGCCTCGAGCAGGTCGAACGCACCTTGTTGCTCGATTGCCTGCGCAAAAACGACGGCAACCAGACCCTCGCCGCCCGCGAACTGGGCCTGCCGCGACGCACGCTGCTGTACCGCCTCGGCCGCCTGAATATCAATCTGGGAGATTTCGATGGGTAGGCAAAAGATCATCGATTTTCCCGCAAAAACCAATTTCAGCGCCGCCCGCAAGGGTCGGCGCTTTGTGCTTTGTCTACACCTGGAGACCCTCTGATGTCTGTTCGTCACTGGCACGCTGTCCTGCTGACCCTCGTCGTTCTATGCGGCCTTGGCGGCTGTAGCGGCAATTACAAATTCAACGACAACGACTATCGCCCGTTGGGTGATCCGCAAGCGGTCAATCGCGGCAAGTGACCGCAAGGAGCATCAAACATGGAATTGGTTTTCGAAATGCTGAACACCAAGCAGTTCGTGCCCACCGAGTTGTGCCAGAAGACCTTTAAACAGGCCGGCGGCGTGATCGGGCGAGGCGAGGACTGCGACTGGATCATCCCCGACCGCAAGCGTCACCTGTCCAATCACCACGCGATTGTCAGTTACCGCGAGGGCACGTTCTTCCTCACCGACACCAGCAGCAACGGTGTCCAGGACGGCGAGAGCGGCGCACGCCTGCACAAGGGCGAACCGGTGCGTATCGAGCACGGCAGCACCTATGTGCTCGGCGACTTCGAAATCCGCGCACGGCTGGTGCGCGACCCGGCAACTTTCGACGGTGAGGTCGGGCGCCCGCGCGCGGCCGGCAGCATCATCCCCGACGACGCGTTCCTCGATCTCGATCCGCTCAACGCCCTCGAACAGCAAGAGCGTGTGTACTCGGAAATCGACGAGCTGCTGGCGCCGAACACCAAACCTGAAGATTCCCGTCAGCGCGCCGACTACGCGCGCATCGACATGGAAAGCCTGATGGTGCCGGAACTGATCGCCGCGCCTGCCGAACCTGAGCCTGCTCCGGCACCAAAAGCCGTTGAGCGTCAAAGCGAGGGTTTCTGGGAGCACTTCGGTGCGGCGCTGGGTGTCGACGTCAAAGGCCTCAGCCACGACGAGCGCGAAGCCCTGGCGTTGAACGCCGCGCGTCTGCTGCGCCAAAGCATCGGCGGTTTGCAGCAGAGCCTGCGTACCCGCTCGGAGCTGAAAAACGAACTGCGTCTGGCCCAGACCACCGTGCAAGGCACCAACAAAAATCCGTTGAAATTCGCTGTCGACCCGAGCGAAGCACTGGAGATTCTGTTGCAGCCAAGCAAGCCCGGCCATCTGCCGGCCGAGCAAGCCATCTCCCGCGCGTTCCGCGACCTGCAGGCGCATCAAGTCGCACTGCTGACCGCCAGCCGCGCCGCCGTGCGCGGCACCCTGGAGCACTTCTCGCCGGAGCAACTGACCCTGCGTTTCGAGCGCGACAACAAGCCGTTGATCGCGACATCGGGCGGGCGCTGGAGAGCGTTCGGCCGTTATCACCAGGCGCTGCGTCAGGACGATGACTGGAGCGAGCGCCTGCTGGCCCGCGACTTCGCCCAAGCCTACGAAGAACAGATCCGCCTGATCTCCACCCTCCACACCGACCACCAAGGATGATGCGCATGTCTCGCCGCTCGACCGCTTTTTTCAAGACGCTGACGGCGCTCACCGTGCTGGTGTTGCTCGCCGGTTGCTCGTCGCTGTCGCCGTACTCGAAAGTGACCAAGATCAACCTGAAGCTGACCGGCAGCGATCAGCTCAACCCGGACCTCAACGGGCGCCCGTCGCCGATTGTTGTGCGCCTGTTCGAACTCAAGCATCCGGTGACCTTCGAGAACGCTGATTTCTTCAGCCTCTACGAGCGCGCCAAGGAATCCCTCAACCCGGATCTGGTGGCCAGCGAAGAACTCGAACTGCGCCCGGGTGAAACCGTGGAGATGAAACTCAAGGTGGAAGAGGGCAGCAGTTATGTCGGCGTTCTCGCCGCTTACCGCGATTTGCCGGAAACCCAATGGCGCTACACGGTGCAGATCACGCCGCTGGAAGTCACCGAAGTCGATCTGACCCTGGACCAGACCGGCATCCGTAACACTCATCAAGTGCTCGCCAAGGCGGATGACTGAACATGAATACCCATAAAGTCATTTGGCAGGAAGGCATGCTGCTGCGTCCGCAGCACTTCCAGCACAACGATCGTTATTACGATCACCAGATGAAAACCCGCACGCAATTGCTCGGTGGCTACACCTGGGGTTTCCTCAATCTGGAGATCGACCTGCAGTTCCTCAACATGGGCAAACTGGTGATCAGTGAAGCCTCGGGGATTCTGCCGGACGGCAGCCTGTTCGAACTCGGTGGCAACACCGAGCCGCTGGCGCTGGACGTACCGCCGAACACCGGCAACACGCCGATCTACCTGGCGCTGCCGCTGGTCACCGGTAACCACATCGAGTCGCGCCGTCCGGAGCAATCCGACGTGCTGGCGCGTTATACCGCGTACGACGCCGAAGTGGCCGATTCCAACGCCGGCGACGATTCCGCCAGCCAGGTCAGCTGCGGTCGCCCGGACTTCAAACTGTTGCTCGGCGAGCAGCAGAGCGATCAGGCCTACGTGAAGCTGAAAATCTGCGACGTGCTCGACACCACGCCCGACGGCGTGATCAGCCTCGACCCGGACTTCGTGCCGACCTACATTCAGGCCCACGCTTCCAGCTATCTGCTGTCGTGCCTGAAAGAAGTCATCAGCATGCTCAGCCACCGTGGCGACACGATTGCCGAGCGGATTCGCTCCAACGGCAAGGTTGGCGGCGCCGAAGTCGGCGACTTCATGATGCTGCAACTGATCAACCGCACCGAACTGCTGCTGCGTCACTATCTCGGCCTGGAGCAAGTGCACCCGGAAGAGTTGTATCGCACGCTGCTGACCATGCTCGGCGATCTGGCGACCTTCTCCGGCGAGAGCAAACGTCCGCGTCTGGACAGCCGCTACTCCCACGCCGACCAGGGCGCGAGCTTCCGCAAGCTGATGGAAGCGATTCGTCAGGTGCTGTCGATGGTGCTCGAACAGCACGCCATCGAACTGATCCTGCAAGCGCGTCAGTACGGCATCATCGTCTCGCCGTTGCACGACCACAAACTGCTCGGCTCGGCCTCGTTCGTGCTGGCGGCCAGTGCCAACTGCGATTCCGAAGAACTGCGCCATCGCTTGCCGGCGCACCTCAAGGTCGGCCCGGTGGAGCGCATCCGCCAACTGGTCAACCTGCACTTGCCGGGGATCAAGGTCAAACCGTTGCCGGTGGCCCCGCGGCAGATCGCGTTCCACTCGAACAAAACCTATTTCATCCTCGAACTCAGTTCCGAAGACCTGGCACAACTCGAGCGCTCCGGCGGTTTCGCGTTCCACGTGTCCGGCGAATTCGCCGAGCTTGAACTGAAATTCTGGGCCATCAGGAACTGACCGACATGATCAAGGAAACGGATTACAGCCAGGACGACAAAACCGTCCTGCTCGATCGTCAAGGCCACGGACCGGCAGCGAGTCCGCTGACCGACTTCGCCGCGCCGCCGCGTTTCGAGCAACTGGAAGAACGCATGATCTACGCCGCGCGCCTGCGCCCGGCAGAAGCGTTCAACATCAGCCTCAATTCGCTGGTCGCTGCCTCGTCCGAGCTGCTCTCGGAAGTGGTGCGCCTCAAGCACAGCGAAACCCGCGAAGACTTGTACGCGCTCAACGAGCGTCTGACTGCCGGGCTCAAACTGTTTGAAGTGCGCGCCCTGCACAACGGCGCCGAAAGCAGCCAGGTGATGGCCGCCCGTTACGTGCTCTGCACCGTGGTCGACGAAGCGGTCGTGACCACGCCGTGGGGCAATGAAAGCGAGTGGTCGCAGATGAGCCTGCTGAGCAGCTTCCACAACGAGACCTTCGGTGGCGAGAAGTTTTTCCAGTTGCTCGATCGGTTGTCGAAAAACCCGGTCAAGCACCTGCCGATGCTCGAGCTGATGTACCTGTGCCTGTCCCTCGGGTTCGAAGGCAAGTACCGCGTGCAGGCGCGTGGCATGCTCGAACTCGAAGGCATCCGCGACGCCCTGTACCGGCAGATCCGTCAGTTGCGTGGCGACGTACCGCGCGAATTGTCGCCGCACTGGGAAGGTCTCAACGATCAGCGTCGCAACCTGGTGCGCATCGTGCCGGCGTGGATGGTGGTGTTGTTCACTCTCGTCTGCCTGGTGGTGATGTATTCGGGCTTCGCCTGGGTCTTGGGCGAGCAGCGCGACACCGTTCTGCAACCTTATCAGCCGCTTGATCCGGCCGCGGTGCAACCGCAGTCGCAGCCGTAAACAGGGACGTGTGATGAAAAAGTTTTTCAAGAAAGTCGGCGCCTTCCTGCGCCAGACCTGGGTCTGGACCTTGCTGCTGGTGCTGTTCGTGGCACTGCTGGTGTGGTTTGTCGGCCCGTTGTTGGCGGTCGATGACTACAAGTTCTGGGAGAGCGCGACCTCGCGTTTGCTGACCATCAGCGTGCTGTTCCTGATCTGGGGCCTGACCATGGTCTTCGTCAGCTGGCGCGCGGGTATCCGCAAGAAAGCCGTTGAAGAAAGCGAGGACGGCCAGGATCGTATCCGCCGCGAAGAGCTGATCGACGAAGAGCAGAAAGAGTTGAAGGCGCGCTTCAAAGACGCGCTGAAAACCCTGAAGACCTCGAGCCTGTATCGCGGCCGCAGCGAACGCTGGCGCAGTGACTTGCCGTGGTACCTGCTGATCGGTCCGCAGGCCTCGGGCAAGACCAGTCTGCTGGACTTTTCCGGTCTGGAATTCCCGATCAACAAGATCGACCGCAAGCTGACTCGCGACACCCTCGGCACTCGTCATTGCGACTGGTACTTCGCCGACCACGGTGTGTTGATCGACACCGCCGGGCGTTACCTGACCCAGCCTGACGCGGAAGTCGACGGCAGTGCCTGGACGACATTGCTGGAGTTGCTGCGCAAACGTCGTCGCGGGCGTCCGTTGAACGGCGTGCTGGTGACCATTCCGGTGGAAACCCTGCTCGGCGGCAGTGAGCAGGACATCGATACCCTCGCGCGCCAGGTGCGTGGTCGTCTGCAAGACGTGCATCAGAAGCTGCACGTCGACGTGCCGGTGTATCTGGTGCTGAGCAAGGCTGACAAGCTGCTCGGTTTCGACGAGTTCTTCGATCAACTGACCCGCGAAGAAAGCGATCAGGTGCTCGGTACCAGTTTCCGCAAGGAACAGGTCGGCACCGACGTGGCCGTGCTGCGCAACGAGTTCGAAGAACTGCTGCGTCGCTTGAATAGCCAAGTGATCATGCGCATGCACTCCGAGCGCGATACTCAGCGCCGTGGCCGCATCCTCGACTTCCCGCATCAACTGGGGCAGATCGGCGAACGCCTGTGCCTGTTCGTCGACATGGCGTTCACCGGCAACCGTTACCAGCGTGCCACGCAACTGCGTGGTTTCTACCTGACCAGCGCGCCGCACCTGACCCAAGAGATGGACGCGACCACCGCCGGCATCGGCGCCAGCCTCGGCATGAGCGCCGGTGTGCTGCCGACCTTGCGCAGCGGCCGTTCGCGGTTCATCCATCATTTGCTCAGCCAGGTTATTTTCCCCGAAGCCGATCTGGCCGGTCTGGACAAGCGCGAACGCAGCCGCATCCATTGGGGCCAGCGTGCGTTGTACGTCGGCGCACTGGCGGCACTGGCATTGTTTGGCATGCTGTGGGCGGGCGGTTTCTCGGCCAACTACGAGCGTCTGGAAAACCTGCGCAATCTGGCGCAGAACTGGACGCAGCAGCGCACGGCATTGTCGCCGCGTGATGACGCCATGGGCGTGCTGAAAACCCTCGACAGCAGCTACGCCGCGACACAGGTCTTCCCGAAAAAGGGCGACGTTTCGTACCACGAACGTGGCGGTCTGTATCAGGGCGAAGACGTCAATCCAGTGGTCAAGGAGGCTTACGAGCGCGAGCTTGAAAAGCAACTGCTGCCACGGGTGGCGACGATGCTCGAAGGGCAGATCCGCGCCAACATGAAGGACCGCGACCGCCTGCTCAACAGCCTGCGCGCGTACCTGATGCTGAACATGAAGGACCGTCGCGATGCGGCGTGGCTCAAGGACTGGGTCGCCACTGACTGGTCGACGCGCTACACCGGCAACACCGCTGTGCAAAACGGTTTGAACGCGCATCTGGAACGTCTGCTGCAGCAGCCGTTTATCTACCCGCTGAACGACCAATTGGTTACCCAGGCGCGTCAGGTCTTGCGCAGCGAATCGCTGGCCACGGTGGTTTACCGCATGCTCCGCGAGCAGGCACGCAACCTGCCGGACTATCGCTTCAGCCAACACCTCGGTCCACAAGGCTCGCTGTTTATCGGCACCGAATACGTGATCCCGGGTTTCTACACGCAAACCGGTTATCAACAGTATTTCTCGGTGCAGGGCTCGGCGCTGGTCACCGACATCCTGCGTGACAACTGGGTGCTGGGCGAAGGCGCAGGCATCAGCGACATGGACTTGCGTCGTCTGATGGTCGAGCTGGAGCAACTGTATTTCCGCGACTACGCCAACTACTGGAGCGAAGCCGTCGGTCAGGTTGCACTGCCGCCAATCAGCGACGCCGGTGAAGGCGCCGAGCAACTGGCGGGCCTGACTTCGGCCAACTCGCCGGTACTGGCCTTGCTCACTGAAGTGCGCGAGAACACGCGCTTCCAGGCCGCCGCCGATCCGGTGGATGAAGCCGGCGATGCCGCTGATGCACTGGCGGGGCAGAAAGGCAAACTGGGCAAAGTCGGCAAACTGGCGTCTGCAGTGGCGGACAAGGCTTCGGCCCTGAACGTGGCGAAGACCCTGCCGGACACCGCGAAGAAGTCGCTGCAACGTCGCTTCGAACCGCTGCATCGTTTGCTCGATGACAACAACGGCCCGGCGGCGGACCTCACTCCGGCCCTCAGCGCGCTCAACGACCTGCAACTGCAACTGTCCGGTCTGGCCCGTTCCAGTACGCCGGAACAAGCCGCGTTCGAAATGGCCAAGACCCGCATGAGCGGCCAGCGTGATGCGCTGACCAACCTGCGTGCGGCCTCGGGTCGCCTGCCGCGCCCGTTGAGCGTGTGGTTCAACGTGCTGGCCGAAGACTCGTGGCGTCTGGTACTCAACGATGCTTACCAATACCTGAACGGCCGTTATCAGAACGAGCTGTACAGCGTGTATGGCAAAACCATCAGCAAGCGTTATCCGTTCAGCGCCAGCAGCACCAGCGACGTGGCGATCAGCGATTTCCGCGAGTTCTTCCGGGCTCAAGGCACTGTCGACCGCTTCTTCGACAGCTACATGCGTCCGTTCGTCAGCGGTGATCCGGGTAACTACCGGATGCGCAGCGTCGACGGCCACAGCCTGCCGGTGTCGAAGATGTATCTCGACCAGATGGCGGCAGCCCTGACGATTCGCCAGAGCTTCTTCTCGATCAACCCGGCCGAGCCGACCGTGCAGTTCAAACTGGAGCCGTACACCCTCGACCCGGCCGTCAGCCGATCCGAGTTCAAGTTCGGCGACAAGACCATGGAATACCGCCACGGTCCGATCCTGCCGATGTCGTTCAAATGGCCGACCGATGCTGAAGACGGTCGCACCAGTCTGGTCATGGACAAAATGGCCGGGCGCCCGATCGGTATCGAGAAGAACTCCGGCCCATGGTCGCTGTTCCGTCTGTTCGACCTGATGCAGACCGAGTACCTGAGCGGTCGCGACGTGCTGGTGCTGAAAGCCGACGTGGGTGGCCTGCGCGCCAACTACCTGCTGACCAGCCAGCGCACGCCGAACCCGTTCGACATGGGCGTGCTGCGTACCTTCCGTATGCCGGTGCAGCTCTGATGCTGGTGGCCAGTGCCTGGCGCAGCGCGGCGCGTACCGACCCGGGCAAGGTGCGGGCGCGCAACGAAGATGCCTTCCTCGACTCGCCGCAGCAGGGGCTGTGGGTGGTCGCGGACGGCATGGGCGGTCATCAGGGTGGCGACATCGCCAGCCAGTTGATCGTCGCCAGCCTGGCTGAATTGCCGCAACACGAGGATTTCGACGAACGCCTCAAAGCCATCCGCCAGTGCCTGCACTGGCTGAACCGGCGTTTGGGGCAGGAGTTGACGGTCACCGCCGGACGCCACGACAGCATCATGGGCAGCACCGTCGTGGCGCTGCTGATGGAAGGCAATCGCGCGGCCTGCATCTGGGCCGGCGACAGTCGTTGCTATATGTGGCGCGGGCAGCGGCTGTATCAGCTGTCCAAGGATCATTCGCTGCAACAGCAACTGATCGACGAACAGCAAATGAGCGTTGAACAGGCGGCGGCGCATCCGGCGGCTCAGGCCTTGACCCGAGCCGTTGGCGCCGCCGAACAGCTGACCTTGGATGTCCTCGAACTCGAGGTCTATCCGGGCGATGCGTTCCTGTTGTGCAGCGATGGTTTGTATCAGGGCCTGAGTAGCGATGCCCTCGGCAACGCCCTCAGCCTCAGCGCGCCGCACGTGGCGCTGGAACGTTTGTTCGACGGCGCCTTGCGTGGCGCCGCGCGCGACAACCTGACAGCCGTGGTGATCCGCCAATGACCAATATCGAATCGCCAATCGATGACTTGCTGATGAGCGAAGAACAGGCCAACAACCTGACCTACTTCGCCTTCGCCAAGGAGAACAAAGCAGAGCCTTTGCTGGCGCCAACCAAGGCCAGCATCGGTGCACTGCCGGATGTACTCGCCGGTCGCTACCACCTCGAGCGCCTGCTCGGGGCCGGTGGCATGGGCGCTGTTTACCGGGCGCGGGATCTGCTGCACGAACAGTTCGGTGATCCCGATCCTTACATTGCGCTGAAAATCCTCAGCGAAGAATTTGCCGAATCGCCGGACGCCAGTGCCTTGCTCTACAGCGAGTTCGCCCTGACCCGACGCCTGCGCCACGACAACGTCGTGCGTGCGCACACCTTTGAAGTCGACACCGACTGCCAGCGGGCCTTCATCACCATGGAATACATGCGTGGCCTGACCCTGGACAAATTGCTCTGCGAGCGGCCCCTCGGCCTGCCGTGGCAAGAACTGCGCGACATCGTCCTGCCGCTGCTCGATACGCTGGCCTACGCCCACGGTCGCGGCGTGCTGCACGGTGACATGAAACCGAGCAACGTCATGCTCAGCGAAGACGGCCTGCGCCTCTTTGACTTCGGCTTGGGCCAGGCAGAGGAGGGCACCTTGCCCGGCCTGCCGCACCTGAGCCGCGAACGCTTCAACGCCTGGACCCCGGGCTACGCCGCCCCCGAACTGCTTGAGGGCCAACCGTTGTCGGCCAGCGCGGACGTGTACGGCGTGGCCTGCGTGATCTATGAACTGGCGGGCGGCAAACACCCGTTCCGCCGCCTGCCCTCGATCCAGGCCCGCGACGAGCACCTGGAGCGCGAGCTGCAAGCGCCGGCGAACTTACCCAAACACAGCTGGCCAGCGCTGCGAACCGCGCTGAGCTTCGACCCGGCAGAACGCAGCATCACTGCCCAACAATTGCGTGACGCCTTGGGCGCCACTTCGTCCTGGCTGCAACGGTTGCGACTTCGGGCGTAACGGACGACATTCGAACAGGGAGCACTTTATGTTCAACCCAGCTAACGAAACCCACTTCAGCCTCAAGGTCGAAGACTACGTGGGCGACCTGCAAGTGCTGTCGTTCACCGGCACCGAAGGCATCAGCCAGCCGTATCGTTTCGACCTCGAACTGGTCAGCGAAAACCCTGATCTGGACCTCGAACAACTGCTGCACAAACAGGCGTTTCTCGCATTCGATCCACAAGGCTCGGGCATCCACGGGCAGATCTACCGCGTCGCCCAAGGCGATGCCGGCAAGCGCCTGACCCGCTACAAAGTGTCGATGGTGCCGCAACTGCAATACCTGCATCACCGCACCAACCAGCGCATCTACCAGCAGATGTCGGCGCCGAAAATCATCGCGCTGATCCTCGAAGAGCACGGCATCAAGGGCAACGCCTACAGCTTCCAGCTCAGCCAGCCGTGCCCGGATCGCGACTACTGCGTGCAGTACGACGAAACCGACCTGCATTTCGTTCAGCGCCTGTGCGAAGAGGAAGGCATTCACTACCACTTCCAGCACAGCGACAAAGGCCACCTGCTGGTGTTCGGCGACGACCAGACCGTGTTCCCCGACCTCGGCCAGCCGACCGCGTATGTGCAAGGCAGCGGCATGATCGCCGAAGAACCGGTGATCAAAGGCTTCAAACTGCGCCTGGAAACCCGCACCAGCCGCACCACGCGCCGCGACTACGACTTCGAAAAACCGCGCCTGCAAATGGAATCCGCGTACAAACCCGAAGGCGAGAGCACTGAGCCAGATCTGGAAGACTACGACTACCCCGGTCGCTTCATCGACCGCGCCCGTGGCAAGTTCCTCAGCCAGCGCGCCCTCGAACGCCACCGCGCCGACTACCGTCAGGCCGAAGGTCGCGGCGACCAGACCAAACTGGTCAGCGGCCACTTCATGGCCCTGTCCGACCACCCGCGCAGCGAGTGGAACGACCTGTGGCTGCTCACCGAAATCTTCCACGAAGGCAAACAGCCGCAAGTCCTCGAAGAAGGCGTGACCAGCGACACCACCGACAACAAGGACGACTTCCATCAGGGCTACCGCAACACCTTCCTCGCCACCCCGTGGGACGTGTTCTACCGCCCGGCCCTCGAACACCCGAAACCACGCGTCCTCGGCAGCCAGACCGCCATGGTCACCGGCCCCAAAGGCGAAGAAATCCACTGCGACCAATACGGCCGCATCAAAGTGCAATTCCACTGGGATCGCGAAGGCCTCGCCGACGACAAAACCAGCTGCTGGCTGCGCGTCTCCAGCTCCTGGGCCGGCGACCGCTACGGCGCCATCTCCATCCCGCGCATCGGCATGGAAGTCCTCGTCACCTTCCTCGAAGGCGACCCCGACCAACCCCTCGTCACCGGCTGCCTGTACCACAAGGAAAACCCGGTGCCGTACGCCTTGCCGGCAAACAAAACCCGCAGCGTCTTCAAAACGCTTAGCTCGCCGGGTGGTGGTGGGTATAACGAACTGCGCATCGAAGACAAGAAAGGTGCGGAGCAGATCTACATTCATGCCCAGCGTGATTGGGATGAAAACATTGAGCACGATCAGAAGATTCGGGTCGGGAATGAACGTCATGACACGGTGGTGAAGAACACCTACACCGAGCTGAAGGCCGAAGAACACCGCACCACGATCTCCGACCGCAAGGTTGAAGCGAAGCTGGATGATCACCTCACGGTTGGGCAGAACCAGCATGTGAAGTTGGGGACTGCGCAACTGACCAGTGTGGGCAAAGAGATTCACCTCAAGGCTGGGGACAAGATTGTTATTGAGGCGGGGACGGAGCTGACCATTCTTGGGGGTGGGAGCTTTATCAAGCTCGATGGCGGTGGCGTGACGGTGGTTGGGCCGGTGATCAAAATCAACGCGGGTGGCTCGGCTGGCTCCGGCACAGGGATCGGGATTAAACCGCCGGTGCTGCCGGGGGCGGCGGATAAGGATAAGGCGGGGAGTTTGATGGATCAGGCGTTGGGGAATGCGGTGCCTGAGAAGGTTAAGCCGACAGTTGATTACCCTTTCTCGCTTTGAGCGGACGGACAAGCGACAATATGAACAAGGAATTTTTTGAATGATCATTAGCCCTCCCTTTATTCCTGCTCCAGTGGCGGGTGAAACCGACGACGCTTATCTGGCACGTGCCATGGTGGGTGGCATTCCTGGTGATGGTGGTTATCCGCTGAGTTTTGACCTTAATTGGCATGGTGGCATCCATCTAACTGCTCCTCAAGAAGGAGGGGGTACATTGCCCGTAAAGGCTATCTCAGATGGCACTCTGGTTTATTTTCGTCAGCCTACCCTTGAAAGCACTGCGCCTCCAGATCATGCATTACGCTATCGGAACAAATGGACTGATGACGGATGTGTGGTTATTCGACATGAAACAGAAATAGGTGAAGGCGAAAAGGCGAAGGTCGTATTTTTTTCTATTTACATGCACCTTTCGAAAATATTAATTGCAGCGCCACAGAAGGGTAAAGCGATTGCCCGTAAAGATAAAATTGGTGAGGCGGGTAGTATATATGGAGAGAGCGGGAGAATTCATTTTGAAGTAGTCGCTGATCAAGGCCAAATTGAGAATCTAGTAGGTAGGAAAGAAAGGGATTTAAAATTTCAGACAGGTCATGGGCGCTCAGATTGCGTTTGGGGAGATACTTATTTTTTTATTCCTCCAGAGGTTCTTATTTATGAAAGAGCGCCAAATAATATTCTATCAGCACAGAATGATTCTCCCGTTGTATATAGATGCCCCGCCATGCCTTCGGGGCCAGCCCCGATTCAGGAAGCTGGGGCGCCCACATCAAATGTCAACGATTCAGTTCAGGGGTATGATTGGTCGTTAGCTTCGGAGCTGCAAAATGGCATGTTCCTTAGGATGAGTTACGCCAAAGGGCAGTGCAAGCTTACTACATATAGCCATTCTGGCTTTGAGCTAGGCTCGCAGGCCGAGAGTGGTAGTTATGAATACGACCTATATAACACAGCGACCGAAAAGTTTCCAAAGTCGCCTAGCGCGGGATTCGAACTGCTTAGGTTCGGTAGAGTGTTGAGCGGTGACCAACTTATGCCAGCTGATGCGGCCCATTGGCGGAAAATAAAAATTCCAGGAAAAACTGGTGAGGAAAGTAAGGCTGGTTGGATAGATCTCAATTCTTTTTCTGTGACTAAATTTAGCGATGCAGATTTTCCGCATTGGCAAGGGTGGCAGTTAGTAGATGACGATACAGACGCTGATAGCCACTGCCAATCTCAATTCATCCGAGCTGTATTAAATTTGGATGCTGGTAAAGTCGTTTCTGATAATCTAGATGCTGTTAGCATCGCCAAATCTCCCGCATATGCAACTCTTTCGGCTAATGAGCAGCAGGATCTTTCAACTAGATACGTCGCAGAGCGCCAGTTGACGCAGTCATTACTTGAAAAGTCTGAAGTTCAAGATCGTGTAAAGCGACTAGTGTGCAAATTCCCAAGTGAGTGGTGTAGAAATGACTTTGATACTCGATATGATTGGTTAAAGAAGGTTGCGGAGGGCGGTCCGCTGCCGGAAGATCAATACGCAAAGTTGAAGTCTCACCAGCAAGCCTTGGGATTCTGGGAGGAGGCAGCATTGGTAGGGATCGATCATATGCATTGGCATTTTCCTCCTAAAGAATTTATCCGTACCTTCAGCCAGTGTGGTTGGCTTACCAAGAGCGATATGAAGGGGGTTTACCCGGCCGCGTCCGATGCAAACATTAATAAATATATTGTCCACATAAATAAAACACTTGCTAAATATCTAATAGTTGGCCGCTTGAGACGCTCTCACTTTTTTGGGCAGGCAGGAGTGGAGTCTGGTCAGCTCAATACAGTATCTGAACTATACAATGGTACACCACATGATTATTTTAGGCGTTATGCCAGCGCCAAAAATTATAATGGTTGGCTCGGTAATATAAAATACAATGATGGTGGGGACTTTAGAGGGCGTGGTTTGAAGCAGCTTACAGGCAGGGCAAACTATGCAAACTATTGGGTTTACAGAGGGTGGCTGCAAGCTAGTACTTTTTCAAATAACTGGTGGAAACACACTTCTTGGTGGGGTATTACCATTTCTGGACCTACAGTTACTGGCGCGCAGACTGCGACGCTACCAATTCAAAATGCTGCCACAATTGCACAACTGGATGCGCAAATCAGACCGCCTATTATAGTTAATCCTGATCGTGTAAAAGATGAGCCCTTCACCTGTATTGATACGGCTGGCTGGTTTTGGGCGAAAAACAAATTGCTGGGAATTGCCGACTCTAATGACATACCCCAAATGACTCGCCGTATTAGGGGTGACGGTTCTTTAGTCGGGACCGATGCTGCTCATCCCTGGCCGGCTGCTGCGAACTTCTCGGCTCGTGAAACAATGACAAATAAGCTTCTAAAATTTTTCTGAGGTCATTTGAATGATTCGCCTAATGGTGTTTTTGTTGTCCATTTATAGTGGCGCTGCTTATTCGGCTTCAACTGAGCATAGCCTGATATGTAAAGAAGCTGATCAGAATGCCGATCAAGCTAGCTTGACTCTTTCTTTTGAAGGGGGAGTCTTCTCTCTTGATAATGCTGATCGCGGATGTCGGTCAGATTATGTTGTTAGAGAAGTGGCAGGGGCCGAAAATGTAGCAATTATATTTTCTTATCCAACCAGTGATGATATGGGCCTAAACGCTCAGGTTATGATTTTTTCTGCTGTAGCTAAAGGTGGAAAAGCCACATATATCGGAGACATCCCTGCTAGTTCTTCGGAGTTGGAGGATGGTACCTATAAAGATATTCAACAGTCCGGTGATTCAATTTACGAGAACGTTTACCGTATTGAAAGTACTAAAGTTGTGACTTTGACTCCAGGTAAAGAGTTGATCATTTCTGGTGAGCAATGTGTTTATAAGGAAGCGGGTAGCACGGTCTGTCAAAAGATGAAAGGCACCTTCAAAAAACCTGTGTGCGTCCTCAATAATGGTGAGCGCAAAGTCCTCGCGGATGCGAGGGAGTGCATGGACATGAGAGAAAATCTTTGAGGAAAACGGGACGGATTTATTTGTTGCGCTCGATCGCTTTGAATTTGGTTGAGAACTTAAATAGATCTGGCCCGTTTGTCGGTTCTGACTCTATCTTCTGTCGCAGGCTCTTTCAGAATTGAACGGATCACTGAGTTTTTTACGGACGCCAAGGAATGCAGATTTTCAGATTCAGCCTCATTTTTTTACTTTCAATACTGTCGCCTGTGGTCATGGCTGAGGGCACGATGATTGCCACCATCCTTCAGGCCGACTTTTCCAAGGATCCGGAAGTCCGGTTGCTTGTCAGAGTCGTTGATGTGGGTGGCGGTTCGGATACCCCTTCCATGGCGGTTCGTAATCGATGCCTGGAGAGGAAGGCGTCCGCAGAACGTCCTGGGCCGGATCCATGCTTTTCGATAGAGATCACTGAGAGCAATAAGCAACGGGCCATTGTTCGGCAAACGCTATTGAATGATCCTCAGCGCACAACCGACCCTATCTATTTGGAAATTGTTTATCGCTCGGAGGTCAGCGAGAGCGATCCGACGAATCACCATCAGCGATCCGCCACACTGAAGATCGAAGAAAACGGCCTCTACAATTGGAACAATGAGAGCGAACAGGCATTGGCGGACGTTGAGTGGTTTCCCTCGGGAAATGGTGTAATTGATCTGATGGTTCCTGATGCGGATGCATTGCTGAATTCTGTATATCGGGATCGTATGAGTCGGCTGGACGAAAGCGGTCAGAAAGCACTGAGGGAAACTCAAAGAGCCTGGATGAAATTTCGAGATGCGGAGTGCCAAGCCGACCCGAAATTGCATAAATCAGTTTTCGGTGAGTGGTCCGATGCCTGCCTAATTCGCGCGACGATAGAGCGTGCTCGCCAATTGGCTTTGGCTCCGGACAAGAGCAGACGTTGAAACGGACAAGCCAGTGCATTCGCGCGAAAGCGTCGACTTGGATGAGCATGAACAAACTTTTCTTTCTCTTTTTTGCGCTATTTCCTTTACGTGTGAAAGGGGACGGATTTATTTTTTGCGCCAAAATTATTTGATTTTGAGGCGGAGCGTAAACGTATCCGTTTCGTGGTGGGAAAATTTCTTCGATGGCTGATTCAATGAAAAATATATATTCGCTCCCTGGCTTTTTACCGTTAGCCTTTTTGTTTTTCAGTTCGGTGGCGTTTTCTGCGAGTTTCGAATGTGGCAAAGCTTCGACGGACGTAGAGAGGAAAATTTGTAGTTCTCCTTCTTTGTCGGTAATGGATGAAAAGCTAGGTGAGGTCTTCAAACCGATAAAACATCGGCGAGCCTTGCAAATAATCGAAAGTGATTGGCTTGAGTCAGAGCGTAATTCTTGTGAGTCAGTCGAGTGTTTAGAGGAAGCTTATGTTCAGCAGATAAGCTTTCTCACACCGGTTTCTATTGCGCCTAGGCCAACTCAGAAAGATATTAAGTTAATGTTGGGTGATAAGCCGTACACACAGTTTGAGCGCTCATGGAAGGTCATTGATTTAACAGGGCTTCCCAATGAAAAAGGGGCTGTCGAACGATTTTTGATCTCAGCTGAAACAATTTCAGGCATGTTGCATGTCATCGTGTTTGAAGGGCATTTTGATGCGGCGATGATTGCGTACCGGGGTAATCTATATGAGTACGTTGATCGCAACGACAGGCCGGTATTGCACACGATTGCGAAAGATATCGGTTTTGATGGTGCTTTGAGTTTGGGTTCAAACGACGAAGGGAAAAGATTCGCGGGAATCTTGGATGGGGCGTTTTACTATCGACAGCAGCTCTCCAAGAATCAGCTGCGGGGGATGGTTTATAAGCTCGGCTCAAAATCTCCGCCATTGGAAAGCAGTTTGCTGTTCCAGCAGTGGCCAAATACTGATGAAAATGCTGTTAGTGGTTTGACATTCGGTTGGGGTGGTGAGTATGGAAAATTGCAAGCGTACTACTCGCACACCTCAGGGTATGAAACGATAGCGCAGGCTGGTCGGCCCGAGGCCAGTTGGAATATATATGCTCCGATTTGGAGCAAGTCACGGCCGACGTTTTATTTCAAGAATGGTGATGAAACTATTTGGCGTGCCAATGTTGCGGATAAGACGTTAACAAAAATTGCGAAGGCTAGTGATGAAGGAATGATCCAGAATCCTACCCCTGTCGATATTAATGGGCGCGAAGCAGTCGTTTATCTGAATGGATCTACTCTGAAAATGGCTATCTCCCTTGAAGAATAAGCACGACTTAAAAATACACTTTCGCAAAAAATTGTTGGAATTTGCCTTGAGTAAATATCTTATTCCGGTGCTGCCCGCCGTGCTGATTGGTGGTTTATCTCTGTTGGGGGGACATGCATTTGCTGACGATGCATGTGCCGATATCACTACGAACTCACAGAGTGAACGATGTTCTGTGAGTGCCAAGGTTGCTGCAGATAAGCAGTTGAATACCAGTTATCAAGAACTGATGGTTCGGCTCGAGGGTGGGTATCAAACTGATCCAGTTCTTGCGGCGAGGCAAAAGGCAACGGTTCAGGAGGCTCAGCGCGCTTGGATCAAACTGCGCGATACCGATTGCCAGGTCGATGCGTTGGAGACGGAACCGGGCTCTTCGGTGCATGTGGCAGCGGTGAACAATTGCATCGCCAGTATGAGTCGTGACCGTTCAGTGTTTTTGGACAATATCGCGTCCGATACCGGGAGTGGCCCGACAATTGGACGTGGCTCGTGCCCTACGCAAGACTTTGCACAGTTTCTTCCAGCATTCTCCGCTAATGCCGAATCGCAGAAGCGACTAACTGCACAGGCCGTGAAGCTGCTGGTATTAAAGGGGACGTCGGATATAGGGCGGATTGTGACTTACGTTACTGCGGAGGTGGGACGCGATATGGCGTTTCCCTTAATGGTGGCTGTGCCCGATGGGAAAGTGGAAGGAATAGAGATCGAGAAGGTGGATGACCGCCACGTTAACGTTGTGGATAAACGCGCCGGCAACAGCAATATCAAGATTTTCAACTTTTCTCGGAAGTCCTGCTGGACGCTTGATGGGGTTGAGGACTGGTCGATTCCTGAAAAAGAGCTTTCTGTAGCCAGCACGCGGAAAATGAGTCGTGCAGAGAATTTCTGTTGGCAGCGCGGACAAGGATTTGCTGGCTTGGGCGGCCTTGAGCAATACCGGCTGACAGGAGAACTTTTTGAGGCGACTTTGGAAAATTACCTGTGCGCGGCCGCTTCAGGCGATCCTATATCTAGTTCGGCTGCGGCTGGGCTGAGTCTGTCGGGTATGGCCCCGCAATTGGAATACGGCAAAGTTGAGGCTCTTTTCAAAGCAGCAGCCGTTGATTCACCGAGCGGTGCTGAGTCGTTGGCTGGCTTCTATTGTTTTGGCAATGAATTGGCCGGTTCAGGACCCTGCCAGCGCCCGCTGGACGTTGAAAAAGAGTTGATTCGTGCTACCACCATGGGATCAACGCACGCATTCGTTTCGTTAGGCGATTATTGGAAAAGCGGCGATCTAGGAAAGAAAGATACTCCTCGCGCCTTGGCCTGTTATCAGCTTGCTGCCGACAAAGGTAACGACTCGGGCATCAATGCGATTAAGCGACTTCAGTCCGAAGTGGCCGAACCGATAGTGGCCAGCAGCTGTTTTTAGTGCGGTTAAGTGAAGAAGGGCGTTTACAGCGCCCGACGCCTTTTCACTGCGATGTGATCAAACGCGTTCCGCCATCATGGCTAACGCGTTTTCATATGCGCTGAGCCAGAATCCGCGGCGCTTAAACGTTTAATACTTGAGCATCTGACGACCGCGATTTTCCTTTAAACTCCCCACCCCCAAGGAATGCGCTCAGGACACGGAATGCCAGCCCCCTCGATCTCCCTTCGCCGCGCGTTAGTGCTCTGGTTATACGCCGCCGCAATCGTGCACATTCTCGCCGGTCTCACCCTGACTTGGGCCGGTCACTCCGGATTACTCGACGGCTATCTGCAAACCCTCGAACTCGCATTCTGGGGCGCCGATGCGGTGCCCACCGCCGGCCACGAACAACAAGTCTGGTGGCTCGCGCTGTTCGGCGCGACGCTGCAAAGTTATTCGCTGTACATGCTCGCGCTGGTGCACCTGGGCAATCGCTTGAAATCCCCGGCAGTCTGGGGCTGGTTGATCGCGGGCATCCTGTTATGGGCGCCGCAGGACATGTGGCTCTCGGCGCAACAACAGGTCTGGTCGCACCTGTGGCTCGACGGTTTTGCACTGTTGCTGCTGTTGCCGCCGCTGATTTGGCTGTACCGCCATGACCGCCGAAAATCCCCTTCAATCAAGACGTCGAGCAAGCCCAACCCCTTTGCCGAGATCGCCTACAAGCGCGTGCTAATCACCGGCGGCACCGGGTTTATTGGCGAGGCCGTGGTCAATCAATTACTCGACGCCGGCCACACCGTGAGTGTGCTGGCACGTGATCCATTGAAAGCAGCAAATCTGTTCGACGGGCGCGTTCGCAGCGTGCAGTCCCTAAGCGAACTCAGCCACGATGAAACCTTCGACGTGGTGATCAACCTCGCCGGCGCACCCGTCGCCGGCCCGCGCTGGAGCCCCAAGCGTCAGACGCAACTGCTCGCCAGCCGAGTCGGCACCACCGAAGCGCTGATGACCTGGTTGCAGAACACCAAGCAAAAACCGGCGCTGTGGATTCAAGCCTCGGCCATCGGTTTTTACGGCGTGCGCGATGCCAGCGAAAGCCTCGACGAACACGCCTGCAAGGGCGACGGTTTCATGGCCGAACTCTGTGCGCGTTTGGAAGTCGCCGCGCAACCGGCCACCGAGTTTGGCGTGCGTCAGGTGGTGCTGCGCCTCGGCGTAGTGTTCGGCCCCGGCGGTGCGTTGGCGCCGTTGCTGCTGCCGTTCCGCCTGGGCTTCGGCGGACGCATGGGCGATGGTCGGCAGATCATGAGCTGGGTGCATCGCGACGATGTGCTTCAGGTGATCGCACGGGCCTTCGACGATGAAAGTCTGGTCGGCACTTACAACATGGTCGCGCCCGAAACGGTCAGTCAGGCAGCGTTCGCCGCCCGTGCCGGCAAGGTTCTCAAGCGCCCGGTGTGGTTCCACATTCCCGACGCGCCAGTGCGTGCGTTGGCCGGGGAAATGGCTCAGCTGTTCTTCGACGGCCAGCGTGTGGTGCCGCAGCGTTTGACCGAAGCCGGTTATACATTCCGTTATCCAACCCTCGACGCTGCTCTGCGCGATCTGACCTGAGGATCGTCCATGAGCAAGCCCTTGATGTACCTGCTGGCCGGCAACGGCAGCGCCGCTGATTGGTGGGATGACGCGTTGCCGCACTTTCAGCGCTACGACGTGGTGCCGCTGGAGTTGCCGGGCTTCGGCACCAACCCGCAACCGCCCTGCGAGGATCTGGCGGACTACGCGCAGACCTTACTGGCGATGACGCAGAAGGGCAGCGCGATCATGGCGGTCGGAGTCAATGCGTTGCTGGTGCTGCACGCGTTGCAACGTCGGCCCGGACATTTTTCTCGTAGTGTTCTGTTGGCGCCGGTCGGTGCTTTTCTGTGGCAGCGGCGGTTGCCGGCACTGATGTCGCCACTGCCGATTCGCAAGACCATCCACTGGCTGCTGTCAAACAAACCCACGCTATTCGCCCGCAAGTTTTCCAACCAGACCTGGACGCCCGCGCAGTACCAGCGCATGGGCGCCGGCTATGCGCGCTGCCGTGCGTTTGTGCCGCATTGGGATCTGGTTCGCGCCGATACTGCGCTGCCGCTGCTGGAGTGGATCACCGATCCGGTCGAGCTGGTTTGGGGCGATCAGGACAACGTGTTGGGCATCGAGCAAGCGGCGGCGTGGTCAGCGATTCTGGCTCGCGCCGATCTGACCATCAGCCTCAAACCCCGTTGGGGCCATTACCCGTGGATTGACGCGCCGGCAGAATTTGCCGCGTGGCTGGAGTCCGGCGAGCGCGGATTTGTCGCGCACACCAAGGGCGGTCGGTTGCGCCTCGCTGAACTGGCCCGGCAACCGGTGCCGGCGGCGCTGACCCTCAACGATTGCGATGATCCGCGTCTGTCTGCGTTTCTCGCCGCCCAACCCGACGTGACCTGGGCGGTGCGCTCCTCCAGTTATGGCGAAGATCAGGCCGACTCGGCGAATGCCGGCCTGACCACCACTTATCTGCGCGTGCCGCGCGCCAACGTGCCGACGCGCATCGCCGAACTGACCGCCGCAGGCGTCGAGGAAGTAGTGGTGCAGCGCTTCATCACGCCGCTGGTTTCCGGCATCGCGTTTGTCCGGCATCTGTCGGTGGAGCTGGAATGGGTTGAAGGCCATCTGGAGTCGCTGGCCGACGGTCACGTCAGCCCTGATCGGGCGACGCTGTCGCGGCTCGGTGATGCCTGGCGCAGCTGCACGTTCACCACGTCCCACGGTTTGACCGAAGCGCTGCTGTGGCAGTTTCTGCAAGACGTGTTGCGCGTATTCCACTACGTGCCCGGCGATGTCGAATGGGCCTGGGACGGCTCGCAATTGTGGTTGCTGCAATACCGGCCGATCAGCGACTACGGCTGGCGCCGGCACCTGACCGCCGCCAACATCGCCGAGATCCTGCCGCCACAACCGAGCGTACTGGTGGAATACGCCCAACGCCGAGCCGCCGCGAGTATTCCGGCGATCATGGCGCGTTGGGATGCGCGGGTGCTGCAGGACAACGAGCCGTTCACCGCGGTGTTCGGCGGCGCGTCCTACATCAACAATGATCTGTTTCTCGCCCGGCTGGCCGACTGGGGCATTAGCGCGAGTAACTACGCTGGTGAAGTCGGTGGCGCGACTCCGCATCTGCCGTGGCAACCGCTGAAGATGCTGCGTTCGTTGCCGCTGTTTTTGCGTATGCAACGCAAGGCTCGCGGGCATTTGCTGAATCTGGAAAGTGGCTTGCAGCGCTTTGATCAGGAACTCGCAGAACTCGTCGCCCAGGCTGCCGATGGCCAACAACTGGCGGACTGGTTCACCCGGTTTTACGTATTCGTGGTGCAAGGCAATCTGTGCATCGCCACGGCGCTGGCGAGTAGCGGCGGCGATTGGCTCGGACGCCCGCCGACGGCTTACGACAATCTTGAAAACAGTCCGCATCGATTGCCTTGGGAGACCGATCCGGCCACCCCTAGACCCGCGTCGAGTGAGCTGCCATTACAACCATTCCCACAATGGTCAGGGCTGATCCGCCTCGCCAACGCGACCGGCCTGCCGGGCCTGCGTGGTTACTACCTGCAAGTGCGCGAGTGGTACCGCGACAACCTGATGCGCATCTTCTTCCGTCTCCACCATGCCATGCCCCTAGCCGACCGCGAGCACTGGTTCGCGCCGCATCCGGATGTGCGCGCCCGAGACGGCAGCTTCTGGCAGGACGGTCGCGAAGGTGCTGAGCAGGCCACCGGGTTCATGATTTATCCGGGGCAGGTGCAAGGCATCCTCGGCGCCGACATCCTGCTCGAAGACACCCTCGATCCGGGGCGGCACGCGCACTACCAAACAGCGCGGGCGGTGATTGCGCGGATGGGTGGGCGCTTGTCGCATGGCTCGACGTTGTTGCGGGAGCTGCGCAAGCCTTCGGCGGTGATACCGCAGGTGGATCCGGCGTGGGTGGGGTGTGAGGTGGTGTATCGGGATGGTGAGTTGGAACTGATGAATTCGAAGGATGCGAAGTGAAACGACTGTTGTTGATGTGTATGGCCTGGTTGCCGATGGTGAGCATGGCGACGGATCTGTGCAATTCGGAGACCGATACGAAGAATTTTCTCTCGCAATGGGTGGAAAGACCCGATTACGTCTTGGACATACATTCAAGTCTTCAGACTGATGGATTCAGTCTGGAGGAGGGCAAGGTGGTGTACCGCGGCGATCTCAATGATGACGGCCAGGAAGACTTCATTTTCACCTCTTACTCAAGCCGCGGTTCAGCGGGTGATTCGACCTTCGCCTTCCTCATCCAGTGCCACGGTTACTTGAAGCATGTAGGGGGCGATTATTTCGCCGAGATAAAAGTTCTGGACGGTTCGCCCAATAACGGCGGCGATGTAAAAGACATCGAGATTTACTCCTACATCCGGGATAAGCGCGGCCAGATCCGCTACAAGGGCAAAGAGGCCATGACCCGTCCCCATCGGTGGCAATTCAATCCGCAGACACAGCGTTATGAAGGGCAGTCTGAGTAAGTCGACGGTCCCCACTGCATTTACGGAGTTACTACGTGAAAGGATTTTCAGTGCTTCTCGGCAGCTTGATATTGGCTGCCGCGTCCATGGCATTCGCCGCCGATCCAGCCTTCAAGGATTACACCGTCACGCCAGTTTTCACCGGCTCCAACCATAAACTGGTGCCGCAAGAAAACAGCAGCCCAATGATGGATCAGGCACGGGTGAAAGCCCTGAAAGGCAAGGTCAACTTCGCCGGCCATTACATCCTGCACAGGCTCGGCTGTGGCGGCAGCGCGATTTGCGGCGAAGTGCTGGACGCCCAGACCGGTGAAGTCGTTGGCGGTCTGCCCAATGCTTACGACGGCAGCACCTTCGGCATGGTTTACCAGCCCGAGAGCCGCTTGATCATTGTCTCCGGCATCACGCTCGACGGTGAAGAGGACGTCCAAGGGAATGCGTTGGAAAGCGGTAACCGGGATCGTTACTACGAGTTTGTGAACAACGAATTCCGGCTGATGAGCATGACCGATGTGGAATCCTCGCCGATGGATGAGGAGTGAGTGGATGAACCGGTTTTTCATTCGACCTGTGCTGATCGCGCTTTCGCTATTACCTCATTCACTGCCCGCTATTGCCAGCGAAGGGAGTTGCTACGGCTACCTTACTGAGCTTGTCAGGAGCAGCGATTTTCCTTTTCGTTATGTCGGCAAGGACAAGGTCAATTTGCTGATCGACGAGGACGACGGTGAAGTAGTGCGCGCTCAGCTGTTTTTCGACACCGACGGCGCCGGCACGATTGGCTGGATCAAATACACCCCGGCTACCCGTGTATTGCTCAATAGCTCGGCGGAGTTGGAGGAGCCAGTGGCATTGTCATTCGATGCCAAGTTTGCGGACGGCTATGCGAAGTGCTTGGCGGAACAGCAGGCTGGTTAACGGCGAAAAGGATTTCTCAATGAATCAACTTTTGTTTTCCGGGTGGCTGGCATGGTTGTTCTCTTCCCCAACCTTAGCCGCGCCGACGGATGCTTACACCCAGCGCGATGTCATGCAGTGTGGCGGTGTTGAAGTGGTGTTGGTTTCGTCGTGCCGATCGGTGACGGTGGATGGTGCGGAAACCCACGTCATCCCGGTCTGCTCCGACCAGACCATCAACATCGGCGGCAAAGTGCTTCGACGCGATATCGGCAAAGTTTCACAGCTCACTTCCGACGGTGCGAGGACGAAGATGTTGAGCAATGTTGTTGTGGCGATGGATTGTGTGGAAGGCACCAAGGACAGTCTTGTTTCTATAGGCGGCTATGGCGGTTGTGGTGCCTGCGCGGAGTGGCACGGCTATTACTCGACAACAGGACGATTGGAGCAATACAGCTTCGATAGTAACCAACGCTCCTTTGGTTCGAAGGGATCTCGGGAAGGGCTGATCGATGCCTATGGCGTTACGAAGAGACAGTTAATGTCAGAAAGCCTGGCGGTGAAGAGGATCGTCTATGGCCAGCCTTAAATGGGTGTTGATGATCGGCAGCTTTCTTGCCGCCACAAGTGCCTTTGCCGAGGATCCACCGATAGTCGGCATCGACGGACACACCGTGACGTTTAGAGCAACAAAATGGACGATGCCGGGTGTGGATTCGGCGATCGCATGGTACACCGCCAACGGCAAAACCTTCCCGCTCTTCAGTGCCGATGTTGGCGCCGACGGACACCCGGACTGGCTCAGTCCTGACAAGAAAACCTTACTGCTCGACCCCGTCGTGTTCGGCATGTTGTCGCTCGAAAATGGCGAAGAAAAACTGGAGTCGCAACAGCATTGCGTTGTGATTTCCATGGAGACCGGTTGTGTGCTGGCTGATCGTTGGGCGACTTTTGGTGTCGGTCACTGGAAGGGCAATCAATGGGTTTCCGAAGACGGCGATGTGCTCACTCTCACCCTAGAGACGACGTCCCCAAAGGACTTGCTGAAATATGCCTCAAGTATCGAGCCGGCACAGTCCCGCGCAGAGTCCATCGAATCGAGCCTGAACTTTCTAAGTCCAGAGTCCTACATGGCATGCCATCCCCCGGCGCAAAATGTTCGGGTCTACAACGACCTCGGTTTTTATCTGGCCGAGGGCGGTAGAGATGAGTTGGCGCTGAAGTTTTATCGCGGCGTTGAGGCCGTTGGTAAACGCACGGTACTGATGTTGAACATGGCCGACTCACTATGGCGACTTGATCGAAAAGACGAAGCGCAGCGTTATTACAGCCAGTACCGCGACGCGATGAGCGCCGATGGCAAGGCGCAGAAAATACCTCAACGCGTAGTTGAGCGATCCGCAATTCAGGGAATGAAAAATTGAACATGTTTGTGCGTTTTATCGCGTTATCCTTTGGATGCCTGTTTGCCTCTTTTGCGATGGCCGAGGACGACTGCAAGGAAATCACCGTGAGCGCCCAGGTCGATCGGTGTGTGGAGGCAGCCCGCAAGGAAGCCGATAAGCAACTCAATGCCAGCTACAAGAAACTGCTGGGACGGTTTGAGGCTCAACAACGGCGCGACCCTGAGCAGGGTAAGGCGCTGGTCGCCATGGCCAGAGAATCCCAGCGCGCCTGGATCAAGCTACGCGACACCACGTGCCCGCTTGAAGCCACGGAAATCGAGCCAGGAGTGGCAGCGCATGTCACGACGATCAACAACTGCATGGCCAGGCTGAGTCTGGAGCGTGCGGCTTACCTGGACACGATCGTCACTGATGAGCCGGGTGATGTGGTCGATCTCAACAAGGTGTACCTGTCTGGCTCCCAGCGCTTTGGCGATGTCGTCGCGCGTTATGTCAGCACCTTTGGCAGCCCATGCCTGACAGTCCAGATATTGGCGCCCAATGGCGGTTGGAGAGTGCTGTCCTCCAAGCGGTTTTGCAGTTTCGAGGGCAAGGCATTTTGGACGGACTACGCCGATGCCGGGTTTGAGGATCATGTGTTTGCCGAGGATGGGTTGCACGTGACGCTCAGTTTGACGGAACTTCGTGGGCTCGGAGAGAAGCGCCTTGCCTGTGTGATTCCGATCAAGAACGAGCAAATCAAAGAGCTGAAGTGCGGCGCGCTTGAGCCTGGTGCTTAACAGGCCCGAATAGTTTGCTGATACTCATGAAACCGCTAAAGGAATATTCGGTTTGAAATTTTCGTCTGCATTGTTTTCCGCGTTGCTCGCTTTCGTTCCTCTGGCGGCTCATAGCGAGGTCACGACCGAGGTTTTTTGCTTCCGCTCCTATGAAGGCAAACCCATAAATTTTGAATTCCGAACCTATTACGACTCTGTCGCCAAATGGAGCGGTGCTGGCGTCAAGTACAGCAAGTCGAAGAAGGCCATCACTCTGGTTCATCGCAATACTGAACAAGAGGAGTTGGTCTATGGCAGGCCCTACCAGTACACGACAACTTGGTTTGAAGTGGTTGACGGTGCGCTGACAGGTGAATATCAGATGGTCACTCAGGGTGGCCGGGTTGATGCGATGACGTATACGAATTACAAGTCCGCAAAGAAGTATTCGTTCGAAAACGATTACAACGTGGATTCGAAACCTGAAACAGGTTGCCAATGGTGAGGCAGGGAATATTCAGGAAGGGGACTGAACGTCCCTTTTTTCATATTCAATCAGGCCCGTAAATCATATGCAGGGAGGCAAGTTGAAAAAAATAGTCTTGATCGCGTTATTGCTGTGTTCTTTCTCTGTGGCTGCGGGGCCAATGTTCCCGGCGCTCAAGTCATGTATGGACGCGGATAGTGGTTGCGCCTTAGCGCTGATAGACAACGTTCTTGTAGACGCAATGTCCGGACAACGTTTCTCCGAGGAGGCGGAGTCGGCCGGGGCAATGAGTGGTTTCTGGCTGTATCGAGATGGCGAGCGTTACATCCTGGAGAACGAAAATTACTCCCAGGCAAAGTCGCGCCGTTGGCTGGTTTTTACCTACGACAGCGGAAAAGTAGTACTCGACGGCGCCTATATTTTCTCGATCGACATTCACCCGAACACCGGACCTTACTGGCACGGCTACGACTGCCGAGGTGATGCCAAGCCGTTCGCAGTGCCAACGAAGGAACCCTTCAGTGACGTTGCCTTGGAGGCGTTGTGCGGTGGTGCTGAGGGCAGGGTGGTCTCAGGAAAAGACAAGGCAGGCCCCGTATCTGCCAAGGGGCTGGCCGTCAGTGTTCCCGTTTACCACGCCCGCAACCGGGACGGTTCAGCAGCCTACCTGTTTACTGAAAGCGATGTTCCGGATCTTTCGAAGCTAGTGTGTTTGTCCAACTGCGCCGATGTCACTCAATCCCCAGCACGCGTTTCGCAAGAAACAGCGCCATTGCAGGGCGGGCAGGATGGAACGTTGTGTTCGGATGACGAAGACATTTACTTCAGTTGCCCGTTGGAGGGTGGTAAGACGGTTTCCATTTGTGCACGGGGAAACAGCAAGCCCACGGCCGGTTCTGTTCAGTACCGTTACGGCGTGCCCAGCAAAATAGAGATGATCTATCCGAAGACGGCTTCGCCGCCCAAGGGAAAATTCTTTGTCGTGAACGCTTCGGAAGGCAGCGTGAACTTGAACATCATCAAGTTCAAAAACGGTGCTTATACCTACCTCGTTAATCAAGCCTTTCTGAGTTATCTGACGGTGCTCAAGGAGGACAAGGCGGTGTTCCGGCAGTATTGCGGTGAGGGAGGGAATGCCTACATAAACCGGGCGGCGCTCCGGGGGTTGGAAACACGCCAGAAAAGCGCAGAGGATTTTCGTTAGTCGTTGTTGTTAAGGATCAGAAAGGGGACTTAACGTCCCTTTATGGGTAGTCAATCCCGTCTCGCCGATGCGTGATGAGTCAGAGACAGGTATAGAATCTGCGGTTTGCTTCGATCAGATAATCAATGTCGGGGTGTTTCCGGCGGCTATTCAAAAGCTTTCAAATATCGCTACTCTCTCAACCTTCAAAATTGCCATTGATTATCCATGCCCAAGAATCAAGGGGGCGGGTGGCGCCGGCAAACAGGGCGAACCAGTCAAATTTCGAGACCCGAGAGGTTTCCATGAAAAAGTCCAAACATGAACCCAAGCCTATGATGGCTGCCCGGTTCCAGGCTGAAGCTCGTGAAGTTTTGGCCAAGCGCTCTGGCAAGCGCAGCCGCTTTCTGGATGTTGCACTGTCCAAGGGCAGTGATTTCGAGCCTGTCGGTCGATTGGCTGGCTGACGATTTCGGATTCTCAAAAAAGCTGCCGTGATTGGCAGTTTTTTTGTGCCTGGATTTTCACAGGCAGTTGCAGAAAGGGGACTTAACGTCCCCTTTTTTTCATCCATAAACCTCGCTACGGCTTGGCCGCCACGCTTCGCACTTCAATCTGGTCGAGCGTCCCTTCCACCATCAATCTCACCCCGTCCGCCATTCTACTCAGGGCCAGTGCCACCGAGCGGCGGGAGCCGTGGAGGTCGTCGGCCAGGTCGCAGGCGATGACGCTGATGGACAGGAGGTCTTCGGAGGCGTTGGCCATGAGGGCCTCGGCGTCGGTGCCGGGGGAGAGTTTGAAGAGGCCGTTCTCGCGTTTGGGGTGTGGATCGACGGCTGGTTTGAAATGGTGGTCGAGGGCGCGCTCGGCGGCTTCGTGGAATTTCTTCGAATTGGGGGATTCGTAAGGCGAGATTGCTTCAGTGCTGAATGTTTCATCGGTCATCGGCGTAAATCCTGAGCAGTTAATTGATTTCCCCGAGTTCGGACTTGCACATCCGGCCACCGATTTTGCGGCGACCCACAGAGCCTATCGCTAGCCTGCCAACTCGCCTAGTTCATGGACAGCCCCGCACTTTGCAGGAAATTTCCCATAGATTTGCGGGCCGGAAGATCAAAAGATCGCAGGCTTCGCCAGCTCCTACAGGGATGTGTTTCAACAGGTGTAGGACGTTGCTTGCGGAATCGTGACTTGGCAGTCATCGTGCGGGAATTGGTCTGCATCCTCTTCCAACAGCGTCAGATACTGGCGTTATCGTCCGAATCCCTTACACTGCCCCGGCCGTTCATTTTCCTTTTGAGGCTGTGCGCATGAAATTTCGTTTTCTTCTGTGGATGATGGGTTTGTTGATGGGTAAGGCCAGCCGGACAAATCCTGCGTTCCAGCAGCAGTTGGGTGACAAGGATCTGGTGTTTCAGCTGCAGACGCTGGATGGGAAAGTGGCACGGCATTTCGTGGTCAAGGATCAGCGCATCACCAGCAAGTCTGGCGTGGTGGCGGAGCCGGCGTTTGCGATTGCGTTTAAAGATGCCGGTTATGGCTTTGCCACGATGCAGGCGAAGAACAAGCAGTTGGCGTTTATGCAGGGGATTCAGGACAAGTCGATCCAGCTGAAGGGTAATCCGGCGCTGGTGATGTGGTTTCAGGGGTTGATGAAGTATTTAGTGCCGAGGAAGGCTAAGCCTAAGGCTTGAGCCTTTGCTGACGCGGAACGTCACGGGATGCGTTCCCACGCAGAGCGTGGGAACGATCAGGGTGGTCAGTTAGACCGAGTTGGATTGTTCGCGAGCAAGCTCGCTCCCACAGGAGGTCACCGAAACCTTGTGGGAGCGAGCTTGCTCGCGAAGTTTTTAGGCCTGGCTGAACTGCGAGGCCAGTTCGCGCAGCAGCACTTCGGCTTCGAGGACTTTGCTGACGACGTCGTTGGCCTTGTCGCGGGTCAGGCCGACGCGTTCGAGCAGGGCGTCGGGGATGTCTTCATCCGGGCCGGAGCCGATGCCGCGGCTGCGCAGCAGGCGCACGGCCAGGCAGACGAGGTTCGGGTATTCGGCGTAGGCGCCGTCGTAGCTTGGGTCGTGCTGGAAGCGCAGGGCGGTGGCCAGTTCATCGGGCATGTCCCAGTAGCGCATCAGCCACGAGCCGATCTGTTCGCGGCTAATACCGAGCAGGTGCTGCTCGATGTAGCTGTGGCACAAGTGCGGGTTGACCTCCAGGTGGCGGCAGATCAGCGAGAAGTGCGGCGGGAACACGTGGGCCAGCAGCAGGTAACCGAAGTTGTGCAGCAAGCCAGCCAAGTAGGTCAGGCCGGCTTCCGGGCGCTGGGCGCGCGGCATGGCGCGGGTCAGGCCTTCGATGACGGCGGCGGTGTAGATCGATTGCTGCCAGTACGGCGTGGTGTGTTGCGGGTGGTCTTTCGGCAGGCTCAGGGTCTTGCCGAGGGCCAGGCCCAGCGCCAGGTTGATCACCAGATCGAAGCCGAGCACGCGGACGATCGCGTCTTCCACCGAACGAATTTTGCCCGGCGAGGCGTAGTACGGCGACGCCGCCCAGCTCACCACTTGCGCGGCCAGCGCCGGGTCGGTTTCGACCACACCGGTGATGTCGTCGATGGTGGCGTTGGGGTCAACGCGCAGCTTGATGATTTTTTGTGCGGTTTCGGCCAGCGGTGGAATCTCGATGGTCGCTTCCAGACGTTGCTGGATGCGCCGCGCGGTGAACGCCTGCACGGCCTGGGTGATTTCCTCGCGGTCATCGTCCGGGCGGTCGAGGTTCGGGCGGATGCTGCTCAGGGCTTCGCCGAAGTTGGCGGCGCTGGCCTTGGTCAGCATGGTCTTGAAGTCTTCGCTGGCGATTTCCAGCAGCAGGCCTGGCTCGCCGGAGTTGATCAGCAGCTTCGGTTCGCGCAGCAGGCTTTCTTCGTAGAGGCACGGCGAACTGGTCAGCGCCGGCAGGCCTGGCAGCAGGCTCAGGCTGTGTTTGCCGAGCATCTTTTCCAGGCGCTCGGTCGAGACGGCGGTCAGACGACGGCCGGTGAGTTCGGCGAGGCGATTGAGATCCAGCAACTGGCTCTGTGGAAACAGCACCATCAACGCGCCGACGGCGTCGTCCAGCAACACGGCTTGTACCTTGCGCGATGCATTGAGGCCGTGGTGGTCGAGCACTTCTTCGTAGGCGATCCCGAGTTTGCCTAGCAGCAGCCGAATGACAGACGGCGCGTGCGGGGATTCGGGGGCGAGAGCGGCTTCGGTCATGATCTGTATCCGTTTTTGAAACAATGGCAGGAGTATAACCACCTTGGTCAGAACGATCTGTCAGAAACTGCGACGGTGCTCACACTTGGCCGTATTGCTGCCCGTGGCGCAGCCAGCGATCGAGCAATGGGCTGACGTGGGTCGGCCAGCGTTCCAGTAGCGCTTGCGCGGCGTCGCGCACGGCGGGCAGCAGGTCGGCGTCGCGCATCAGGTCGGCGACTTTGAATTGCAGCAGGCCGGTCTGGCGGGTGCCGAGCATTTCGCCGGGGCCGCGCAGTTCGAGGTCTTTTTCGGCGATGACGAAGCCGTCGTTGGTCTCGCGCATGATGCCCAGGCGCTGGCGACCAATTTGCGACAACGGCGGATGGTAGAGCAGCACGCAATGGCTGGCGGCGCTGCCTCGGCCGACGCGGCCGCGCAACTGGTGCAGTTGCGCGAGGCCCAGGCGTTCGGGGTTTTCGATGATCATCAGGCTGGCGTTGGGCACGTCGACGCCGACTTCGATCACCGTGGTCGCGACCAGGAGTTGCAGGTTGCCGGCCTTGAATTCGGCCATGACGGCGGCTTTCTCCACGGGTTTCATGCGCCCGTGAATCAGCCCGACTTTCAGTTCGCCGAGGGCAAGAGTGAGGTCTTCAAACGTGGTTTCGGCGGCCTGACAGGTCAGCTCTTCGGATTCTTCAATCAGCGTGCACACCCAATAGGCCTGACGCCCTTCGGCGCAGGCGCTGCGCACCCGTTCGATGACTTCGACGCGGCGGGTGTCGGTGACCAGCACAGTGTTGACCGGGGTTCGACCCGGCGGCAGTTCATCGAGGATCGAAGTGTCGAGGTCGGCGTAGGCGCTCATTGCCAGCGTCCGTGGAATCGGCGTGGCGGTCATGATCAGTTGATGCGGGCACATGCGCCCGCCAACGCCTTTCTGCCGCAGCGCCAGACGCTGTTGCACGCCGAAGCGGTGTTGTTCGTCGATGATCACCAACGCGAGGTTCTTGAATTGCACTTCGTCCTGAAACAGCGCGTGGGTGCCAACCACCATTGGCGTGCCGCTGGCGATCTGCTCCAGCGCGGCAACACGGTTCTTGCCCTTGAGCTTGCCGGCCAGCCACGCGACTTCGATGCCCAGCGGTTCGAGCCAACGCTTGAAGGTGATGAAGTGTTGTTCGGCAAGGATCTCGGTCGGCGCCATCAGCGCGACTTGATAACCGGCCTCCAGCGCTTGCAGGGCGGCGAGGGCGGCGACCACGGTTTTACCCGCGCCGACGTCGCCCTGAATCAGGCGCAGCATCGGTTCGTGCTGGCTGAGGTCGTAGGCGATTTCGTTGCCGACGCGCTGTTGGGCGCCGGTCGGGTTGAAGCCGAGGTTGGCCAGATATTTCGGCGGCAGCTTGGTCGCTTTCGGCATCGCGGGTGCGCGCAGCGAACGCATGCTTTCGCGCAGGCGTTGCTGCGACAGTTGGTGGGTCAGCAGCTCTTCGAAGGCGAGGCGATGCTGGGCCCAGTGATGACCGAGGGCGAGTTCGTCGACGTCGGCATCGGCGGGCGGGTTGTGCAGGTAGCGGATCGCATCGGCCAGCGGCGCCAGTTGATAGTCGCGGGCCAGTTCGGTCGGCAACCAGTCGGGCAGGGTGTCAGGCTTAAGCATGGTCAGCGTTTGCATACACAACTGGCGCAGACGTGCCTGGGTCAGGCCTTCGGTGAGCGGATAAACCGGGGTCAGGGTTTCGTCCACCGGCGGCGGTTCGTCGCCGGTGATGGCGCGGTATTCCGGGTGGTAGATTTCCAGTCCTGAGGCGCCGGGCCGGGCTTCGCCGTAGCAGCGAACCCGCGTGCCGCGCTTGAGGCCTTCTTTCTGCGCGTTGCTGAAATGGTAAAAGCGCAGACTGAGGCCGCCGGTGCCGTCCTGCAAACGCACGACGAGGCTGCGCCGGCGGCCCATGACCACATCGGCACCACTGACAGTGCCTTCGACCACGGCGTCCTGCCCTGGCCGCAATGCGCCGATCGGCACCACGCGGGTGCGATCCTGATAGCGCAACGGCAGGTGGAACAGCACGTCCTGGAGATTTTCCAGGCCGACCTTGGCCAACTTCTCGGCCATGGCTTCGCCGACACCCTTGAGTGCCGTCACCGACACTTGCGACAGCTCCGTCATGACGCTCGCTTAACCGGCCGTAACCGGTGCCGCTGGCTTGGCCACCGAACACAGGCGAATGGAGTCGGCGAGGATCTCGATGGCTTTTGGCCGTGGGAAGCTCGCGCGCCAGGCAATGGCCACGGTGCGGAACGGCACCGGTGGCGACAGCGGCCGCACTTCGATCACGCCCGGGGCGTAGTGGTGGCTGTCGACCGCCGACAACGGCAGGATCGAGATGCCCAGGCCGGACGCGACCATGTGCCGAATGGTTTCCAGCGAGCTGGATTCGACCGTGGTGTGCTTGGCGCCGTCGTTGCCCTTGGTCAGGGTCGGGCAGGCTTCGAGAACCTGATCACGGAAGCAGTGGCCTTCGCCGAGCAGCAGCAGGCTCTTGTCGTTGAGCAGGCCGGCGTCGATGGTTTCTTTTTGCGTCCACGGGTGCTGGGCCGGCATCAGGACGTAGAACGGCTCGTCGTAGAGCGGCAGGGTCAGCACGTCGGCTTCATTGAACGGCAGGGCGATGATGATCGCGTCGAGCTCGCCGTTGCGCAGTTTGTCGCGCAGCACGTGGGTGAAGTTTTCTTCGATGTACAACGGCATCTGCGGGGCGACCCGGTGCAGTTGCGGAATCAGGTGCGGGAACAGGTAAGGGCCGACGGTGTAGATCGCGCCGACTTTCAGCGGTGCGGTCAGCTGGTTCTTGCCGGCCTGGGCCAGTTCGCGGATGCCTTGCGCTTGCTCCAGGACTTTTTGTGCCTGGGCGACGATGCCTTCGCCGACCGGGGTCAGGCGCACGGCGCTTTTGCTGCGCTCGAAAATCAGCACACCGAGTTCGTCTTCAAGCTTTTTCACGCCCACCGACAGGGTCGGCTGGCTGACGTGGCAACGTTCGGCGGCGTGGCCGAAATGCTGCTCTTGGGCGAGGGTAACGATGTAGCGTAATTCTGTGAGGGTCATAGCAAGCGTCCATGAAGATGCGGGCCAAGCATACCGGCTGCAATCGATAGACGCACGTTATCAGACTGAGCGCTCAATGCGACTGCGGCAAAAAGCAAAAGATCGCAGCCTTCGGCAGCTCCTACATTGAAATGCGATCATCTGTAGGAGCTGCCGAAGGCTGCGATCTTTTGATCTGCTATTTAGCGGCGGCGTTCGAGGGAGTAAACAAACGGCGCAACAATTTCGATCGAGCCGTTGTTCAGCATGTCGACCGGTGGCTTGGGCAGCGGCTGCGCGCGGCGGATCATTTCCAGGGTGGCCCGGTCCAGATCAGCGTTGCCCGAGCGGCCCACCAGTTCGAACGACAACACATTACCTTCGGCATCGACCACGAAACGCAGGCGATTCAAGCCTTCCTTGCCCCGTGCCTGAGCACTGGCCGGGTACTTTTTGTACTTGGCCAAATGCGCGAGCAGGGTGCCTTGCCAGCTGGCTTTGGCAGCCATCTGAGCAGGCGACGGACCCGGTGCAGGCTGGGCGGATTTCTCCGTCGGCGCCTGAGTCGGTTGCGTGTCAGCCGGTTTTTCCTCGGAAGGTTTTTCCTTCGGCGGATCAGGCAGCTTCTTCTCGACCGGCTTTGGCGGTTTCGGCTTGGGCTTCGGCTTGGGTTTCTGCACCGCGATTTCCGCTTTCGGTGCTTCGGCCAGCTTCGGAATCGGCAACTCTTCAACCGGAGCCGGTGGCTGCGGTGGTGTGACGACTTTCGGCGGAGCAGGCGGTGGCGGGGCCGGAACCGGGGCCAGTTCGACCATCATTGCCTGTGGCGGCAACTCGATGGGCGGGCGGGCGGTCCAGTTCAACGCCAGCGCGATGGCCAGCGCGTGAACGCCCAGCACCACGGCCAGGCTACCGCTGTAACGCGTCAGCTTACGGCGCGTCGTGATCATTTCTTGGCTGCCGTCTCAAGTCCGACCAGACCGACCTTCAGGTAACCGGCGGAGCGCAGCTTGTCCATCACGCTCATGAGGTCGCCGTAATCCACGCCTTTATCAGCCTGGAAGAAGATAGTGGTGTCTTTCTTGCCCTGAGTCTTGGCGTCGAGCACGGCGCCAAGGGTGTCGGCTTTCACTTCGTCGTCGCCGATGTACAGGCGCTGGTCAGCCTTGACGCTGAGGAACACCGGTTTCTCTGGTCGCGGCGCCGGTTTGGCGGTCGAAGCGGGCAGGTCGACTTTGATGTCCACGGTGGCCAAGGGAGCGGCCACCATGAAGATGATCAACAGCACCAGCATCACGTCGATGAACGGCGTGACGTTGATTTCGTGGTTCTCGGCCAGATCGTCGTCTGCGCCTTCTTTCAAATGCAGGCCCATGGCCGATTACCCCACTTTGACCATGTGCGGCTGCGAGCTGCGCTCAGGCTGGTGGTCGAGGTCACGGCTGACCAGCAGCAGGACTTCTGCCGAGGCGTCGGAAACCTGCGCCTTGTAACCGGCGATGGAGCGGGCGAAGACGTTGTAGATCACAACGGCCGGGATCGCGGCAACCAGACCCAGTGCAGTGGCCAGCAGTGCTTCAGCAATACCGGGCGCTACGACAGCAAGGTTGGTGGTCTGGGTTTTGGCGATGCCGATGAAGGAGTTCATGATGCCCCACACGGTACCGAACAGGCCGACAAACGGCGCGGTGGAACCGATGGTGGCGAGAACGCCAGTGCCGCTGCTCATGTTGCGACCGCAGGCTGCAACCAGACGCTCAAGACGGAAGCTGACGCGTTCCTTGATGCCTTCTTTCTCGCGGCTGTTGACCGAGAGGCGCATTTCTTCGAGCGCGTCGTGCACCAGCAGGTTGGCGAGGGTGCCTTCCTTGCCGGCCGTGGCGCTGGCTTCTTTAAGGGTGGTGGCTTTTTTCAGTGCAGCGATTTCACCACGCAGACGACGCTTGGCGCCCATTAGCTCGAAGCCTTTGGCAATCCAGATGGTCCAGGTGATGATGGAAGCGATGGCCAGACCGATCATCACGATTTTCACGATGATGTCGGCGTTCTGGTACATGCCCCATGGCGACAGGTCGTGGGCCATGCCCAGGGAGTTGTCGGCTTCGAGGACTTCAGGAACGTCGGCCGCATCGACAGCCTGTACCGGATCGGTGGCGACCGGGGCGGCAGCGGGCGCGCTCTGCTCGGTGGCTGCTGGCGTGGCGGGTGCTTGAGCGTCGGCGAAAGCGGCGGTCGGTGCCAGCATCAGGCTGAACAACAGTGCCGCCAGCGCGCTGAAAGCGCGAGGTCGTTTGGTTGGCGAAGCGGGGATTCGATTGCGTGTCATGCTGGCCGGACCTGAGATAGAAAAACGTTGATGCTCTTCCAGGCCTCGTAGGGCCGAGAACAAAAGTGGCGTGCATTATTGCAAGTAATTCTTGTTAACAAAAGTAATAGAGTTTCTTTTTTTCCTTGATTGCTAGCCGTTCGTCCTTCGCGAAGGCTAGTCTGTCGCTTTCCGATGGGAGTTTTTTGATGTCCGCGCCTTCTGTTTTGATTGCCGGTTGTGGTGATGTCGGCAGTCGTCTGGCCAAGCAATTGCTGGCGGCTGGCTGGGAAGTTCATGGCTTGCGCCGGGATGTTTCGAAGCTGCCTGATGGGGTGATCGGCGTGGCCGGTGACCTGTTCAACGAAGACTGCCCGGCGACCTGGCCGGTGGGGGCGGTGGATTACCTGGTGTACTGCGCGGCTGCCACCGACCACGATGAGGCTGGGTATCGCGCGGCTTACGTGCAGGGTTTGCAGAACGTACTGAGCTGGCTGGACGATTACGGGCAAGTGCCGGAGCGGCTGGTCTTTGTGTCCAGCAGCAGTGTTTACGGGCAGCAGGACGGCGAGTGGGTGGATGAGAACTCAGAGACCGTGGCTGCCGGCTATTCAGGTCGGCTGATGCTTGAAGCCGAGCAGGTAGCGCTCAACAGCGGCATCCCGGCAAGCATTCTGCGTCTGACGGGCATCTACGGCCCGGGTCGCGAGTGGCTGCTGACTCAAGTGCGTCGCGGTTATCGCGTGGCCGTCGAGCCGCCGCTGTATGGCAATCGGATTCATGCTGACGATGCAGCCGGGTTGTTAGCATGCCTGTTGGAGAAGGCTCGGCAGGGCGTGAAGCTGGAGGATTTCTACATCGGTGTCGACGATGCACCGGCGCCGTTGGCCGAAGTGGTGGGCTGGCTGCGCGAGTATCTGGGCGTCACTGAGTGGGCGGAAGATGCCAGCGTTCGGCGCACCGGCAGCAAGCGTTGCAGCAATGCCCGGGCGAAAGCGTTGGGTTGGACGCCGACGTACCCAAGCTATCGCGAGGGCTACGCCGCGATCCTTGAAGGTAAGTGCTGACTTTTAGACACCCCAAATACAACTGTAGGAGTGAGCCTGCTCGCGATGGGGCCTTAACATTCAACACCTATGCTGACTGTTAAATAGCTATCGCGAGCAGGCTCACTCCTACATTGGATCTGCGGGGCTTGCGAGGGTGGTTACTGCTTCTCCAGCAACCACTTGCGCTCGCCCGGCGTGTACTGTGGCATTTCATCCGCCAGCGCCGTGTTCACTGCCTGGAATATCTCCAGCTCCTTGCCCTTGCGCGCAAAGATGTAGGCGTTGCCCTGACCGTTGAGCTGCAGCCACATGTTGTCGTTGGTGCTGCTCATCGACGCGCAATCACCTGCCAGGCACAAGGCGTAGCGGTCGGCACCGGGCAAGCCGGAGACCTGGCCATCGGCCTGAAACTGCACGGTTTGGCCTTCGCCCTGACCACTGGCGATTTTCCAGCTGCCGCCCATATAGGCCGAATACAGCGCGCGTTCGAAGCTGGCGCCGATCGGTGCGCCTTCCGGCACCGGAATCTGTGCACGATCGAAGAGTTGCTCAGGTTCGTTATCGCTGGCGGCCTGTTGCAACTGCCCGCCGTCGCGTTTCAGCTCACTGGCGGAGCTGCCATAGAAGTCGACTTTCCAGGCGCCGGATTGTTCACCCAGCAGCCGTCCTTCGACGTTCTCAAAACCGTTGGTATAGCGGGCCTGACCGGCCTTGGTGTTGACGTCCCACTCAAGGTTCGGGCCGTAAGCCTGAAGCGCTTCGCGCAGGGGGCCGCCCTTGGCTGCAGCATCAATCGCCACCTGGTTGATCCAGGTGCCGCTGATATCACGGTCGGCAGGGTTGCTGGCGCAGCCGCCGAGGAAAATGGCGAGCAGCGGGAGAGCTAGCGCTTTGCGCATGGTGGAATCCTTTCAAAACCTTTTCTTGCTGAGCAGTCGGCGCGGCGGTTGAAGGCCGCGCCGTGCGCATCACTCGATGACCAGAATGGCATCCATTTCAACCTGCGAACCCTTTGGCAGGGCGGCAACGCCGATGGCGGCGCGGGCCGGGTATGGCTGGTCGAAGTACTTGCCCATGATCTCGTTGACCTTGGCGAAGTGGCTCAGGTCGGTGAGGAAGATGTTCAGCTTGACGATGTCCTTGAAGGAACCGCCGGCCGCTTCAGCCACGGCTTTGAGGTTCTCGAACACCTGGACGGTCTGGGCTTCGAAGCCTTCAACCAGTTCCATGGTTTTTGGGTCCAGAGGAATCTGCCCCGACATGTAAACAGTGTTGCCGGCCTTGATCGCCTGGGAGTAGGTACCGATGGCGGTCGGGGCCTTGTCGCTGGTGATAACAGTCTTGGTCATGTATGACTCCTTGTAATGGTTGAGTTATGCACGCATGCGGGTGATGCGGATCACCCCGGTCAAGGCGCGCAGCTTCTTGATCACGCGGGCCAGGTGCACACGGTCGTGGACGCTGACCACCAACTGGACCACGCTGATGCGACCATCGCGTTCGTCCATGCTGATTTTCTCGATATTGCCGTCGGCTGCGTTGACGCTGCTGGCCAGCAGAGCGATCAGGCCGCGCTGGTGTTCCAGCTCGACGCGCAGTTCGACGTTGAATTCGCCGGTAACATCCTTGGCCCACGAGAGCTGGATGCATTTTTCCGGGTTGTGCCGGATTTCGCTGATGTTGCGACAGTTGTCCAGGTGCACGACCATGCCTTTGCCCGCCGACAGGTGCCCGACAATCGGGTCGCCCGGGATCGGGGTGCAGCATTTGGCGTAGCTGAGCACCAGACCTTCGGTGCCGCGAATCGCCAGCGGGCCTTCCGGGCTTGGCAACTGTTCGCCTTCGCCGAGCAGGCGGCGGGCGACAACATAGGCCATGCGGTTGCCCAGGCCGATGTCTTCGAGCAGGTCTTCGATCAGTTCGAGGCGGTACTCGGTGAGCATCGCTTTGACGCGTTCGGCCGGGATCTTCTCCAGCGCGCTGTCGAAACCGTTGAGCACCTTGTTCAGCAGGCGTTCGCCGAGGCTGATGGACTCGGAGCGACGTTGCAGTTTCAGTGCGTGGCGGATGTGCGTGCGCGCCTTGCCGGTAACGACGAAATTGAGCCATGCCGGATTCGGTCGTGCGCCCGGGGCGCTGACGATCTCGACCGTGGAGCCGCTTTGCAGCGGTTCGGACAGCGGTGCGAGACGACGGTTGATCCGGCAGGCGATGCAGCTGTTGCCGACGTCGGTGTGTACCGCGTAAGCGAAGTCTACCGCCGTGGAGCCTTTCGGCAGCTCCATGATCCGGCCTTTTGGCGTGAACACGTAGACCTCGTCCGGGAACAGGTCGATCTTCACGCTCTCGATGAATTCCAGCGAGTTGCCGGCACGTTGCTGCATTTCCAGCACGCCTTTGACCCACTGGCGGGCGCGGGCGTGAGTGCCTTTCGGCTGTTCGTCACCGCTGGATTTGTACAGCCAATGGGCGGCGATGCCGTTGTTGGCCATCTCTTCCATTTCACGGGTGCGGATCTGGATCTCGATCGGTACGCCGTGCATGCCGAACAGCGTGGTGTGCAACGACTGATAGCCGTTGGCCTTGGGGATCGCGATGTAGTCCTTGAAGCGCCCCGGCAACGGTTTGTACAAATTATGTACAGCACCCAGCACGCGGTAGCAGGTATCGACCTTGTCGACGATGATCCGGAACGCATAGACGTCCATGATCTCGTTGAAGGCCCGACGCTTGCCGCGCATTTTCTTGTAGATGCCGTAGAGGTGTTTCTGACGACCGCTGACTTCGCCCTGGATGCCGTCGATGGCGAGGCAATGGCCAAGGGATTCTTCGATCTTGTTGACGATTTCCTTGCGGTTGCCCCGGGCGCGTTTGACCGCCTGGTAGATCCGCGCGGAACGCATCGGGTGCATGGCCTTGAAGCCGAGGTCTTCGAATTCGATACGAATGGCATGCATGCCCAGCCGGTTGGCGATGGGCGCGTAGATTTCGAGGGTTTCCTTGGCGATGCGTCGGCGTTTTTCGCCGGACAGCACTTCCAGCGTGCGCATGTTGTGCAGGCGGTCGGCGAGTTTGACCAGGATCACGCGGATGTCGCGTGCCATGGCCATGGCCATTTTCTGGAAGTTTTCGGCTTGGGCTTCGGCCTTGGTCTCGAAATTCATCTGGGTCAATTTGCTGACCCCGTCGACCAGTTCGGCCACGGTTTCACCGAACTGCGCTTGCAGCGCTTCTTTGGCAATACCGGTGTCTTCGATCACGTCATGCAGCATCGCCGCCATCAGGCTCTGATGGTCCATGTGCATGTCGGCAAGAATATTGGCCACGGCAAGAGGATGCGTGACGTACGCCTCGCCGCTGCGACGGCGTTGACCGTCATGGGCTTGTTCGGCGTAGAAATACGCTCGGCGGACCAGGTTGACCTGGTCGTTGCCGAGGTAGGTCGATAAGCGATCGGCGAGGGCGTCTATGCTCGGCATGATAATTCCTGCCGTAGGCTGTGACCCCGCGCCGTGCTACGTCGACCAGGCATAGGCTTAGACGGCCTCGTTGGACTCGTCCTCGAACGCTGCAAACAGCGGTTCGTCTTCGACGATTTCAGCGTTGGCGATGAACTCGTAGCTCATCAGGCCTTCAGCGATTTCACGCAGGGCAACAACGGTAGGCTTGTCGTTTTCCCACTGAACCAGTGGCTCTTTGCCGCCGGTGGCCAGTTGACGGGCACGTTTGGTAGAGAGCATGACCAGCTCAAAACGGTTTTCCACGTGGTTCAGGCAGTCTTCAACGGTTACGCGGGCCATGGTATTCCTCGGAGCGAATGCAATATGCGCGCTGCCCGGTTGGGCGAGCGGACTCAACAGTTTAAAAAATCACCAGCGATTAGGGAAGCGCTGATTTTTTAACCAAGCTCTTCAACGCGCCGCAAGTGCCAATGTAAAGCGCTTGCAGGCGTTTTGGGAAGTGCTGATTAACCGAGCAATTCGGCCAGCAATTTGCCGAAACGTACCTGCTGGCGCTTTTGTTGCAACTGATTGGCGCGGAAAATCGCCTTCAGATCGTCCAGCGCATGAGCAAAGTCGTCGTTGATGATCAGGTAGTCGTATTCGACGTAGTGGCTCATCTCATTGACCGCTTCGCGCATCCGCCCGTCGATGATCTCGTCGCTGTCCTGGCCACGATTGGTCAGGCGCTGGTGCAGGGCATGCAGCGATGGTGGCAGAATGAAGATCGAGCGGGCCTGCGGCATCAGCTTGCGCACTTGCTCGGCGCCTTGCCAGTCGATCTCCAGAATCAGGTCGTGGCCTTCGTCCAGGGTCTGTTGCAGATGGCTTTGCGAAGTGCCGTAGAAGTTGCCGAACACTTCTGCGCGTTCGAGGAAATCACCGTGCTCGCCCATCTTTACGAAGGCTTCGCGGGTCACGAAGTGATAGTTCACGCCGTTCACCTCACCCGGGCGCATGGCGCGGGTGGTGTGGGAGATCGAAACGCGAATCTCCGGGTCGGCATCGGTCAAAGCCTTGACCAGGCTGCTTTTGCCCGCGCCCGATGGTGCGGAAATGATGTACAGGGTGCCGGTGCTGTGGGTCATGTCGGGGTTGCCTTACTCAATATTCTGCACTTGTTCGCGCATCTGCTCGATCAACACCTTGAGGTTGACGGCGGCTTGGGTGCTGCGCGGGTCGAAGGCCTTGGAGCCCAGTGTGTTGGCTTCGCGGTTGAGTTCCTGCATCAGGAAGTCGAGGCGCCGACCAGCGGCACCACCGGACTTGAGCACCCGGCGCACTTCGATGATGTGGGTGCTCAGGCGATCCAGTTCTTCGGCCACGTCGCTCTTTTGCGCGAGCATGACCATTTCCTGTTCGAGGCGCTGCGGGTCCAGCTCAGCCTTCATGTCGGCGAAGCGGTCGAGGACTTTCTGGCGTTGGGTGGCCAGCATCTGTGGCACCAGTTCACGCAGGGTCACCACGTCTTCCTCAATGGAGGTCAGACGCTCATTGATCAGGCGTGCCAGCTCAGCGCCTTCGCGCTCGCGGCCGGCCTTCAACTCTTTCAAGCCTTGATTGAACAGGGCCAGCGCGTCGGCGTTCAATGCCTGCGGGTCAGTCGCATCGCCGACCAGTACGCCGGGCCAGGCGAGCACTTCCAGCGGATTGAGTGCGGCAGGATTGTTGATCAGGCCGGCAATGGTCTCGGCCGCTGTGACCAGTTGCGCGGCGCGCTCGCGATCGACTTGCAGGGTTTTGCCGGTACTTTCTTCGGTGAAACGCAGGGTGCACTCGAGTTTGCCGCGTGACAGGCCTTGGCGCAGGGCTTCACGCACCGCGCCTTCGAGGTCGCGAAACGACTCCGGCAAACGCAGGTGGGGTTCCAGATAGCGGCTGTTGACCGAGCGCAGTTCCCAGCTCAGGGTGCCCTGGGCGCCGGCTTTTTCGACGCGGGCGAAGGCGGTCATGCTGTGCACCATGGCGGTGACCTCGCAATGCAGATCGGCGCAGCAGATGTTCCGCAGGCTCGATATCAATGAATTTAAGCCGACTGGCAGCAAAGGCGCAGGATTGTAGCGCAGTGCGGCGAATGCGCCCAAACACACGGTGTGACAAAGGGCTGCAGCCCGTCGGTAATGGGGGTTTGAGGGCCTTCGATCGTCGCCCGGATTTTTTAACGAGTGCCCAGGCGCGGTGCAGCGCTCTATAATGCTCGGCAGTTTTCCGTCCCCAGTACAGGTATTCCCTATGAAACGTCCAAGTGGTCGCGCTGCCGATCAGCTTCGCTCGATCCGCATTACCCGCAACTACACCAAACACGCCGAGGGATCTGTACTGGTCGAATTCGGTGATACCAAAGTCATCTGCACCGTCAGCGTCGAAAACGGCGTGCCGCGTTTCCTTAAAGGCCAGGGTCAGGGCTGGTTGACTGCCGAATACGGCATGCTGCCACGTGCCACTGGCGAGCGTAACCAGCGTGAAGCGAGCCGTGGCAAGCAAGGCGGTCGCACTCTGGAAATCCAGCGTCTGATCGGCCGTTCGCTGCGCGCCGCGCTGGACATGTCCAAGCTGGGCGACGTGACCCTGTACGTCGACTGCGACGTGATCCAGGCTGACGGTGGCACTCGCACCGCTTCCATCACTGGCGCCATGGTTGCACTGGTTGATGCGCTGAAAGTGATCAAGAAGCGCGGTGGCCTGAAGGGCGGCGATCCGCTCAAGCAAATGATCGGTGCGGTATCCGTCGGCATGTATCAGGGCGAGGCCGTGCTGGATCTGGACTATCTTGAAGATTCCGCCGCCGAGACTGACCTCAACGTGGTGATGACCAGCACCGGTGGTTTTATCGAAGTGCAGGGCACGGCCGAAGGCGCGCCGTTCCAGCCTGAAGACCTCAACGCCATGCTGGATCTGGCGAAGAAAGGCATGAACGAAATCTTCGAACTGCAAAAGGCTGCATTGGCCGACTGAGCAGGTTGATAACCGCAAGGAGGACGCGATGAGTGACGAACAAGAGTTGCTGCCCAAGCCGAGCCAGGAGGTTCGCCAGTGGGCGATGTTTTGTCACTTGTCCGCCTTGTTGGGGATCTGGATTCCGTTCGGCAATTTGATCGGGCCGTTGCTCCTGTGGCAGATGAAGCGCGAGACAGACCCGTTCATCGATGCTCAAGGCAAGGAAGCGCTGAATTTTCAGATCACCGTCGCGATTGCTTCGTTGATCTGCTTCCTGCTGATGCTGCTGATCATCGGGTTCTTCCTGTTGGGGATAGTGGCGATCGGCGCGCTGGTTTTGACGATCATCGCCGGTGTGAAAGCCAATGAAGGTTTTCCTTACCGATATCCGTTTACCTGGCGGCTGATCAAATAAGAAGCTCGCAAAGTTCCAATATCAATGCCCTGACCTGTCAGGGCATTTTTATTTATGCAACATAATTAATTGCTGCTGTATGTAGGAATAATCTGACTGCGCTGACATGTCCTTATTCTTTGCGCATATACACTTTTAGTCACAACTGCATCGGCTTAGTCAGGATTCATGTCCTTGGAATCAAGGTCGACGGTTGTTAAAGTTGCTCGGCTAATATTTCTGTTGAAATATTAAGACATGTTCAAGCCATCGAAGGCTCTTGAATTTCCGAGTAATCAGTGTTGAGACAATCAGCCTGTTCAGGGGGCGGATGCAGGTAAAAAATTCGCCTCTGAACAAATAGCCAAGAACAATCCCAATGATTCAGCTCGATTTTTACGGAACGCTTGTGGCCGCTTCCTTAGTACTTCTACTTGGGCGCGGTCTCGTTATGCGTGTTGGCTTCATGCGCAGTTACAATATCCCTGAACCTGTCGCAGGTGGCCTGGTAGTTGCCTTGGTTTTATTGTTGCTGCGAACGTTCGATATTGAAATTCGCTTTGATACTTCCTTGCAAACACCTTTGATGCTGGCCTTTTTTGCCACCATTGGGCTGAGCGCAGACTTTGCCAGTCTGAAGAAAGGCGGGCGGATCGTCGGAATATTCCTGTTGGCGGTCACCGGGCTGTTGGTGGTGCAGAATGCGATGGGGATCGGGCTGGCAAAAATGCTTGGGCTCGATCCATTGATGGGGCTGCTGACCGGTTCGATCACCCTGGCGGGCGGTCACGGCACAGGGGCTGCGTGGGGAACGGTATTCAGTGAGAAATACGGTCTGGCTTCTGCCTCTGAACTGGCGATGGCCTCTGCGACGTTTGGTCTGGTGCTGGGTGGTTTGATCGGCGGGCCGGTCGCGCGCTTGCTCATCAAGCGTGTGCAAGTGCCCGGATGCAATCAACAGGAAGCGCCACGGTTGCCAAAGGGTTTTGAACAGCCGAACAAGGAGCGCTCGATCACGCCATTTTCGTTTGTCGAAACCCTGGCTCTGATTGCAGTGAGCTTGCTGGCGGGCAATCTGTTGAATGGCCTGTTGCACGGGACTGCGTTCGAGTTGCCGACGTTTGTTTGTGTGCTGTTTGTCGGCGTGGTGCTGCGCAACGGTCTTTCCGCGTTGGGCTTGTATCAGGTGTTTGAGCGTGAGGTCTCGGTACTGGGCAATGTCAGTCTGTCGCTGTTTCTGGCGATCGCGCTGATGTCGCTCAAGTTGTGGGATCTGGCCTCGCTCGCGCTGCCGATCTTCATCATTCTGGCGATGCAGACCATGGTCATGGCGCTGTTCGCGATTTTCGTGACATTCCGGGTGATGGGCCGCAACTACGATGCCGCCGTGCTGGCAGCGGGGCACTGCGGTTTTGGCCTTGGTGCCACGCCGACCGCCATTGCCAACATGCAGGCCGTGACGCAGCGCTACGGCCCCTCGCAGATCGCGTTTCTGGTGGTGCCGATGGTCGGAGCGTTCTTTATCGACATTATCAATGTCATCGTGATCAAGCTGTATCTGGCCTTACCGTTCTTCGCGGCCGTCTGAATTGGAGCCTGTCGGGAAGTGACACATAAAAAATGCCCGTATCTTGCGATACGGGCATTTTTTGTACTGCGAAACGACGCTTAGATGGTCAGCGTCCAGTCGTAGTCGACGATCAGCGGCGCGTGCTGCGAGAACCGCGGCTGACGTGGCAGGCGTGCGCTGCGTACGAAGCGTCGCAGGCCTGGGGTCAGGATCTGGTAATCGAAGCGCCAGCCCAGATTGAGCATCTCGGCCTGTTCGTTGTCCGGCCACCAGCTGTACTGGTCGCCTTCGCGGCTGACTTCGCGCAGGGCATCGACATAGCCCATGTTGCCGACAATCTCGTCCATCCAGGCGCGTTCTGGCGCCAGGAAGCCCGGGGATTGCTGGCTGTCACGCCAGTTCTTGATGTCGAGCTTCTGCTGCGCCACGTACAGCGAGCCACAATAAATGTACTCGCGACGTTTGCGTCGCTGTTTGTCCAGGTACTTGCCGAAATCGTCCATGAGCTTGAACTTCTGGTTCAAGTCCTCATCGCCGTTCATCCCCGAAGGGAGCAGCAAGGTGGCAATACTGACTTTGTCGAAATCTGCTTGCAGGTAGCGCCCGTAGCGGTCGGCCGTCTCGAAACCGAGACCGCTGATGACAGCCTTCGGTTGCAACCGCGAATACAAAGCCACGCCGCCTTGGGCAGGGACTTCAGCATCGCAGGCATAAAGGAAGTAGCCATCCAGTTGGAAGGCTGGGTCATCCAGTTCAAAGGCGGAGGCACGGGTGTCCTGCAGGCAGATGACGTCGGCATTCTGTGCTTGCAGCCAACTGAGCAAACCACGCTCGACTGCAGCCTGAATACCATTGACGTTCACACTGATGATCCGCATAAATGGCCCCAAAAATCGCGTGCGTGTATGATACACGGCGTCAAGCTAATTAGCTAAATCCGTGGTATTTGGGGTTTTTTTCATGCAAGCGTATCAGCGCGATTTCATTCGTTTTGCCATCGATCGCGGCGTTTTGCGCTTCGGTGAGTTCACCCTGAAGTCCGGGCGCACCAGTCCTTACTTCTTCAACGCCGGCCTGTTCAACTCGGGTTCGGCCCTGGCGCAGCTGGGGCGTTTCTACGCCGCAGCCATTGCCGAAAGCGGCATTCCTTTCGACGTTCTGTTCGGTCCGGCCTACAAAGGCATCCCGCTGGCGGCAACCACTGCCGTCGCGCTGGCCGAGCATCACGACCGTGACCTGCCATGGTGCTTCAACCGCAAGGAAGCCAAGGCCCACGGCGAAGGCGGTAGCCTGGTTGGCGCGCCGCTGACTGGAGACGTGCTGATCATCGACGATGTGATCACCGCTGGCACCGCGATCCGCGAAGTGATGCAGATCATCGCCTCTCAAGACGGCGCCAAGGCCGCTGGCGTGCTGATCGCCCTGAACCGTCAGGAGCGTGGCAACGGTGAGTTGTCGGCCATTCAGGAAGTCGAGCGCGACTTCGGCATTCCGGTGATCAGCATTGTTTCGCTGAATCAGGTGCTGGAATTCCTCGCCGATGATCCGCAACTCAAGCAGCACCTGCCAGCCGTGGAAGCCTACCGCGCCCAGTTCGGCGTCTGACCTGATCGCTAACCTGACGCAACTCCGCTGTAGGAGCTGCCGAAGGCTGCGATCCTTAGCTCTTGTTTTTTAAAGCCAGGGTCAAAAGATCGCAGCCTGCGGCAGCTCCTACAGAGAGATGGCAGCAGAATTCGCAACTGCCGGCAAAAAAAGACCCCGCTCAGCCAGACTGAGCGGGGTCTTTTCGTTTGCGCCAGCGCTTACGGGCGCTTGCGATTGCTGATCAGCGTACCCACACCGGTGTCGGTGAAGATTTCCAGCAGGATCGCATTCGGTACACGACCGTCGATGATCAGCGAGCTGCCGACACCGCCCTGAACCGCTTCCAGCGCGCAGCGGATCTTCGGCAGCATGCCGCCGTAGATGGTGCCATCGGCAATCAGATCGTCGACCTGCTGGGTGCTCAGGCCGGTCAATACAGTGCCCGACTTGTCCATCAGGCCGGCGATGTTGGTCAGCAGCATCAGCTTCTCGGCTTTCAGCGCCTCGGCGACTTTACCGGCGACCAGGTCAGCGTTGATGTTGTACGACTCGCCATTCTCGCCGACGCCGATCGGCGCAATCACCGGGATGAAGTTGCCTTTGACCAGCAGGTTCAGCAGTTCGGTATTGATCCCGACCACTTCACCTACCTGACCGATGTCGATGATTTCTGGCTGAGTCATCTCCGGCGTCTGGCGGGTAACAGTGAGCTTCTTCGCGCGGATCAGCCCGGCATCTTTACCCGTCAGGCCAATGGCGCTGCCGCCGTGACGGTTGATCAGGTTGACGATGCTTTTGTTGACCTGACCGCCCAACACCATTTCGACTACGTCCATGGTCGCCGCGTCGGTGACGCGCATGCCGTCGACGAAGTGGCTTTCGATCGACAGGCGCTTGAGCAGATCACCGATCTGCGGGCCGCCACCGTGCACGACCACCGGGTTGATACCCACGGCTTTCATCAAGACGATGTCGCGGGCGAAGCCGGTTTTCAGCTCCTCGCTTTCCATCGCGTTGCCGCCGTATTTGATCACCAGAGTCTTGCCGACATAGCGTCGGATGTAAGGCAACGCTTCGGACAGGACCTGGGCGGTATGGGCGGCGGCTTCGCGTTCGAGGGTCATTCAGGGCTCCGGGTGGATCAGAACGGTAGTTGGAGATCGGGTGCAACGCGTTTCAATTGGGCGTGGAACACGTCCTTGATGCGCTGTAATTCAGCCTCGTCATCGGCCTCGAAGCGCAGTACCAGCACCGGTGTGGTGTTGGACGCGCGCACCAGGCCCCAGCCTTTGGCGTAATCGACTCGCACGCCGTCAATGGTGGTCAGGTCAGCGCCTGCGCCCCACTGTGCGTCGTGCAGTGCATCAATGATGCTGAATTTGCTCTCTTCGGTCACATGGATATTGATTTCCGGCGTAGAAATATCATTCGGGAAGGTCGCAAACAGCTCTTCCGCGGTGGATTTTTCCTTGCTGAGGATCTCCAGCAGCCGTGCGGCGCTGTAGATGCCGTCGTCGAAACCGAACCAGCGCTCCTTGAAGAAGATGTGCCCGCTCATTTCACCGGCCAGTAGGGCACCGGATTGTTTCATTTTCTTTTTGATCAACGAATGACCGGTCTTCCACATTAGCGGACGACCACCGTATTCCTTGATCAGCGGCACCAGTCGACGGGTGCATTTGACGTCGAAAATGATCTCGGCGTCCGGGTTGCGCGCGACCACGTCACGGGCGAACAGCATCAGCAGGCGATCCGGGTAGACGATGCTACCGGTGTTGGTCACCACGCCGACACGGTCGCCGTCGCCGTCGAACGCCAAACCGATGTCGGCGCTGGTTTCCTTGACCTTGGCGATCAGGTCGACAAGGTTTTCAGGCTTGCCCGGATCCGGGTGATGGTTGGGGAAGTTGCCGTCGACGTCGCAGAACAGTGGAATCACTTCGCAGTTCAGCGCTTCGATCAGTTGCGGGGCGATCACGCCGGCCGCGCCATTGCCGCAGTCGACCACGACCTTCATGCGCCGGGCCAGTTTGATGTCCTGGACGATTTCGGTGTTGTAGCGGTCGAGAATCTCGACCTGAGTGACGCTGCCGGCGCCGCTGCTCAGGTTGTTGGTTTTGAGGCGCTCATGCAGGGCCTGGATCTGTTCGTTGGCGAGGGTGTCGCCGGCGATGACGATCTTGAAGCCGTTGTAGTTTGACGGGTTGTGGCTGCCGGTGAGCATCACGCCGGATTTGCCGGCCAACACGTTGGCGGCGTAGTACAGCGCAGGGGTCGGTACCAGGCCGACGTCGCTGACGTGGCAGCCGCTTTCGGCGATACCGCGGATCAGCTCGGCAACCAGCTCAGGGCCGGACAGGCGGCCATCGCGACCGACGGACACGTTCGGCTCACCCTGGGCCAGGCTCTGCGAACCGATAGCGCGACCGATCCAGTAAGCGGTTTCGGCATTGAGGAATTCCGGCACGGTGCCGCGAATGTCATAGGCGCGGAAAATGCTGTCGGGCAGCTTCGGGGCGATCTTGGCTGGGGTGCTCATCTACGGAAATGCTCCATCTCGAAAGTGGCGGGACAGACCGACGAATCGTTCGACGGCAGGCTCAAACTGAAGGGTATGACGGCGTTTTCCACAGAGAGTTCGTGGTATGAAAGGGCCATGACGCCTCGGCTGGCGTGGCTTTCGGCCGGCAAAACCTTGATTTACGGTGTTAAAACCTGTCGCACAAATTGCACAAATTTCTCTCCTATAGGAGCTGCCGAGGGCTGCGATCTTTTGACTTTGTTTTTAAGATCAAGATCAAAAGATCGCAGCCTGCGGCAGCTCCTACGGGAGATGTATTCGGTTATTTGGTGCCTGTGTGGCCAAACCCGCCGGTGCCGCGTTCGGTTTCGACGAACTCTTCAACCATTTCGAAATGCGCCTGCACCACCGGTACCAGCACCAGTTGCGCCAGACGTTCGCCGACGGTCATGGTGAAGTCGGTTTGGCCACGGTTCCAGCACGACACCATCAGCGGGCCCTGGTAATCGGAGTCGATCAGGCCGACGAGGTTGCCCAGCACGATGCCGTGTTTATGGCCCATGCCAGAGCGCGGCAGGATCAGCGCGGCGAGATTCGGGTCGCCGATGTAAACCGACAGACCGGTGGGGATCAGCACGGTTTCACCCGGCTTGATCACGATGTCCTGATCCAGCATGGCGCGCAGGTCGAGGCCGGCGGAGCCTGGCGTGGCGTATTGCGGCAGCGGGAATTCGCTACCGATGCGTGGGTCGAGGATCTTGGCTTGCAAAGCGTGCATGTAAATTAAACCTGGTTCAGACGTTCGGCGATAAAAGTGACCAGTTGGCGAGCGATCTTGCTCTTGCTGGTCTGGGCGAAAACCGTGGCGTGCAGCGCACGGTCAATCACGCTGCAGGCGTTTTCTTCGCTGTTGAAACCGATGCTCGGGTTGGCGACGTCGTTGGCGACGATCAAATCGAGATTCTTGTCCTTCAGCTTGCGTGCAGCGTAGTCGAGCAGGTGTTCGGTTTCGGCGGCAAAGCCGACACTGAACGGACGGTCGGGACGGGTCGCAATGGTGGCCAGGATGTCCGGGTTACGCACCATTTGCAGGACGAAGCCGTCACCGCTCGTAGGATCTTTCTTGAGTTTTTGCGGGGCAATGACTTCCGGGCGATAGTCCGCAACCGCCGCCGAAGAAATGAACACGTCGCAGGGGATCGCGGCTTCACACGCGGCGAGCATGTCGCGGGCGCTGACTACGTCGATGCGTGTGACGCGATCCGGGGTCGGCAGGTGCACCGGGCCGCTGATCAATGTGACGCGGGCGCCGGCTTCAACTGCCGCTTCGGCGAGGGCAAAGCCCATTTTGCCGGAGCTGTGGTTGGTGATGTAGCGCACCGGGTCGATGTTTTCCTGGGTCGGGCCGGCGGTGATCACCACATGCTTGCCGGTCAATGCCTGACGCTGAAAGCAGTCCGCTGCGCATTGCGCCAGATCGGTGGCTTCCATCATGCGGCCCATGCCGACATCGCCGCAGGCCTGACTGCCCGAGGCGGGGCCGAAGGTCTTCAGGCCACGGCTTTCCAGAAGTTGCAGGTTGGCCTGGGTCGCCGGGTCGCGCCACATCGCCTGATTCATTGCCGGAGCGACCGCCACGACGGCGTCGGTGGCCAGCACCAGTGTGGTCAGCAAATCGTTGGCGATGCCTTGCGCGAGGCGGGCGATCAAGTCGGCGGTGGCCGGGGCAATCAGTACCAGATCGGCCCACTTGGCCAGCTCGATGTGGCCCATTGCGGCTTCGGCGGCCGGGTCGAGCAGGTCGAGGTGTACCGGGTGGCCGGACAGCGCCTGCATGGTCAGCGGAGTGATGAATTCGGCGCCGCCATGGGTCATGACCACGCGCACTTCGGCGCCCTGATCGATCAGGCGACGAACCAGATCGGCGCTCTTGTAGGCCGCGATGCCGCCGCCGACGCCCAGAACGATGCGTTTCCGATACAGCCGCTGCATAGGTCTGCCTTTCATTCGTTGATGACTGCGGAGCGATGCCCCCTCCCCAGGGATAAATCGACCGCAAAAAAGATGGGCTACGATATCACAGCGACCGCTACGGAACAGCGGCGCCCACAGACAAGGAATGTGTATGAGTATTCGCGATTGGCCTGCGGCGGAACGCCCGCGGGAGAAGCTACTGGAACACGGCTCGGGAAGCCTTTCCGATGCCGAATTGCTGGCGATTTTTCTACGTACCGGGGTCTCCGGAAAAAGCGCGGTGGATCTGGCGCGACATCTGTTGAACCAGTTCGGCAGCCTGCGGGTTTTGCTCGAAGCCGATCTGGCGGCGTTCAGCGAGCAATTGGGCCTCGGTCCGGCGAAATATGCCCAGTTGCAGGCGGTGCTGGAAATGGCGCGGCGGCATCTGGCCGAGCGCATGCGCAAGAAGCCGGCGCTGGAGAATCCGCAAGTCGTGCGCGATTACCTCAAGGCCATGCTGCGCCATGAGCCGCACGAGGTGTTCGGCTGTCTGTTTCTCGATTCAAAGCATCAGGTACTGAATTTCGAGGCGCTGTTTCGCGGTTCGATCGACAACACCAGTGTCCATCCACGAGAAGTCGTGAAGCGTGCTTTGGCCAATAACGCCGCCGCCGTGATCCTGTGCCACAACCATCCATCGGGGAACACTGACCCCAGTCAGGCAGATCGGCTGCTGACAAAGCGCCTGCAAAAGGCGCTGGAGCTGATTGATGTGCGGGTGCTGGATCACTTCATCGTTGGCGATGGTGAGCCGTTGTCGATGGCTGAGTGTGGCTGGATGTAACTCCTCGCTATCTCCCTGTAGGAGCTGCCGCAGGCTGCGATTTTTTGATCTTGTTTTTAGAGTCAAAAGTCAAAAGATCGCAGCCTGCGGCAGCTCCTACAGGGGATGGAGTTATTTGAGGTTGACCTTCGAGTAGTCCTGGCGACCGAACGGGCTTACCGAGTAACCCTGCACGTCCTTGCGGGTCAGCGCGTAAGCCGTCGGATGCGCCAGCGGCAGCCACAACGCCTGCTGCTGAATCTGCGTCTGCGCCTGTTCGTACAGCTTGGTACGCACGCCTTGTTCGCTGGTGGTCTTGCCGGCACTGATCAGCTTGTCCAGATCGGCATTGCAGTACCGCGCAAAGTTGGTGCCCGATTTGACCGCGGCGCAGGAAAACTGCGGCGTGAGGAAGTTGTCCGGGTCGCCATTGTCACCGGCCCAGCCCATGAACAGCAGGTCATGCTCGCCAGCTTTGGCGCGACGAATCAATTCGCCCCATTCGATCACGCGGATTTCTGCCTGAATGCCGATTTCCGCCAGATCCGATTGCAGCAGTTGCGCACCGAGGCTTGGATTCGGGTTTAGCAGGCTGCCTGACGGGCGCGTCCAGATCGTGGTCTGGAAGCCGTCCTTTAAACCGGCCTTGGCCATCAGCGCCTTGGCTTTGGCGACATCGTGCGGGTAACCCGGCAGACTCTTCGCGTAACTCCAGGTGTTCGGCGGATAGGGGCCATTGGCCGCTTCTGCGGTGTCTTCAAACACAGCCTTGATGTAGTTGGCCTTGTCGAAGGCGAGGTTGATTGCCTGACGCACTTCCGGCTTGTCCAGTGGCGCATGCTGACTGTTGATGCCGACGAATGCGGTCATGAACGCGTCAGTCTTTTCGACTTTCAGTGTCGGCTCTTTCAGCGCGGCCTGTACGTCCAGTGGTTTTGGCGACAGGGCGATCTGGCATTCATTGCGCCGCAGTTTTTGCAGGCGCACGTTGGCGTCCGGGGTAATGGCGAAGATCAACGGATCCACCGCAGGCTTGCCACCGAAGTAATCCGGGTTGGCCTTGTAGCGGATCGCCGCGTCTTTCTGGAAACGGTTGAAGACAAACGGGCCGGTGCCAATCGGCTGGCTGTTGAGCTTGTCGGTGGCGCCGGCCTTCATCAGCTTGTCGGCGTATTCGGCGGAGTAGATCGAAGCGAAGCCCATGCTCAGCGTCGCCAGGAACGTCGAATCCGGATGATCAAGGGTGAAGCGCACGGTTAGCGGATCAAGTGCGTCGATTTTCTTGATCAGTGCCGGCAACTGCATCGATTGCGCATGCGGGAAGCCGCTCTGGGCGACTTTGTGCCACGGGTTGGCCGGGTCGAGCATGCGGTCGAAGCTGAACTTGACGTCTTCAGCGGTTAGCTCGCGGCTCGGCTTGAAGTAATCGGTCGTTTGAAACTTCACCTGCGGGTGTAGCTTGAACACGTAAGTCAGGCCGTCGGTGCTGACTTCCCAGCTGTCGGCCAGGCTCGGGACGACTTTGCCACTCGTGGTGTCAAAATCCACCAGGCGGTTCATCAGCACGTCGGCCGAGGCGTTGGTGGTGGTCAGCGAGTTGTATTGCACCACGTCGAACCCTTCAGGGCTGGCCTCGGTGCAGACGCTCAGCGCGGCGGCCTGGGCCAGGGGGCTCAGCAGGAGCGGGGCGAGCAACAGGGATAGGGCAGCGAGGCGCATGGTCGGTTTCCTTTTACAGATCGAAGGCCCATCTGCAAGTGCAGTCTGGAAAAGGCCTACCCTAGAGGTCTGGATTACAAATGACTATCCCCTTTTTGCATTTTCGGGGCACAGTGATGGCGGTTTTTCAGACCGCGTGGCGCAGCCAAAAGTCTTAATCGCCCGCAAGGGTGATTTTCTGCGACGAGTGGTAAAAGTCGATGCCAGCCTTTATCCAAAGCGTTCGCAGGCCGTAAAAGCGCTTTTTTGTGGATTGATTGCACACGGAAAGTTGTTGCACCCCGGTCTTTCTGGTATAAAGCAGCGCTCTTTTCTAGGGGCCCGGTTCCTTCACTGTAGGTGTAGCCGGTAAGACCTCTAAAGAAACGCGGCGCCTGGCGCCAAATGACTGAGAGATTAAGCGGCCAACCCATGCCGGGTTGGGCATGTGGTTTTAGAGGGCTGAGGCATGTCGAGAGTATGTCAAGTTACCGGTAAGGGTCCGGTGACTGGGAATAACATTTCCCACGCAAACAACAAAACCCGTCGTCGTTTCCTGCCGAACCTGCAGCATCACCGCTTCTGGGTTGAAGAAGAGAAACGTTTCGTGCGTCTGCGCGTATCTGCCAAAGGCATGCGTATCATCGACAAGCGCGGCATCACTGTCGTGCTGGCCGAACTTCGCCGCGATGGCAAGATTTAAGGGAGCTAATCATGCGTGAATTGATTCGTTTGATCTCGAGCGCCGGTACTGGTCACTTCTACACTACCGACAAGAACAAGCGTACTACTCCGGACAAAATCGAGATCAAGAAATATGATCCGGTTGTTCGCAAGCACGTGATCTACAAGGAAGGCAAAATCAAGTAATTGATTTTTCCTGACTTACGAAAAAGGCCCGTATCTCACGATACGGGCCTTTTTTGTTGCCTTGGATATTTGCACGCTGTCTGTGTAGGAGCTGCCGAAGGCTGCGATCTTTTAATCTTGATCCTTAAAAAAAGATCAAAAGATCGCAGCCTTCGGCAGCTCCTACACAGGCATCTCGATCAGGCTTTCTGTTCGAAGATCACATAGATCTTGCGGCACGCCTCCAGCACTTCCCAAGTGCCACGGAAACCCGCCGGAATCACAAAGCGGTCGCCCACGCGCAATGTCTTGGCATTGCCATCGCTGTCACGCAGCACCGAAACCCCCTGCAGGATTTCGCAATATTCATGTTCGGTGTAGTTCACCGTCCACTGGCCCACCGCACCTTCCCACACGCCGACACCCATTTGCCCGCAAGGGCTTTCGTATTGATGGAATACGGCTTGTTCGGGGTCGCCCTTGAGCACTTTGGCCGGGTCCGGGCGATAGCGTTCGGCTTCGCTGCCGGTCAGGCTGATGTCGACGACGTTCTGGATGTTCATTGTTGTTTTCTCCCGTAAGGACGGCGTGGTGGCTTGAAAGGGCCAAAGTCTATGTTTATTAAAATGAACACCGCAAGGCCGTATAGCGCGCTTATGTCAAATATATTGAAACAACCCCGGCCGCTGGTTTAGGGTGGCGGATGCCTTGGGCCGAAAGCAGGCTGGCCGGGCAGAATTCCTGAAGACGTCCGCGAAGAACGCGGCGCTCTATTCAACAAGAGGAGGACACTCGAATGACCACCCTGACTCGTGCCGATTGGGAACAACGCGCTCGCGACCTGAAGATCGAAGGCCGCGCCTACCTCAACGGCGAATACACCGACGCCGTCTCCGGCGAGACCTTCGAGTGCATCAGCCCGGTCGATGGCCGTCTGCTTGGCAAGATTGCCAGCTGTGACGCCGCCGACGCCCAGCGCGCCGTGGAAAACGCCCGCGCCACCTTCAATTCCGGCGTCTGGTCGCGCCTGGCGCCGACCAAGCGCAAAGCCACCATGATCCGTTTCGCCAGCCTGCTGAAACAGCACGCCGAAGAACTGGCCCTGCTCGAAACCCTCGACATGGGCAAGCCGATCAGTGACTCGCTGTACATCGATGTTCCGGGTGCGGCGCAAGCGCTGAGCTGGAGCGGTGAAGCGATCGACAAGATTTACGACGAAGTCGCAGCCACCCCCCACGATCAACTGGGTCTGGTGACCCGCGAGCCAGTTGGCGTGGTTGGCGCCATCGTGCCGTGGAACTTCCCGCTGATGATGGCTTGCTGGAAACTCGGCCCGGCATTGTCGACCGGTAACTCGGTGATCCTCAAACCATCGGAAAAATCGCCACTGACCGCCATCCGCATCGCCGCGCTGGCTGTTGAAGCCGGTATTCCGAAAGGCGTGCTCAACGTGCTGCCGGGCTACGGCCACACCGTGGGCAAGGCGCTGGCCCTGCACAACGACGTCGATACGCTGGTGTTTACCGGTTCGACCAAGATCGCCAAGCAACTGATGATCTACTCCGGCGAATCGAACATGAAACGCGTCTGGCTGGAAGCCGGTGGCAAGAGTCCGAACATCGTCTTTGCCGATGCGCCGGACCTGCAAGCGGCCGCCGAATCCGCCGCCAGCGCCATCGCCTTCAACCAGGGCGAAGTCTGCACCGCCGGTTCGCGTCTGCTGGTCGAGCGTTCGATCAAAGACACATTCCTGCCGATGGTGATTGAGGCGCTGAAAGCCTGGAAGCCGGGCAATCCGCTGGACCCGGCGACCAATGTCGGTGCACTGGTGGATACGCAGCAGATGAATACCGTGCTGTCGTACATCGAATCCGGCCATACCGACGGCGCCAAATTGGTCGCTGGCGGCAAGCGCATCCTGCAGGAAACCGGTGGCACCTACGTCGAGCCAACGATTTTCGACGGCGTGAGCAACGCGATGAAGATCGCTCAGGAAGAGATCTTCGGCCCGGTACTGTCGGTTATCGCTTTCGACACTGCCGAGCAAGCGATTCAGATCGCCAACGACACGCCTTACGGTTTGGCCGCTGCGGTCTGGACCCAGGACATCTCCAAGGCGCACCTGACCGCCAAGGCGCTGCGCGCCGGTAGCGTGTGGGTCAATCAGTACGATGGCGGCGACATGACCGCGCCGTTTGGCGGCTTCAAGCAGTCGGGCAACGGTCGCGATAAATCGCTGCATGCGTTCGACAAGTACACCGAGCTGAAGGCGACGTGGATCAAGCTGTAAGCCGTTAAGGGAGCCTGATTCACTCAGGCTCCCGAACCGTACAGAGATCCCCTGTGGGAGCGAGCTTGCTCGCGAAAGCGGTGTGTCAGTCAGTATTAATGTCGACTGTCAGATTGCATTCGCGAGCAAGCTCGCTCCCACAGTGGTTTTGTGGTGCACATAAAAATATCCACAGGAGCGTGGAACATGCGGTGGGCGACGTATTTCGCCGTGTTGGCGTCTGTCTTGAGTGTCGGCCTGGCCCTGGGGGTCAGCATGCCGTTGGTGTCGTTGCGCCTGGAGGGTTGGGGTTACGGCTCTTTCGCCATCGGTGTGATGGCGGCGATGCCGGCGATTGGCGTGTTGTTGGGCGCGAAAATTTCCAGTCATCTGGCGGCACGCTTCGGCACGGCCAACCTGATGCGCCTGTGCCTGTGGGCTGGAGCGCTGTCCATCGGCCTGCTGGCGCTGTTGCCGAGTTACCCGATCTGGCTGGTATTGCGCCTGATGATCGGCGTGATCCTGACCATCGTGTTCATCCTTGGCGAGAGCTGGATCAATCAACTGGTGGTCGAAAACTGGCGTGGCCGATTGGTGGCGCTGTATGGCAGCAGCTATGCGTTGAGCCAGCTCTGCGGCCCGTTACTGTTGGGCGCGCTGGGCACCGAGCATGATTACGGTTTCTGGGTCGGCGTCGGCCTGCTGCTGGTTTCGCCGTTGCTGTTGCTGGGCCGCAGCGGTGCGCCGAGCAGTGAAGCGAGCAGCGTAACGTTCCGTGACCTGTGGGGATTCGCCCGCGAGCTGCCGGCGATTGCCTGGGCGGTTTCATTGTTCGCCGCGTTCGAGGCGATGATCCTGACGCTGCTGCCGGTGTATTGCCTGCAGCAGGGTTTTACCGCCGAGATTGCACTGGCGATGGTCAGCACGGTGGTGGTGGGCGATGCGCTGCTGCAGTTGCCGATTGGTGCGTTGGCCGATTACCTTTCGCGGCGCACGTTATTCGCCGGTTGTGCGGTGGTGTTGATGCTGTCGAGTCTGGCGATCCCCCTGCTGATCGATACGTCGCTGATCTGGCCGTTGTGGGTGTTGTTCGGGGCGAGCGCCGGTGGTTTGTTCACCTTGTCGCTGATCCTGATTGGCGAGCGTTATCGCGACGATGCACTGGTGCGGGCCAATGCGCACATCGCGCAGCTGTGGGGTGTGGGTTGTCTGATCGGGCCTTTGATGGCGGGAGCGGGCAGTCAGTGGATCAGCGGGCATGCGTTGCCGTTGTTGATGGCGATTGGCGCGTTTGGACTGGTGATTCTGCTCTTGCACCAAGGGGCATTCGGCCCCGTGACCGAACCTGCCTGAGGTCAAAAGATCGCAGCCTTCGGCAGCCCCTACAGTTGGAATGCATTTCAAACTGTAGGAGCTGCCGAAGGCTGCGATCTTTTGCTGTTTAAAGCATCCGCTCAAGCCCGACCGTGGTACTGAACCACGCATTGAACCGTCGCCACCAGCTTCCCGGCTCTTTGCTCAGCGTGTGCATCTGGCCGTTATCCTCGGTCACCCAGACGATCTTCCCGTCCTGCAACTTTGCCTCGTAGCTCAGCGCCGGCGCCATGCCTTGCAAGGCCAGTTCGCGTACATGCTCAGCCAGCTCGGGGCTGTCGACCAATACCCCGACTTCGGTATTCCACAGCACCGAGCGCGGGTCGAAGTTGAATGAGCCGATAAACGCCTTCCGTCGGTCGAAGATCATCGCTTTGCTGTGCAAACTTGAATCGGAGCCGCGAAACGATTTGCTGTAAAACACATGGGGGCCGCTGCCGCCGCCATCGCCGGGCTGACGGCGCAGTTCGAACAGTTTCACCCCATGCTCCAGCAGTGCCTTGCGATACGGCGCATATCCGCCGTGTACCGCCGGCACATCGGTGGCCTCCAGTGAGTTGGTCAGCAGGTTCACCGATACGCCGGCATCGGCGCGTCCGGTCAGATACACCAGCCCCGGCTGGCCCGGCACAAAATACGCCGAGATCATGATCAGCTCTTTGCTGACCCCGGTGAGTTCCGGCGCCAACTGCGTGGTCAGCAGCAATTGCGGATCCGGCTCGCCCTTGGCCAACACCTTGCTCGGCGCATCCCACAACGCCTGATTCCACGCCCAGATCAGTTCTTGGCGCCAGATGTCCATTCGCGGCGCGGTCTTGAACGTCATCAACTGCTGGTACAGCGCGTGATTCTGTTTACGGGTTTCTTCCAGCGATTCTTCCAGGCGGGTGCGGGTGTTCTGCAGATCCTTGGCGGTCGGTTGGCTGGCGAGGAATTCGTCGATCGGCTTGCTCAGCGCGCTGTTCCAATACTGGTCGAAACTGTGCCCGAGCTGCTCGGCGACCGGCCCGACACTGAGCATGTCGATGTCGGTGAAATTCAGGTTCGGCTCGGCGTCGAAGTACTCGTCGCCCAGATTGCGCCCGCCGACGATGGCCACGCTGTTGTCCGCCAGCCATAGCTTGTTGTGCATGCGCCGATGCTGCAGCGACAGATTGAACAAGCGCCCCGCCGCGCGGGTGACGCCGGTACTGCGGCCCAGATGCAGCGGGTTGAACAGGCGGATCTGGATCTGCGGATGCGCCGCCAGTGTGGCGATAATCTGGTCAAGACCATCGCTGGTGGTGTCGTCGAGCAGAATGCGCACACGCACACCACGATCGGCAGCCTTGAGCAGTTCCTCCACCAGCATCCGCGTGCTGATGCCGTCGTGGACGATGTAGTACTGCAGATCGAGGCTCGTCTGGGCGTTGCGGATCAGTTCGGCGCGCGCGGTGAACGCCTCGCTGCTGTTGGACAGCAGACGGAAACCCGAGCGGCCTTGATAGGGCGCCGCTTGCGCCTGTATCGAACGGCCGAAGCTGGAATCGGAGGCCGGCAGCGCCTGACTGGGCTCACGCGGAACATCGAGACTGGCACAGCCGCTCAGGAACGAGGCGAGTAGCAGCAAAGCGAGAAGGGGCTGTCTAAAGCTCACGTAGGATCATTCCGATTGGCGGCCAGGGTCGGCATATGGACGCGGTTCTCTGGAAAAAAGTCAGTCGGCTTCTGCCAGCAATCTGACAGCCGTCTCGCCGACCTTGCGCACCGCTTCTTCGATCTGCGCCGTCGGTTTGGCAGCGTAGTTCATTCGCAGACAGTTGCGGTACTTGCCCGAGGCGGAAAAGATGCTGCCGACGGCAATCTGTACGCCTTGGTCGTGCAGCTCACGATTCAGTTTCAGGGTGTCGAAACCTTCCGGTAATTCCACCCAGAGCATAAAGCTGCCTTGCGGCCGGCTGGCGCGCGTGCCCGCCGGGAAATAGCGGGTGACCCAATCAATCATCATGTCGCGATTGCGTTGGTATTGCGTGCGCATGCGCCGCAAGTGCGGTTCGAAATGCCCTGACTTGAGAAATTCGGCGATGGCGATCTGCGGTTGTGGCGCGGTCGATCCGGTGCTGATGTATTTCATATGCAGCACGCGCTCGAGGTACCGGCCCGGTGCAACCCAGCCAATACGCAGCCCCGGCGCCAGGGTCTTGGAAAACGAACTGCACAACAACACGCGACCGTCTTCGTCGAAGGATTTGATCGTGCGTGGGCGCGGGTAGGTGTAGGCCAGTTCGCCATACACATCGTCCTCGATGATCGCCACGTCGAAGCGCTGCGCGAGGTTGAGCAGGGCGCGTTTGCGCGACTCCGGCATGATGTAGCCGAGCGGGTTGTTGCAGTTGGGGGTGAGCTGGATGACCTTGATCGGCCATTGCTCCAGTGCCAGTTCCAGCGCTTCGAGGCTGATCCCGGTGAGTGGGTCGGTGGGGATTTCCAGGGCTTTCATGCCCAGGCCCTTCAGGGTCTGCATGGCGCCGTGAAAGCTTGGCGAGTCCACCGCGACAATGTCGCCCGGCTCGCAGATCGCGTGGATGCTGGTGGACAGCGCTTCATGGCAACCGGTGGTGACGACCAGGTCGCTGGCGCTCAACTGGCCGCCGGAGTCAAGCATCAGCCGGGCGATCTGTTCGCGCAGTTCGAGGGTGCCGTGGATGTTGTCGTAATGCAGGCCGGGCATGTCCTGACGGCGGCTGATCCGCGCCAGCCCACGCAGCAGTGGCTTCATCGTTGGCGAGCTGATGTCGGGCATACCGCGACCAAGTTGCACGACATCCTTGCGCGGTACTGCGCGAATCAACTCCAGCACCTGATCCCATTGCGAAATTTCCACCGGACGTTGCGCCGGACGGCCGATGGCGGGCAGCTCCGGCAGTTCACGGCCGACCGGCACGAAGTAGCCGGATTTGGGTTTCGGCGTGGCCAGACCGCTGTCCTCCAGCATGCGATAAGCCTGTTGCACCGTGCTCAGGCTGACGCCATGTTCGACGCTCAATGCTCGGACAGACGGCAATCGATCGCCGGGGCGATAGAAACCTTGTTCGATGCGCGTGCCGAGCAATTCGGCGAGGTTGACGTAGAGGGTCATGGCACTGCCTCGGTGCAGGTGATTCGATAAACCAGTACAGATGCGGCGGAAATCGACAATTCAGTGTTCAGAGCGGCAAATCTGTATGGAGTTAATACAGTTGCTTTGAATCTTTAACGGTTTTGCTCGCCCGCGCATCATGGAATCTCTGGCTACCCAAGTAAACAGGAGCATTGAAAATGAATGGCTTGAGCGATGTGCGGCTAACGTTACACAGTCAGGAACTGGCGGCAGGGCAAAAGGACGGTGCGCGCAATGAGATTCTGCGTAATCCACCGTCCGGCCTGAGTCGCTGGAGCCTGTTGTGGCATCGTCTGCACACGCGCAGGGCGTTGCTGGCGCTGACGGCGGATCAGCTCAAGGACATCGGGCTTACCCGTGAGCAAGCGCAGGAGGAGGGGTTGAAGCCGTTCTGGCGGATCTGAACAACACCGATCGTTCCCACGCTCTGCGTGGGAACGCCGCCCCGGACGCTCTGCGTCCACTGTGACGCAGAGCGTCACTGGATGCATTCCCACGCAGAGCGTGGGAACGATCTATCAACGATCAATCAGACCAGTTCTTTAAGGCGATGCCACAACATCCCCAACGCCAACAGCGGCGAACGCAAATGCTTGCCGCCCGGGAAGGTGATGTGCGGCACCTTGGCAAACAGATCAAAGCCACCGCTGTGCTGCCCGCTGATCGCCTCGGCGAGCAACTTGCCCGCCAGGTGCGTGGCATTCACCCCGTGCCCTGAGTACGCCTGGGCGTAATACACATTCGGCTGATCCGCGAGCCGGCCAATCTGCGGCAAACGGTTCGCCCCGATACCGATCATCCCGCCCCACTGATATTCGATCTTCACCCCGGCCAGTTGCGGGAATACTTCGAGCATCTTCGGCTGCATATACGCCGTGATGTCTTTCGGATCACGCCCCGAGTAATGGCAGGCGCCGCCGAACAGCAGTCGTCGATCTGCCGAGAGCCGGTAGTAATCCAGCGCGACACGTTGGTCGCAGACCGCCATGTTCTGCGGCAACAGGTTATGTGCCTGTTCTTCGCTCAATGGCTCGGTGGCGATGATGTAGCTGCCGGCCGGGAGGACTTTGCCGCTGAGTTGTGGATTCAGACCATTGAGATAGGCATTGCAGCCAAGGACCAGCGTCTTCGCGCGTACCGAGCCTTGCGCCGTGTGCACCTTTACTTCAGGTCCGTAATCGATACGCGTCACCGACGAATGTTCGTACAGTTTTACGCCTAGCTGTTGCGCCGCTGCCGCTTCGCCCAAGGCCAGATTCAGCGGATGCAGATGCCCGGAGCCCATGTCGATCAAACCGCCGACATAGCGCCTGGAACCGACAACCGTGTGCATTTCATTGGCTTGCAGCAAGCGGGTTTCAAAGCGATAGCCCAGGCCGCGCAATTCTTCGGCGTCTTCGGCAAAGCCTTCGAGGTCTGCGGGTTTGTTGGCGAGGTCGCAGTAGCCCCAAGTGAGGTCGCAGGCAATCTGAAAACGCTCGACGCGCTGGCGGACGATTTCCACTGCTTCCAGGCCCATCAGTTTCATCTCGCGCACGCCGTCGGCGCCGATGATATTGGCGAACTGATCAAGGCCGTGGCCGACCCCGCGAATAAGCTGTCCACCGTTGCGACCGCTGGCGCCCCAGCCGATCTTGTGTGCTTCCAGCAAAACCACGCTGAGGCCACGTTCAGCCAACTCCAACGCCGTGTTCAACCCGGAAAACCCGCCGCCGACCACGCAGACGTCGGCAATCACTTCACCGCGCAGCAGCGGATGATCCGGCTGCGGCAAGCTGCTGGCGGCGTAATAAGAGGCAACGTGGGGTTGGCTCGCGGAGGTGTAGGCGCGGGCAGTCATGGGCGTCATCCAACGGCTAAGGTGTCGAGAAAATTTGACGGAGCATAAGCCGCACGCCCGAACGTGGGCAACACTGGTCGGCCTGCGGTGTCTGGATCACGGCTTTTGCGGCACAATTGCCGCCTATTTCATCTGGGTCACCGCTTCAATGAGCTGCAACAGCCAGAAAATCCGCACTTTGCGCCAGCAGATCCCCTCGTTCGAGTGCGTGCCCGGCTGCCACGATTGCTGTGGTCCGGTGACCACTTCGCCGGAAGAAATGGCGCGCCTGCCGCGCAAGACCCGCGCCGAGCAGGATGCCGCGATGGAAGAACTGAACTGTGTGCACCTGGGGCCAAATGGCTGCACGGTGTATGAGGAGCGGCCGTTGATTTGCCGCTTGTTCGGTACGACAAAAACCTTGCCTTGCCCGAATGAGCGGCGACCAGTGGAGCTGATTCATCCGCGTGTGGAAAAGCAGATCTTCGAGTACATGGCGGCGAATCGGCAGGTGTTGGTTTAGTCGCAGCGTTTCATGATCGTTCCCACGCTCTGCGTGGGAATGCAGCCCGGGACGCTCTGCGTCCCAAATGCCGAACGCGGAGCGTGCGAAGAGGCATTCCCACGCAGAGCGTGGGAACGATCGCCGCGGTGCTCAATCCGGGATCGGCAGGCTCAGGCTCTCCTTCACCTCTTCCATCACGATATAACTCTTCGACTCCCGCACATGCGGCAGCTTCAGCAGAATGTCGCCCAGCAGCTTGCGGTACGAGGCCATCTCGGAAATCCGCGCCTTCACCAGATAGTCGAAATCCCCTGACACCAAATGGCATTCCAGCACATGCGGCAACTTCAGCACCGCGCGCCGGAATTCTTCGAAAGTGTCGCCGGATTTGTAGTCGAGGCTGATCTCGACGAACACCAGCAAGCTACCCTTCAAGTGCTGCGGATTCAGCCGGGCGTTGTAGCCCATGATGATCCCTTCGCGCTCCAGGCGCCGCACCCGCTCGGTGCACGGCGTGGTCGAGAGGCCGACCTTTTCGCCGAGTTCGGTAAAGGAAATCCGCCCGTCTGCCTGCAGGATCCGCAAGATGTTGCGGTCGATCTTGTCCAGCTCACGTTTGGTTTGAGTGTTGGTACGCATAGGGGATGCGCCTCCGTGAAAAGGGTTTTTGCCGAGAATTGTCGCCAAATATAGGCGCTTATATAGTGAAAAGCACTGGCATTTCTTTTTTACACTGCGCGCATCATTGCTCTAACAACAGACGTACGCGGCCCTGCCGCGATGAGGGATACAAAATGCGCGTAATGGTCTTGGGTAGCGGCGTCATCGGTACCGCCAGTGCTTACTATCTGGCCCGTGCCGGGTTTGAAGTGGTGGTGGTCGACCGGCAGCCTGCTGCGGCCATGGAGACCAGTTTCGCCAACGCCGGCCAGGTCTCGCCGGGCTACGCTTCGCCGTGGGCCGCGCCGGGCGTGCCGCTCAAGGCGATCAAGTGGCTGCTGCAACGCCACGCCCCTCTCGCGATCAAGGCCACCGCCGACATCGATCAATACCTGTGGATGGCGCAGATGCTGCGCAACTGCACCGCCAATCGTTACGCGGTGAACAAGGAGCGCATGGTGCGTCTGTCCGAATACAGCCGCGATTGCCTCGACGAATTGCGCGCCGAAACCGGCATCGCCTACGAAGGTCGCAGCCTCGGTACGACTCAGTTATTCCGCACCCAGGCGCAGCTCGATGGCGCCGCCAAAGACATCGCCGTGCTGAAAGAATCCGGCGTGCCGTTTGAAGTGCTCGACCGCGCCGGCATTGCCCGCGTCGAACCGGCACTGGCGGGCGTTACCGACATCCTCGCCGGTGCCCTGCGCCTGCCGAACGACCAGACCGGCGACTGCCAGATGTTCACCACGCGCCTCGCCGAAATGGCGGTGAAACTCGGTGTGGAATTCCGTTTCGGCCAGGACATCCAGAAACTCGACTACGCCGGTGATCGCATCAACGGCGTGTGGATCGACGGCAAACTGGAAACCGCCGACCGCTACGTGCTGGCGCTCGGCAGCTACTCGCCGCAATTGCTCAAGCCGCTGGGCATCAAGGCGCCGGTGTATCCGCTCAAGGGTTACTCGCTGACCGTGCCGATCACCAACCCGGCGATGGCCCCGACTTCGACTATTCTCGACGAGACCTACAAGGTCGCGATCACCCGTTTCGACAACCGTATCCGTGTTGGCGGCATGGCCGAGATCGCCGGTTTTGACCTGTCGCTGAACCCGCGCCGCCGCGAAACCCTGGAGATGATCGTCAACGACCTTTATCCTCAGGGCGGCAATCTGGCCGAGGCGAGTTTCTGGACCGGCCTGCGTCCGACCACCCCGGACGGCACGCCGATCGTTGGCGCCACGCCATTCAAGAACCTGTTCCTCAACACCGGTCACGGCACCCTCGGTTGGACCATGGCCTGCGGTTCCGGTCGTTTGCTGGCCGATCTGATGGCGAAGAAGAAGCCACAGATCAGCGCCGAAGGTCTCGATATTTCCCGTTACGGCAACAAAACCCAGGAGTCCGCAAAACATGTCAATCCAGCGCCAGCTCACCAATGAGCGCATGAGTCAGATCGTCAGCCACAACGGCACTGTGTATCTGGCCGGGCAGGTCGGCGACGACTTCGACGCCGGGATTGAACAGCAGACTCGCGAGGTGCTTGCCAATATCGAGCGCTTGCTCGATCTGGCCGGGACTGACAAACAGCACCTGTTGTCGGCGACGATTTACCTGAACGACATCGCGGCGCACTTCGCCGGAATGAACTCGGTGTGGGACCAGTGGCTGCCAAAAGGTGCTGCCCCGGCCCGTGCCACCGTCGAAGCGAAAATGGCCAAGCCGAGCATTCTGGTAGAAATCTCTATCGTCGCCGCGCTGCCGTAACCGCTGTAAATATCCCTCTCCCGGCGCTGTTGGCGGTTCACGTCGTCAGTCGGCGCCGGTTTTTCTTCCCATGACCGCCTAGAAGTCTGCCGCCATGCGTCCTGCCAGTGCCCTGATCGACCTAGAAGCCCTGCGCCACAACTACCGAATTGCCCGCGAAGTCACCGGCGCCAAGGCGCTAGCGGTGATTAAGGCGGATGCCTACGGCCATGGCGCAGTGCGGTGCGCGCAGGCGCTCGAAGCCGAGGCCGACGGGTTTGCCGTCGCCTGTATCGAAGAGGCGCTGGAGTTGCGCGCGGCCGGTATCAAGGGCCCGGTATTGTTGCTCGAAGGGATCTTCGAGGCCGATGAGCTGGCGCTGATTGTCGAGCATGATTTCTGGACCGTGGTGCATTCGCTATGGCAGCTCGAAGCCATCGAGCAGGCGGCATTGAGCAAACCGATCACCGTGTGGCTGAAGCTCGATTCGGGTATGCACCGTGTGGGTCTGCATCCGAAGGATTACGCGGCGGCCTATCAACGCCTGCTGGCCAGCGGCAAAGTGGCGAAAATCGTGCTGATGAGCCACTTCGCCCGCGCCGATGAGCTGCACGAGCAGAGCAGCGCCGATCAGGTCGCGGTGTTCGAGGCTGCCCGTCAGGGCCTGACCGCCGAAGTCAGTCTGCGCAACTCGCCGGCCGTACTCGGTTGGCCGCAGATCCACAGCGACTGGGTGCGTCCGGGCATCATGCTGTATGGCGCGACCCCGTTCGAAGAAGCCAACGCCGTGGCTGATCGTCTGCAACCGGTGATGACCCTGGAGTCGAAAGTCATCTGCGTGCGTGAGCTGCCGGCCGGCGAGCCGATCGGTTACGGGGCCAAATTCATTACCGACAAGCCGATGCGCGTCGGCGTGGTCGCCATGGGTTACGCCGACGGCTACCCGCGTCATGCGCCGACCGGCACGCCAGTGTTGGTGGCGGGTAAACGCAGTCGCATTCTCGGTCGCGTCTCAATGGACATGCTTTGTATCGATCTCACCGACGTGCCGGAAGCCGGCCTCGGTTCGACCGTCGAACTGTGGGGCAAAAACATCCTCGCCAGTGAAGTGGCGCAGTGGGCCGACACCATCCCGTACCAGATCTTTTGCAACCTGCGCCGAGTGCCAAGGCTCTATTCCGAGGGTTAAGGCCGCTGCGGGGGCCAAGTGTTGTAAATACTGAACGCTGTCGCCATGATAACGCTCAATATTCTTACAACATCAGGAGGCTCCCGCCTTGGACGTCGGTGAACGACTGCAATCGATCCGCAAGCTCAAAGGGCTTTCCCAGCGTGAACTCGCCAAACGCGCGGGCGTCACCAACAGCACCATTTCGATGATCGAAAAGAACAGTGTCAGCCCTTCGATCAGCTCGCTGAGAAAAGTACTGGGCGGCATCCCCATGTCCATGGTCGAGTTCTTTTCCGAAGAAATCCTGCAGGAAGTGCCGACCCAGATCGTCTACAAGGCCAACGAGCTGATCGACATTTCCGACGGCGCCGTGACCATGAAGCTGGTCGGCCGCGCGCACCCCAGCCGCGCCATCGCCTTTCTCAACGAAATTTACCCGCCGGGCGCCGACACCGGCGAAGAAATGCTCACCCATGAAGGCGAAGAAACCGGGATTCTGGTGGAAGGTCGTCTGGAACTGGTGGTGGGTCTGGAAACTTTTATCCTCGAAGCCGGCGACAGCTACTACTTTGAAAGTACCAAGCCGCATCGTTTCCGTAATCCGTTCGACGCGCCTGCGCGACTAATCAGCGCAGCGACGCCGGCGAATTTTTAAACAAAGAGGCGCCAAGCCATACGGCGAAGGCATCCGAAGAGTTTTTTCACTGCGCGGTATAACCCCTTCGACTATGGGGTTGTTTCAGTGTGGCGGGCTACCCGCTATACTTCCGCCCGCCTGCGAACCGTGGCCGCAGGCGTGAATAGCCACCATTGAGGGTGAACGCGTGAACCTAATTATGAAAATGCTGGCCGCACCAGCAACCGTACTGGCCCTCTGGGCTGTCAGCGCTCAAGCTGCGACGAATGACGACATTGCCAAACGCCTCGAGCCTGTCGGCCAGGTGTGTGTTCAGGGGCAAGAATGCAAGGGGATGGAAGTGGCTGCGACTGCCGGCGGCGGTGGCGGTGCGAAAACCCCGGACGAAGTGATTGCCAAACATTGCAACGCTTGTCACGGCAGTGGTCTGTTGGGTGCGCCGAAAATCGGTGACACCGCGGCCTGGAAAGAACGTGCTGACCACCAGGGCGGCCTTGATGGCATCCTGGCCAAAGCCATTACCGGCATCAACTCGATGCCGCCGAAAGGCACCTGCGCCGATTGCTCGGATGATGAGTTGAAGGGCGCAATCCAGAAGATGTCCGGCCTGAAGTAAGGCGCGCTTCTGATGAAAAAAGCCGTCTTCGGACGGTTTTTTTGTGGGCGCAATTCAAGAGCCCCTCATCGGAACGCCGCCCGCCCAGCCCTCTCCCAGAGGGAGAGGGGGGCTACCGAGGTGTCTTTCGCTATCCATCGACCTGAAAGACCTTAGCGATTATGGATTCAGCACATCACTTTCACGTCGGCGTATCTTCACAGCAACGCACAATCAGTCCCCTCTACCTCTGGGAGAGGGTTAGGGTGAGGGGAATCTGACTCTGTTCATTGCAGCAAACTCAAGGCAAGCTCGGTCTACCTCTATTCACGGAACGGGCAGGAGGCTTCAGATGGTGCAGTTGTGTTCGATCGAACAGGCAGTGGACGACGTGCTCGCACGGTTGCCGGCGCATATCCACATGGGCATGCCGCTGGGTCTGGGCAAACCCAATCACTTCGTCAATGCGCTGTACCGGCGGATCAAACAGCTGCCCGAGCGGCAACTGACGGTCTACACCGCGCTATGCCTCGGCCGCCCGGCGTTGGGCGATGGCTTGCAGAAACGCTTCATCGAACCCTTCGTCGAACGCGTCTTCGGTGACTACCCGGAGTTCGATTTTCTCGCCGACCTGCAGCGCGACAGCCTGCCCGCCAACATCCGCATCGAACAGTTTTTCATGCAGCCCGGCAGTTTGCTCAACAGCGCACCGGCCCAGCAGGATTATGTCAGCAGCAACTACAGCCACGCCGCCCGCGACATCAATGCCGCCGGCCTGAACCTGGTGGCGCAGCTGCTCGCCAGCAGCAGTGAGCATCCCGATCGCCTGAGCCTCAGTTGCAACCCGGACATCACCCTCGACTTGTTGCCGATGATCGCCAGGCGCCGGGTCGCCGGGGAGACCATTTTGCTGGTCGGCCAGGTGCACACCGATCTGCCGTACATGCCCGGCGACGCCGAAGTCGATATCGACACCTTCGACCTGCTGATCGACGCGAAGGACAGCAGCACGCTGTTCTCCACGCCGAACATGCCGGTGGGCTTTCAGGACCATTTCATCGGCCTGCACGCCAGCACGTTGGTACGCGATGGCGGCACACTGCAGATCGGCATCGGCTCGATGGGCGATGCGCTAACCGCTGCACTGCTCGCGCGTCAGGCCGATAACGCCGGTTATCAGGCCTTGCTCCATGACATCAACCTCAGCCAGTGGGCGCAATTGATCGACCGCGAAGGCGGCACCGGCCCGTTCGCCAAAGGCCTGTACGGCTGCAGCGAAATGTTCGTCAACGGTCTGCTGGTGCTGGCGGATGCCGGGATTATCCGGCGCAAGGTCTACCCCGATGTGCAGACGCAGGAACAGGCCAACGCCGGGACGCTCGACGAGGCGGCACAGACTGACGGTATCTCGGTGCACGGCGGTTTCTTCCTCGGCCCGCGCAGTTTCTACGAGCGTCTGCGTGAGTTACCGCAGAGCAAACGCCTCGAATTCAACATGACCCGCATCAGCTACATCAACGAGTTGTATGGGCAGGAAGAACTCAAGCGTTTGCAGCGCCTCGATGCGCGATTCATCAACACCGTGTTCACCATGACGTTGCTGGGCGCAGGCGTGGCCGATCAACTGGAGGACGGGCGGGTACTCAGCGGTGTCGGTGGGCAGTACAACTTCGTGGCGCAGGGGCATGCGTTGCACGATGCGCGGTCGATTCTGATTTTGCGCAGTTGGCGCGAATCCGGTGGTGAGGTCAGTTCGAACATTGTCTGGGAGTACGGCCACTGCACGATTCCCCGGCACCTGCGCGACATCGTGGTCACCGAGTACGGCATTGCCGATCTGCGCGGCAAGACGGATTCGGCGGTGATCGAAGCTCTGCTCAATATCAGCGATTCACGCTTTCAGCCGGGGTTGATCGAACAGGCGCAAAAGGTCGGCAAACTGCCAAAGGATTTCCGCATCGATCCGCGATTCGCCGACAACACGCCGCAACGCTTGCAGGCGATTGCCGCGAAGCACCCGAATCTGTTTCCGGAGTATCCACTGGGCTGTGATTTCACCGCGATCGAGCGGGATCTGTTGCGGGCGTTGAACTGGCTGAAGAGCAAATTCAAACTCACCGAAATCCTTGAACTGGGCAAAGCTGCGCTGGATGCGCCGGAGGCTTCGCTGTATCCCGAACATCTGGAGCGCATGCAGCTGACAAACCCGGAAGGCCTCAAAGAAGACCTGTTCCAGCGCCTGCTCCTCACCGGCCTCAAAGCCACCGCGCAATAACTGCCCACCGCAAAACCAATTGTGGGAGCGAGCCTGCTCGCGAAAGCGGTGTATCAGTCAACCAAGATGTCGACTGACCCTAAGCATTCGCGAGCAGGCTCGCTCCCACAGGGGTATTGCGGTGCTGCTTGTTTATTCGATGAAGGTAACCACGCCATCCTTCAGCGACTTCACGCGAGCCAGCGACTCAACGCGATAACCCTGCGAGTCCAGCTCGGCACGGCCACCCTGGAACGATTTCTCGATGACGATGCCCAGGCCGGCAACGGTGGCGCCAGCCTGTTTGATGATCGAGATCAGCGCCTGCGACGCCTTACCGTTGGCCAAAAAGTCGTCGATGATCAGCACGCGGTCGCTGCTGGTCAGGTGACGCGGGGAGATGGCCACGGTGCTTTCGGTCTTTTTGGTGAACGAGTAAACGGTCGCCGACAGCAGGTTTTCGGTCAGGGTCAGGGACTGCTGCTTGCGGGCGAAGATCACCGGCACGCCGAGGTTCAGGCCCGTCATGATCGCCGGGGCGATGCCCGAGGCTTCGATGGTGACGATCTTGGTGATGCCCGAGTCCTTGAACAGCGTGGCGAATTCGTCGCCGATCAGCTTCATCAGGGCCGGGTCGATCTGGTGGTTCAGGAAGGCGTCGACCTTCAGGACCTGGTCGGAAAGCACAATGCCTTGTTCGCGGATTTTCTGGTGCAATGCTTCCATGAAGCTGTCCTCTTTTGGCGCTTTGTGCGCCGAAGGTCTAGTAAAAAAAGTGGTCAATTCTAGCGCTTTAACATCGCGCGTATATCAGCCAATGCGCTATTGCCACGCACGACTTTGACTTCGGTCGGTGTGTCGTCGTTGCCTTCCCAGGCCAGATCGTCCGGCGGCAGCTCATCGAGGAAGCGGCTGGGCGCGCAATCGATGATTTCGCCGTACTGCTTGCGCTTGGCGGCGAAGGTGAAGGCAAGGGTCTGCCGCGCGCGGGTGATGCCCACGTAGGCCAGGCGACGTTCTTCTTCGATGGTGTCGGCTTCGATGCTGGAACGGTGCGGGAGGATTTCCTCTTCCATGCCCATGATGAACACGTAGGGGAACTCCAGTCCTTTGGACGCATGCAGGGTCATCATCTGCACGCCTTCGGCGCCGTCCTCTTCTTCCTGCTGACGCTCGAGCATGTCGCGCAGGACCAGTTTGCCGATGGCGTCCTCGACGGTCATTTCGCCTTCTTCGTCCTTTTCGAGGGTGTTTTTCAACGCCTCGATCAGGAACCAGACGTTGCTCATCCGGTAGTCGGCAGCCTTGTCGCTGGAGCTGTTGGTGCGCAGCCAGTTCTCATAGTCGATGTCCATGACCATGCTGCGCAGCGCCGAGATCGGGTCTTCGCCGGCGCATTGCTCACGGACCTTGTCCATGAAGCGCTTGAAGCGCGACAGGCGATCGGTGAAGCGGCTGTCCAGATGTTCGCCCAGACCGATTTCGTCGGTGGCGGCGTACATCGAGATTTTGCGTTCGGTGGCGTAGTTGCCGAGTTTTTCCAGGGTGGTCGAGCCGATTTCGCGGCGCGGCACGTTGATCACCCGCAGGAAGGCGTTATCGTCATCCGGGTTCACGATCAGGCGGAAGTAGGCCATCAGGTCTTTCACTTCCTGGCGGCCGAAGAAGCTGTTGCCGCCGCTCAGGCGGTACGGCACCTGGTGGTGCTGCAACTTCAGCTCGATCAGCTTGGCCTGATAGTTACCGCGATAAAGGATCGCGAAATCGCTGTATGGGCGGTCGGTGCGCAAGTGCAGGCTGAGGATTTCCATGGCCACGCGCTCGGCTTCGGCGTCTTCGTTGCGGCAGCGGATCACGCGGATCTCGTCGCCGTGGCCCATTTCACTCCACAGCTGCTTTTCGAATTCGTGCGGGTTGTTCGAGATCAGCACGTTGGCGCAGCGCAGGATACGACTCGTCGAGCGGTAGTTCTGCTCGAGCATCACCACTTTCAAGGACGGATAGTCGTCCTTGAGCAGCATCAGGTTTTCCGGCCGCGCGCCACGCCAGGCGTAGATCGACTGGTCGTCGTCACCTACCACGGTGAACTGGTTGCGCGTGCCGATGAGCATTTTCACCAGCAGGTATTGGCTGGCGTTGGTGTCCTGGTATTCGTCCACCAGCAGGTAACGCACCTTGTTCTGCCACTTTTCGAGAATGTCAGCGTGTTCTTCGAAGAGTTTTACCGGCAGCAGGATCAGGTCGTCGAAGTCCACCGCGTTGAACGCTTTCAGCGTGCGCTGATAGTGGGTGTAGACGATGGCGGCAGTCTGCTCCTTGGGATTGCGTGCGTTCTCCAGCGCCTGCGGCGGCAGGATCAGGTCGTTTTTCCAGGCGCCGATCATGTTCTTGATCTCGTCGACGCCGTCTTCGCCCGCGTATTCCTTCTGCATGATGTCGGTCATCAGCGCTTTTACATCGGTCTCGTCGAAAATCGAGAAACCGGGTTTGTAGCCCAGCCGCGCGTGTTCCTTGCGGATGATGTTGAGACCGAGGTTGTGGAAGGTGCAGACCGTCAGGCCACGCCCTTCGCCGGCCCGCAGCAGGGTGCCGACCCGCTCTTTCATCTCGCGCGCGGCCTTATTGGTAAAGGTCATGGCGACGATGTATTGGGCGCGAATGCCGCAGTTCTGGATCAGGTGCGCGATTTTGCGCGTGATCACGCTGGTCTTGCCGGAGCCAGCACCGGCGAGCACCAATAGAGGGCCGCCGACGTAGTTCACGGCTTCTTGCTGCCGGGGATTGAGTCGGGACATACGAAAATTCGGGAGTCGTTGACGAAATGGGCCGGCATTTTAACAGGCTCAGAGAATTGTGCTGCTCTCTCCGACTTGTGACGTACCACGCGATTCAAATTTGCCGGTTTTGTTACTTTCGCGGAGGATGCACGGTGATTTTGCGGCTAATGTTCTCATTCGTGACACAAAATAACGTTCTGATAATCGTTGTCATTGAACATCGCAACGGCATAATGCCCCGCCCACATCATTGCAGAGTCTAGGGAGCTAGCTTGTCTACGCCTGTCGAACCCTTGCGTTTGCTGCTACTGGCCGAAGAGCCAGCGTGGACAGCGTTATTGCGCGAGTGTCTGGCTCCGATGGGGAGCGCGGCGGTGCTGATCAGCGCGCCGAGCTGGGAGTCGGTCAGCAGTTTGTTCGAAGACAACCGCCACGCGGTGTTGTTGACCATTCCCGCGTTGCAGCCGGCACCGGGCCGTTGCAGCCTGCCGACGGTGTTATTGCTGGAACACGAACCGGACACCACGCCGGTTGGCGTCAGTGACTGGCTGGTGTTCGACGCCCTCGATGCCGGCATGCTGCGCCGTTGCCTGCGCCATGTGCGCGAACGCGGCGTTCTGGAAAATACCCTGCAACGCCTGGCCGAACAGGATCCGCTGACCGGCATCGCCAACCGTCAGGGTTTCCAGACCTTGCTCGCCGCGCGCCTCGCCGAAAACGACGGTCGCGGCCTGGCCCTCGGCCATCTCGATCTCGACAACTTCCGCCACGCCAACGATGCCCTCGGCCATCAGGCGGGCGATCGCTTGATCCTGCAAGTGGTCGCGCGGCTGAAAAGTCAGCTGGAGGCCGGTGATCAGCTGGCGCGATTGGGCAGCGACGAATTCGCTCTGCTGATCGACACCCGCCGTGCGCCACAACGCGCCGAGTGGATGGCCGAACGCATCACCGAAGCACTCGCCGAACCGTATTGGGTCGATGGCGAGAGCCTGCTGATCGGCTCCAGCCTCGGCATCGCTCACGCCCGTGCGCAGGGCGGCGCCGACCCGCTGATGTGGCACGCACACATCGCCATGCAGCAGGCCAAAAGCACCCAAGGTTGCACGTTTCATATCTTCAACGAACGCATCAACCGCAACGCGCGGAGCATGGCTGATCTGGAAAGCGAACTGCGCCGGGCGTTGCGTCGCGATGAGCTAGAGCTGCATTACCAGCCACGCCTGAATCTTGAGGACGGCCAGATTGTCGGCCTCGAGGCCTTGGTGCGCTGGCGTCATGGCGAGCGCGGTTTGCTGCCGCCGAGCGAATTCGTGCCGCTGGCCGAGCAGAGCGGGTTGATCGTGCCGCTGGGCTATTGGGTCATTTCCCGGGCGCTGCGCGATATGCAGGCGCTGCGTGAACGGGGATTGCCGGCGCTGCACATGGCGATCAACCTGTCGTTCCGCCAGTTTCAGGACAGTCAGTTATTACCGACGTTGAGCCGGTTGATCGCCGAGCGGGGTGTCGAGGCGCAATGGCTGGAATTCGAACTGACCGAAACCGCAGTGATGCGCCGCAGCGATCTGGTCAAGCAGACCATGGACGCTCTCGGTCGCCTCGGCGTGCGTTTCTCGCTGGATGACTTCGGTACCGGGTTCTCGTCGTTCGTGCACCTCAACAGCCTGCCGATCACCCTGCTGAAAATCGACAAGAGCTTTGTCGGTGGTATGGAACAGCGCGAAGAAAACCGCAAACTGGTGCACGCGATGATCAACCTCGCGCACAACCTGCATCTGGAAGTGGTGGCCGAAGGGGTGGAAACCCCGGAGCAACTGGAGCTGCTGCGCGGGTTTGGCTGCGATCAGGTGCAGGGTTACCTGATCAGCCGGCCGTTGCCGCTGGCGGAGCTGGTTGAATATCTAACCTTCGGCTCAAGCCAGCAGGTTTCTGTGGAGGCCGTTTAAAAGATCGCAGCCTTCGGCAGCTCCTACACATATCCCTGTAGGAGCTGCCGAAGGCTGCGATCTTTTGATCTTAATCCGCGCGAACGGCCTCGAACCTCTGTGACACAGGTACAAGCCGAATCATCCGCTTCATCTTCCACTCGAACGCCAGCGTCAAACTCACCGCCGCACAGGCCAGCCCCAGCGCCAACCCCCACCAGACGCCCGTCGGCCCCCAGTTCAAGTGGAACGCCATCCACCACGCTGCCGGTGCACCGATCAGCCAATAGCAAGCGAGCCCGACCAGAAACGTGGTCTTCGCATCCTTGAGGCCACGGATGCAGCCCATGGCAATCGTCTGCGTGCCGTCGAACAACTCGAACCACGCCGCCACCGCCAGCAGACTCACCGCCAGGCGAATCACTTCGGCGAACGCCGGATCATTGTGATCGAGGAACAGCCCCACCAACTGATTCGGCAGTAGCCAGAACACCATGGCGAACCCGAGCATCACCACCGCGCCAAAGACGATCCCGACCCGCCCGGACATCCGTGCATCGCTCAATTGTCCGGCACCGTAATGCTGGCCGACGCGCATGGTGATTGCGTACGACATGCCCGCCGGCACCATGAACGCGACCGAGACGATTTGCAGGGCGATCTGGTGCGCGCCCAATTGCGTGCTGCCCATCGTGCCCATGCACAACGCCGCGAAGGCAAACAAACCGACTTCCACCGCGTAGGTGCCGCCGATTGGCAGGCCCAGACGCCACAATTCTTTGAGGTATTGCCGGTTGGGCCGCGACAAGCCCGCGCGCAATGGATAAGCGTCATAGGCCGGATGCCGGCGGATATGCCAGGCGAGTGCCAGCGCCATGCAGTTGGCGACAATCGCCGTGACCAGGCCGATGCCCGTCAGGCCCATTTTCGGCAGGCCGAACATGCCGGTGATCAGCGCGTAATTGAGCAGGAAATTGGCCACCGTGCCGGCGAGGCTGATAACCATCACAGGCGTCGCTCGGCCAATCGCACTGGTGAAACCGCGCAGGGCCATGAAGCTCAGGTAGCCGGGCAGGGCGAAGGGCAGGGCGATCAGGAATTGCCCGGCGGCATTGACGTTGGTTTCAGTCTGGCCAAACAACAGCAACACCGGTTTCAGGTTCCACAGCAATAAGCCGGCGCCCAGCGCCATCAGCCATGCCAGCCACAAACCGGCCTGGGTCAGCCGCGCAGCGCCGATGATGTCACCGGCGCCCTTGCGGATCGCTACCAGCGTGCCGACCGCCGCAATCACGCCGATGCAGAAAATCGACACGAACGAATAGCTCGCCGCGCCGAGACCGCCGCCCGCGAGCGCTTCCGGACTCAGGCGCGCCATCATTAAAGTGTCAGTCAGCACCATCAGCATGTGCGCCAACTGTGAAGCAATCAACGGCCCTGCCAGCCGCAGGATGGCCCAGAGTTCGATACGCACAGGATGCTGCATGGTCATCACCACTCGATTTTCAGAGGGAACAGAAGACCGTCGATTCTCGGCGCTTGGCAGGCTTTGCACAAAGGGATAAAAAGGATGGGTGGCATGAGTAAAACTCATCCTGGTGTGATTCTGTCCGTTTTGCTGCATCCCGCTGCAGGAGCCTTGTGTATGTCCCGTCGACTTCCTCCGTTGTATGCCCTGCGCGCATTCGAAGCTGCAGCACGGCACAGCTCGTTCACCCGTGCGGCCGAGGAGTTGTCGATCACCCAGAGTGCGGTGAGCCGGCACATTCGTACGCTCGAAGATCACTTCGCCTGTCGGCTGTTTCAGCGCAGCGGGCGCAATCTGCAACTGACTGAAGCCGCGCGGTTACTGTTGCCCGGCATCCGCGAAGGCTTTGGTGCACTTGAGCGGGCCTGCAATACCTTGCGTGCCGAGGACGACATCTTGCGTATGAAGGCCCCGTCGACCCTGACCATGCGCTGGCTGTTGGCGCGACTCAGTCGCTTTCGTCACTTGCAGCCGGGCAACGAAGTACAACTGACCAGCGCCTGGATGGATGTGGACTCGGTGGACTTCAACGATGAGCCGTTCGACAGCGCAGTACTGTTGAGTGACGGGCATTTTCCGCCGGACTGGGAGGCCAGCCTGCTCTTTCCTGAAGAGCTGATTCCAGTGGGTGCACCAGACCTGCTGAATGATCAGCCATGGGATTTGGCTCGACTGGCTTGCACCGAATTACTCCACCCGACGCCTGACCGTCGCGATTGGCGCAGTTGGCTGGAGCATATGGGGCTGTCCGATCAGGTGTCGCTCAAGGGCGGGCAGGTGTTCGATACCCTGGAGTTGGGCATGATCGCGGCGGCGCGCGGCTACGGTGTGTCGATGGGCGATTTATTGATGGTCGCCGAAGACGTGGCGCAAGGACGACTGAGCCTGCCGTGGCCGACGGCGGTCGCCAGCGGACTGAATTATTACCTGGTGTGGCCAAAGACCCGTCCCGGAGGTGAACGTTTGCGCCGCCTCAGCGACTTCCTGCAAGGCGAAGTCCGCGCCATGGAGCTACCAGCGGTTGCGCGCTTGAGCTGAAACGTTCGAGCCGCCACAATGCCGGCCTTGTGCCATAACCCTGTTGTTCGCTCAAGTATTCGGTTCTACCGCCGAATACGTGCATGTGGAACCGACGTGCCGGTATCCACGATTCACCCCCACTATTAGAAATTATCCGAGCTGCGATCAAGGAGGATCGGAAAGTTCGGCCAGGAGCTGTCCATGTCTCAACCTCGCGCTCGGATCGCCTCGCAGCTGGGCCTCGCCCTCGCTGTGATTCTGGCGGTCGTCATCAGCGGCAGTACGGTCTTTGCTTTGCGTTCGCTGGATACCGCCAACCTTGCTACCCGTGAAGAGCATCTGGCCAGTGAAGCGCGGCTGCTGGCCGACCAACTGAGCACCTTCCACGGCACGCTGCGTGAAAGCACCCAGCGCCTGAGCGGGTTGTTCGAAAAGCGCTTCAGCGCAGGTTTGAGCCTTCACGCCGATGAACCGGTGACGGTGGCTGGCACCCAGACCCCGGGCCTGCATCTGGGCAGCGAAGTGCTGAACAACAACTTCAAGGAAGTCGACGAGTTCAAGCAGATGACCGCCGGCGTCGCCACGCTGTTCGTGCGCAGTGGCGAAGACTTTGTCCGCGTCAGCACTTCGCTGACCAAGCAGGATGGCACGCGCGCCATCGGCACCTTGCTCGACCACGCGCACCCGGCTTATGCGAAGTTGATGGCGGGCCAGGGTTATGTCGGTCGCGCCTTGCTGTTTGATCGTTCCTACATGACTCAGTACACGCCCGTGCGAGACGGCAGCGGCAAGGTGATCGCGGTGCTGTTCGTTGGTTTTGACTACACCGACGCGCAGAACATCCAGTTCGACAACCTCAAGCGCTTCCGTATCGGCCAGAGCGGTTCGTTGGCGTTGCTGGATGAGCAAAACAAATGGCTGGTCGCCCCGGCGGGCGTGCAAGCGCTGGATCAGGCGGTTCCGGTGATCAAAGGTCTGGCGGCTAAACCGGGCAAGGGTGAGTTCTGGAGCGACCGCGCCGAAGACTTCTACAGCATCGCCGTCCCGTTCGATGGCGGGCCGTGGTCGGTGGTGGCGAGCATGCCGAAAACCGAGATTCGCGCGGTGACCTGGAGCGTCGGTACGCAATTGGCCATTGGCAGTCTGTTGGCGATGCTGCTGGCGGTCGGTTCCGTGGTTTGGTTGCTGCGCAGCAAACTGGCACCACTGGGCGATCTGGTGCGTCAGGCCGAGGCCTTGGGCGCTGGTGATCTGAGCGTGCGTCTGAGCGTGTCGAGCAACGACGAAATTGGTCAGCTGTCCCGCGCTTTCAACCAGATGAGCCAGGCGCTGTCGACCATGGTCGAGCACATCCGTCGCTCTTCGGAAGAGGTCAACAGCCGTGCGCAAGCCTTGTCCGGTCTGTCCGGCGGCGCCTACGAAGGCATGGAACAACAGTCCGGCGAAATCACCAGCATGGCGGGTGCGGTGGAGGAGTTCAGCGCGACCTCGCTGAACATTGCCGACAATATGGGCGCGACCCAGCGTCTGGCGCAGGAAAACGCTCAGCAAACGCAGATCGGTCGCAGTTCGATGGAAGAAGCGTCGTCGTCGCTGGAGCAAATCGCTGGCGCTCTGAACAGTACGGCCACCGTGATCAACACCCTCGGTCAGCGCTCGCAGGAAATCGGCGGCATCGTTGGTGTGATTACCTCGATTGCCGAACAAACCAACCTGTTGGCACTCAACGCGGCGATTGAAGCGGCCCGTGCCGGTGAACAAGGTCGTGGCTTCGCCGTGGTGGCCGATGAAGTGCGCAGCCTCGCGTCGCGTACTCGTCAGGCCACTGATGAAATTTCCAGCATGATCCACAGCATCCAGCAGGAGACCGGCAACGCGATCAGCACCATGGAGCAGGGCAATGTGCTGATGCAGGAAGGCCTGTCGCGCAACGCCAACGTGGCGTCGGCGCTGGCGCGTATCGATGAGCAGAGTCGTTCGGCGGGGCAGCAGTTTGCCGCGATTACCACGGCGACTCAGGAGCAGAGCAGCACTGCGACGTTGTTGAGCAGCAATCTGCAGAGCATTGCGCTGGCCAACAGTGAGCAGCGTGAGGTGGTTTCGAACCTGGCTGTTACCGCCAAGGAGCTTGAGAAACTGGCGGCGGATTTGCGTTCCGAGGTTGATCGGTTTCGTTGATGTACGGCTGAAATCGCTATCGCGAGCAGGCTCACTCCTACAGTTTCCGGTGTGAATCACAGATTTTGTGAACACCCGAGATCCCTGTGGGAGCTAGCTTGCTCGCGAAGGCAACGCCGCCGATCCGTGGTAAATCACCCTGTATGTCTCTCATCTCTACTTGCTGAAACGTTTCCGCAGCGCTATAAAAATGGCACAACTCCAATAAAGGCTGCTGCCATGACCCCGCTCAAACTCGCCGTCGCCCTCGGCGCACTCTCTACTGCTTCCCACGCCATGGCTTGGGATTACGTGCTTCTCGATACCAACAAGCCCGCGCAAAACTGGAGCATCACCAGTGAGCAGCTCGGCGTGAAAACCGACAAACCCTTCTCCGTAAGCCTGCGCACCTTGCACGGCGGACGGCAGGAAGGTGTCAGTATTGTTGATATCGATAACGGCACGATGAAGCTCTCGGTGGTGCCAACCCGAGGCATGAATGTCTTGCAGGCTTCTGTCGGCAACGTGCGCATGGGCTGGGATTCGCCGGTCAAGGAAGTGGTCAACCCGGCCTTCATCGAACTCAACGGACGCGGTGGTCTCGGCTGGCTGGAAGGCTTCAACGAACTGGTGGCCCGCTGCGGTTACGAATGGGTTGGCCACCCCGGCATCGACAATGGCGAACTGCTGACCTTGCACGGCCGCGCCGCCAACATCCCGGCCAGTACCGTCACGCTGCACATCGATGAAAAACCACCCTATGCCATCAGTCTGCGCGGCGAATTGAAAGAGCAGGCGTTCAAGAAAGTCGACTTCTCGGTCGTCACTGAGCTGGTCACCGAGCCGGGCACTGCGCGTTTCGCCCTCAACGATACGCTGACCAACAACGGCGATTATCCGAAGGAATACCAGGCGCTGTACCACAGCAACTTCAGCACGCCGTTCCTCGAGCAAGGCGCCCGGTTTGCTGCACCGGTAAAACAGGTGTCGCCTTTCAACGACAAGGCAAAGGGCGATCTGGCCGATTGGCAAACCTATCGTGCGCCGACCAAGGACTACGACGAAACCGTTTACAACGTCGTGCCCTATGCAGATGCCAAAGGCGAAACCCTGACCGTTTTGCACAACAAGGCCGGCAGCCTCGGCGTCTCCGTCGGCTTCAATACCCAGCAGTTGCCGGTGTTTTCCCTGTGGAAAAACACCGACACCCAGGGCCAGGGCTACGTCACGGGGCTGGAGCCGGGCACCAGTTTTTCCTACAACCGCCGCTATCAGCGTCCGCTGAATCTGGTGCCGACCATCGCACCCAAGGAGCACAAACAGTTCCAGATCAGTTACAGCCTGCTTGCGGACAAAGACGCTGTGGATAACGCCTTGAAGCGCGTGACCGAAATTCAGGCCGGGCGTGAAACCGAAGTGCGGCAGACGCCGCTGGTTGATCTGACCGAGCATTAAGGTGTCGCCGGCCGGTATTGCAGCGCTTCGGCCAAGTGCTCACGCTTGATCGCATCGACTTGCTCAAGGTCGGCCAGTGTCCGGGCGACTTTGAGTAGCCGGTGTGCCGAACGCAGCGAAAGCGTCAGCCGTTCACAGGCTGATTCCAGCCATTTCTCATCGGCTGTGGATAACTTGCAGTGCCGCTTCAACCCCGGTAGATCGAGAAACGCATTGGCACAACGCTGACGCTTTTGTTGGCGCTCTCGGGCTTCGGCCACTACGGCGGCTGCACTGGCGCTGTCCTCTCCCGGCTTCACCGTCGGATTCAGCGCCGTCGCCTCCCGCGCCACCGTCAGGTGCAGATCGATCCGATCCAGCAATGGCCCCGACAGTTTGTTGCGATAACGCTGGACCATGTCCGGCGTGCAGGAGCACTTGCCGCTCGGCTCGCCGAGATATCCACAGGGACACGGATTCATCGCCGCCACCAATTGAAAGCGTGCCGGAAAACGCACGCGATCCTTGGCCCGGGCGATCACGATATGCCCGGACTCCAGCGGCTCGCGCAGCACCTCCAGCACCTTGCGATCAAACTCCGGCAGTTCATCGAGAAACAGCACGCCGTGATGGGCGAGGGTGATCTCGCCAGGTTGCGGTTTCGAGCTGCCACCGACCAGCGCCGGCCCGGATGCGGAATGGTGCGGCTGGCGGAATGGCCGCTGCGGCCAGTGGGTCAGCGGCACGCCGCTGGCGACCGATTGAATCGCCGCCACTTCCAGCGCTTCGCATTCGGACAGAGGTGGCAGCAGCCCCGGCAAGCGACTCGCCAGCAGGGTTTTGCCCGTCCCCGGCGGCCCGCTGAACAACAGGTTGTGCGCGCCCGCCGCGGCAATCAGCAACGCGCGTTTCGCGGCCATCTGACCTTGCACTTCATTGAGGTCGGGATAAGGTTTGGCGGCATGGATCAGCCCGTCCGACACATAAGGCTCGACCGGCGTATGTCCGTTGAAATGCGCTACCGCCTCCAGCAGATGATCAACCGCAAAGACCCTCAGCCCCGACGCCAGACACGCTTCCTCGGCATTCGCCCGCGGCACCACCAGCGCACGCCCGGCCTTGCGCGCCGCCAGTGCTGCCGGCAACACCCCGCGCACCGCTCGTACTGCGCCGGACAACGCCAACTCACCCAGACATTCCACATCATCCAGCGTCAGACACGGCACCTGCACACTCGCCGACAGAATCCCCAAGGCAATCGCCAGATCAAACCGCCCGCCATCCTTGGGCAGATCCGCCGGCGCCAGATTCAAAGTGATCCGCCGCGCCGGAAACTGCAGCCCGGAATTGATGATCGCGCTGCGCACGCGATCCTTGCTCTCCTTCACCGCCGCCTCAGGCAGGCCGACCATGGTCAGCGACGGCAGGCCGTTGGCCAGATGGACTTCGACGGTGACAGCGGGAGCATCCACGCCAATCTGGGCGCGGCTGTGGACGATGGAGAGGGACATGGTCGTTCCTTGAGTTGAATCGGGGGCCGCTTCCTGCGGGTTTTTGAAGGTTAGTTGAGCCGGGTTTCGATGCTGAAATAGAGGTTTACAAGACGTATCAAGACCCGATGGGCTGTCACTGCTTGCCTGAATTGGAGCGTTGACTCTCGCCCGGCATTGACGGATCCTCCCGTTCGAGGACTGCAACTGCGCATTCGTCGGGACTGGGCACCAGCTAAAGCTCCCCCGCATTTTTGGCAGCAGAGAAAGCTGGTTTCTCTGAAGTAGTGACGACGGGCCAGCTCGTCGGATTCTGAACCCAAGGCTGCAACGCCAGGAGCTAAAGAATCGCTGCGACTACTCCTCCAAACACAAAAAAGGCGTCCTATGGACGCCTTTTTATTTTTGACTCAGGATCTTCTACCGGCTAGCGGACCGCTTGGCTCAAGCTCTGGCCCACATGTAACAGCAACTTCAATAAATCGCCGTTGGTTGGCTGACATATCCCCAGCCAACCGGAGTGCTTCGAGATGTAGTTCAACAATCTGAAGAAGCTTTGCCTTTCGCTTTTTTGGGCTCATACGCACCTCGTGCGATTGGGTTGTTGGTTTCGATGTTATTGACCGTCCACAGAAATGACAAGCCGGTTGGTGTGGTCGAATTCGAACCCCAGTTTCCAGTAGTAAAAAACAACATTCGGATCAGGATCCTGAATCTCGATTTCTTTGCATCCTAGCGCTCGCGCATAGTGATCTGCGACAAGCAGAGCAATCGGCGCGATCCTGCCGCGAAGCGGGTGCGCCCTATCCGGATGACCTTCCAACAGAATAATCTTTAAGCAGATAGAGCTTGCGCGCGGGGTCGCATAGCACATGCCGCAAAGAATCTGTTTGTACCATATAGCCAAATCCAGACCTTTCGCATCTTTACTTTTCCAGTCTGCAACGTCATCCCAAGGAAAAATTGTTGGCCCCTCCCAGAGAAAGTATTGCTTTATCGCTGCTGGGGTAATTGGCTCAAATTTGACCGCTGCTGCATCAATATTTGGGATTCTCGGGGCAATGTCCTTGAGAAAGAATTTGTAGGCGATCTTTCGCGAGTTTGATCTGAATGTCTGGTTACGAAGATCCGTTGCTTTGCCTTTCCTTCTCATTGTTTTCATCTGTTTGGATCTGGTCGCAGAAGATAGCCAGCAGAGAGGGGGCAGCGAAATCAGACGTGGGGGACGCGTTTTGTAGGACGTTACTTCTGTGAGTGGAGGATTTCGGAGTAGGGGGGGTGGAGATAACGAAGACACAAAAAAGGTCATTTCAGTGGTATCACTGAAATGACCTTTGGTGAGGTTGCAGCGCAAAAATTCAGATCAATTGCAGAGCTTTTCTCCACCATGAGTTCACAACCGTGCGGTTTACTTGTTCTCGCTCCGTCACCATGTGTGGCACATCCTGCAACCGAATCCACGGCTGGTTATTCCAGTGCAACAAACTCAACGACATATCCGGCCAACTGAGCAGGCTCAGGTGTGGGCGTTCGCTTGTGGTGGGCGCTTGAGTGTCGCGCAGGGTGGGAATGACCTGATGGGTGAGCCATTCGCGCAGCGCTCGGTATTCGGGGCAGTAGTGGTAGACGAGGAGGGCGTAGATACCGGATTCGCTGATCAGCAGGGTGTTTTCGATCTGGTGGTGGATCAGGGTTTTGCGGGTTTGGTATTGGTCGGGGTCGAGTTTTCGCAGCATGCGTTCGTTGAGGTAGATGTGGACCAATCGCCCGAGGTCGCGGGCGGAGAACCAGGGTTGGTTCTGGATGAGGAGGGCGTGGAGGGGAAGTTTGTGGCGGGTGAAGAGGTAAGGCTTTAAATAGGTTTCTTCCATGGTGCAGTTCTCGGGGTCGAATTGAGAATACTGCCTCTGAACGTCGCCAAACGAAAAGGGTGGCAGCTATGCGCAGGTTGGCGAACCGGGAACCCCGAAATCCGGCAGACCCGAAAGTCTCCCACGCAAAGCCGCCATAACTCGAGAGGGGGAAAAGCGCCCTGTACGAATGTGGTCGTTCTTGCGTCGAGGATTTCCAGGTCGCCAAACCCGGTGCTGAACATTCAGCATCGGGTGAGCTTAGAAACCTGGGCTTTTCGGCGCAATCGGACGGCGGTGGTGCAAGTTGTAGGACGTTGCCGAGATGATTGAAGGGCTGAAGATCAAAAGATCGCAGCCTTCGGCAGCTCCTACAGGGGGAGCGGATTATTCAGCAGGCGGCGTCAGCTTCGCTTCCATCTCGGCAACTTTGGCTTCGAGGCTCTCGAGGCGGGCACGAGTGCGTGCCAGTACAACCATCTGACTATCAAACTCTTCACGGCTGACCAGGTCGAGTTTGCTGAAGGCGCTTTGCAGCAGCATCTTGAACTGGCTTTCGATTTCGGCTTTCGGCAGCGGGGTGTCGCCGCTGAACAGGCGGGAGGCGGTGCCGCTCAGGGCGTCGAGGAAGTCTTTAGGCGCGAGCATGGTGGATGTCCTGGAAACAATGGCCGGCAGTGTATCACGCAGTGTCTATAGTCAATCTCGCGGTCAGGGATGCACGCTTTTCGCGCAGGCGGACGGACGGCGACGCACCGTTGTTGTGCGTATACGCAGGGCCTTTAGCACGGGATGGCGTGCGGCAGCGGCCAAGGGATTGAAATCAGGGGATTTTGGCGAGATGGCAAGGTTTCTGCTTAGTCACCTTCGACCCATGCACTGATGCAGTCGCTGTGACGAATGCAGTGCGGCAGACGGAGCGGGGAGTTTCGTCAGCAGCGGTTAGCTGGCGTCAGTCGGGCAGGTAAGGCCGACGATGCGTTACAAAGCCAGGCACTGCGCTTAGACTTGAGTCGGGTTTGTTTTCCTGGGGCAAGTCCACCAATTCGGGAGAGAGTTTCATGAAGCTAGTCACTGCCATCATCAAGCCGTTCAAGTTGGACGACGTGCGCGAGTCGCTGTCCGAAATCGGCGTGCAGGGCATTACCGTTACTGAAGTCAAAGGCTTCGGCCGGCAGAAGGGTCACACCGAGCTGTATCGCGGCGCGGAATATGTGGTCGATTTTCTGCCCAAGGTGAAAATCGACGTGGCCATCGACGACAAGGATCTGGACCGGGTGATCGAGGCGATCACCAAGGCGGCCAACACCGGCAAGATCGGTGACGGCAAGATCTTCGTGGTCAATCTGGAACAGGCGATTCGCATCCGTACCGGCGAAACCGATACCGACGCGATTTAAACGCCGCCACAAACCCCAACGCCCCAGGAGAAAACAATATGACTCTGCGTAAATTCGCAGGGCTAGGAGCCCTGTTGTCCATCGTAATGCCCAGCCTTGCCATGGCGGCAGACGAAGTGGCGGCCCCAGTCCTCAATTCCGGCGACACTGCCTGGATGCTCACCTCGACAGCCCTCGTGCTGTTCATGACCATCCCCGGCCTGGCGCTGTTCTACGGCGGCATGGTTCGCTCCAAAAACATTCTTTCCGTGATGATGCAGTGCTTCGCCATTACCGGTCTGATCAGCGTCCTGTGGGTCATTTATGGCTACAGCATCGCGTTCGACACCACCGGCATGGAGCAGGGCGTCGTCAACTTCAACTCCTTTGTCGGCGGCTTCGGCAAGGCGTTCCTCGCCGGCATCACGCCAGCCAGCCTGACCGGGCCTGCGGCGTTGTTCCCCGAGGCGGTATTCGTCACCTTCCAGATGACCTTCGCGATCATCACCCCGGCGCTGATCGTCGGTGCGTTCGCCGAGCGGATGAAGTTCTCCGCGATGCTGATCTTCATGGGCATCTGGTTCACCCTGGTATACGCACCGATTGCGCACATGGTCTGGTCCGGTAACGGCGGCCTGTTGTGGGACTGGGGCGTGCTCGACTTCGCGGGCGGCACCGTGGTGCACATCAACGCCGGTGTAGCCGGTCTGATCTGCTGCCTGGTACTGGGCAAGCGCAAAGGCTTCCCGACCACGCCGATGGCACCGCACAACCTCGGTTACACCCTGATGGGCGCGGCGATGCTGTGGGTTGGCTGGTTCGGCTTCAACGCCGGTTCCGCTGCGGCCGCCAACGGCACTGCCGGCATGGCGATGCTGGTCACTCAGATCGCGACCGCTGCTGCCGCGCTGGGCTGGATGTTTGCCGAGTGGATCACTCACGGCAAACCTAGCGCACTGGGCATCGCTTCGGGTGTGGTCGCCGGTCTGGTCGCGATCACTCCGGCTGCCGGCACCGTGGGCCCGATGGGCGCACTGGTCATCGGTCTGGCGGCAGGCGTGGTGTGCTTCTTCTGCGCCACTACCCTGAAACGCAAACTCGGTTATGACGACTCCCTGGACGCGTTCGGCGTACACGGTATCGGCGGTATTCTCGGTGCGGTCCTTACCGGTGTCTTCGCTGCACCATCGCTGGGTGGCTTCGGCACCGTCACCGACATCGCCGCACAAGTGTGGATTCAGTGCAAAGGCGTCGGCTTCACTGTCATCTACACGGCGATCGTCACCTTCGTCATCCTCAAGGTTCTGGACGCAGTGATGGGTCTGCGAGTGACCGAGGAAGAAGAGTCGGTCGGCCTCGATCTGGCACAACACAACGAACGCGGCTACAACCTGTAAGTACGCGCATCAAAAAACTTGCCCGGTTCGCCGGGCATTTTTTTGCCTGGAATTTGTCATTGAAGTGAAGGCTGAAAGGATTTTTCGTACGGCTTTGGTCGTGTTTACGACGGGCGTTTTTCTGCGGCCAATGGCTTACATCATTGCAGGAATATTAGGGCCTTTGTTTTTTCCCTGAGCGCGCTAGAATGCGCCCCGAACGTGCGGAGAACTGTATGTGGCAACAGACTCTGATAACCCTGCGGGCACGGCCCCGGGGCTTTCATCTGGTAACGGACGAGTTACTCGCTGGCCTGCCTGAACTCAGGGCGTGCCGGGTCGGTCTGTTGCATTTGTGGCTGCAGCATACCTCGGCGTCGTTGACCATCAACGAGAACGCCGATCCGGCGGTCCGTCGCGACTTCGAACGATTTTTCAATCGTCTGATCCCACAAGGAACAGACGGCTATGAGCATAACGACGAAGGCCTGGACGACCTCCCGGCGCACTTCAAGGCCAGCGTGCTTGGCTGCCAGATCAGCCTGCCGGTTTCGGCAGGTCGCCTGGCACTGGGCACCTGGCAAGGCGTTTATCTGGGCGAGCACCGTGATCATGGCGGTGCCCGAAAAGTCCTCGCCACCTTGCACGGTGAAGGGGCATAACCGCTGGTCAGCAGCGGTTAACGATTTTTTAACGGCGACTTTCGACAGTTGCCAAAGCTGGTCTATAACTAATCTGCTTTTCGCAAGTCATGAGGTAGAACATGAGCGACGATGATCTGGAAAACGACGACCTCGAAGTAGGCGACGAAGACGAGGCCGAGGAAGGTCTGGAAGCAGCAGCGGAAGACGTTGCTGACGACGATGGTGGCGACGATGCGCCGGCCCCGGCTGCCAAAGGCAAAGCCAAGGCTGCGGTGTCGGTAGACGAGTTGCCGAGCATTGAGGCCAAGAACAAGGAACGCGACGCCCTGGCCAAGGCCATGGAAGAGTTCCTGTCGCGCGGCGGCAAGGTTCAGGAAGTGGAGGCCAATGTGGTCGCCGATCCTCCGAAGAAGCCGGACAACAAGTACGGTAGCCGCCCTATCTGAGGCGTGCCGCTTGCTTGCTGAAAAAGCCCGCCGTCGCTGCGGGCTTTTTCATGGGTGAAATAAAGTTATCGAAACGAATGCAATTCCCTGTGGGAGCGAGCCTGCTCGCGAAAGCGGTGGGTCAGTCAACATCAGTATTGAATGATAGAATGCCTTCGCGAGCAGGCTCGCTCCCACAGGGGGTAGTAGATCAGTTCGAGAGGGTATTCCAGCGTGCGAGCACTGCTGGCAAATCGCTCAGGCTACGAATCTCGGCATCCGGCAAGCGATCCGCTTCCCAGGCCTTGCCCGCCGGGTTGAACCATATCGCCCGCAACCCCGCCTGCTGTGCCCCGGCAATGTCATCGCCCGGATGATCACCGATGTGCACAGCGGTTTCGGCGGTGGCACCACCACGCTGTAATGCCTCGTGGAACAACCGGGCATCCGGTTTGGCGATGCCGATATCTTCGGCGCACAACGCAAACTTGAAGTAATCCGCCAGCCCTAACCGGCGTACATCAGCATTGCCATTGGTGACCACGCCAAGCGCATAGTGATTGGCGAGGATCTCCAGCACCGGCTCGACTTCAGGAAAAACTTCGATCTGATGCCGTGCATGCAGAAACACTTCAAAGCCCTTGTCTGCCAGGTCGGTTGCTTCACCATGGGCGTAACCAGCGTCTTCCATCGCATGAAACAACACCCGCCGACGCAGCGCACTGATGCGATGTTTCAGCCCCGGCTCACTGGTCAGCACCCGCTCGCGAATCGCCCACAAATGCTCCACCGGCACCGCGCCCAGGTTCGGCGCGTGTTCGCTCAGCCATTCGCGCAATACCGCTTCGGCGCTGACGATGACCGGGGCGGTGTCCCACAGGGTGTCGTCGAGGTCGAAGGTGATCAACTGGATGCTCATGAATCATCGCCTTTCATGCGTTTGGCCCGTGGGTGGGCGCTGTCGTAGACCGCCGCCAGGTGCTGGAAGTCCAGGTGGGTATAGATCTGCGTCGTCTTGATGTCGGAGTGGCCGAGCAATTCCTGCACCGCGCGCAGGTTCTGCGAGGATTCCAGCAAGTGGCTGGCAAAGGAGTGCCGCAGCATGTGCGGGTGCAGGTTCTGCCCCAGCTCGCGCTCGCCGGCCAGTTTGACCCGCACCTGAATCGCTCGCGGGCCAAGGCGCCGGCCTTGCTGGCTGACGAACACGGCATCATCAGTCGGGTTGGTCATCGCGCGCAACGGCAGCCACTGTTCGATCGCTTCGCGGGCCTTTTTACCGACCGGCAGCAAGCGCGTCTTGCTACCCTTGCCGAGCACCTGAACCATGCCATCGGCGAGGTCGAGTTGATCGAGGTTGAGTCCGGTCAGTTCGGAAAGGCGCAGGCCGGAGGAATAGAACAACTCCAGAATCGCCTGATCGCGCCGCGCAAGAAAATCATCCTCGACCGCACCTTCGAGCAGTTGCAGCGCACGGTCAGTATCGAGGGTTTTCGGCAGGCGACGTTCGCCTTTCGGTGGCGCCAGACCGGTCGCCGGATCGTGGTCGCAGAGGCCTTCGCGATTCAGATAGTGATAGAGCCCGCGCACCGCCGAGAGCAGGCGGGCGAGGCTGCGCGAGGACTGGCCCTGCGCGTGCAGGCGGGCGATCAGGCTGCGCAGACGCTGAATATCCAGCGCTGCCCAACTGTCGATGTTCTGTTTCACGCACCAACCGAGGACTTTATCGAGGTCGCGGCGGTAGGCCGACAGCGTGTGCGGCGACACCTGTCGCTCACTGCGCAGGTGTTCGCAGTAAGCGTCCAGTTGCCGTTCCATGCTCAGCGTACCGAGCGCAGAGAGCTGTTGACCCGTGGCAGCACGCGGCCCATGACTTCGGCGATGTAGCTCAAGAACAGCGTACCGACCGAACTCTTGTAGTGCTGCGGGTCACGGCTGGCGATCGCCAGAATGCCGTGGATGCCTTGATGGCTGACCGCGACGACGGCAGTGGAGCCGATCTGCTTGCGCTGTTCCTCACCGAACAAGAAGTCCAGCTCGTGTTCACGCAGGGTGCCGCTGACGCTTTTGCCTTCGGTGAGCAGGCCGCCGATGGCGACTTGCGCGTCGGCGTGGCTGACCCAGCGACCGACCGGTGCCGGGTTGTCACCGAGCAGGATCAGACTGACAAAGGGCACCTGGAAATCCTGGCGCAGACTGTCCTCGACGCTGATGACGACGTCTTCGAGGCTGGTGGCGTCCATCAGGGAGAGGATCAAACGGCGGGTCTTGTCGAACAGGCGATCGTTATCGCGGGCAACGTCCATCAACTGCGAGAGGCGATGACGCATCTCGATGTTGCGGTCGCGCAGGATGGTCATCTGTCGTTCGACCAGCGACACGGTGTCACCGCGACGATGGGGAATGCGCATCGCCGGCAGCAGTTCTTCGTGCTCGACGAAGAAGTCCGGATGAGCCTCCAGGTATGCGGCAACCGCTGCCGCCTCCAGGCTCTCGGACGCTGATTCGTCGGACTGTCGGGCGGGTACCTGAGGCTTATCGGTCATGGTTTCTGCTCACTCAAAGACGTACTTGTCCTTCGTATACACGCACTGCCGGACCGGTCATCAGCACCGGTTGGCCAGGGCCAGCCCATTCAATGGACAGACGCCCGCCAGGCAGGTCGATCAATAGCGGCGAATCCATCCACCCCTGACTGATGGCCGCGACAGCTGCGGCACAGGCGCCGGTACCGCAGGCCTGGGTTTCCCCGGCACCACGTTCCCACACGCGCAATTGCGCGCGGTTGCGGTCGATGACCTGGAGAAAACCGACATTGACCCGGGCCGGGAAGCGCGGATGGTGTTCGATTTTCGGGCCCAGCTCATGCACCGGTGCACTGTTGATGTCCTGCACGCGCAATACCGCGTGCGGATTGCCCATCGACACGGCGGCCAGTTCGACCGTGGTGCCGTCGACTTCCAGCTGATAGCTGATGGCTTGCGCCGGCGCTTCGAACGGAATGTCCGCCGGCACCAGGCGCGGGGCCCCCATGTTCACGCCGATCTGGCCATCGTTACGCACGTCCAGTTCGATGATGCCGCCCTTGGTCTCGACGCGAATCTGCCGTTTGGCGGTCAGACGCTTGTCGAGCACGAAGCGCGCAAAGCAGCGCGCACCATTGCCGCACTGCTCGACTTCCGAGCCATCGGAATTGAAGATCCGATAGCGGAAATCCACGTCCGGGTTGCTTGGCGCCTCGACGATCAGCAACTGGTCGAAACCGATACCGGTGTGCCGATCGCCCCATTGCTTGGCGTGCTTTGGCTGAATATGCGCGTGCTGGCTGACCAGGTCGAGAACCATGAAGTCATTGCCCAAGCCGTGCATTTTAGTAAAACGCAGCAGCATGGGTTACTCCGGCAGCAGGCTTTCGCCGGCAAACAGCTCAGCCACGGTTTCGCGGCGGCGCACTTCAAAAACCTGGTCACCGTCTACCAACACTTCAGCGGCACGGCCACGAGTGTTGTAGTTGGAACTCATCACAAAGCCGTAGGCACCGGCCGAATGCACGGCCAGCAGATCGCCTTCGGCCAGGGCCAATTCGCGATCCTTGGCGAGGAAGTCGCCGGTTTCGCAGATCGGGCCGACGATGTCGTATTTGCGTGCAGCGCTCTCGCGCGGCTTGACCGCGGTAACGTCCATCCACGCCTGATACAGTGCCGGGCGGATCAGGTCGTTCATCGCTGCATCGACGATGGCAAAATCTTTGTGCTCGGTGTGCTTGAGGTACTCGACCTGCGTCAGCAGCACGCCGGCATTGGCAACGATGAAACGGCCTGGCTCGAATACCAGCGCCAGATCACGGCCGTTCAAACGCTCGCGCACCGCTTTGATGTAGTCGGCAGCCAATGGCGGCTCTTCATCGCGATAACGCACACCCAAACCACCACCGAGATCGATGTGGCGCAGGTGAATGCCGCAATCGCCGAGACGGTCGACCAGATCCAGCAGACGGTCAAGGGCATCGAGGAATGGCGGAAGCGTGGTCAGTTGCGAACCGATGTGGCAATCAACGCCGACCACTTCCAGGTTCGGCAGATGGGCTGCGCGCACGTACACGTCTTCGGCGTCGGCAATGGCGATGCCGAACTTGTTCTCTTTGAGACCGGTAGAAATGTACGGGTGGGTGCCGGCATCGACGTCCGGGTTCACGCGCAGCGACACCGGTGCGCGAACGCCCAGTTCGGCGGCAACCACTTGCAGGCGTTCCAGCTCGTCGGTGGATTCGACGTTGAAGCAGTGCACGCCGACTTCCAGTGCGCGACGCATGTCGTCACGGGTCTTGCCGACACCGGAGAAGACGATCTTGTCAGCGCTGCCGCCGGCGGCGAGTACGCGTTCCAGCTCGCCACGGGAAACGATGTCAAAACCGGCACCGAGGCGGGCCAGGACATTCAGCACGCCGAGGTTGGAGTTGGCTTTGACCGCAAAGCAAACCAGGTGCGGCATGCCGGCCAAGGCATCGGCGTAAGCCAGATACTGAGCCTCGATGTGCGCGCGCGAGTAAACATAGGTGGGCGTGCCGAAGCGCTCGGCGATGGCGGACAGCGCCACACCTTCCGCGAACAGCTCCCCGCCACGGTAGTTAAAAGCGTCCATGGCGATCCCTTATTGGTAAACGTCGTGCTTGTGAGCTTTGGACGGCTGCTTCTGCGAAGACTGGGCTTGCTCGGCCGGGTCCTGATCGTCATCCGGCAGGTACAGCGGGCCTTTTTGACCACAGGCCGAAACGAGGCAGGCAACCGCGACGAGCGCAGCAAGGGAAGAGATCAGGCGCTTCATGGCGAAATCCTTGAAAATGCGTTAATTGCGCCGGAGTATACCGGCCACCCGGCAGCTTGCCTATGCGAGGGGGTTCCCGTCCGGCGGGGCTCCCGAGAAGCGCATGATTCCCTGTGGGAGCGAGCCTGCTCGCGAATGCGGTATGTCAGCCAGCCATAATGTTGAATGTGCCGGCCATTCGCGAGCAGGCTCGCTCCCACAGGGTTCGGCGTTGTATGGGGCAACGGGTGCTTGGTCGTTAATCTTTGCAATCGGCCAGAAGCGTCCGTATCTTTCGGCGCTTGAGCCTGATCAGACATTTTTTGAGGTTGCCGCAATGAGTTTGTCCGAAGCCCGTTTTCACGATCTGGTCGATGAAACCCAGGAAAAACTGGAAGACATCTTTGACGAAAGCGATCTGGATATCGACATGGAGAACTCGGCCGGTGTGCTCACCGTCAAGTTCGAAAACGGCTCGCAGCTGATCTTCAGCCGCCAGGAGCCGCTGCGTCAGCTGTGGCTGGCGGCGGTGTCCGGTGGTTTCCACTTCGACTACGACGAAGAGAGCGAACGCTGGATGTGCGACAAGAGCGAAGAGCAGTTGGGCGAAATGCTTGAGCGCATCGTCAAGCAACAGGCCGACGCTGATTTCGATTTCGAAGGTCTGTGATTTCGTGACTGACACCGCGCCCGTTCGTCCACCCAAGCCGCTTTACAGCAACATCAGCCCGGCAGTGCCTTCGCCGTGCAGCGGGGTGTGCCGACTGGACGAACAAAAGGTTTGCCTCGGCTGTTTTCGGCATGTTGAAGACATCAGAGAGTGGCGCTCGGCGGACGATCAACGCCGCCGGATCATCTGCGCCCAGGCCGCCGAACGCCGCAATTGCTCAATGTAAGAGCTACCGAAGGCTGCGATCTTTTGCGTTTAAAGATTCAAGGTCAAAAGATCGCAGCCTGCGGCAGCTGCTACAGGGCTGGCCGGGTGGGTGACTTGTATATTTTTTGAGCTGTGATAGTGTCCGAACACGCCTCAACCCATCGAGGCTTGGTGAAAACCCCGTCTTTTTTGGCGGGGTTTTGCTTTTTTTGTGTGCAGAAGAAAGGAGTCTGCCCGGATCATGACCGCACCTTCCATCACCCTTACCCGTCTGGACGTACAACGTCTGGAGCGCCTGATCGACAGCCTGGATGACTCGCTGCCGGGCGTGATTGCGCTGCAAACCGAGCTGGACCGCGCCGACACCGTGGTCGGCCACGATGAAGTGCCCGCCGATGTCGTGACGATGAATTCCCGCGTACATTGCCGTGAAGAAGGCAGTGGCAAGGACTACCACTTGACGCTGGTCTATCCCAAGGATGCCAATGCCGACGAAGGCAAGATTTCCATTCTGGCTCCGGTCGGCAGTGCGCTGCTGGGCCTGAAAGTCGGTCAGCACATCGACTGGCCGGCACCGGGTGGCAAGACCCTCAAACTGACCTTGCTCGAAGTCGAATCGCAGCCGGCCAACGGCGGTGATTTCCGCGAGTAACCCGCCTCAGACCTGTTCGAGTGCCTCGTTCAGAGCGCGCTCCAGGTCAGCCTTGTAACGCAGATACAGATTGCTTGAACTTTGCCCGTCACCGAGCAGGCCTGAAAGGTCGAGGTCGGTGATGTAGCAGCGATAGCGTTCGCTCTCGCGGCGCTGCTCGACAATCTCCCGGGCGACCACGCTGAACAGCTGGTCGCCATGTTCCAGCTCGCTGAATTCCCGTTGATTGCAATACAGGGTGACCTGCACTTCGCCCGGTGCGGCTTTGCCGACGATCGCCTGCACGTCGTAGAACGGCTTGTTCACTGGCGTCTGCGGTGCCGGCCGCGCTTCGACCCTTCGCGCGCGCCCCGGACCCGAAGGTAATAACTGGTAATACAAAGTTTCGAGGCGGCCATCGGGACCGGCGTCCATCGGTAGCACCGCTTCGCGGCGAAACAGAATTGATTGCAGGAAGCGCTGCAACGGCACCAGCAAACTCTGCTCGTCGTGATAAGGCAAATGTTGCTGCCACAGTGCGTTGAACTCATCCAGCACGTACAGCTGTGCCTGCTGTTCGGTGATCCGATAGAACACCTGAATGCACTCCGGCCGGCCCATCGGCAAAATCAGCGCAAGGTCATGTTCCTCCAGCGCCATCGGGTCCAGATGTAGCGGGCTGTAACGCGGCTGCTCTTCACCGAGGTAATCGAACAACGCCGGCAGGGTGGCGAGCGCGACGTGGTTGACCTGGCCCGGCACCAATTCCAGCACGTGATAATGCTGCTGCACCTGAATCAGGTAGCGGTGGTTCAACTCGCTGAGCAGCAGATTCTGCGCGGTGTCGACGATTTCCTCGACGCGACGGGCAATGAACTGCGCGCGGTTGTGGCAGAAACAACGCACCTTCAACGACGGTTGCAAGGGGCCGCGCGGCAGATTGTTCAAGTAATCGCGCAGGCAATCGAGCAGGGCATGCGGGCCGTCGAAGCGGTTGACCAGCACTTCGTTCCAGCTGTTGAGCGTGACCTGATCCAGCGTCAGCACGAGGTTTTCGCGCACGCCGGCGTAACTCAGCGAGTCGGTGCGCTCGGTGGTCATCAGGATGTTGAGGTCGCGGTGATGCTTGAGTGGATCAATCCCGACGTTGACCAGCATCAGCACTTCGCTCGGCACCGCTGCACGCAGCAATGGCTCTTCGGCAACGGTGGGCAAGGGCAGGGCGATGCACTGTTGCAGGCTACCGAGCAGGTTGAACAGCTCGAATTCGCTGAGGTCGCTGGTGCCGGGATGCAAAGCGAGGCGGGTGCTGCTGTCGATCACGCCGTTGCGGTGACACCAGGTCAGCAGTTCGAGCAATTCGCGGCTGCGCTTGATCGGCGCGAAGTGTTCCCACTCAAGTGCCGTGAGGCTGCCGTTATAGAGGCCCCATTGGGTCTGCCCCGGTTCCTTTTTGTTGCGCGACTGCACCAGGGTCAGGGTGTCTTCGGCCAGATCCGGGGCGATGCCGGGGTTGATGAACTCGACCTTGTCGGCCTTGCGTTCGAAGGCGGCATAGAGCCGGCGGCCGAGCACATTGAGATCACGTTTGTTGATCAGGCTGACCGTCTGTTCGGTGCGGGCGAACTGGGTGAGGAAGCGGTAGCTGTAGTTCAGCTCATTGACCAGCGCGCGGCGTTCGGCGCTGACCTGACGGACTTTCCATTGGCTGCGGCTGTCGAGCAGCGTCAGTTGCCGCTGGTCCCAATGCCATTCGCTGGCCAGCCGCTCCAGCAACGAACGTTGCCAGCTCTGGGTGCGGCTGTTGCCGGTGAGCTTGCGGTTGACCTTCAGGTACAGCGCGCGGCGCACCAGTTCCAGCCGTTCCGGTTCGTTGCGTGCGGTGAGGTATTCCTCGATGCGCCGGTACACGACCATGTACGGGTCCAGCTCATCGAGATCAAGCTGATTGGCGAACACGGCTTTTTTGAAGCGCAGGCTCAGGCACTGCACCTGCGGGTGTTCGCTGGCGTAGACCTCGGTCAGCAGCAGTTTGAGCACCGATTTGTACGGCGATTCGATGCCCTTGAACAACTGCCACAATCCGGCGCCGATGAACTCGCCGGGCGGAATTCTCGCCAGATGGCCAAGGTCGAGGGTTTCGTCGGCGCGGATAAAGCGCTTGGACAGCAGGGTATGGGTGTAGAGGTCGTAGGCGGTTTCTTCGTAAACCGGCACCAGCCACCAGATGGGTGTGCGCCCGGCCAGCCAGATCGCGGTGCGGTAAAACTCGTCCAGCAGCAGATAGTGTTGGGTGGTACCGCAGTTTTCCGAGCTGAGCCGGGTGTCGCGTTCGCCTTTGACGAAGCGCACCGGGTCGATCAGAAAGAAATGCGCCTCGGCGCCCTGGCTCGCGGCCCAGGTTTCAAGCAACTGGCATTTCTTGCTCAATTCGGCGAGTTCGCTTTCGCTCAGGTCCGGCGCGTGGCAAACCCACACGTCCATGTCACTCTGATCGGCCTGCGCCAACGTGCCGAGGCTGCCCATCAGGAACAGGCCGTGAATCGGTCGTGGCGGGTTGCTGCCGTGGCGCGGCTTGTAGGAGAACGAACGGGTCAGGCGCTGGGCTTCGGCCAGTACCGAGGCGTCCGGCTCGTAATTCGACAGGCCGGCCGGCGTAATGCCCGAGACGTAACCTGGCAGCAGCGGATGATTGACGTGGAAGAATAGTGGCAACAGCGTCAGTACGCTCTGTTGGCGTGGCGACAACCCTTCGAGGGCGCGGCCCAGGCGGCCTTCATTGAGTTTGAGAAAACGCGCGCGCAGCTGGCTGAGAACCTTGCGGTCGATGCCTTCGTCCAGGTCGGGGCGGATTTCGTGGGTGCGCGTCATGTCAGCTCAAACCGGCTCGCAGGCTCGGACGAAGAGGGTCTCGGAATGGGAGGCAGTTTAGCCTTTGCGCGGTTGGACTTTTAAGCTGAATTTGTTTTTTGACGTCAGATTTCTATCGCGGGCGACCGGGCAGGCCCGCGGAAATCCCGTGGCAGGAGTTCCCGTGGGCGACGTCAGGGGGAATCAGGCGGTTTCTTGCTCTCTCAGAATGGTCAGCACGGTTTGCACATTTTGTGCGGCGTCGCGACCGAGGCTGGTCAGATACCCGCCATCGGGCTGGTCGGTGAGTTCTTTTTCAAAGAGGCGTTTGGCGGCAGAAATATGTTTCGGGGCAGCGGTCTGATGAATTTTCAAACCTTCCTGGGAACTGTCCAGGGGAAAGAGTGCGAGGACTTCCAGTTCGGCAACCAACTCAGGGGTAAGCGACATAAGGACTCCAGACTTTCTAGGAATTGGACGACAGCGTCCCTAAGGTGAACCCGCTTTTGCGGCATGTCCAGTGCTCAGATCAGGGATTTTGTCTTGAGGCGGATTCCAGTGTAGTCGGGGCTCAGGCGCAGGGCGGATAGATGGGTGACAAATTGTGTGGGAGCGAGCTTGCTCGCGAAAGCGGTGTGTCATTCAGCGTTGTTTTTGCTGATGTACCGCTTTCGCGAGCAAGCTCGCTCCCACAGGGGGGAATGTGTTGTTACTGTTTTTCTGGTGGCAACTCAGGCAATGCACGCAGCGCCGCTTCGTACCATTCGGTATTGAAAGCGCGGTCTTCATCGAGCATCGCGTCAATTTCGCAGGCCAGCACGTGGGCCATCAGATTGAGGATCTCTTCGCGCTCAACGCCTACCAGGGTCAGCTTGTTGAAGGTCGCTTTGGCGGCTGGCGGGTTGTCGCTTTCGATCTGGTTCTCGATGGCTTCGATCAAGGTAGCCTCGGTGAACTCTTCTTCGTCGTTATCGATGTCTGTCGGCTCGCTCATGGCAGGCTCCTTAAGGAAAGGCGCCAGTTTACCTGCATTCAGGTGGGTAATGCTGCTGGCGGGAAACGCCTGAGCGATCTATAAACAGGCACTGCCCACCCCGCACGGCCTGGAGGCTATGTGATGCTCAAGCTCTACGGATTCTCTGTCAGCAACTACTACAACATGGTCAAACTGGCGCTGCTGGAAAAAGGCCTGCCGTTCGAGGAAGTCACGTTCTACCCGGCGCCGACCCCGGAATCACTGGCCATCAGCCCGCGCGGTAAAGTGCCGGTGCTGGGCGTAGACGCGGGTTTCATCAACGAAACGGCGATCATCCTCGAATACCTCGAACAGACCCAGAAAGGCACACCGCTGCTGCCGAGCGATCCGTTCGAGCGCGCGCAGGTGCTGGCGATTGCCAAGGAAATCGAGTTGTACATCGAGTTGCCGGGTCGCGCTTGTTACGGCGAAGCGTTTTTCGGTGTGACTTTGCCGGATGCGATCAAGGAAAAGACCAAGGCCGAACTGTTGCTGGGCTTTGCGGCGCTGGGTCGGCATGGCAAGTTCGCCCCGTACGTGGCGGGTGACAGCTTGAGCATCGCCGATTTGTATTTCCTCTACAGCGTGCCGCTGGCCTGTGCGGTCGGGCAGAAACTGTTCGGGATCGATTTGCTGGCTGAGATGCCACAGGCGAAAGCGCTGCTGGAGCGGCTTGAGCAGAATCCGCATGTGCAGAAGATTGCAGCGGACAAGGAAGCTGCGATGCCGGCGTTTTTGGCGATGATCGCTGCCAAGAAGTAATTTTTTTGCTGTTCTGAAGATTGCATTCGCGAGCAAGCTCGCTCCCGCAGGGTTGTGTGCTGAAACACGATTACGTGTACGACGCAAAACCTGTGTGAGCGAGCCTGCTCGCGAAGCTTTTGATCTTTAGCGGCTAGCGATCAGCGCCTGGCCACGCACCACGGCAGCCTTGACCTGCGCCGGCGCAGTGCCGCCGATATGGTCACGGGCATTCACCGAGCCTTCCAGGGTCAGCACGGCAAACACATCCTGCTCGATCTGATCGCTGAACTGACGCAGTTCTTCCAGGCTCATCTCGGCCAGATCCTTGCCAGTGTCCACGCCGTACTTGACCGCGTGACCAACGATTTCGTGGCAGTCACGGAACGGCAGGCCACGGCGCACCAGATAATCCGCCAGGTCGGTCGCGGTGGAGAAACCGCGCAGCGCCGCTTCACGCATGATCGCGTGCTTGGGTTTGATTGCCGGGATCATGTCGGCAAAAGCCCGCAGCGAATCGCGCAGGGTATCGGCGGCGTCGAACAGCGGCTCTTTGTCTTCCTGGTTGTCCTTGTTGTAGGCCAGCGGCTGGCCCTTCATCAGGGTCAGCAGGCCCATCAATGCGCCGAACACACGGCCGGTCTTGCCACGCACCAGCTCCGGCACGTCGGGGTTTTTCTTTTGCGGCATGATCGAGCTGCCGGTGCAGAAGCGGTCCGGCAGATCGATGAACTGGAACTGCGCGCTGGTCCACAGCACCAGCTCTTCGGAGAAGCGCGACAAGTGCATCATCGCGATGCTCGCGGCCGAGCAGAATTCGATGGCGAAGTCGCGATCGGAGACGTTGTCCAGCGAGTTGCCGCCCACGGCGTCGAAGCCCAGCAGTTGCGCGGTGTATTCGCGGTCGATCGGGTAGGTGGTGCCAGCCAGCGCGGCACTGCCCAGTGGCATGCGGTTGGTGCGCTTGCGGCAGTCGACCAGACGCTCGTAGTCGCGGCTGAGCATTTCGAACCAGGCCAGCATGTGGTGCCCGAAAGTCACTGGCTGCGCGGTCTGCAGGTGGGTGAAGCCCGGCATGATGCTCGCGGCTTCACGCTCGGCTTGCTCCAGCAGGCCTTTTTGCAGGCGCGTGATTTCGGCGAGGATCAGGTCGATTTCGTCACGCAGCCACAGGCGGATGTCGGTGGCGACCTGGTCGTTGCGGCTACGCCCGGTGTGCAGTTTTTTACCGGTGACGCCAATGCGGTCGGTCAGGCGTGCTTCGATATTCATGTGCACATCTTCGAGGTCGATGCGCCAGTCGAACTGGCCGGCCTCGATTTCGCCCTGAATGGTCTTCAGGCCATCGATGATGCTGTCGCGCTCGGCATCGGTCAGCACGCCGACCTTGGCCAGCATGGTGGCGTGGGCGATCGAGCCCATGATGTCGTGGCGATACAGGCGCTGGTCGAAAGTGACGGAGGCGGTGAAGCGGGCGACGAAGGCGTCGACGGGTTCACTGAAGCGGCCGCCCCAGGACTGATTGGTCTTGTCAGTGCTCATGAATTCGCTCGTATCGGCTTGAAGAAAAAAGGCGTGAAACGCTGGCGCGGATAATAACAGGGTTGCCCAGACTGTCGCTGACACCGGTCGATACGTTTTTTTCTCATTGTGTGCGCCATAGTCGGCGCTGCACCCGGGGGATTTGCGCAAGGATATTTTTCGATTGAGCAATATCGGCCCGACGAGCGTCTACAGTAGGACATAAGGGTCGGCGCGACTGCAGATCGCGCAAAGGTCTGGCCGCCGACTATAAGAAGAGGGGGGTGGGTGTAATTGTCCTTCGGCAATCCCCGTGAGAAACGCAGGAAACAGCGGGCTTTGAGCAGTACGACCCGGACACTGGCAAATATTGCTGGCCGACGTACGGCACTTTTTGGCGCTCGGGCTAGTCTTAGCGTGGATCGCGGTGACGGACGTCACTTCACCTGTCTACGCTATCCTTGTGCGAGACTCACGCAGGAATCCAGCGCAATATGAATGTCCTGATCGTTGATGACGAACCACTGGCTCGCGAGCGCCTCAGCCGAATGGTGAGCGAGCTCGAGGGTTATACAGTTCTGGAGCCCAGCGCCACGAATGGCGAGGAGGCGTTGGCACTGATCGACAGCCACAAACCGGATATCGTGCTGCTTGATATCCGCATGCCGGGCCTCGATGGCCTGCAAGTCGCTGCCCGTCTGTGCGAACGAGAAACGCCGCCCGCCGTGGTGTTTTGCACCAGCCCCGATGAATTTGCCGTGGAAGCCCTGCAGGCCAGCGCCGTGGGCTATGTGGTGAAACCCGTGCGAACCGAACATCTGCATGACGCCCTGAAACGGGCGGAACGTCCCAACCGGGCGCAACTCTCGGCCCTGACCCGTCCCGCTGCCGAAAGCGGAACCGGCCCGCGCAGCCACATCAGCGCCCGCACCCGCAAAGGCATCGAACTGATCCCGCTGGATCAGGTGGTCTATTTTATTGCTGACCATAAATACGTGACCTTGCGCCATGAGGCCGGCGAAGTGCTGCTGGACGAGCCGCTCAAGGCGCTGGAAGACGAATTCGGCGAGCGCTTCGTGCGTATCCACCGCAACGCGCTGGTCGCCCGCGACCGTATTGAACGCCTGCAACGCACGCCGCTGGGGCATTTCCAGCTGTTCCTCAAAGGGCTCAATGGTGACGCGCTGATCGTCAGCCGTCGGCATGTGGCCGGTGTGCGCAAGATGATGCAGGGCCTGTAACCCGGTCATTGCGGATTGCGCCAGTTCCTTTTTGCCGGACATGCGGGCCAGGGAGGCCGCGTCGACTCTGATTCAAGTCAAAGTGGATTTGGCTGAGCTGTTATTATCCGCCGTATCTATTCAGTACGGATTGATCCATGTCCTCTCGCGAAATCCGCATCGCCACCCGTAAAAGTGCGCTGGCCCTCTGGCAGGCCGAATACGTCAAAGCCCGTCTGGAAGCGGCCCATCCGGGCCTGCTGGTGACGCTGGTGCCCATGGTCAGTCGCGGCGACAAGCTGCTCGATTCGCCGCTGTCGAAGATCGGCGGCAAGGGCCTGTTCGTCAAGGAACTGGAAACTGCGCTGCTGGAAAATGAAGCCGACATCGCCGTGCACTCGATGAAAGACGTGCCGATGGACTTCCCGGAAGGCCTCGGTCTGTTCTGCATCTGCGAGCGTGAAGACCCGCGCGATGCCTTCGTGTCCAATACCTACACCAGCCTTGAGGCATTGCCTGCCGGCAGCATCGTTGGCACCTCCAGCCTGCGTCGTCAGGCACAGTTGCTGACCCGTCGCCCCGACCTGCAGATCCGCTTCCTGCGCGGCAACGTCAACACCCGTCTGGCCAAACTCGATGCCGGTGAGTACGACGCGATCATCCTCGCAGCGGCCGGTTTGATCCGTCTCGGTTTTGAAGAGCGCATCACCTCGGCGATCAGCGTTGATGACAGCCTCCCGGCCGGTGGCCAGGGCGCGGTCGGTATCGAATGCCGCAGCGCCGACACACAAATTCACGCCTTGCTCGCGCCGCTGCATCACGCCGATACCTCGTCGCGGGTCACCGCTGAACGTGCCCTCAACAAACATTTGAATGGCGGCTGCCAGGTACCGATCGCCTGCTACGCCGTGCTCGAAGGCGAGCAGTTGTGGCTGCGTGGTCTGGTCGGTGAGCCGAGTGGCGGCAAGTTGCTCAGCGCCGAGGCGCGTGCGCCACGCGCGGATGCCGAAGCACTGGGCGTGAAGGTGGCTGAAGATCTGCTCAGCCAGGGCGCCGACGATATTCTCAAAGCGGTGTACGGCGAGGCAGGTCACGAGTGACCAGCTGGCGCCTGCTGCTGACGCGCCCTGCGGATGACTGTACGGCGCTGGCGCAGACGTTGGCAGTGCAGGGGGTTTTCAGTAGCTGTTTGCCGCTTCTGGACATTGTCGCGCTGCCAGTCTCTGACAAAATTCGTCAGGCGATTGCGCAGTTGCCGCGTTGTAACGCGGTGATTGTGGTCAGCAAACCGGCGGCACGCATTGCGGTGGACCTGCTCGGCAGCTCGTCTTCGCTGGCGATGCCGTGGTTCAGCGTCGGTGCGGCAACCGCGCAGATTCTTCGCGATCACGGTCTCGACGTCAGCTTCCCGGCTGACGGCGATGACAGCGAAGCCTTGCTGCAATTGCCGCGTCTGCGTGAGGCGGTCAGCCAGCCCGGGGCGCAGGTATTGATCCTGCGTGGAGAGGGTGGGCGTGAGCTGCTCGCCGAGCGCTTGCGTGAGCGAGGTGCTAGTGTCGAGTATCTGGAATTGTATCGACGCGACTTGCCAGCCTACGCCCCGAAGGAGCTGTCACGGCGGATCGAAGCGGAACGCTTGAACGGGCTGGTGGTCAGCAGTGGACAGGGTTTCGAGCACCTGCGCCAAATGGCCGGTGATGCCTGGCCGACCATCGCGGCGTTGCCGTTGTTTGTTCCAAGCCCAAGAGTCGCCGAGCTGGCACGTGCCGCCGGGGCTCAAACAGTTGTGGATTGCCGCGGCGCGAGTGCCGCGGCTTTGCTGACGGCGTTACGGGAGCATCCCGTACCCGTTTTCTAATGCAAAGGATGGATACGTGAGCGAAACAGCCTTGCCTAAAGATGACGTCCAGCCTGTGATTGAAACCCAGGTTGAAACTCCACCGCCGGCCATAGAGCCGCGCCGAGGCAATGGACTGGCCATCGTCGCCTTGTTGCTCGGCGCTGCCGGCGTCGCGATCGGTGGCTGGGGTGTCTGGCAGGTCCGTCACCTGCAGACCAATACTCAGCAGCAATCCGGTGAAGTGCAGGCATTGAACGATCAGGCGCAGAGTCTGAAGCTCAATGAGCAGCGTCTGACCGAGCGTCTCGCGCAGTTGCCGGGTGCCGACGAACTTGCCGAGCGCCAGCGTCTGGTGACGCAGCTTCAGGGCGATCAACAACGCCTCAATCAGCGTCTGGAAACGGTGTTGGGCGCCAGTCGCAAGGACTGGCGCCTGGCCGAGGCCGAGCATTTGCTGCGTCTGGCCAGCCTGCGTCTTTCGGCGTTGCAGGACATCAGCAGCGCTCAGGCGCTGGTGCAGGGCGCTGACGAAATCCTCCGTGAGCAAAACGATCCCGGCTCCTTCGCCGCTCGCGAACAAGTGGCGAAAACCCTGGTGGCGCTGCGCAGCACTGCACAACCGGATCGTACCGGTTTGTTCCTGCGTCTCGGCGCGTTGCGTGATCAGGTCATCGACCTCACCGAGCTGGCGCCGGAGTACAAGGATCGCGGCGAGTCGCTGCTGGGCCTGACCGCCGACGGTGACGGCGCCAGTCGCTGGGCGCAGTGGTGGGACAAGGTCTCGCGCTACATCCGTATCGATTTCAATGCCGACAAGAATGTGCGGCCACTGCTGGCCGGGCAGAGCCTGAGTCAGGTGCGTCTGGCCCTGAGCCTGGCACTGGAGCAGGCGCAGTGGGCCGCGCTCAACGGGCAGGCCCCGGTCTACAGCCAGGCGCTGGCTGAGGCGCGTGATGTCCTCAAGGGCAATTTCAACCCGGACAATCCGCAAAGCAAAGTGATGCTCGAGCAGGTCGCCGAGCTCAGCAAGGAACCGGTCACGGTCACGACGCCGGATCTGGCCGGCACGCTGAGTGCGGTGCAAGCCTATCTTGAGCGGCGCAATGTCAATGCCGAAGAATCGGTGAAACCCTTCGCCAAACCTGCCGCCAACACCGCGCAGGAGACTACGCCATGAAACGCCTGTATGTGATTGTGTTTCTGGTGATCGCTGCAACCGCTGCACTGGGTCTGGCGATTGCCGAGCATTCCGGTTACGTGCTGGTGGCCTACAAGAGCTTCCGCTACGAGTCGAGCCTGTGGGCGACACTCGCGGTGATTGCGGTGCTGTGGCTGCTGATCTGGGGCATCAAGGCGTTGGTCGAGCTGGTCATGACCTCCACTGGCGTGGTCAATCCCTGGTCGCGCCGTAACCGCAGTCGGCGCGTGCAGGTGGCGATCGAGCACGGTCAACTGGATCTGGCCGAAGGTCGCTGGGCCAGTGCCCAACGTCATCTTTATCGAGCGGCTGAAGCCGAGCGCCAGCCATTGCTGTACTACCTCGGCGCTGCCCGCGCGGCCAATGAGCAAGGCAATTACCAAGAGTGTGATCGTTTGCTGGAGCGCGCACTGGAGCGTCAGCCTCAAGCAGAACTGGCTATCGCTCTGAGCCATGCGCAGTTGCAGACCGACCGTGGCGATACCGACGGTGCCTTGGTGACCCTGCAAGCGATGCACGATCGCCATCCGCACAATGCGCAGACGCTGCGCCAGTTGCAGCGCTTGTACCAGCAGCGCGGCGAATGGTCGGCGGTGATTCGTTTGCTGCCGGAGTTGCGCAAGGACAAAGTCCTGCCACCCGCCGAACTGGCTGAACTGGAACGCCGCGCCTGGGGTGAAAACCTTTCGCTGGCAGCGCAGCGCGAAGAGGATGGGAGCGTCGGCTTGCAGTCGCTCACGCGCGCCTGGGAGCAACTCACCTCAGCTCAGCGTCAGGAGCCGCCCCTGGTGCTGGCGTACGCCGAACAGCTGCGGCAGTTGGGTGCTCAGGTCGAAGCGGAAGCCGTGCTGCGCACCGCCCTCAAGCGCAAGTACGACAGCCATCTGGCCCGTCTCTACGGTCTGGTGCGCGGCAGCGATCCGGCCCGTCAGTTACAAACCGCTGAAGGCTGGCTGAAGGATCATCCGAACGATCCGAGCTTGCTGTTGACCCTCGGCCGTCTGTGCCTGCAAACAAGTCTGTGGGGCAAGGCGCGGGATTATCTGGAAAGCAGTCTGCGTGTGCAGCGCAATCCGGAAGCCTGCGCGGAACTGGCGCGCTTGCTCGCACAGTTGGGCGATACCGAGCGCAGCAATCAGTTGTTTCAGGAAGGCCTTGGCCTGCTGGATGAACGCCTTTTGGCGGCACCGCTGCCGGTTCTGGCTCACGCCTGAAGTGGTGAGGGGGGTTGCCCCCTCGCTTACCTTTTGTGGCTGAAATTTCAACTTCAGTAAGCGCTTGAGGCGAAGTCCTACAGCGGGTTGCACCGATTCCTATCGAACCTGTCGGGTTTTCCCTACACCTCTGGTGAACTGTCGGCAGGGCCTTGCCTTGAAAGGCTGACACGCTTTCCTCTACCGTAACCGTCTGTCTCTACTGTTACGGAAAAGCCATGTCGTTGGCCTGCTCACGCTCCTTGTTCTTCATGGCTTTCACTGCGGGGGCCTTTGCTCTGGGAGCTTCCTATTATCTTGAATATGCTGTCGGTCTGACGCCGTGCAGCCTGTGCCTGGTGCAGCGTCTGTTCCTTACGCTACTGTGCGTGTCCAGTGGTGTGGCAGCGGTGCATGGCCCCAAGCGTGTTGGTTTGTGGTTTTACTGGCTGTTGACCCTGGGCGCGAGCCTGGGAGGCACCACGGCGGCCTGGCGGCAGGTATTGATACAGAGCGATCCGGTGCTGCAACTGCTCAATTGCACGCCTGCCACGGATACATTGTTCAGTGGCCTGCCCTGGATCTGCGCCTTGCAAAAAATGTTCAGCGGTGGCGCCGATTGTGCGGAAATTTCCTGGACGCTGTTTGACCTGAGCATCCCGGAGTGGAGCCTGCTGTTCTTCGTCGCGGTCTCGATTCTGGCGGTGTATCAATTGTTGCGGCTGGTCTGGAGTGCTCTGCAACGCCCGCTCAGCGGCGAAGCGTCGCACTCGGTGCTGCTGCGGGATTAAACACTTGTATGAACTTTATCTCCTGCGTACCTTGAAGCCATAGGCGTGCGGGCATAATCTGGCCCGCACGTGTCATTGGATTTATGTTGCTCGATGACGCTCTGCCCGGCCGTCCCCCAAGCCAAAATCAAAAGAGGGGCGCGGGTGTAGAGCAGCATGACCCACAAGGGAAGAGAGATCGCCATGCTCGAAAGTTGTCAGAATGCTCAGGAACGTTGGGGTGGAGTTCATCTGCTGATCGACCGCTGGTTGCAAGAGCGTGAAGAGCTGATCGGTGCCTACGACAAACTCGGTGCGCAGCCTGAGTCGTTGGCCGAGAACCGCAAGCCCTTGCAGGAATTCTGCGGCGTGCTGGTCGATTACGTCTCGGCCGGGCACTTCGAGATCTACGAACAGCTGACGGGCGAAGCCAAGGCGTTCAACGACAAGCGTGGCCTCGAACTCGCCGAGACCCTCTATCCACGCATCGATGTCATCACCGAAAAGCTGCTCGCTTTCAACGACCTGTGCGATGAAGGCAAATGCGTAGCCGAGAAATTCAAGGAGCTCGGCGGTCTGCTGCACGAGCGCTTCGAGCTTGAAGACTGCTTGATTGAAGTGCTGCACACAGCGCACAAGGAAGAAGATCCGGTTCAGGCCTGATACTTTTCTTTGATCCAAAAAAACGGTGCGCCCCAGGCGCACCGTTTTTTATTGCCTGTTCAACTCGTCGCGCCACGCAATTCGACTTCGAACACCAGCGGTGTGAACGGTGCGATCAGGTCGCCGGCGCCGTCGGCGCCATAGGCCTGATCCGATGGAATCACCAGTCGCCATTTCGCACCCACCGGCATGTTCTGCAACGCGGTGCGCCAACCGGCAATCACACTGTCGAGATTGAACCATTGCGGCTGAGTGTTCTGATCGAACACGGTGCCGTCGGGTAGTCGGCCGACGTACAGCACCTGCACTTTTCCATCAGGGCCGGCCTTGGTCCCCGTGCCAGGTGTCAGCTCGGTGAGCAGGATGCCATCGGCCAGTTCCTTCACGCCCGGTTTGGCTTTTTCAGCGGTGAGAAAACGCTGCTCGTTTTCCATCGCCGCATCGCTTGAAGGCTGTGCAGAGTGTTCGGCATTTTGCGCTTCATGATCGGCCAGAATCTGCTCGATACGTGCTTCGCTCAGCGCCAGCGGCTTGCCTTGATAGGCTTGCTGCAAGCCATCGATCAGCGCCTGAATCTGCAGTTGCGGGACTTCCTGGCGCAGCCGTTCACCGAGGCTGGCACCGAGGCTGTAGGCCAGATCGTGAGCATCGTTCGCGGTGGTTTTTTCGTCCGCGTGAGCGGCCGTAAAAATCATGCAGAGGGATAAAAAAAAGTAGCGCGACATGGGCACTCTCCGTCCTGAGATGCGGTGGATTATGCCAGCGCGAAGGTCTGCAACGGTGAACTGCTTTTGACTTCGCGCAGAACATTTTCGATCCGGTGCAACGCAACGCATTCGATACTGTCAAGATGCCCTAGCGGCGGTAACTGCAGAGGTCTAGTATGAGCCGCACTCACGTCAGCCAGGAGGTAAACCATGTCGGCCACCAAGAAGCCTGTAAATACTCCGTTGCACTTACTCCAACAACTCTCGGGCAGCCTGCTCGAGCATCTGGAAAACGCTTGCTCCCAAGCTTTGGCTGATGCTGAAAAACTGCTCGCCAAACTGGAAAAGCAACGTGGCAAGGCGCAAGAAAAACTGCACAAGTCCCGCACCAAATTGCAGGACGCAGCTGCCGCCGGCAAAGCCAAGGCACAGACTAAAGCCAAGGGCGCAGTGAAAGAACTGGAAGACCTGCTCGATGCCTTGAAGGATCGTCAGTCCGACACTCGCAGCTACATTCTGCAACTCAAGCGCGATGCCCAGGAAAGCCTGAAACTGGCCCAGGGTGTGGGTCGCGTTCAAGAAGCCGTGGGCAAAGTTTTGTCCTCCCGTGCTGCCAAACCGGCTGCGGCACCGGCGAAGAAAGCAGCTGCCAAACCGGCGGCAGCCAAGCCTGCGGCAAAAACTGCAGCAGCTAAACCTGCTGCAAAAACGGCGGCCAAACCTGCTGCCAAGGCACCGGTGAAAGCGGCGGCCAAGCCAGCTGCCAAAACCGCTGCAAAACCTGCGGCGAAAAAACCGGCTGCGGCGAGCGCTGCAAAACTGGCGGCTAAAACCACTGCTGCGAAACCAGCTGCCGCCAAGCCAGCTGCACGTACTGCCGCTGCCAAGCCAGCTGCAAAACCAGCCTCGAGCAAAGCTGCTCCAGCGAAAGCCGCCGCTGCCAAACCGGCTGCAAAACCAGCCCCGAGCAAAGCTGCTCCAGCGAAAGCCGCCGCTGCCAAACCGGCTGCAAAACCAGCCCCGAGCAAAGCTGCTCCAGCGAAAACTGCCGCTGCCAAACCAGCCGCAAAACCTGCTGCGAAAACCGCCGCTGCCAAGCCAGCCGCAAAACCGGCTGCAGCTAAACCGGCTGCAAAAACTGCCGCCAAGCCGGCTGCAAAACCAGCCGTAAAGGCTACGGCCAAACCGGCAGCCAAGCCAGCCGCCGTGGCTAAACCAGCGACCACTGCTGCCAAGCCTGCGGCCGCCAAGCCAGCTGCAAAACCAGCCGTGAAAAAGCCAGCCGCTGCCAAACCAGCCGCTGCCAAACCAGCCGCTGCCAAACCAACTGCCGCCAAACCAGCTGCCAAGCCAACCGCGCCAGCCACTCCGGCTACGCCAGCAGCCGCTGCGCCAGCCGCTACTACCTCGACCCCTTCGACGGCGCCATCGCCAGCTGCTGCGTCGAGCGCCAGCAACAACCCGACCAGCGCTTCCTAAGTGCCGGTTGCCGCGACGCGCAGCACTTGCAGCGCGTCGCGGTTCGGGCTGGCCGCCGTGCCGGCCAATTCTTCAAGCCAGGTTATTGAACCTGCGTCGTTGCGCATCCACTCCTGCGCCACACCCTCAAGCCGTGACAGCAACGTTCGCTCAGCCTCGAGCTCGAGTGATTTGATCTGCTCGCGCATGCCTTTCAACACCGCGTCATCAACTGCCTGCGCTTTCCACTGCATACGCAGTGTTCGTAGCGGCTGCACCACCTCGGTATCCCAAGGCTCGGTCAGCGCCTGAAGCAGTCGTACGCGTTGTTCATCGCAGGTCACTTTGCGTTGCTCCAGCCATACACCACACAGCAGCAGGCACACATTCGCGCCCGCCGTCTGCAGTTGCAGGCAGGCGTCTTCCACACCCGGTCGGGCGTAGGTGGCAAGGGAAAAGCTCCACAGGTCAGAGGACATCGTGCTACTCGCGCCAGTTGTGAGCGAAGCTGGTAGACTCCGCCGCCATTATGATCCGACTTCAGAACCTGACTTTACAGCGTGGCCCGCAACGTCTGCTAGAAGACGCCGAGCTGACCCTGCACGCCGGCCACAAAGCCGGCCTCATCGGTGCCAACGGCGCCGGCAAATCGAGCCTGTTCGCCTTGATCCGGGGTGAGCTGCACCCGGACTCGGGTGATTGCTTCCTGCCGGCTGACTGGCGCATCGCCCACATGCGCCAGGAGATCGAGACGCTTGAGCGTCTTGCCGTCGACTATGTGCTCGATGGCGACCTGCGTCTACGCGAGGTGCAACGTGACCTCGCCGCCGCCGAAGCGGCGCACGACGGTGCCGCTCAGGCCCGTCTGCATGCCGAACTCGACAGCGCCGACGGTTACACCGCCGATGCGCGGGCGCGAAAACTGCTGGCCGGCCTGGGTTTCACCAACGAGCAGATGGATCGTCAGGTCGGCGATTTCTCCGGTGGCTGGCGGATGCGTCTGAATCTGGCGCAGGCATTGATGTGCCCGTCGGACCTGCTGTTGCTCGACGAACCGACCAACCACTTGGATCTCGACGCGATCATCTGGCTCGAAGAGTGGCTGAAAAGCTACCCGGGCACCTTGCTGCTGATTTCCCACGACCGCGATTTCCTCGATGAAGTCGTCGATCACGTGGCCCATGTCGATCAGCGCAAAATCACCCTGTATCGCGGCGGCTACACCGCATTCGAACGCGCCCGTGCCGAGCGTCTGGCCCAGCAGCAACAGGCCTACGAGAAGCAGCAGGCGCAGCGTGCGCACATGGAAAGCTACATCGCCCGTTTCAAGGCGCAAGCGACCAAGGCCCGTCAGGCACAGAGCCGGATCAAAGCGCTGGAGCGGATGGAAGAGTTGTCTGCCGCGCATGTCGATTCGCCGTTCGATTTCGTCTTCCGCGAATCAACCAAGATTTCCAGCCCGCTGATCGACCTGTCCGATGCGAGCCTGGGTTATGGCGACAAAACCATCCTCGAGAAGGTCAGGCTGCAATTGACCCCGGGGGCGCGGATTGGCCTGCTCGGGCCGAACGGCGCGGGTAAATCGACGCTGATCAAGAACCTCGCCGGCGAGCTGTCACCGATCGCCGGACGCCTGACCCGTGGCGAGAACACCGTGGTCGGCTACTTCGCTCAGCATCAGCTCGATTCGCTGGACTCCAAGGCCAGCCCGTTGCTGCACATGCAGCGTCTGGCGCCGACCGAACGCGAGCAGACCCTGCGCGATTTCCTCGGCGGTTTCGACTTCCGTGGTGCGCGTATCGACGAGCCAGTGCTGAACTTCTCCGGTGGCGAAAAGGCGCGTCTGGCCTTGGCGTTGATCGCCTGGGAACGGCCGAACCTGTTGCTGCTCGACGAGCCGACCAACCACCTCGACCTGGAAATGCGCCTGGCGCTGACCATGGCGTTGCAGGAATTCAGCGGCGCGGTATTGGTGGTGTCTCACGATCGACATTTGCTCAAGAGCACCACCGACAACTTCTATCTGGTCGCTGACGGCAAGGTCGAAGAGTTCGATGGCGACCTCGAGGACTACGCACGCTGGCTGGTGGAATACCGCCAGCGCAATGCACCGGTCAGCAACACTCCGGCCAACCCGGACAAGACCGACAAGAAGGCTCAGCGTCAGGCGGCGGCTGCGTTGCGTCAGCAACTGGCCCCGCACAAGCGTGAAGCCGACAAGCTCGAAGCCGAGTTGGGCAAGCTTCACGAGAAGCTGGCCAAGGTGGATGCCAGCCTCGGTGACAGCGACATCTACGAGCCGGCGCGCAAGAACGAATTGCGTGATCTGCTGGCCGAGCAGGCCAAGCTGAAAGTGCGCGAAGCCGAGCTGGAAGAAGCGTGGATGGAAGCCCTCGAGACGCTGGAAAGCATGCAGGCGGAGCTGGAGGCGCTGTCCTGATGGAAGCGTTCAAGCTGCCGCTGCCGGCGGAGTGGATCGAGCCGATCTGGTTTGCGGTGCAGATTCTGCTGATCCTGCTGGCCGGCTACCTTACCCAGCGCTTCGTTGCCAAAGGTCTGACCCGGTTGGGTGAGCGCTATCCATTCCCGCCGCAGTTGCTGATGCCGCTGCGGGGTGTTCTACGCTGGCTGATCATGGGCAGTGCGCTGATCTTCGTTTTGGAGCGACTCGGCGTTTCGGCCACTGTTTTGTGGACGGCGCTGTCGGGTTTCGTCGCGGTGGCGGCGGTGGCGTTCTTTGCGATGTGGAGCGTGCTGTCGAACCTGCTCTGCGCGATTCTGATCTTTACCGTCGGACCGTTTCGCCTCGGGGATATCGTCGAGCTGGTGGACACCACCGACAAGCCGGGCGTCAAAGGCCGGGTGGTGGCGATCAATCTGCTCTACACCACGTTGATCGAGGCTGAAGAGCTGGGGACTGGCAGCGCCATGGTGCAGGTGCCGAACAGCTTGTTCTTCCAGCGCTCGGTGCGACGTTGGCGCGGTTCGGATGTGTTTCCGTCGAGCGGGTTCGAGAAGTAGATATTCCAAGCAAGATCAAACGATCGCAGCCTGCGGCAGCTCCTACAGGGTGAACGTCAATACCCTGTAGGAGCTGCCGGAGGCTGCGATTTTTTGCTTTTAGCCCCAATCCGCATTAGCTTGGACGTCTGTCACGATTCAGATGCGAGGTGTGCGATGGAACTACAAACATGGCTGGCGTTTTTCGCCGCCTGCTGGGTGATCAGTCTTTCCCCGGGCGCCGGCGCCATTGCGTCGATGTCCAGCGGTCTGCAATACGGTTTCTGGCGCGGTTACTGGAACGCTCTCGGCCTGCAGATTGGCCTGGCTGTGCAGATCGCGATTGTCGGCGCCGGTGTTGGCGCGATCCTGACCGCTTCGGCCACGGCCTTCCACGCGATCAAATGGTTTGGTGTGGCTTACCTCGTGTATCTGGCCATCAAGCAATGGCGTGCGCTGCCCATGGACATGAGCGATGACGCCGCAGTACGGCCGATCGGCAAACCGCTGGCGCTGGTGTTCCGTGGCTTTCTGGTGAACATCAGCAACCCCAAGGCCTTGGTGTTCATGCTGGCGGTGCTGCCGCAGTTCATCAATCCCCATGCACCGCTGCTGATTCAGTACGTGGTAATCGGCGCGACCATGATTGTGGTCGACCTGATCGTCATGGCCGGCTACACCGGTCTGGCGTCCAAGGTGCTGCGCCTGCTGCGCACGCCAACCCAGCAGAAACGCATGAACCGTACGTTTGCCGGGCTGTTCATTGGCGCTGCGGCGTTTATGGCGACGTTGCGTAAAGCGGCGGTATAAACCAGCGGGCACAAAAAAGGCGACCTTTGCGGGTCGCCTTTTTTGTGGCTGGGACACAGAGCGTCCCGGAATGCATTCCCACGCGGAGCATGGGAACGATCAGGGGCCAGTCATCAGCGCAAAATCACCGGTGCGGTATCACGCGGCAAGTTGTTGCGCTGCGGCGCTTCGCGCGGCTGCTCGTAACCACCGCCACCGAGCTGCATGCTCAGTTGCCCGGCCACGTCTTCGCCCAAGGCCTTCGACACGTCACGCACCACCCGTGGGCGGTTCAGCGAGATCTTGATGTCGCGATGGTTCACCAGTTTGGTGTCCTGCGCTTCGCCCATCGCCGTGAAGGCCGAGGTGATTTCGTAGGTCTTGGTGTTGATCAGGCTGAAGTCCGCCACCAACGTCAGGCCCAGTACCGCCGAATAGCTGTCGGTGTGCGCCAGCTCGTTCATGTCCTGAGTGAAGTCGATGTCCGACACGGTGCCGAACAGCACGTAGTCGGCGCCCTTGAAGTTGCCGGCCTTGATGCGTTTGATCACGTCGTAGACGTCGCCCTTGGACGACGCGGTGTACGGCGTGCCCTGCACCAGCTGGAACATGCCGGTACGCAGAATTTCACCCTTGATGTCGCCGGTGAATTTGCGCAGCTCGCCCTGTTCGATGTAGCTGGTGCTCGCTTCGATCTCGTTGTAACTCGACGAGCCGCTGGAGCTGTAGTAACCCTCGCGGTGATTGCTCTGGGCCGAAACGATGTGGATGTATTGCTCCACACGTTCCTGATACGCCAGGTCCGTCACCGCGACTTTCGGGGCCGCTTGCGCGCTGAACGCGCAAGCCAGGGCCATCATGCCAATCCATGCGCGCATCAATTAACGCTCCGTGGTTTTGCGAATCTCTTTTTCGTCCATCCACTCGGCCAGACCGCTCTCAACGTCGATCAGTTGCAGGCTGAATTTGTAGAAGACGTCCTTGTAATCGCTGCTGCGCTTGACGATCGAGCTGATCGAGCCTTCGATGCGGTACTTGGCGGCAACCATGTTGCCAGTCTTGGCCACGGTGCTCTTCTTGTACAGGCCGCTCTGGTTTTGCAGCTTGAGCTGGTCAACCTGGCTCTGCATCGCATTGTTGTCGCTGGCGAAGCGGGCGACGCCAGTCTTCATCAGCTGAGTCTTGATGCTGGTGGTGATTTCGCGGGTGTCGATGTACTCGCTGGTCTTGTTCTTCACGTCGTAGACCTGAACCACCGGACGGCCCTGCAGAATGCCGGACTGGGCCAGCGAGCGGGTCATCGACTCGGCAATCATTTGCAGGTCGGTCGAGCCGAATTCGTTGGTCACGGTTTCAACCGCTTTGGTGTCGCCATAGCTGATGTTCTTGCTGCCCAGGGTCGGCGATGTGTTGGCGCAACCGGAGGCCAGCAGGGCGATTACGGCGATGCAGGAAAAGCGTACAAACATGGGAATGCTCTCTAAAACAGAAATAGGGTGACAGGCTTACGGCGTCTTGATTTCCAGACGGAAGTCCACGGCTTTCGGGGTCGGGGCAATCCCCTGAATGAAGCTGGTCTGGGCGCCGTACATCATTTGGCTTTTCCACACTTCTTCTTCGGCAATCGGGAAACCTTCCGCACCGAGCCAGGCGAAGCGGTAGTAGAAAATCTTGTTGCTGTTGAGGGTGTTGCTCAACTGCACATTGACCGTCATGAAGCCGTTTTCGCGGGCGACGCGCATGGCGCCGACGACGATGTGTTTCTGCGGACCCATGGCCACGACTTTGCTCGCGGCGCTGCCCGGCTCTGGCGGTGGCGGGGTGGCGCAGCCGCTCGCCAGCAAGGCGAGGGCGGCGACGGCGATGAGTTTGAAGCGCATGCAAAGACTCCGTTCTTAAGGTTGTTTGAGGCTGGCGACGCTGGTCGCGCTGGCGCTCGGGATGACGTGTGCGGCAAGGCCTGCGGCGAACACCTGGTTGCCCACGGCGCGCAGGCTGATCACCTGATAACGCTGATCGACAGTGACCTTGACCACCGAACCGCCGACGGCGCTCGGCAGACTGACTTGGTGCTCGCCTTTCTTCAAGCGCAGACGCACCACTTGGGTGTTGTCCGGCAGGGTACGCCACGTACGGGTATCGGCACCTTCGAGCACAGCTGAAGAGATACCGACGGCCAGACCGGCCAGTGGGTTGGTTTCGTTGATCTTCTTCTGGGCCACGCCTTTGGTGATCGCCCGCACAGTGGTGCGCAGGATGATCCCCGGCATGTCGTCACGCAGGGCGCGGCGGGACATGGCGGTGGTGCTGTTGAGCGCGGTCAGATCGACTTGCTGACCATCGACACCGATTTGTGCGAACGGCGCAGTGGAAGTGTCCGGTTTGATGATCGGGAACGACAGCGGCGTGATCACGACGTTGTTGGAGATTGGCAATGGCAATGGTACGCGGATCGAATCGCGGGCCGGCGCCAGACCGCTTTGCACCACGATCAGAATGTCGCTGTCGTCGGACTTGCCCGGTTTGTCGAGGTTGACCAGTGCCTGCTCCAGCAGCGGCGTGTTCGGGCGCAGTTCGGCGGCCTTGCGGTAGCCCGGTGCAGCCAGGCCTTTCTCGCCCAAGGCTTCATAGACGAAACCGGACAGGTAATGGCTGAACGCACTCTGGTAGCTGTTTTTCAGGCCAACCACTTCCGGCGCATCGAGACTGGCGACCGGGTAGCCTTGCAGGTCCTTGTACTGCGTCTTGATGCCTTCTTTCTCGGCCTCTTCCTCGCTCTTGAGGTATTCCTTGTCGCGCAGCTCGGCGATCACTGCCTCACGTTCGTGAGTCTTCTTGATCGCGGTGCGTGCACCGTCGAAATCGTTGACCGCCAGCAGGTTCAGGGCCATCTGCGTGGTCAGCATGACTTTTTCGTAGTCATAGCCTTCGTAGCGACGCACTTTGTCGTTGACCAGGAAACTGCCGAACTGGGCCAGGTACTTGTCGGTATCGAGCTTGACCGAGTCTTCCCACTTGCCAACCACCTGGTCGGCGCTGGTCCAGGCATTCTGGCTGCCGGAGAGGTCGCCCTTGGCGCGCAGCAACTCACCTTTCTCGAAGTAATAGAGCAGGTCTTTATCAGGGCCGGTGTTGTTCTTCTCCAGCAGAGTCAGCGCGGCGTCGACGTTGCCGGTGGCCAGTTGCTGATTGGTCTGTGCCAATTCAGAGTCGTAGTTGCGAAACGCCGAACAGCCGGACAGCAGGGTGACGGCGCTGAGCGCGATCAGAGTGGGGGCGCGGAATGCCATGGGGGTACTTCTTCCCTGGAGTAACTACAGCCGCGGATGCTGGTCGGGCTGGTGTGACCCATCGACAGTGGCGTTGGCCTCCTGCCAATTCCTCATAACCAGAGGAGCTTTTATGCCGTATCGCGATAGCGAGGGCGCGGCATTATAAGCGTGTGCTGATGGCTATGTAATAGCTTTTTAATTTCACTGCTTAGTCGGGTGCCACTACTGTCCGGGACCGCCAGCGTTCGTAGGTTCGGGTACTTCGGGCAACACCAGTGCAGACCCCACGTAATAGTTCATGCCCATGAATACCCGCAGATTGAACACCTGATGGTTCTGGTCGACGCGCACGGTGAACCCGTCCGCTGCACGCAAGTACGGGAAGCTCACGCGGTGCAGGCCTTTTTTCAGGCGCAGACGGGCGACCAGGGTTTTATCCGGCAGTGTGCGCCAGGTTCGTGTGTCAGCTTCCTCGAAAGGATCGTGATCGGTCACCACCAGCGAAGCCTTGGCCGGATCGCGTTCGTTCTTTTGCGCCTGGCTGATGGCGGCCATGTTGGCGCGGAACATGGCGCGGGAAATGATCGCCGGCATGTCATCGCGCAAGGTGCGCATGGCCATGTCCGTGACGCTGTTGATCATCGTCAGCGGGTATTGTTTACCATCGACGAGCACGCTTGGAACCGGAGGTGTGAGAGTGTCGGGCACCATCACCGGGAATGAAATCGGGGCGACAATCGTCAGGTTTTCGTTCAGCCGCACCGGGATCGGCACTTGCACCGAACTGCGTGCCGGGGCGAAGCCAGCCTGGACCACGATCAGAATCTCGCTTTCATCGCCTGCCGGTCCGGGTTTGTCCAGATTGCGCAGAGCGTTTTCGAGAAACCGCAGGCCCGGGCGCAATTCGATCGCCTGTCGATAGCCGGGTGCCGCGAGCGTACGCTCGCCCAAGGCTTCATAGGTGAAGCCAGCCAGATAATGACTGAACGCACTCTGGTAGCCATTCTTCAGCGCGATGACTTGCGGAGCGTCGAGGATGGTCACCGGATAGCCTTGCAAATCTTTGTAATGCAGCGTGATCCCTTGGCTTTTGGCTTGCTCTTCAGCTTCTTCGTATTGCCTTTCGCGCTGGCGGGCAATCAGGGTTTCCCGCTCGTGGGTTTTCTTGATGTCGGCCCGGGCACCGTCGAAATCGTTTTCCGCCAGTTGGTTGAGCGCCATCTCGGTGGTCAGCATGACTTTTTCGTAGTCGTAGCCCTCGTAACGCAGCAGCTTGTCGTTGACCAGCATCGTGCCCATTTCGTTGCCGAAGCGGGTCAGCAGTTTGATTGGAGCTGAGGGGGTAGTCTCCTCACGCTGGAAAATCATCCGGTCGGCACTGCGCCAGGCTTCCTGGCTTTTTGGCAGGTTGGTGCCGGCGCTGAGAATCGCGCCGCGCTCCAGGTAATACAGCAGATCCTTGTCTTCCCAAGGATTGTGCAGCTCCATCAGGTAGAGCGCTTCGTTCAGATTGCCCTGCGCCATCTGGTCGATGGTCTGCTGCATTTCCTGATCGTAATTGCGATAAGCGGCGCAACCGCTCAGTTGCACGATGAGGCTGAGCAGCAGGCAGAACGGCAGACAATGGCGCATGGAGACGGGTTCTTCCTTGAACGGCAAAAGCACGGGGGTGACGCATTATAGGGGCGCTTTGCTGCTGCCGGGTGGGTAAGGATTACGCTAGGCTTGCGCGCTCAGCGATCAACAAGTCGGGAACTCTCGATGAATCAACTGCAAGCCATGCGCGCCTTTTGTTGCATTGTCGAGTGTCGCGGTTTCAGTGCTGCGGCTGAACGGCTCGAGACCACGCACTCGACCATCTCCCGGCAGTTGCAACAACTGGAGGCTGAACTCGGCACGCGTCTGATCAATCGCAACACCCGGCGTTTCAGCCTGACCACGGCGGGGCAGCAGTATTATGTCGCCTGCGTGGATATTCTTGATCGTCTCGATCAGGCCGCTGTGGCGGTCGGTCAGGCCCATGAGAAACCCAGTGGTATCTTGCGCATCAGTGCCCCCGTGGTCATCGGTACGCTGGAACTGGCGAAGTGGCTGCCAGGGTTTCAACAGCGTTATCCCGAAATTGAAGTCGATCTGTCCTGCGATGACCGTTTTGTCGATCTGATCGCCGAAGGCTTCGACGTCGCGTTGCGCATCTGCGGGCCGCTAGAAGATTCGTCTTTGGTGGCGCGTTTGCTCACGGTTTCGCCGATGCTGCTGGTCGCGTCACCGGCCTATATCGCACGGCACGGATTGGTACGGCAGGTGCGGGAACTGGCCGGGCACTCGTTGCTGGCGTTTGCCGGTGGCAGCGACTGGACGCTGACTGATGCGCGCGGAGTTGCCACGCAGATCCGTGCGAATGGGCGCTTCAAGGCCGATTCGATCAGCTCGTTGCACGCCGCCGCATTAGCCGGTGTGGGCATCGCCGCGTTCACTCGGGCGACGGTGCAGGAGGATTTGTCGAGTGGGCGCCTAGTGCAGATGCTGCCCAATTGCACCCTCGGTCAGCGGCACTATTACGCGCTGTATCCCCACGCGCGGCACGTGGCGCTCAAGGTCAAAGTGTTTGTTGAATTCATGGCTGAACACTACCGAAGTGTCGACGCCCCCTTGCGCTGAGTGCCGACAAAGCTTGAGGGATTGGCCGCCGGAGTGAACAATATGTAACTCCGTATTTCCCCTTGAGACTCCTTCATGACTGCCTCGTCCCGATTTCTGGCCTGGCTGGTGTTCCCGTTGTTTGCCCTGAGCAGCTTTAATCTGCTGGCCGATACCGTGGAAGGCGCGCCCCAGGCGCTGCACCTGCTCGATTACATCAGCGCCGACTATCCGCCGACAGTAGCGGCGGGCAAGGTGGTTGATGACGCCGAGTACCGTGAGCAACTGGAATTTACCCGAGCGCTGCAAGGCCTGATCGCCGGCATGCCGGCCAAGCCTGAAAAGGCTGCGCTGGAGCAGGGCGTTGACGCCCTGCACGCGGCGATCACCACAAAACAGGACGGCGCCGAAGTGGCCCGTCAGGCGCGGCAGCTGGGCGCACAACTGGCGGTGGCGTATGAGGTCAGCCAGGCACCGATCATCACCCCCGATCCCACCCGGGGTGCGCCGCTGTATGCGCAAAATTGCTCGGTGTGCCACGGCGACAGCGGCGCCGGTGACGGCCCGGCGGGCCTCGGCATGACCCCGGCACCCGCCAATCTGCGTGATGCGGCGCGGTTGGATCACCTGAGCCTGTACGCGATCTACAACACCCTCGGCCAAGGCGTTGAAGGCACCGACATGCCGGCGTTTGCCGATCAGCTTGACGATCGTCAGCGTTGGGATCTGGCGACTTACATCGCCGGCTTCAGTGCCGATCCGGCGGCAGCCAAAGCCGAGAAGACCTACAACATCGCCGATCTGGCCCGTCAGACACCGGCCGAGGTGCAGGCCGCCGAAGGCGCGCAAGCGGCGGCGACCTTCCGTGCACAACGCGCGCAGCCGCCGCAGGTCAAGCGTGGCCCGGCGCAGTTGCTCGACTACACCGCCGCAACGCTGGACAAGAGCCTTGCCGCGTACCGCGCCGGTGAACACGATCAGGCTTACGACCTGTCGGTCGCGGCCTATCTGGAAGGCTTCGAACTGGTCGAAAGCTCGCTGGATAACGTCGACGCCAATGTGCGCAAGGACACCGAAAAATCCCTGATGGCTTACCGGCAATCGTTGCAGGACGGCTTGCCGGTCGCGCAGGCCGAGCAGCGCCTGGACGCTGCCAAAGCCAAGCTTAAAGAGTCCGCCGGGTTGCTCGGCAGTGACGGCTTGAGCTGGTCGCTGAGCTACATTTCCGGTCTGCTGATTCTGTTGCGCGAAGGTCTGGAAGCGATTCTGGTGCTGGCGGCCATCCTCGCCTTTCTGCGCAACACCGGCCAGCAATCGGCGGTGCGCAGCGTCAACGTCGGTTGGGGCCTGGCGCTGCTGGCCGGCCTCGGCACCTGGGCGTTGGCGGCTTATGTGATCGACGTCAGCGGCTCGCAGCGTGAATTGCTGGAAGGTGCGACGGCGCTGTTCGCCAGTGTGATGGTGCTGTGGCTCGGCGTGTGGATGCATGACCGTCGCCACGCAGCGGCTTGGCAGGATTACATCAAGAGCAGCCTGGTCGGTGGTGGCGGGCGTTTCGGTTTCGCGATTCTGGCGTTCTTCTCGGTGTATCGCGAGCTGTTCGAAGTGATCCTGTTTTACGAAACCCTGTGGTTGCAGGCCGGTCCTGCCGGGCATGACGCGGTGCTCGCCGGCGGTGCGACCGCACTGGTGCTGCTGGTGGGTCTGGCGTGGGTGATCCTGCGCGGTTCGGCGAAACTGCCGCTGACGCTGTTTTTCAGCATCAACGCCGCATTGCTCTGCGCGTTGTCGGTGGTATTTGCCGGACATGGCGTGAAGGCGTTGCAGGAAGCCGGGATCTTCGGCACGCGGCCGGTGGCGTTCTTTGAATTCGATTGGCTGGGGATCCATGCCGATGCGTATTCGTTGACGGCGCAGGCGGTGGCGATTCTGGCGATTGTGCTGTTGTATGGGCGTAGTTGGGTGGCGGAGAAGCGGCGGGTTTCGCCTGCTTGATTGAGTGATCCCTAAAGGATCGTCCGATCGCGGCCCGAGCCTGCGGCAGCTCCTACTGGGACAGCGCATGTCGCAATATTGCGGCGCGACGCGCACTCTGCAGGAGCTGCCGCAGGCTGCGATCTTTTGCTTTCAGAGGTAAAGAAAATGCGTGTATGGATCGATGCCGACGCCTGCCCACGAGCGGCGAAGGATCTGGTGGTGAAATTCGCCCTCAAGCGCCAGTTCGAAGTGGTGTTGGTGGCCGGGCAGCCGCAGACCAAACCGGCGCTGGCCATCGTCAAACTGATCGTGGTGCCGAGCGGCCCGGATGCGGCAGACGATTATCTGGTCGAGCACGCGGTGCCGGGTGAACTGGTGATCTGCAGCGATATCCCGCTGGCCGATCGCTTGGTGAAGAAGGGCGTCGCGGCGCTCGATCCGCGCGGCAAGGAATTCGATGCGCAGAACATGGGCGAGCGCCTAGCCGTGCGCAACCTGTTCACCGATCTGCGTGAGCAGGGGCAGATAAGTGGCGGCCCTGCACCGTTTGGCGATCGCGAGAAGCAGGCGTTCGCCAATGCGCTGGACCGCATCCTCACGCGCCTGACCCGCACACCCTGAGCCTTATGATGATCGTTCCCACGCTCCGCGTGGGAACGATCATACGGGGGAATCAGGCGTCGTTTTCGTGGGTCAGTTCGAGGACGCGGTCGACCAGTTTGTTGATCCCTGAAGCCGCTTCACTGATGTTCTGCGCCAGCATGTAAGCCGGGGTCGTCACCAGCTTGCGCGCCTTGTCTTCGATGATTTCCGTCACCGCACAGTCTTCGTGGGTCGCGCCCATCTTGTTCATCGCCGTGGCCGTGTCGGCGTCGTTGCCGATGGTGCAGGTCACGCCCGGGCCGTAGATCTTCGCGGCGAGTGCCGGCGAGATACACATCAGGCCGACCGGTTTGCCCGCTTCGGCAAATGCCTCGGCCAGCGCCAGCACTTCAGGCTGCACGCTGCAGCCCGCACCTTCGACGGCAAAGTTCGAGAGGTTCTTCGCCGCTCCGAAACCACCCGGCACGATCAACGCATCGAAGTCGTCGACATCGGCCTCGCGGATGTCCTTGATGTTGCCCCGGGCAATGCGCGCCGATTCCACCAGGACGTTGCGCGACTCGGGCATTTCTTCGCCGGTCAGGTGATTGATGACGTGCAATTGCGCAATGTTCGGGGCAAAGCACTGTACCTGTGCGCCGCGTTGGTCGAGGCGCAGCAGGGTGATCACGCTTTCGTGGATTTCGGCGCCGTCGTACACGCCACTGCCGGACAGGATCACTGCAACTTTTTTGCTCATGGGTTTCTCTCCAGATTCATGGCGCTAAATGTCCACTAAATTGTCGCGCGTTGCCATAGGCTCAAGTGGTGGCTGCACCTGCATGGAACGCTTTCTACATGGATCGCAACAACGGCGGGGTGTTCATTATTTGGGGTTGCCTGCTGCGTGGGCGAACGGAAGATTTCTGGCGTGAGAACGCCGTTGGCGAACTTGAATGCGCCAGCGTCGCGAGGATAAAAGTGACGTATTTGAATGAAAGGGTCGGCCAGCCCGCTCAGTGCCGGCGGGCTGTAGCGAGTCGCCAGCGAATTACTCGGCTGGCGTCTTCGGTTCGGCAGGCTTGGGCTCTTCGGCTTGATTGAGCAGTGCAGCTTTCGCGGCTTGCTCGTCGGCGTAAACCTGCTTGGCCAGACGCGCATTCTTGAAGCGGCGGCGCAGCCACAGGCCAACGCCAAGAATCAGCAGCGCACCCAGTACCCACAGCTCGTACTTCTTGATGCTGCCGAGCATGCCTTCCAGCACCGCGCCGAAGTGGTAAGCGGCGGCGGCCAGCGCGGTCGCCCAGATTGCCGCACCAATACCGTTGAGCAGCAGATAACGTCCCGGTGGATAACCCGACAGGCCGATCGCCACTGGCATCACCGTGCGCAGACCGTAAACGAAACGGAAGCTCAACACCCAGATGTCCGGATGCTTGCGAATGTGCTCCAGCGCGCGGTCGCCCATCAACTGCCAGCGCGGTTTGCGCGCCAGCAACTTGCGCCCGTGCTTGCGGCCGAGGAAGTACCACAGCTGATCGCCGGCATAGCTGCCGAAGAACGCCACAACCACCACCAGGTTGATGTCCATGTATCCACGGAACGCGAGGAAGCCCGCGAGCACCAGAATGGTTTCGCCTTCGAAGAACGTGCCGAGGAACAAGGCAAAGTAGCCAAAGTCATGCAGAAATTGTTGGAGCATTGTCTGGGTGCTGGCGAAATGAACGCGCAGCCTAACCCTTCGGACACATTCATGAAAGTGTCCAAATGTGTCTCGACGTGAACAATTCCTACACTGAGAATGGAATGCGGCTACGTGACACAGGTCTCACATAACTGTCATCTGTTCGTCATAATGGCCGTCTATAACTGTCACGCTCGCCCGTTTGCGCGGGCTCAGGAGTCTGCCGTGAGCTTTACCCCAGCCAACCGTTTGTTCCCAGCCACACGCCTGCGCCGCAATCGTCGTGATGATTTTTCGCGTCGGCTGGTGCGGGAAAATGTGCTGACGGTCGATGACTTGATCCTGCCGGTGTTCGTGCTCGACGGTGAAAACCGCCGCGAAGCCGTGGCCTCGATGCCCGGGGTAGAGCGGCTGACTATCGATCTTTTGCTCGAGGAAGCAGCCAAGTGGGTTGAGCTGGGGATTCCGGCGCTGGCGCTGTTCCCGGTCACTCCGGCCGGATTGAAATCCCTCGACGCCGCCGAAGCCTGGAATCCTCAAGGCATCGCTCAGCGCGCAACCCGCGCCCTGCGTGAGCGTTTCCCGGAACTGGGGGTGATCACCGACGTCGCGCTCGATCCGTTCACCACCCACGGTCAGGACGGCATCCTCGACGAAGAAGGCTACGTGCAGAATGACATTACCGTCGACGCACTGGTCCGCCAGGCCTTGTCCCATGCTGAGGCCGGCGCTCAGGTCGTCGCGCCGTCTGACATGATGGACGGTCGCATTCAGGCGATCCGCGAAGCGCTGGAAATCGCCGGTCATGTCAACGTGCGGATCATGGCGTATTCGGCCAAGTACGCCAGCGCCTATTACGGCCCGTTCCGTGATGCGGTGGGCTCTGCGTCAAACCTCGGCAAAGCCAACAAGGCCTCCTATCAGATGGACCCGGCCAACAGCGACGAAGCGCTGCACGAAGTCGGGGCGGACTTGTCTGAAGGCGCGGACATGGTCATGGTCAAACCGGGCATGCCGTACCTGGACATTCTTTTCCGGGTAAAAGATGCCTTCAAAGTGCCGACCTTCGTCTACCAGGTTAGCGGCGAATACGCCATGCACATGGCGGCAATCCAGAATGGCTGGTTGAGCGAGGCGGTGATTCTCGAATCACTGACCGCCTTTAAACGTGCCGGCGCTGATGGCATCCTGACTTACTTTGCTGTCCGCGCCGCTCAATTGTTACGAGAGCAGAAATAGCCCTCCCAGGAACATTCAATGAATACCGAAGGACTCACGGAAGTTGCAGTAAAAGAAGCTCAACCGGTGGTCGAGCAAATCACCGAGACCCCGCCGGAACTGGAGCCTGCGCCACCCGCGCCGGTGGCCGAACCTGCGGCGGCGGTGCCGGCGATTGCCATTCCCGGTCTGGATGACAGCAGCCTGTATATCCACCGCGAGCTCTCGCAACTGCAATTCAACATCCGCGTGCTGGAACAGGCGCTGGACGAGTCCTATCCGTTGCTGGAACGCTTGAAGTTCCTGCTGATCTTCTCCAGCAACCTCGACGAATTCTTTGAGATCCGTGTCGCCGGCCTGAAGAAACAGATCACCTTCGCCCGTGAACAGGCTGGTGCCGATGGTCTGCAGCCGCATCAAGCGCTGGCGCGGATCAGCGAGCTGGTCCACGGTCACGTTGACCGGCAGTACGCAATCCTCAACGACATCCTGCTGCCGGAGCTGGAAAAGCATCAGGTGCGCTTTATCCGTCGCCGTAACTGGACGACCAAACTGAAGACTTGGGTTCGTCGCTATTTCCGTGACGAGATCGCGCCGATCATCACCCCGATCGGCCTCGACCCGACGCACCCGTTCCCGTTGCTGGTGAACAAGAGCCTGAACTTCATCGTCGAGCTGGAAGGCATCGACGCCTTCGGTCGCGACTCCGGTCTGGCGATCATCCCGGCGCCGCGCCTGCTGCCACGGATCATCAAGGTGCCGGAAGAAGTCGGCGGCCCGGGCGACAACTATGTGTTCCTCTCGTCGATGATCCACGCCCACGCCGATGACCTGTTCCAGGGCATGAAGGTGAAGGGCTGCTACCAGTTCCGCCTGACCCGAAACGCCGACCTGGCGCTCGACTCCGAAGACGTCGAAGACCTGGCCCGCGCCCTGCGTGGCGAGCTGTTCTCGCGTCGTTACGGCGATGCGGTGCGTCTGGAAGTCGCTGACACTTGTCCCAAACATCTCTCGGACTACCTGCTCAAGCAGTTCAACCTGAGCGAGAGCGAGCTGTATCAGGTCAATGGCCCGGTCAACCTGACGCGGCTGTTCAGCATCACCGGTCTGGACAGCCATCCGGAGCTGCAATACACGCCGTTTACTCCGCAGATCCCGAAACTGCTGCAGAACAGCGAAAACATCTTCAGCGTGGTCAGCAAGCAGGACATCCTCCTGCTGCACCCGTTCGAGTCGTTCACTCCGGTGGTCGACCTGCTGCGTCAGGCGGCGAAAGACCCGCACGTTCTGGCCGTACGCCAGACCCTGTACCGTTCTGGCGCCAACTCCGAGATCGTCGATGCGCTGGTGGATGCCGCGCGTAACGGCAAGGAAGTGACGGCGGTCATCGAACTGCGCGCACGCTTTGACGAAGAGTCCAACCTGCAACTGGCCAGCCGTCTGCAAGCGGCCGGTGCGGTGGTGATCTACGGCGTGGTCGGCTTCAAGACCCACGCCAAGATGATGCTGATCCTGCGTCGCGAAGCCGGCGAAATCGTCCGCTACGCGCACCTCGGCACCGGTAACTACCACGCCGGCAACGCCAAGCTGTACACCGACTACAGCCTGCTGACTTCCGACGACGCCTTGTGCGAAGACGTCGGCAAACTGTTCAGCCAGTTGATCGGCATGGGTAAGACCCTGCGCATGAAGAAGCTGCTGCATGCGCCGTTCACCCTGAAGAAGGGCATGCTCGACATGATCACCCGCGAGACGCAATTTGCGCTCGACGGCAAACCGGCGCACATCATCGCCAAGTTCAACTCGCTGACCGATCCGAAGATCATCCGCGCGCTGTACAAGGCCAGTCAGTCCGGCGTGCGCATCGATCTGGTGGTGCGCGGCATGTGCTGCCTGCGTCCGGGCATCGCCGGGGTTTCGCACAACATCCATGTGCGCTCGATCATCGGCCGCTTCCTCGAACACACCCGCGTGTTCTACTTCCTCAATGGTGGCGATGAGCAGATGTTCCTCTCCAGCGCCGACTGGATGGAGCGCAACCTCGACAAGCGCGTCGAGACTTGCTTCCCGGTAGAAGGCAAGAAGCTGCTGACCCGGGTGAAGAAAGAGCTGGAGCTGTACCTGACCGACAACACCCACAGCTGGAGCCTGCAGTCGGATGGCCGCTACATCCGCAACACGCCGACCGGCAACCAGAACCCGCGCAGTGCGCAGGCGACGTTGCTGGAGCGGTTGGGCAGCCCGATTCTGCCAGTGAGCAGCTGAGAGCTGAGAGCTGAAAGTCAAAAGCCCCTCACCCTAACCCTCTCCCGGAGGGAGAGGGGACTGACCGGGTTGGATGGGCGAGTTACGCCGACCTGAACTACCTAGTCGAACTCAGGTTTTGAACTTCACGCGGTCGGCTCCCTTTCCCCCTCTACCCCCTTGGGGGAGAGGGCTGGGGTGAGGGGGATCGATCTTGATTACACCGCCTGAACCCAAGCGAACACCCAATAAAAAAGGCGATCCAGAAGGATCGCCTTTTTTATGTCCAATCGAGACTCAGTGAACGGTCAGGACAATCCCCACCCGCGTCAGCCAATCCGCCTCAAGCCCGAAATCCGCCTGAGTCAGCTGATTCTCATCCAGCCAGTTCTCCGGGAATTCCACATCCAGGGTGTTGCCCTTGGCGTGCAACACCACCTGCGGCATCGTCTGCGTGCCACGAATGTGGTGGAACAGGATCGCAAAGCGCAGCAGCACGCACAGGCGGATCAGCTTGTCACCGTCGTCACCGAAATCGGCAAACTTGTCCTTGGGAATGTTGCGGCGGTGGCCGCGCACCAGCAGGGCGAGCATTTGCTGGTCTTCGCGAGAGAAACCGGCAAGGTCGGAGTGTTCGATCAGGTATGCGCCGTGCTTATGGTAGTGATAGTGCGCGATGTCGAGACCGACTTCGTGCACTTTCGCCGCCCAGCCAAGGAGCTCGCGCCAGATGCCGTCATCCAGCTCCCAGTCCACCGCGACCTGATCGAACGCGTGCAAGGCTTTGCGCTCAACTCGGGCCGCCTGTTCGAGATCGACGTGATAACGCTCCATCAACGAAGTCAGGGTGCGCTCGCGCACGTCTTCATGATGATGACGGCCGAGCAGGTCGTAGAGCACGCCTTCACGCAGGGCGCCGTCGCAGTGATCCATGCGTTGCAGTTCAAGGGCGTCGAAAATTGCTTCGAGAATCGCCAGACCCGCCGGGAAGATTGTCCGGCGATCAGGCTTGATGCCTTCGAAATCGATCTTGTCGACGTCACCGAGCTTGAACAGGCGGCGCTTGAGCCACGCCAGACCTTCGGCATTCACTTCACCAGTGCCGTGCCCGCCGGCCTTCAGCGCCAGGCCGATGGCGCGGATGGTGCCCGAGGAGCCGATTGCTTCATCCCAGGTCAGGCGATGCAGGGCGTGTTCGATGCTCATGATCTCCAGCCGTGCTGCGGTGTACGCCTGGGCGTAGCGGGCCGGGGTGATCTTGCCGTCCTTGAAGTAGCGCTGGGTGAAGCTGACGCAACCCATTTGCAGGCTTTCGCGCAGCAGCGGTTCGAAGCGCTGACCAATGATGAACTCGGTGCTGCCGCCGCCGATGTCGGCCACCAGGCGTTTGCCCGGGGTGTCGGCGAGGGTGTGCGAAACCCCGAGGTAGATCAGGCGCGCTTCTTCACGGCCGGAGATGACTTCCACCGGGTGGCCGAGGATTTCTTCGGCGCGGTGGATGAATTCGAGGCGGTTGCGCGCTTCGCGCAGGGCGTTGGTGCCGACGATACGCACGGCGCCCAGCGGCATACCGTTGATCAGTTGGGCAAAACGCTTGAGGCAATCGAGGCCGCGCTGCATCGATTCTTCGTTGAGATGGCGCTCATCGTCGATACCGGCGGCGAGCTGAACCTTCTCGCCGAGGCGTTCGAGAATGCGGATCTCACCGTTCTGGGCCTTGGCCACGACCATGTGAAAGCTGTTCGAGCCCAGGTCGATTGCGGCGATCAGGGAAAGATTCTTGGCTTGGGATTGCGGCATGGTCAGGGGGTCTCGGTCAATAACCTCGACATCGTGCCACGATCAAACGCTGGCGCCAACGCGCATGGTTCAAACCCTTGATCCTGCGCATAAAAACCCAAGGACCGTTGCGCACTCAATGATCGTTCCCACGCTCCGCGTGGGAATGCAGCCCGGGACGCTCCGCGTCCCAAAAGCGGACGCAGAGCGTCCATTGAGGCATTCCCACGCAGAGCGTGGGAACGATTGGGTAACGATCAAGAGCCCTCAGGCTGTTGCTTCAACTGTGCCAATGAAATTCGCGAGCTCCGCCGTCTGCGGATTGGCAAACAATACCTTCGGATCCCCCACCTCATGCACCTTGCCATGGTGCATAAACACCAGTTTGTCCCCCACCTCACGGGCAAAACGCATTTCATGGGTGACCATGATCAGCGTCATGCCCTCCTTGGCCAATTGGCGCACGACGCTGAGCACTTCATTGACCAGTTCCGGGTCGAGCGCCGAGGTGATCTCATCGCAGAGCAGAACCTTAGGCGACATCGCCAACGCCCGGGCAATCGCCACGCGCTGTTGCTGGCCGCCGGACAACCGATCGGGGAATGCATCAAACTTTTCCCCGAGGCCCACCCGCTCCAGCATCTCCCGGGCCAATTCCGCCGCTTTGGCTTTCGGCACTTTCTGCACCACTTGCGGCGCGAGCATGACGTTTTCGCCCACAGTCAGGTGCGGGAACAGGTTGAACTGCTGAAAGACCATGCCGACCTTCTGCCGCAGGCTGCGCAGATCGGCACGGGCAGCGTCGAGGTATTCGCCGTCGACTTCGATCACGCCGTCGTTGATCGACTCCAGGCCATTAAGCGTGCGCAGCAGGGTCGATTTGCCCGAGCCGCTGCGGCCGATGATCGCCACCACCTGGCCTTCTTCAACGCTGAGGTCGATGCCTTTGAGCACGTGGTGATCGCCGTAGTATTTATGCAGGGCGGAAATTCTAAGCAGAGGCATGCAGTCTCCTTTCCAGGTAGCGCGCACTGAGGGACAAGGGGTAGCAGAGCAGGAAGTAGCCGAGGGCGACGAGGCCGTAGACCATGAACGGTTCAAACGTGGCGTTGGCGAGCATGCCGCCGGTCTTGGTCAGCTCGGTGAAGCCGATGATCGAGGTCACGGCGGTGCCTTTGACCACTTGCACCGAGAAACCCACGGTTGGCGCCACGGCAATGCGCAGCGCTTGCGGCAGGATCACGTAGCGCAGCTGTTCCAGCGGATTGAGCGCCAGACTCGCCGAGGCTTCCCACTGGCCGTTGGGGATCGACTCGACACAGCCGCGCCAGATCTCCGCCAGATAAGCGCTGGTGAACAAGGTCAGCGCAATCGCCGCCGCCATCCACGGCGAGATTTCGATCCCGGCCAGCGCCACGCCGAAGAACACCAGAAACAGCTGCATCAACAGTGGCGTGCCCTGGAACAGCTCGATCCAGGTGCGGGCGATGCTGCTTGGCAGCTGGTTTTTCGAGATGCGCATGATCAGGATCAGCAGCCCGACAATCCCGCCGCCGATAAACGCCACCAGCGACAACGCCAGCGTCCATTGCAGGCCGGTGAGCAGGTTGCGCAGGATGTCCCAGAAGGTGAAATCGCTCATGCGCGGCTCCTGCTGATGTAGCGCCGGCCGATCCAATTGAGCAACTGGCGAATCAGCAGCGCCATGCACAGATAGATCAGCGTGGTCAGCGCGTAGGTTTCAAAGGCGCGGAAGTTGCGCGACTGAATAAAGTTGGCAGCGAAGCTCAGCTCTTCGGTGGCGATCTGCGAACACACCGCCGAACCGAGCATGACGATGATGATCTGGCTACTCAGCGCCGGCCAGACCTTGCCCAGCGCCGGCAGCAGCACCACGTGGCGGAACGCCTCGAACCGCGTCATCGCCAGCGCCGCTGCGGCTTCCAGCTGTCCACGCGGGATTGCTTGAATACCCGCACGGATGATCTCGGTCGAATAGGCGCCAAGGTTGATCACCATCGCCAGCACCGCCGCCTGCCACTCGGAAATCTGCACGCCAAGCGACGGCAAACCGAAGAAGATGAAGAACAACTGCACCAGAAACGGCGTGTTGCGGATCAACTCGACGTAGACGCCGAAGATCGCCGAGAACGGGCGGATGTTCCATGCCCGCACGAGTGCCCCGACAATCCCGACGCCGACCCCGAGCAATGCGCCGATGGCCGTCAGCTCAAGGGTGAACAGCGCCCCGCGCAGCAGCAGGTCGGTGTTCTGCACCACCGGCATGAAATCGAACTGATAAGCCATGAAAGTCTCCCGCGCAGTCGATCAGAGATCGGCCGGCAGCGGCTCTTTCAGCCAGGTCTGCGAATTCTTTTCCAGTGCGCCGTCAGCCTTGGCGGTGGTCAGAATGTCGTTGACCTTGGCCAGCAGCGCCGCTTCGTTCTTGTTCACGCCGACATAGACCGGCGAATCCTTGAGCTTCACTTTCAGCGCCGGTACGCGTTTCGGGTTCTTTTCGCTGATCGCGACCATCACCACGTTGCCGCTGGCGATCAGATCGACTTGGCCGGCGAGGTAGGCGGCGATGGTCGAGTTGTTGTCTTCGAAGCGCTTGATGGTCACGCCTTCGGGAGCGACTTTGGTCAGTTCGATGTCTTCGATCGCGCCACGGGTGACGCTGATGGTCTTGCCCTTGAGGTCGTCGAGGCTGGCGATGGCGGCGTCTGGCGGGCCGAACACGGCGAGGTAGAAGGGCGCGTAGGCGCGGGAGAAGTCGATGACTTTTTCTCGCTCGGGGTTTTTGCCGAGGCTGGAAATCACCAGATCGACTTTGCCGGTGGTCAGGAACGGGATGCGGTTGGTGCTGTTGACCGGGGTCAGTTCGAGTTTGACCTTGAGCTGATCGGCCAGCAGTTTCGCGGTGTCGATGTCCAGACCGCGCGGCTTCATGTCCGGGCCGACCGAGCCGAACGGCGGGAAGTCCTGCGGCACGGCGACTTTCAGGGTGCCGCGTTTGACCACGTCGTCGAGACCGTCGGCATGAGCAGGGGCCTGGCTGAGCAGCAGAGAGGAAAACAGAGCGGCGAGAAGGGCGCTGTAACGCTTGGTCATGAACAATCTCCGGTTCGGCGGGGAAGTGATTTCTGCGATCGGACAGAGCACGGGCCGTGCCAATACGCGGTTTTCGCCCCGGCAGGCCATGGTTTTAGCGGGTTTGTTCGGTCTTACTGGTCTGAACAGTCAGGTTGGTTTTCGCACTGCTATCGCGCATCGGCGTGCCGCACCGAACCCCGCTGGGGCACGACTTGCCGGACTTGGCGAATAGCTTTACAACTAGCCGCACATTGGCCTGGCGCGTCTGAAAAACCATGAATTCGATTTCCCGTGCGGTACCCGAAGTGGCGCTGCAAGCGATCCGCAAACTGATCACCGAACAGGGTTTCGGCGCTGGCGACGCCTTGCCTTCACAGCGCGATCTGGCGTTGCAACTGGGGGTGAGCCGGGCATCGTTGCGTGAGGCACTGTCGTCGCTGAGTGCGTTGGGTGTGGTCAGTATTCAGCCGGGCAAAGGCGTGTTCGTGCAGGCGCCGGTGGAATTGTCGCGCGGCGAAAACGCACCGGGCTGGTCATTCGCCGCGCAAGCGTCACCGCTGGATATCTTTCAATTGCGCTATGCGCTGGAGGGCTTTGCCGCAGGCCTGGCGGCGGTGACGTTGAGTACATTTGATCTGGATGCGCTGGAAGACAACGTCGCGGCCATGCGTGAGCAATTGAAGGCCGGCGACTTTGAAGCGGCGGCGAAACTGGACTTCGAATTTCACCGACGGATCCTGCTGGCCAGCGGTAATCAGGCGATGCTGAGCATCCTCACCGCCAGCGCCGAGATGTTCCTGGAAAGCCAGAAACTACCGTTCATCCGCGCCGAGCGCGCCATGGAAACCTGGCAGGAACACCGCAAGATCCTGCGCGCCCTCGCACGTCGCGCCTGCGCTGCAGCGCAAAAAGCCATGCAGGAGCATGTGCGCAACGCGGCCCTGCGTACCGGAATTTCCTTCATTGCCCCCGCCACGGCGTGACTTGAGCTATACCCAAACTCATCGAGTGCCATAGCAAGACTCAATCAACTGCGGCTTCCTGAACAGGGGAAGGGCGGCTATGATGGGCCACGTTTTTTTGCTTACAACCTGGAGAATTCCATGAGCAGCGATCTTATCAAACACGTTAGCGACGCTAGCTTCGAAGCCGACGTACTCAAGGCCGAAGGCGCTGTCCTGGTCGATTACTGGGCTGAATGGTGCGGTCCTTGCAAAATGATCGCTCCAGTTCTGGACGAGATTGCCGAGACTTACAAAGGCAAGCTGACCGTTGCCAAACTGAACATCGACGAAAACCAGGAAACCCCGGCCAAGCACGGCGTGCGTGGTATCCCGACGCTGATGCTGTTCAAGAACGGCAACGTTGAAGCGACCAAAGTCGGCGCCCTGTCGAAGTCGCAACTGGCTGCTTTCCTCGACGCCAACATCTAAGCGTCGCTGTAAAGTGCCTGAAAAAAAGCCCCGCAATTAGCGGGGCTTTTTACGTATTCAGGGCTAGACGCTCCGAAACTCAGGTGGTACATTCGGCCCCGCACTGGTTTCTCCACTGCCCCCTGCTAGCCGTCGCCGACGCACTCCTTTTCGAATTAGTTCGCGATCCTGTCGCCTTCTCCGCGGCGCGGCCTCATTAAGCCAAAAGCTTAATTTCCCCCCCTCCATAAATGATTACGTCATTCCTATATGAATCTGACTGAACTCAAGCAAAAGCCGATTACCGAACTGCTCGAATTGGCCGAACAGATGGGCATAGAAAATATGGCCCGTTCGCGCAAGCAGGACGTGATTTTCTCCCTGCTGAAAAAGCACGCGAAAAGCGGCGAGGAAATCTCCGGTGATGGCGTGCTGGAGATTCTCCAGGACGGCTTCGGCTTCCTGCGCTCCGCTGACGCTTCCTACCTGGCCGGCCCGGACGATATCTATGTCTCGCCAAGCCAGATCCGCCGCTTCAACTTGCGCACCGGTGACACCATCGTTGGCAAGATCCGCCCTCCGAAGGAAGGCGAGCGGTATTTCGCCCTGCTCAAGGTCGACACGATCAACTTCGATCGTCCGGAGAACGCGAAAAACAAGATTCTCTTCGAGAACCTGACCCCGCTGTTCCCGACCGTGCGCATGAAGATGGAAGCCGGTAACGGTTCCACCGAAGACTTGACCGGTCGTGTAATCGACCTGTGCGCCCCGATCGGCAAAGGCCAGCGTGGTCTGATCGTTGCACCGCCGAAAGCCGGTAAAACGATCATGCTGCAGAACATCGCAGCGAACATCGCCCGTAACAACCCTGAAGTTCACCTGATCGTGCTGCTGATCGACGAGCGTCCGGAAGAAGTAACCGAAATGCAGCGCACCGTGCGCGGCGAAGTGGTTGCCTCGACCTTCGACGAGCCGCCGACCCGCCACGTGCAGGTTGCCGAAATGGTGATCGAGAAGGCCAAGCGCCTGGTCGAGCACAAGAAAGACGTGGTCATCCTGCTCGACTCCATTACCCGTCTGGCCCGTGCCTACAACACCGTGATCCCGAGCTCCGGCAAGGTATTGACCGGTGGTGTCGATGCCCACGCCCTCGAGAAGCCAAAACGCTTCTTCGGTGCGGCGCGTAACATCGAAGAAGGCGGCTCGCTGACCATTATCGCCACCGCGCTGGTTGAAACCGGCTCGAAGATGGACGAAGTGATCTACGAAGAGTTCAAGGGTACCGGCAACATGGAACTGCCTCTGGATCGCAAGATCGCCGAGAAGCGCGTGTTCCCGGCCATCAACATCAACCGCTCCGGCACCCGCCGCGAAGAGTTGCTGACCGCCGACGACGAACTGCAGCGCATGTGGATCCTGCGCAAGCTGTTGCACCCGATGGACGAAGTGGCTGCCATCGAGTTCCTGGTCGACAAGCTGAAAACGACCAAGACCAACGACGAGTTCTTCTTGTCGATGAAGCGCAAGTAATACACACGCTGTAAAAAAGAACGCTCCCGCAAGGGGGCGTTTTTTTTTGCGTGCGCGGTGCATAACTTTCGCGACAGGCTAGTGTCCTTGTTTGGATCGGTTTGTACCTACAAGGATAAGAACGGTTATGCACACGTTTGGCAATCGCCGTGATATCGACGGATTACGGGCTCTGGCGGTTATTCCCGTCGTACTTTTTCATTTCGGATTCACTACATTCAGCGGCGGTTTTGTCGGCGTTGATGTGTTCTTCGTCATTTCCGGCTTTCTGATCACCTCGATCCTGTTCCGCGAAATCAGCGCCCAGCGCTTCAGTTTTCTCGATTTCTGGGGGCGTCGCGCCCGGCGCATTCTGCCGGCATTGACTGTGGTTGTGGTGGTGATGCTGGCCTTGGGCTGGTTGCTGCTGACGGCCAAGGATCTGGCGGAGCTGGGGCGCACGATTCGTTACCAGTCGCTGTTCATTTCCAACATTCTGTTCATGCGTGAAGACGGCTACTTCCAGCCCGCCTCGGAACTCAAACCGTTGTTGCATACCTGGTCGCTGGCGGTGGAGGAGCAGTACTACATCTTCTTCCCGTTGATGATGGTATTGCTGATGCGCTACGTCCGCCATTGGCGCTGGATGTTGTTCGCCGTGCTGCTGGTGTCGTTCGGCTTGAACATCATCTACATCGAGCGCCGGCCGGAGTTTGCCTTTTTCGCCCTGCCGACCCGCGCCTGGGAATTGCTCTGCGGGGCCATGTTGGCGGTAATTCCCGTGCCTAAGCATGTCGCGCGGCCAAGGCTGCGGCAGTCCGTTGGTCTGGCCGGGCTGGCGGCGGTGCTGGTGGCGGTGTTCACGTTCGACAAGACCACGGTGTTCCCGGGCTGGGCAGCCTTGCTGCCGGTATTGGGCACGACGGCGTTGATCTGGTCGGGCGCACAGGGCGCAACCTGGGCCAGTCGTCTGTTGAGTGTCCGGGCTATGGTCTGGATTGGCTTGCTCTCTTACTCGCTTTATCTGTGGCACTGGCCGGTCTACGTGTATGCCAACGCGATCTCCATCGACGGCATCCAGCCGCTGGAGGCGCTCGGCTGGATGGCCTTGGCATTGGCGCTGGCCTGGCTGAGCCTGCGCTATATCGAGCTGCCGTTTCGCGAAAAACGCGTGTTTGCCAGCCGTAACTCGGTGTTGGTCGGTGGTTTGGTGTCGATCACGGTGCTGGCGATTACGGGTTCGCTGATCCGCTCGGCAGACGGTGTTCCACAACGTCTCAGCGGCAAGGCGCTTGAGTACGCGCAATCGCGCGAATGGAACGCCGGACAGTCGAAGTGCATGCACTTGAGCACCGACAAGGCGCTGACCAAGTCCTGTCTGGTGGGCGGTGATCAGAGTATTGCGGCGACAAAAATGTTCTGGGGCGACAGTCACGCCGCAGCGTTGTTGCCAGCCATCGAAGGCAATGCCAGTCACATGGTGCAGCCAGTGTGGCTGTACAGCCTGACGGGGTGCCCGCCGATCATCGATGACGCGTTGCGCCCGCAGTGCAAAGACTTCAACCAGCGCAACATGGATCGCGTCATCAGTCTGGGGATCAAGGACGTGGTGCTGGCGGCGAACTGGAGCCTGTACGTTTATGGTCGCGAAGACGGCGACGGGGATCGGCAATTTCTGCTTGATCGCAAGGACAACCCGCGTCAGGCAGAACAGCGCATGGCCGCCGCCATCAAGGCGCGGGTGGCCGAGTTGCGCGAAGCCGGCGCGCAAGTCTGGCTGTTCAAGGAAGTGCCGCTGCAGCACAAGAGCTACATCGACCGCCTGACCAGCCTGGCCCGGATCGGCCGTTCAGCTGAAGGCCTTGGTCGTCCGCTCAGTGAGCATTTGGCACGCCAGCAGTTTTTCACCGACCTGTTCGGCTCGATGAGCGCCGCCGATTCCGGTGTGCACGTCATCGATCCGACGCCGCTGATGTGCAAGGAAGGGCTCTGCGCTATCGATGTCGACGGCCACTCGCAGTACAAGGATGCGGATCATCTTTCTGACGTCGGCAGTGCCAGACTGAGCCCGTTGTTTGCGCCGATCCTGCTGGGTGCGAGTCAGAATTGAGCGATACCGGGCACTGACGGGCTGCTGTTTGCCCGTCAGAGCAGGTAGGATGTACGCCTATTTTGAGGGTGCCATCGTCAATGAAATTCAAGGATCTTCGGGATTTCGTGCAGCAGCTTGAGCAGCGCGGAGAGTTGAAACGCATCCAGATTCCCGTCTCGCCGGTGCTGGAAATGACCGAGGTGTGCGATCGCACGCTGCGGGCCAAGGGCCCGGCGCTATTGTTCGAGAAGCCTACCGGCTACGACATTCCGGTGCTTGGCAACCTGTTTGGCACACCTGAGCGGGTGGCGATGGGCATGGGCGCCGAGTCGGTCAGCGAGCTGCGCGAAATCGGCAAGCTGCTGGCGTTCCTCAAGGAACCGGAGCCGCCGAAGGGCTTGAAAGACGCGTGGTCGAAACTGCCGATCTTCCGCAAGATCATCTCGATGGCGCCGAAAGTCGTCAAAGACGCCGTCTGCCAGGAAGTGGTCATCGAGGGCGACGACGTCGACCTGGCGATGCTGCCGGTGCAGACTTGCTGGCCCGGCGACGTCGGCCCGCTGATCACTTGGGGGCTGACTGTCACCAAAGGCCCGAACAAGGACCGGCAGAACCTCGGTATCTACCGTCAGCAAGTGATCGGCCGCAACAAGGTGATCATGCGCTGGCTCAGCCACCGTGGCGGCGCCCTCGACTTCCGTGAGTGGTGCGAGAAGCATCCGGGTCAGCCGTTCCCGGTGTCGGTGGCCCTTGGCGCGGATCCGGCGACCATCCTTGGCGCCGTGACGCCGGTGCCGGACAGCCTTTCCGAATACGCTTTCGCAGGGCTCTTGCGCGGTAACCGCACCGAGCTGGTCAAGTGCCGTGGCAACGACCTGCAAGTGCCGGCCACCGCCGAAATCATCCTCGAAGGCGTGATCCATCCGGGTGAAATGGCCGATGAAGGCCCGTACGGCGACCACACCGGTTATTACAACGAAGTCGACAGCTTCCCGGTGTTCACCGTCGAGCGCATCACCCACCGGATCAAACCGATCTACCACAGCACCTACACCGGCCGTCCGCCGGATGAGCCGGCGATCCTCGGCGTGGCGCTGAACGAAGTGTTCGTGCCGATCCTGCAGAAGCAGTTCCCGGAAATCACCGACTTCTACCTGCCGCCCGAAGGCTGCTCGTACCGCATGGCCATCGTGACCATGAAGAAGTCGTATCCGGGGCATGCCAAGCGCGTGATGCTCGGTGTCTGGTCGTTTTTGCGACAGTTCATGTACACCAAGTTCGTTATCGTCTGTGACGACGATATCAACGCCCGCGACTGGAACGACGTGATCTGGGCCATCACCACGCGCATGGACCCCAAGCGCGACACGGTGATGATCGATAACACACCGATCGACTATCTCGACTTCGCCTCGCCGGTCTCCGGCCTGGGGTCGAAAATGGGCCTCGATGCCACCCACAAGTGGCCGGGCGAAACCAATCGCGAGTGGGGCCGCGTGATCGTCAAGGACGACGCCGTCACCCAGCGGATCGATGCCATCTGGAATCAGTTAGGAATAGATTGATGCGTGTAACCCTGCAGCCCTCCGGAGCGGTGCTTGAGATACGGCCCGGTGAGCGGATTCTCGATGGCGCGCGGCGCCTGGGCTACGAATGCCCGCAAAGCTGCCGCAACGGCAATTGTCACGTGTGTGCGGCACTGCTGGTTGAAGGTAGCGTCGCGCAGGACGGCAAGGTGCATGACCACGGCGAGTTCTACACTTGCATAGCCGAGCCGCTGGAAGACTGCATCCTGCTGTGGGATGGCGTGCTCGCGCTGGGAGAACTGCCGGTGCGCAGCCTGTCGTGTCAGGTCATCGAATGCCGCGACGTCGGTGGCGACACCTGGCGTGTGCGGCTGCGCGCTCCGGCCGGCAAGCCGCCGCGTTATCACGCCGGCCAGTACTTGATGATTGAGCGCGAGAACGGCGAGAAATCGGCGTTCTCCATGGCCTCGGCACCGCACGGCGGACGCGATCTGGAAATCCACGTGCTGGCGCGCGAAGCCAGTGCACTGAGCCTGATCGAACAGCTGCAACGCAACGCGATGGTGCGTGTCGAGCTGCCATTCGGCGACACGCATTTGGCAGAGTTACCGGACGGGCCGCTGGTGCTGGTTGCCGCCGGCACCGGCATGGGCCAGATTCACGCACTGATCGAGCATTGCCGCGCCAACGGCTTCAAACATCCGGTGCATCTTTACTGGGGCGTGCGCCGTCCGGAAGATTTCTATGAGATCGAACACTGGGACGAATGGCTGAAGCTGCCCAACCTGTTCCTGCACAAAGTCGTCAGTGATCAATGCGGTTGGGAAGGGCGCTGCGGCATGCTGCACGAGGCAGTCTGTGAAGACTTCCCGGATCTGAAGCCCTTGCACGTCTACGCCAGCGGCTCGCCGGCCATGGTCTACGGCACTCTGGATGCCTTGGTTGAAGCCGGGATGGACGCCCATCAAATGCGTGCGGACGTGTTCGCCTACGCGCCGCGCTCCTGAGTCCGTTATAACTCTCTATATAGCCGATCGGTATTTATGTAATTGCATAAATACCGCTAGGTTATATATCAATCAGGCAATCAATTAAGAACCGTGCCATGGCACTCAAATTGCCTTAAAACATATGTGCCTTATTGTTACAGCGGTGCGTTCTATTAAGTAATTCTTTACCCGCGGGGAGCTGAACGCTATTCGCCATGAGCGCCATTGAAAACGCTTTTCTGAATTTGAATTACCCTCCGCGGCTCGATCTTGGGCCGCAGCTGACGCACGAACAACTTCTCGCTTCCATGCAATCGACCATGGCGCGCCACAAGGGCGGGCCGGTGTGGCTGTTCGCTTACGGTTCGTTGATCTGGCGGCCGGAATGCTCGGCGGTGGAAAGAGTGCGCGGACGTGTGCATGGCTACCATCGTGGCCTGTACCTGTGGTCGCACGAGCACCGCGGTACGCCGGAAATGCCCGGTCTGGTCTTTGGTCTGGATCGCGGAGGTTCTTGCAGCGGCTTCGCTTATCGCTTGCCGGAAGACAATCTCGACGCTGCGCTGTACGCCTTGTGGAAACGCGAGATGCCGGTGCCGTCCTATCGACCACACTGGCTCAACTGCCGGCTTGAAGATGGCAGTCAGGTTCAGGCATTGGGATTCGTGTTGGAGCGACACCTGCCCAGCTATGCCGGCAATTTGCCGGATCACGTGCTTAGCCAGGTGTTTGAAAGCGCCAGCGGGCGTTACGGAACCACTCGCGATTATGTCGAGCAGACCGCGCACGCCCTGCGCAGCCACGCCATGCCAGACCGCAATCTGGAGGCGCGGCTCAAGCGCTGTCAGTCACAGACCGATCAAGCGACCGCTTCGCGGCTCTGACTGGCGACTTGCTTGTGCCACAGCGTCGGGGCGAGGAAGGCCATCGACAGCAGGCAAGCGCCAACCAGCAGCACGAAACCACCGTCCCAGCCGAAGTGGTCAACGGTGTAGCCCATCGCGGCACTGGCCGCGACCGAACCACCCAGATAACCGAACAAGCCAGTGAAGCCCGCAGCGGTGCCGGCGGCTTTCTTCGGCGCCAGCTCCAGTGCCTGCAGGCCGATCAACATCACCGGGCCGTAGATCAGGAAGCCGATCGAGAACAGCGCGATCATGTCGACGGTCGGGTTGCCGGCCGGGTTCAACCAGTAAACCAGGGTCGCGACAGTCACCAGCGCCATGAACACCATGCCGGTCAGGCCACGGTTGCCTCGGAAGATCTTGTCCGACATCCAGCCGCACAGCAGCGTGCCCGGAATGCCCGCCCACTCGTAGAAGAAATAAGCCCACGAGGTTTTATCCACGGTGAAACCCTTGGCTTCCTTCAGGTAGGTCGGCGCCCAGTCCAGCACGCCGTAGCGCAGCAGGTAGACGAAGACGTTGGCCATGGCGATGTACCAGAGCATCTTGTTGCGCAGCACATACTTGACGAAGATTTCCTTGGCGCTGAATTCGTCTTCGTGGCTGGCGTCGTAGCCTTCCGGGTAATCGTTCTTGTACTTTTCGATCGGCGGCAGGCCAACCGATTGCGGGGTGTCGCGCATGGTAATGAACGCGAACACCGCCACGCCCAGCGCCACGGCTGCCGGTACGTAGAACGCTGCATGCCAGTCGTTGAACAGACCCATGCCGAGCAGGAACAGCGGGCCGATCAGACCGCCGCCGACGTTATGCGCCACGTTCCACACGGACACCACGCCGCCGCGCTCCTTCTGCGACCACCAATGCACCATGGTCCGGCCACTTGGCGGCCAACCCATGCCCTGGGCCCAGCCGTTGATGAACAGCAGGATGAACATCATGGTCACGCTGGACGTTGCCCAAGGCGCGAAACCGAAAATGAACATCACCCCGGCCGACACCAGCAGACCGAACGGCAGGAAGTAACGTGGGTTGGAACGGTCGGACACCAGGCCCATGAGGAATTTCGACAAGCCATAAGCGATGGCGATCGCCGACATCGCCAGGCCCAGATCGCCACGGCTGTAGCCTTCGTCGATCAGGTAGGGCATGGCCAGCGAGAAGTTTTTGCGCAGCAGGTAATAACCCGCATAGCCAAAGAAAATACCGGCGAAGATCTGCCAGCGCAGGCGTCGGTACGTGCTGTCTATTTTTTCTTCAGGCAATGGAGCCTGATGTGCGGCAGGACGAAAGAAAGCAAACATTCAAGAGCTCCAGATTTCTTGTTTTGACTGCGGATGCGAATGTTACAGTTTCGTTACCGAAAATAGCACCGGTTCGCATCGACCAAACAGCGGAAAATGTTGGAAGTCGCGTGTTCCTTTACGAACCTGTCGCTCAGCTGTAAGAACAGGGCGTTTTTGTGGCGGCCGGAATGTTGTGGCTTAGACTCGCGATCAATAGACCCGACTGATCGCAGAGAAAAATGATGGCCGTGAAAGTTCGCATGTTGCTGCCCAGATTGCTGGTTGCGGTAGCGCTCACTGTTTCAGTGCTGGCACTGAGTTATGCGCAGGATTGCGCGGGGCCAGGTTTACGCAATGTCACTGTGTTGATCATTCGCCATGCGGAAAAGCCTGAGGTGGGTCGTGAGCTCAATGCCCGGGGCGAACAGCGTGCTGCGGCCTACGCCGACTATTTCACCCCGTTGAAACTGGATGGCCAGACGCTCACGCCTCAACGGCTGATCGCTACCGCTGACAGCGCGGAAAGTGTCCGGCCACGGCAAACACTGATCCCGCTGTCCCGGCGCCTGCAACTGCCCATTGAACAGCCGTTCGCCAATAACGACGTCGACAAACTGGTCAGCTCGATGCGCAAAAGCATCAGGCGAAGACCGTCCTGATTGCCTGGCACCACGGCCATATCAACAAACTGATTGCCGCCTTCGGCGGTAATGGCCCGGCGTTGATCGGTCAGCCGAAATGGCCGGTGGATGTCTACGACTGGCTGATTGTTTTGCGCTTCGACGACAAGGGGCAGTTGATCCAGGCGCGAAGCGAGAAGGTTCAGGAACAACTGATGCCGGGCGACATGGCAGCGTCGCCCGCCAGTTGAGGCGTTTCAGCGCACCTGCACCACCACCTTGCCCACCGCCTTGCGCTGGCCAAGATCATTGATCGCCTGCGCCGCATTGCTCAGCGGGTACACCTGCGATACCAGCGGTTTCAACTTGCCCTCGGCGAACCAGCCGAACAACTGCTGGAAGTTCGCCGCGTTGTCCTGCGGTTGGCGCTGGGCGAAGGAGCCCCAGAACACCCCGAGCACTGCCGCGCCTTTGAGCAGGGCGAGGTTGACCGGCAGTTCGGGAATTCGCCCGCTGGCGAAGCCGACCACCAACAGGCGGCCATTCCAGGCGATGGCGCGGATGGCCTGGTCGAACAGATCGCCGCCGACCGGATCGTAAATCACGTCGGCGCCCTGGCCGTCGGTGAGGCGTTTGATTTCGTCCTTGAGGCTGGTTTCGCTGTAGTTGATCAGCTCATCGGCGCCGGCAGCCTTGGCCACCGCCAGTTTTTCCGCGCTGCTGGCGGCGGCGATGACGCGGGCGCCCATGGCTTTGCCGATTTCCACGGCGGCCAGCCCGACACCGCCGGAAGCGCCGAGCACCAGCAGGGTTTCCCCCGGTTGCAGATTGGCGCGTTGCTTGAGGGCGTGCATCGAGGTGCCGTAAGTCATGCTGAAGGCGGCGGCGATGTTGAAGTCCATCGATGGCGGGATCGGCAGGACGTTATAGCCCGGCACCGCGACCTGTTCAGCGAAACTGCCCCAGCCGGTCAGAGCCATGACCCGGTCGCCGACCTTGAGGTGGCTGACTTTTTCCCCGATCTCGGTGACCACGCCCGCCGCCTCGCCACCCGGCGAGAACGGGAAGGGCGGCTTGAACTGGTACTTGCCCTCGATGATCAGCGTGTCCGGGAAGTTGACCCCGGCGGCGTGCACCTCCAGCAGGATTTCGTTCTTCTTCAGGGCGGGGCTGGCGACGTCTTCCAGCACCAGCGATTCGGCAGGGCCGAAGGCTTTGCACAGCACGGCTTTCATCAGGGCTATTCCTTTGGGAGTGATGGCCGATAAGTGTAGGTGTGTCAGTCAACGGGTCAACGAGCATGCCCGACCCTGATAGTCAGCCATAAGCTTGTGCTTGCGCGGCGGGTCGTTATGCTAGGCCGCAAACCGGATAAGGAGCGAATTGTGAAAGCGTGGATCATGTTGTTGCTGGCCCTGTCTCTGCCTGTGGCAGCGCTGGCCGAAGAAGCCAAAGAAGGCGAGGCGCCGAAGGTCAACTACATCACCCTGAGCCCGCCATTCGTGGGTAACTACGGGCTGGATGGCACACCGAAGCTCAAGGTCTACAAGGCTGACGTGGCTTTGCGGGTGACCGGCGATGAGGCGACCAAACTGGTCAAGGCCAACGAGCCGCTGATCCGCAATCAACTGGTGGCGCTGTTTACTCAGCAGACCACCGAGGCGATGGGCAGTATCGAAGGTAAAGAGAAGCTGCGTCAGGAAGCGTTGAAGCAGACCCAGCAAGTGATGAATGACGAAACCGGCAAGCCGGTGGTTGAAGATCTGTTGTTTAACAACCTGATCATTCAGTAAGCATTTAAAGTCAAAAGATCGCAGCCTTCGGCAGCTCCTACAGGGAAACGCATTCGAATGTAGGAGCTGCCGAAGGCTGCGATCTTTTCGCGCGTCAGCGCAGGGCAAGCACCGCCGCCCACTGTTCGGGTGTGACCGGCATCACCGATAACCGCGAACCCTTCTGCACCAACGGCATCTCGGCCAACGCCGTTTGCTGCTTTAGGTAATCCAGCTTCAACACCCGCGCAAACGTCTCGACGTGCTCAACGTCAATCGCAATCCAGGCATTTTTCTCTGGTGTAGCCTTCGGATCGAAGTAATGACTTTCCGGTTCCAGTGCGGTGGGATCCGGGTACGCCGCTTCGATTATCTTGCCGATTCCGGCAATACCCGGCTCCGGGCAACTGGAATGATAGAAAAAGAACTCATCACCCACCGCCATCGCGCGCAGGAAGTTGCGCGCCTGATAGTTGCGAACACCGTCCCAGCGCGCTTTGCCGAGCTTTTCCAGACCTTTGATCGAGAGTTCGTCGGGCTCGGACTTCATCAGCCAATAGGCCATGGTTTTTTGCTCCTGAAACGGTCATTGGGCAGGTTGTCGGGCAATTTTATGACAAACCGACAGTCGGTTGACGTCAGCGTTTGCGCGCGGGTTCACGTTGTCGCAAAATGCCGGCCTTTAAAGCTTGACGCTGCTGCACGGCCTACAAACGGAAACCGCTGCTGTCATCGTGATGATGTGCCTTGAGGGGGGCAATCGATGAAACGCAAACCGGATTTACTATGGACTTTGGTAATTTTGTTTGGCCTGGGTGTCGTAACCACCGGGTACGCGCAGAGCCTGTGGGCCAACAAGGCCGATGCGCCGATCGAAGTCGCGCAACAGGTTCAACAGTCTACTGCCTTCAAGCGCTGAAACTGCACGCCCGACGCCGTTGATCTGTGCGGCGTCCTATCCCGCGAAATACCACGCCTTGTCGCTGACCGTGCCTTGTAACGGTACATCCCAGCTCGCCTGCGCCAATCGCTCGACCTTCTGACACTCATGGGCCAGCCCCAGCAACGTCGGTTTGCGCCAGTTTTTGCGCCGGGCCATATACCCCAGGCTGCGATCATAGAAACCGCCGCCCATCCCCAATCGCCCGCCGACATCGTCAAACCCCACCAATGGCAACAACACCAGATCCAGCGCCCAGACCTTGCGTTGCTGTGCCAGATTGGCCCGTGGCTCGAGAATGCGGAAACGATTGGCTTTGAGCTTTTCGCCCGGGCGAATGCGCTGGAAAACCATTTTCGTCCGCGGCCATGCGCTGAGCACCGGCAGGTAAGTCGCTTTGCCCCGACGTTGCGCTTCACGCAACAGCAAGCGCGGATCGATTTCACCGTCGGTGGGTAAATACAGAGAGATATGTTTGGCCCGGCGAAAGTGCGGGTCTTGCGCCAGTTGCCGGTACAGGCCCTTGGCGGCCTGGCGTTGCTCGCTTTTGCTCAGCGAGCGGCGCGCCTTGCGCAGCAGGCGGCGGAGTTGCGGGCGGGGCAGCAGCGCGGGTTCGGTCATGGTTCGGCTTCGGCAGGTTGGACGAAAACGTACGCATAAAAAATCCGATGGCGGCTTTCACCGACATCGGATTCGAATCAGGCTCCCCGGATGAACCGCTGTCAACTTAGCCCTTGAACCCGAAAGTTCAAGGTGGAAGATGCAGTAGACTTTAAGGCTTTCCGTCTAGCGGACATGCACACCAGCCCAACGTGCAACTTCCAGGGTAGTGCGAATCGGCTCAGGGACATCGTCAACTGGCAAGCACCCCAGGGAGTGCCGCGAGTATACCGCAAGCGGCCGGTCGAATCAGCCCTTGGTAGTGCTCTGATCGTCGGCGAGGACCAGATCGACACGATCGAGCAAGTCGCGCACCTGTTCACGGGTCGAACCGCTGGCCTGGATGTCCGGGCGCTCTTCTTTGTGCAAGAGGTCATGAGTGATGTTCAGCGCGGCCATTACGGCGATGCGGTCGGCGCCGATGACTTTACCGCTGCTGCGGATTTCGCGCATTTTGCCATCGAGGTAGCGGGCGGCACTGACCAGATTGCTGCGTTCTTCCTGCGGGCAGATGATCGAATACTCTTTATCGAGGATCTGCACGGTGACGCTATTGCTTGAACTCATGAGTCTTGCTCCAGGGCCTTGAGGCGCGAAATCATCGATTCGACCTTACGCCGGGCGATTTCGTTTTTTTCAATGAGGTGAGCGCGTTCCTCGCGCCAGGTTTTTTCCTGAGCTAGTAAGAGTGCATTTTGACTCTTTAGTTGCTCGACTCGGCCAATCAGCAGTTCGAGTCTGGCCATCAGCGCTTGCAGGTCGGTGTCTTCCATTGTGTCCACTGGGTCGGAGTCTGTCTGATGGGATAGCTGGCGGACAGCCTTTAATAGTCTTGGCGGGTCTGTCGATGTAGGATACAAGGCCTTCATTCTAGACATAGCGCCGTCTGGCGCCTAGCTGCCCATGACCATTGCGAATTCCCCGTACCAAGCCTTTGCCACCCTGCTGACTGCCAGCGGCCACAACGTCTCGCCTGCCGAACTGCACGGCGTGCTGCTCGGGCGCAGTTGCGCCGGTGCCGGCTTCGATAACGAAGGCTGGCTGATCGACGCTGCCGAACTGCTCGAAGGCGACATCCAGGACAACGTCCGCAACGCCCTGATCGGCCTGCAAGAGATGGTCAAAGGTGAACTGACCGGCGACGACGTCACTGTCGTCCTGCTGCTGCCGACCGATGATGCGCCACTGGCCGACCGCGCCGCCGCGCTGGGCGAATGGTGCCAGGGCTTCCTCAGCGGTTTCGGCCTGAACTGCCGCGACAGCAGCATGCTCAGTACTGAAGCCACCGAAGTGCTGCAGGATCTGGCAGCGATCTCCCAGGTGCAAGACGCCCTGGAAGAATCCGATGACGGCGAAAACGATTACATGGAAGTCATGGAGTACCTGCGCGTCGCGCCGCTGCTGCTGTTTTCGGAAACCAAGAAAGCCGACGTGCCGCCAGCCGCCAAGCCGTCGCTGCATTAATCGCGTGCCAGGGAAAGCCATCTGCCCATGACCCATATCCCGAAAGCGGAATACAGCCGTCGCCGCAAGGCCCTGATGGCGCAGATGGAACCCAACAGCATTGCGATTTTGCCCGCCGCCGCGGTGGCCATTCGCAACCGCGACGTCGAGCACGTCTACCGTCAGGACAGCGACTTCCAGTACCTCAGCGGGTTTCCCGAGCCGCAAGCCGTCATCGTCCTGATGCCTGGCCGCGAGCATGGCGAGTACGTGCTGTTCTGCCGTGAGCGCAACGCCGAACGCGAATTGTGGGACGGCTTGCGTGCAGGCCAGGAAGGCGCGATCCGCGATTTCGGCGCCGACGACGCTTTCCCGATCACCGACATCGACGACATTCTCCCGGGCCTGATCGAAGGCCGTGACCGGGTGTATTCGGCGATGGGCAGCAACCCCGAATTCGATCGCCACTTGATGGACTGGATCAACGTAATCCGCTCCAAGGCGCACCTCGGCGCCCAGCCACCGAACGAATTCGTTGCCCTGGATCATCTGCTGCACGACATGCGCCTGTATAAATCGGCGGCAGAAGTGAAGGTGATGCGCGAAGCCGCACGGATCTCGGCGCAAGCCCACATCCGCGCGATGCAGGCCAGTCGGGCCGGGCTCCACGAGTACAGCCTCGAAGCCGAACTCGATTACGAATTCCGCAAGGGCGGGGCGAAAATGCCAGCTTACGGTTCGATCGTCGCCGCCGGGCGCAACAGCTGCATCCTGCATTACCAGCAGAATGACGCCGTGCTCAAGGACGGCGATCTGGTGTTGATCGACGCTGGCTGCGAGATCGATTGCTATGCCAGCGACATCACTCGCACCTGGCCGGTCAACGGCAAGTTTTCGCCCGAGCAGAAAGCGATCTACGAACTGGTATTGGCTTCACAGGAAGCCGCATTCGCTGAAATCGCCCCGAACAAACACTGGAATCAGGCGCACGAAGCCACGGTGCGAGTGATTACCACAGGGCTGGTGAAGCTCGGATTGCTGCAAGGCGAAGTCGACGAATTGATCGCCAGTGAAGCCTATAAAGCGTTTTACATGCACCGCGCCGGCCATTGGCTGGGCATGGATGTACATGACGTCGGCGAGTACAAGGTCGGCGGCGAATGGCGCGTGCTGGAAGTCGGCATGGCGCTGACCGTGGAGCCGGGCATCTATATTGCCCCGGACAATCAGAACGTAGCGAAGAAATGGCGCGGCATCGGCGTGCGCATCGAGGACGACGTGGTAGTGACAAAGACTGGCTGTGAAATCCTTACCCATGGCGTGCCGAAAACCGTCGCTGAAATCGAAGCGCTGATGGCGCAAGCACGGACACACGCGGCATGAGTCGAGTCAATCTGGCAATCATCGGTGGTGGTCTGGTCGGCGCCAGTCTGGCGTTGGCCTTGCAGGCCGGGGCCAAGGCGCGTGGCTGGAAAATCGTGCTGATCGAGCCGTTCGCCCCGGGCGACAGCTGGCAGCCGAGCTACGACGCGCGCTCGTCGGCGCTGTCCTTTGGCTCGCGGCAGATTTATCAACGGCTGGGTGTATGGCAGGAAATCTCCCGCCGTGCCGAGCCGATCAAGCAGATTCACGTCTCCGATCGTGGCCGCTTCTCCACCGCGCGTTTGTCGGCGATGGAAGAGGGCGTGCCGGCGCTCGGCTATGTGGTGGAAAACGCCTGGCTCGGCCAGTGCCTGTGGCAGCACATCGACAAAGACGTGATCAGTTGGCGCTGCCCGGCGGAAGTCACGCGTATGGAGCCGCTGCCCGACGGCTATCGCCTGACCCTCAACGATGAAACCACCCTTGAATGCGACCTCGCGGTGCTCGCCGATGGCGGTCGCTCCGGCCTGCGCGAGCAGTTGGGCATCAATGTGCGCAAGCGTCCGTACAACCAGAGCGCGCTGATCGCCAACATCACCCCGAGCGAAGCGCACAACGGCATGGCCTTCGAGCGCTTCACCGACGAAGGACCGATGGCGCTGCTGCCGCTGCCGGAAAACCGCTGCGCTTTGGTCTGGACCCGCCTGGGCATGGACGCGCAGCGTCTGGCCGATTTGAGCGAGCGCGACTTCCTCAGCGAATTGCAGGGCGTGTTCGGTTACCGCCTCGGCACGCTGAAACAGGTCGGCGCGCGGCATTTGTATCCGCTGACGCTGGTCGAGGCCGAAGAACAAGTGCGCTCGCACCTGGCCGTGCTCGGCAACGCCGCGCACAGCCTGCACCCGATAGCCGGGCAGGGTTTCAACCTGTCGCTGCGTGATGCCGATGCCTTGGCCGCTGCGCTGTTGGCCAGCGACAAACCGCTGGGCGATTTCGCCACCTTGCAGGCTTATCGCGAGCGTCAGCGTCTCGATCAGGACCTCACCGTCGGCTTCTCCGATCAGGTCACGCGCCTGTTCGGCAGCAAGCAGCCATTGGTGTCGCTGGGGCGCAACATCGGTTTGCTCGGTCTCGATCTGTTGCCGCCGGCCAAGCGCTGGTTTGCGCGTCAGGCCATGGGTTTGGGAACGCGACCGGATGCTTAAGTGGTTAAGCGGAAAATTCGGCAAGGCGCGGTTGATGCGCTGGGTGATGACGTTCTACCCGCCGTACCTCGGCGCCGGTGTTCGAGTCCGGCACATCAGCGATGACTTTCGCGACGTCCAGGTGTCGATGGGCCTTGGCTGGTACAACCGCAATTACGTCGGCACGCAGTTCGGCGGCAGCCTGTATTCGATGGTCGATCCGTTCTTCATGCTGATGCTCATGGAAAACCTCGGCTCGCGCTACATCGTCTGGGACAAGGCTGCCGACATCGATTTCATCGCGCCGGGCAAAGGCCCGGTGTTCGCCCGGTTCAGCATCGACGAGACACTGCTCGCCGAGATTCGCCGGCAGACCGCCGATGGCGAGAAATACCTGCCGCAGTTGCAGGTCGACATTCATGACGGCGCCGGCAATCTGGTGGCGCGGGTCGGTAAAACCCTTTACGTGCGGCTCAAGCCGCAAGCGAGACAGGCTTAAAGCATGGACATGCGCGCAGATCTGCTGATTGTCGGAGCCGGAATGGTCGGCAGCGCCCTGGCGCTGGCGTTGCAGGACAGCGGGCTGGAAGTCCTGCTGCTCGACGGCAGCCCGCTGAGCGTCAAACCCTTCGACGCCGAAGCTGCGTTTGAACCGCGGGTGAGCGCGTTGTCGGCGGCCAGCCAGCGGATACTCGAACGCCTCGGCGTGTGGGATGGCATCGCCAAACGGCGCAGCAGTCCATACACCGACATGCACGTGTGGGACGGCAGCGGCACCGGTCAGATTCACTTTTCGGCGAGCAGCGTGCACGCCGAGGTGCTTGGCCATATCGTCGAAAACCGCGTTGTGCAGGATGCCTTGCTCGACCGTTTGCACGATTGCGATCTGGGCATGCTCGCCAATGCACGACTGGAACAGATGCGTCGCTCGGGCGATGACTGGTTGCTGACATTGGCTGACGGTCGTCAGTTGCGCGCGCCGTTGGTAATCGCGGCGGACGGTGCCAACTCGGCAGTGCGACGCCTGACCGGCGTGGCCACCCGCGAGTGGGATTATATGCACCACGCCATCGTCACCAGTGTGCGCAGCAGCAAACCGCATCAGATGACCGCGTGGCAGCGCTTTACCGATCACGGGCCGCTGGCGTTTCTGCCGCTGGAACGTGACGGGCAGCAGGACTGGTGCTCGATCGTCTGGTCGACCACGCCAAGCGAAGCCGAACGCTTGATGGCGCTGGATGAAGCGGGTTTCTGCCGTGAGCTGGAGCTTGCGTTTGAAGGTCGCCTGGGCGAAGTCATCAGTGCGGATCCGCGACTTTGTGTGCCGCTGCGTCAGCGCCACGCCAAGCGTTATGTGGCGCAGGGTCTGGCGTTGATCGGCGATGCGGCGCACACCATTCACCCGTTGGCGGGGCAGGGCGTGAACCTCGGTTTCCTCGATGCGGCGGTGCTGGCTGAAGTGCTGTTGCAAGCAGCCGGGCGTGGTGAGCGTTTGGCGGATGTGAAGGTGCTGAGCCGTTACGAGCGTCGGCGCATGCCGCATAACCTGGCGCTGATGGCGGCGATGGAAGGGTTTGAGCGGTTGTTTCAGGCCGATCCGTTGCCTGTCAGGTGGTTGCGTAATGCCGGGTTGAAGCTGGTTGAGCAGATGCCTGAGGCGAAGGCGTTGTTTGTGCGGGAGGCGCTGGGTTTGACCGGTGATCTTCCGGCGTTGGCCAAGGTCTGACATTTTCGTTGCGGCTGATGGCCTCATCGCGAGCAGGCTCACTCCTACAGAGGAACGCATTTCAAAGGTAGGAGTGAGCCTGCTCGCGATGGCGCCCGTCCAGGCACCACAATTTTCAAGCTGTGCAACATCTGGTAACTCCTTCAAAAAGAGTTCGATTGAGGTGGTAAATGTGAGTCCTTATCATTTGGCCCACATTTTCCGACCGAGAGACCGCTCCCATGTTGGCACCCAAGCGTCTTCTGACCGCACTGGCCTTGACCCTGATCGGCAGCACCACGGCCCAGGCCGCTGATGAGGTGGTGGTTTACTCGTCGCGCATCGATGAACTGATCAAACCGGTTTTCGATGCCTACACCGCCAAGACCGGGGTGAAGATCAAGTTCATCACCGACAAGGAAGCGCCGCTGATGCAGCGCATCAAGGCCGAGGGTGAAAACGCTACCGCCGACCTGCTGCTCACCGTTGACGCCGGCAACCTCTGGCAGGCCGAGCAGATGGGCATCCTGCAGCCGTTCACCTCGAAGACCATCGACGCCAATATCCCGCTGCAATATCGCTCGTCGACTCATGCCTGGACCGGCCTGAGCCTGCGAGCGCGGACCATCGCCTACTCCACCGAACGGGTGAAGCCGGGCGAACTGACCACCTACGAAGCACTGGCTGACAAGAACTGGGAAGGGCGCCTGTGCCTGCGCACGGCGAAGAAGGTCTACAACCAGTCGCTGACCGCGACCATGATCGAAGTCCACGGCGCCGAGAAGACCGAGAAGATCCTCAAGGGCTGGGTTAACAACCTGTCCACCGACGTGTTCTCCGATGACGTTGCGGTGCTCGAAGCGATCAACGCCGGCCAGTGCGACGTTGGCATCGTCAACACTTACTACTACGGCCGCCTGCACAAGCAGAAGCCGGAGTTGCCGGTAAAATTGTTCTGGCCGAATCAGGCGGATCGCGGCGTACACGTGAACCTGTCGGGCATTGGCCTGACCAGGCATGCGCCGCACCCGGAAGCGGCCAAGGCTTTGGTTGAATGGATGACCACACCTGAAGCGCAGAAGATTTTTGCTGACGTTAACCAGGAGTTCCCGGCCAACCCGGCGGTGGCGCCTTCGGAAGAAGTGGCGGCGTGGGGCAAGTTTGTGGCCGACACCTTGCCGGTGGAAGTGGCGGGCAAGCGTCAGGCTGAGGCGATCCGGATGATGGATCGGGCGGGTTGGAACTGATCCGGCGTTCATACTGCGCACCGTGAACCTGATCGTTCCCACGCTCCGCGTGGGAATGCATCCCCCGACGCTCCGCGTCGTGCCGCTGAAAGCGTGACGCAGAGCGTCACAGGATGTGTGCCCACGCAGAGCGTGGGCACAATCATTTGAACGAGACTGTTTCTTTGGCCCACCCCGCCCAACGCCGCTGGTACCCCATCGTCTTCGCCATAGCCTCGCTGGTGCTGTTGCCCCTGAGCGTCCTGCTGCTTTCATGGCAGACCATCGATCAACAGATCTGGTCGCACCTGTGGGAAACCCAGATGCCACGCTTGCTGGGCAACACCCTGACGCTGGTCATTGGCGTCGGTGTCGGTGTGACGCTGCTCGGCGTCAGTCTCGCCTGGCTGACCAGCCTCTGCGAATTCCCTGGGCGGCGCTGGCTCGATTGGGCGCTGATGCTGCCCTTTGCCATTCCGGCTTACGTGTTGGCCTTCGTCTTCGTCGGTCTGCTCGACTTTGCCGGTCCGGTGCAGACGCTGCTACGTGAATGGTTCGGCACTGGCTTGCGGCTGCCACGGGTACGCTCCACCGGCGGGGTAATTGTGGTGTTGGTGCTGGTCTTCTATCCCTACGTCTACCTGCTGGCACGCACCGCATTTCTCGCCCAAGGCAAAGGCCTGATGGAAGCGGCGCGGGTGCTCGGCCAGTCGCCATGGCAAGCCTTTTGGCGTGTGGCGTTGCCGATGGCGCGCCCGGCCATCGGCGCCGGCGTGGCGCTGGCGCTGATGGAAACCCTGGCGGATTTCGGCGCGGTGTCGGTGTTCAACTTCGACACCTTCACCACGGCGATCTACAAAACCTGGTACGGCTTCTTCAGCCTGTCGAGCGCGGCGCAACTGGCCAGCCTGTTGCTGCTGGTGGTGATGCTGGTGCTGTACGGCGAACGCCGAGCGCGCGGGGCAAATCGGGCAAGCAACGAGCGGCCACGGGTTAAGGCGCTGTACCACTTGCGTGGGTTCAAGGCGCTCGCGGCGATGAGCTGGTGCGGATTGGTCTTCGCCTGCGCTTTCGTCATTCCGATGCTGCAACTGCTCGTCTGGTTCTGGCAGCGCGGCCGTTTCGATCTCGACGAGCGTTACGCCGGGCTGATCGTCCACACCCTGTATCTGGGCGGCATGGCCGCGTTGATCACCGTCAGCGTCGCGTTGCTGCTGGCCTTCGCCCGGCGCTTGGCGCCGACGCCGGCGATCAACTCCGGTGTGGGGCTGGCCAACCTCGGTTACGCCTTGCCGGGCTCGGTGTTGGCAGTGTCGATCATGCTGGCGTTCAGTTATCTGGACCGTGAGCTGGTGATTCCGCTGTCAGGCTGGCTCGGCGGCGCTGGTAAACCGCTGCTGCTCGGCAGTCTGGCCGCTTTGCTGATGGCTTATCTGGTGCGCTTCATCGCTGTCGCCTACGGCCCGCTGGAAAACAGCTTGGCGCGTATACGGCCATCTTTGCCTGAAGCAGCACGTAGCCTCGGTGTCAGTGGGCCGCGACTGTTTTTCAAAGTGTATCTGCCACTCTTGCTGCCCGGCACGCTGAGCGCCGCGTTGCTGGTGTTCGTCGATGTGCTCAAGGAAATGCCCGCGACCCTGCTGATGCGCCCGTTTGGCTGGGACACGCTGGCGGTGCGGATCTTTGAAATGACCAGCGAAGGCGAATGGGCACGGGCGTCGTTGCCGGCGTTGACTCTGGTTCTGGTCGGCTTATTGCCGGTCATCGGACTGATTCGCCGTTCTGCGCACCGAAACACTTAGTCGTCAGTCCTGAATCATGCGGCTACAATGCGCGGCATTCGGTGCGGTTAGTCTGTCAGACCTGTTCGCTGGAATCGGCTGAGAGCCTTCTATTTCAAGGCTTTCACCCGTACAGCGGCTGTCCGCACCTTCGCCACGCCCGGAAGGAGAAACCCATGGGACAGCGTACGCCTCTGTATGACCTGCATCTCGCCTTAGGCGCGAAGATGGTCGATTTTGGCGGTTGGGACATGCCACTGCATTACGGCTCGCAGGTCGAGGAGCACCACGAAGTGCGCCGCGATTGCGGGGTATTCGATGTCTCCCACATGACCGTGATCGATGTCACCGGCAGTCAGGCCAAGGCCTGGCTTCAGCATCTGCTGGCCAATGATGTCGACCGCCTGCACCGCCCCGGCCGTGCGTTGTACAGCACCATGCTCAACGAGCGCGGCGGCATCGTCGACGACATGATCGTCTACCGCCTCGACGATGCGTATCGTCTGGTGTTCAATGCCTCCACCCGCGATCAGGATCTGGCGTGGATGAATGCGCAGCTTGGCGATTACGACGTGCAACTGCACGAGCGCTCCGAACTGGCGATGCTCGCCATTCAAGGCCCGCAGGCCCGGCACAAGATTGCCGAACTGGTGACCCAGGCCCGCGCCACGCTGATCCAGCACCTCAAACCCTTCGAAGGCTATACCGACGGCGACTGGTTTATCGCCCGTACCGGTTATACCGGTGAGGATGGTCTGGAAATCTGTCTGCCGGCCAATCAGGCGCCGGGGTTCTTCAACGATCTGGTCGGAGCCGGCATTTCCCCGATCGGCCTCGGTGCCCGCGACACCCTGCGGGTTGAAGCCGGGATGAACCTCTACGGTCAGGACATTCATCAGGACGTTTCGCCACTGGCCTCGAACATGGCCTGGAGCATTGCCTGGGAGCCGGCCACCCGCCAGTTCATCGGCCGTGCTGCGCTGGAAGCGGAAAAAACCGCCGGCGTTGCGCACAAACTGGTCGGCCTGGTGCTGGAAGAACGCGGTGTTTTGCGCGCTCATCAAGTGGTTCGCATCGCTGATGTTGGCGAAGGGGAGATCACCAGTGGTAGTTTCTCTCCTACGCTAAGCAAATCGATTGCCCTGGCGCGTGTGCCGATGGCAACTGCCGACCGCGCCGAAGTGGAAATCCGTGGCAAGTGGTACCCGGTGCGAGTGGTCAAACCGACCTTCGTACGCCATGGCAAAACCTTGATCTAACCTTTTCCGGCGGGCATGACCGCTGACCCAATTCCCGAGGACACCGAAGATGAGCAATATCCCCGCTGAACTGCGTTTTGCCGAAAGTCATGAATGGGCCCGTCTGGAAGCCGACGGCACCGTCACCGTGGGCATCAGCGACCACGCGCAGGAAGCGCTGGGCGATGTGGTGTTCGTCGAACTGACCGAAATCGGCAAAACCTTCGCTGCGCAAGATCAGGCCGGTGTGGTTGAGTCGGTGAAAGCCGCTTCCGACATCTATTCGCCGATCAGCGGTGAAGTCATCGCGGTCAACGAAGAGCTGGGCGGTTCGCCAGAGCTGCTGAACTCCGACCCGTATGGCGCGTGGATCTTCAAGCTCAAGCCAAGCGACAAGGCTGAGCTGGACAAGCTGCTCGACGCCGCTGCCTACAAAGCCGCTATCGGCGAATAAACAACATCCTGTAGGAGCTGCCGCAGGCTGCGATCTTTTGATGTTGTCTTTTATAAGATCAAAAGATCGCAGCCTGCGGCAGCTCCTACACGGTGCGATGCAGGACGGTTTTTACTGCGGCCACCGAACGTTCGACGTCGTCTTTGCTCATCGCGGTAAACATCGGCAGTGACACGATCAGCCGACCGACACGCTCGGCCACCGGCAACATCCCCTCTTTGAAACCGCGCTCGCGGTACAGACTCAGCAAGTGAATCGGCGGGTAGTGATAGCCGATGCCGATACCCCGTGCCTGCATCTGCTCCATGAAGGTCGCCCGCGCCGGCAGGCCATCCTTGCGCTCTGGCAGCACCAGTTGAAACAGATGCCAGTTGCTGTGGGTGAAATCCGTCGGCGGCAGTTGCGCGCCATACACAGCTTCGAAGTCATCGCCAAAACATTTGAAGTAATGGCGAGCCAGTTCGCGTCGATGAGCGGTCAGGCTTTCGATATGAGCGAATTGCCCGAGACCGATGGTGGCTGCAACGTCAGTCATGTTGAATTTGCCACCCAGCACATCGACGTCCAGACCATCGAAACCGTTGCGGGTCACGCCTTGCAAACGGTACTTCTCCGCCAGCCGCGCTTCCTCTGCCGTGTTCAGCACCAGGCAGCCGCCTTCCGAGCAGGTGACATTCTTGTTGGCCTGGAAACTGAACGACACAAAATCGCCAGTGGCACCGATGCGCTGGCCGTTCCAGCTCGAACCCAAGGCCTGCGCCGCGTCTTCGACAATGCGCAGATTGTGCTTGCGGGCGATGGCATACAGACGATCCATGTCCACCGGCAAACCGGCGAGGTACACCGGAATCACTGCTTTGGTGCGTGGCGTAATCGCCGCTTCCAGCTGATCCAGATCGATGTTGCGGGTCAGCGGGTCGATGTCGGCAAACACCGGCGTGGCGCCGACCTCAAGGATCACGTTGGCCGTGGCCACCCAGGAAATTGGCGTGGTGATCACCTCGTCGCCGGGGCCGATGCCGGCGATGCGCAAGGCGATTTCCATGGTGCAGGTGCCGGAGTTGAAAGTGCGTACCGGACGCCCACCGAAATATTCCGACAGCTGCGCTTCAAAGGCCTGAACCTTCGGCCCGCTGGTGATCCAGCCGGAGCGCAAGACCTCGCCGACGGCGGCAATGGTGGTTTCATCGATGACAGGTTTGGAAAACGGCAGGAACGGCAATCGGCTCATGAGGCTTTGATCATCCAGAGGTCGGACGCCCGAGGCAGGCGCCACAGCATGGCCCGGAACACCCTCGGCCGCCAAGCCGTGTGCGACGATATCGACTGCTATGCTGGTTTGACCGTGTTGCATTGACGCCGAGCGCCAGCCAAGAGAGAGCCCGTCATGTCCCAGTTGCCGTCCCTGAGCCAGTTACGCGAACCCGATGCCTTCCTGCGCCGTCACCTCGGCCCCGACGCTGCCGAACAACAGGCGATGCTCGACAGTCTCGGCCTTGGCAGCCGGGTCGAGTTGATCGAGCAGACCGTACCGCCGGGCATTCGCTTCAACCGCGCGCTCGATTTACCCGGCGCGCTGGATGAACAAGCGGCATTGGCCAGGCTGCGCGGTTATGCCGAGCAGAATCAGGTCTGGACCAGCCTGATCGGCATGGGCTATCACGGCACCCTCACGCCGACCGTCATCTTGCGCAACGTGCTGGAAAATCCTGGCTGGTACACCGCGTACACGCCGTATCAACCGGAGATCGCGCAGGGCCGGCTCGAAGCGCTGCTGAATTTCCAGCAACTGACCATCGACCTCACCGGTCTGGAACTGGCCAACGCGTCTTTGCTCGATGAGGCCACTGCGGCGGCGGAAGCCATGGCATTGGCCAAGCGCGTCGCCAAGTCGAAGAGCAATCTGTTTTTCGTCGATGAGAACTGTCATCCGCAGACCATTTCCGTGGTGCAGACCCGTGCTGAAGGTTTCGGCTTCGAACTGCTTATCGACACTGTGGATAACTTGAAGCAGCATCAGGTGTTCGGCGCACTGCTGCAGTATCCAGACACCCACGGTGAGGTTCGCGATCTGCGACCATTGATCGATCACTTGCATGCGCAACAGGCGCTGGCCTGCGTCGCCACGGATTTGCTGAGTCTGTTATTGCTGACGCCGCCGGGTGAGCTGGGCGCCGATGTGGTGTTCGGTTCGTCGCAACGCTTTGGCGTACCGATGGGCTATGGCGGCCCGCACGCGGCGTTCTTTGCCAGTCGCGAGGAATACAAACGGGCGATACCGGGGCGCATCATCGGTGTGTCGAAAGATGCCCGAGGTAATGTGGCGCTGCGTATGGCGTTGCAAACCCGCGAGCAGCATATCCGCCGCGAAAAGGCCAATTCGAACATCTGCACGGCGCAGGTGCTGTTGGCCAATATCGCCAGTTGCTACGCGGTGTATCACGGGCCGGAAGGCTTGAAGCGTATCGCCCAGCGCGTGCATCGGCTGACCTGCATTCTGGCGGCCGGGCTTGAGCGCAAAGGCATCAACCGGATCAATGCGCAGTTCTTCGACACGCTGACGCTGGACGTTGGCGGTGCGCAAACAGCGATCATTGAAAGTGCCCAGGCTGCGCAGATCAACCTGAGGATTCTCGGGCGCGGTCGGGTTGGTCTGAGTCTCGATGAGACGTGCGATGAAATCACCGTGGCGAAATTGTTCGATGTGCTGCTCGGTGCCGATCATGGGCTAAACGTCGAGGAACTTGACGCCGAAATCCTCGTATCGGGGATCCCGGATAACCTCCAGCGCAAAACACCGTACCTGCGCCACCCGGTATTCAACGCCCACCACAGCGAAACCGAGATGCTGCGCTATCTCAAGCAACTGGAGAACAAGGATCTGGCGCTCAACCAGTCGATGATTCCGCTGGGCTCGTGCACCATGAAACTCAACGCCACCAGCGAGATGATCCCGATCACCTGGCCGCAATTCGCCAACCTGCATCCGTTCGTGCCCCGCGAGCAGGCGGTCGGTTACACCTTGATGATCGAAGAGCTGGAGCGCTGGCTCTGCGCAATCACCGGGTTCGATGCGATCTGCATGCAGCCCAACTCCGGCGCTCAGGGCGAATACGCCGGTCTGCTGGCGATCCGCAAGTATCACGAGAGCCGTCAGCAGGGCGCACGGGATATCTGCCTGATACCGTCCTCGGCCCATGGCACCAACCCGGCTTCGGCGCAGATGGCCGGGATGCGTGTGGTGATCGTCGAGTGCGACGAGGCCGGCAACGTCGATCTGCAGGATTTGAAAGCGAAAGCCGCCGAGGCGGGGGATAAGTTGTCGTGCCTGATGGCGACTTATCCGTCGACCCATGGTGTGTACGAGGAGGGCATCAGCGAGATCTGCGAGGTTATCCACAAACACGGCGGTCAGGTGTACATGGACGGCGCCAACCTCAATGCGCAGGTCGGGCTGGCGCGGCCAGCGGACATCGGCGCCGACGTGTCGCACATGAACCTGCACAAGACCTTTTGCATTCCGCATGGCGGCGGCGGCCCGGGCATGGGGCCGATCGGTATTCGCGCGCATCTGGCGCCGTTTGTTGCCAATCACCCGGTCGTGCCGATTGACGGGCCGCTGGCGCAGAACGGCGCCGTCAGCGCAGCACCGTGGGGCAGCGCGAGCATTTTGCCGATCAGCTGGATGTACATCGCCATGATGGGGCCGCAATTGGCCGATGCCAGTGAAGTGGCGATCCTGGCGGCAAATTACCTGGCGCAGCATTTATCCGGTGCGTTCCCGGTGTTGTATACCGGGCGTAACGGGCGCGTAGCCCACGAATGCATTCTCGACCTGCGACCGTTGAAGGCGCAGACCGGCATCAGTGAGGAAGACGTTGCCAAGCGTTTGATGGATTACGGCTTCCATGCACCGACCATGTCGTTCCCGGTGCCGGGGACGTTGATGGTCGAACCGACCGAGAGTGAATCCAAGGCTGAGCTGGATCGGTTTATCGGCGCGATGCTGAGCATTCGCGCAGAAATCACTGAAGTGCAGAACGGCAACTGGCCGACCGAGGACAACCCGTTGAAACGCGCGCCGCATACTCTGGCGGATGTCACCGGAGTTTGGGAGCGGCCTTACAGCATCGAGCAGGGCATCACCCCGGATGCCCACACCAAGGCGCACAAATATTGGCCGGCGGTGAATCGGGTCGACAACGTCTACGGGGATCGCAACCTGTTTTGCGCCTGTGTCCCGGTGGACGATTACCGCTGAAGATCAAAAGATCGCAACCTTCGGCAGCTCCTACCCTGATCCCTGTAGGAGCTGCCGAAGGCTGCGATCTTTTGATTTTGCTTAAAAAAATGCCGCTCGATTGAGCGGCATTTTTGCTTCGGCGAAAGACTTACTCGGAAGCCACGGCGTTCTTCGCCAGAATCGCATTCGCCAGTTCCATGTCCGATGCCTGCAGGCCCGGATTGTCGGCGCGGACTTTCTGCATCGCTGCTTCCAGATACGGCCCACGAATGCCGCCGTCGCTGGCAACGAAGCTGCCGGCATCGTCCTGCGCGGCGATGATCAGCTTGTGATCCTTGAAGGTCAGGTAGGTCGAACCGGTGGTGGCACCGGACGAGATGACGTTACGCCAAAAGCTGTCCGCCATGGCCGAACCAACGGGAAGGGACAGCAAGGCCAGTGTGGCAACAGCAAGTTTGAGACGCATGATGAAGTGACTCCTGGGGGGTTAACTACCGCGTTGGATTGCCATTCCCCCGATCCAGTTCCGTGATGGGCTATTTCTGCTCGCTCTGCGGCGTCACCCGCAGCACTTCCTCGACTGTCGTCAGCCCCGCCGCGACTTTTTGCGCGCCGGACAGGCGCAAACTGCGCATGCCTTCCTTGAACGCCTGTCGGCGAATCGCCGTGAGGTCGGCGTCGGGGGTGATGAAGGCCTTGAGGCTGTCGCTCAGTTGCATGATTTCGTAGACCCCGGCGCGGCCGCGATAGCCAGTGTCGCGGCATTCCACGCAACCAATGGCACGTTGCGCGTTGCCCGGCAGCGGCGCTTGCCACGGGCGTGTCAGGGTTTGCCAATCCTCTTCCGCCAGCGTTAGCGGCGCCTTGCAGTGCGGGCACAAGGTGCGCACCAGACGCTGAGCCATGACGCCGAGCACGGTGGCTTTGATCAGGTAATGCGGCACGCCGAGTTCGAGCAAACGGCTGATTGCGCTGGGGGCGTCGTTGGTGTGCAGGGTCGACAGCACCAAGTGCCCGGTGAGCGCCGCCTGAATCGCCATTTCAGCGGTTTCCAGATCGCGGATCTCGCCGATCATGATGATGTCCGGGTCTTGCCGCATCAGTGCGCGCACCCCGGCGGCGAAGCTCAGGTCGATGTTGTGCTGCACCTGCATCTGGTTGAAGGCCGGTTCGACCATTTCGATCGGGTCTTCGATGGTGCAGAGGTTCACTTCCGGCGTCGCCAGTTTTTTCAACGTGGTGTACAGCGTGGTGGTCTTGCCCGAGCCGGTCGGCCCGGTGACCAGAATGATGCCGTTGGGCTGACGCGTCATGTCCTGCCAGCGGCGCAAATCGTCAGCGCTGAAGCCCAGTTGATCGAAATCCTTGAGCAGCACTTCCGGGTCGAAGATCCGCATGACCATTTTTTCACCGAACGCTGTAGGCAGGGTCGAAAGCCGCAGCTCGACTTCGCCGCCATCCGGGGTCTTGGTCTTGACCCGGCCGTCCTGCGGTTTGCGCTTCTCGGCGACGTTCATCCGCCCGAGGCTTTTCAGGCGACTGACAATCGCCATGGTCACCTGCGGCGGGAATTGATAGACGTTGTGCAGCACGCCGTCGATGCGAAAACGCACCGTGCCTTGCTCGCGTCGCGGTTCGATGTGGATATCGCTGGCACGCTGCTGGAAGGCGTACTGGAACAGCCAGTCGACGATGTTGACGATGTGCGCGTCGTTGGCGTCGGGTTCCTGATCGCTGGCGCCGAGGTTGAGCAGTTGCTCGAAGTTGCCGAGGTTGCCGCTCTGGGCGTCGGCATTGCTGGCGCCGCTGACCGATTTCGCCAGGCGGAAAAACTCGACACTGAAGCGCTGGATGTCCGCCGGGTTGGCCACCACCCGTTTGATCGGCAGCTTCAAGACATGGGTGAGATCCGCCTCCCAAGCCGTGACGTAAGGCTGGGCACTGGCCACGGTGACCGAGTCACGATCGACCGCCACGGCGAGAATCTTGTGCCGTTGCGCAAAGGCGTAGGACATCAGCGGCGTAATCGCGGCGACGTTGATTTTCAGCGGGTCGATACGCAGATACGGCTGACCGGCCTGCTGCGCCAGCCACAGGGTCAGGCTTTCCAGGTCGAGGTGTTTGCCCGGACGGCTGAGGTCGTCCAGTTGCTGGCTGGCGATGAATTGCAGTGGATGCATCTGGCCATGGGCGGCGTGGCGACGGCGGGCATTCAGCGCCTGTTCCGCCGAGTCCTGGCCAATGAAACCTTGGGCGACCAGTTCACGCAGCACATCGTTGATTTCCAGCCAGCGGTCCTGAGTGGCGAATTGAACGGACATGCGGGCTTCCTTTTAAACGACAGTGCGCAAAAGGATAGTCGCGGCCCGCTAGACCGTTGGGCCACTACCCGACGAAGTCGTTGCCGGATTTGTCAGCCGGCCGCTTGCGTCCGCGCATCCCAAGCGCTGTCGGCGTTTTGCAGATTTACCGAGCAGACGCTGATCAGGTTACGAAGTTTTTCCGCGATCACTTGCGCGCGATGCCAGCTCAACCCGCCCATGACGAGGTCGATGGACAGCAGATCGTCGATGCGCTGCACGTTGACCTGCTCAGGCGTGAGGAACTGCAACGCGAACAGATTCAGCACCCGCACCAGCAGATCCGGCTCGGCTTCGGCGAGGATTTGATATTGCGCCAGGCAATGGGCGTTGCTGACGTTCCAGACATCGGCGCGAGTGGGCTGGGTGGTGACGGCTTCGAGGTGCGGCATGGCGAGTCTCCAAAATCTCTGGAGGAATTTTTACATTCGGTGCGGGGTATTTCTTGGCTATGATCGGCGTTATTGGCGAATGATCGAATGGATCAATTCGCAGAATATTCGATTAGAGGTTTTTCTATGCACAGCGAGCTGGACAGCTACGACCGCAAGATTCTCGCCCTGCTGCAAGAGGATGCTTCACTGTCCAGCGCGCAGATCGCCGAACAGGTCGGCTTGTCACAATCGCCGTGCTGGCGGCGGATTCAGCGGATGAAAGAAGAGGGGATCATTCGCGGCCAGGTAACCTTGCTCGATCGCAAGAAAATTGGCCTGAACACGCAGATCTTTGCCGAGATCAAACTCAACGCGCATGGGCGTTCGAATTTCACCGAATTCACCGAGGCGATTCGCGGTTTTCCGGAGGTGCTGGAGTGTTATGTGCTGATGGGTGCAGTGGATTTTCTGTTGCGGATCGTCGCGGCGGACATTGAGGCGTATGAGCGGTTCTTCTTCGAGAAGCTGTCGCTGGTGCCGGGGATTCAGGAAGTGAATTCGATTGTGGCGTTGTCGGAGATCAAGTCCACCACGAGTTTGCCGGTTTGAGGCAAGGCAACTGGCCTCTTCGCGAGCAGGCTCGCTCCCACAGGGGATTGCATTCCAATGTTGGGAGCGAGCCTGCTCGCGAAAGCGGTTTTACATGCGCAGGAGCATTTTCCACGCGCGATTCTGGTAAACCGCAATCGCCTGCTGCTTGCGTGCATCGAGCAGTTCGTCAGTGATCGTCGGTTCGTTGGCCAGTTGCGCCAGTTTGTTCAGCTCGCCGTACAGACGATCCATTTCCGCGATGTCCAGCACGTTGCGCGCGTGGTGCAGCCAGACCTGAATGCGCTCGATACGCGGCAGTTGTTCAGCCAGATCTTCCGGCTGCTGCTGGTAGCGCTGCAATTGCAGGGCCGTGGCTTCTTCGCCCAACAGGCGCGGCAACCAGCTGTGCAACTGCGCGCCACCCTGACGATTGCCACGCACGTTGCGCTCGGCGGTCCAGGTGCGGGCCAGCAACCAGCGTGAAGTGGTCAGCGAGAACAGGCCCCAGCGCGGGTCTTCGAGTTCTTCGAGGAACTGTTCCGGCGCGGCTTTGCGCACGTCTTCGTCTTCGATACCGGCCTGCACCAGTGGGCGCCAGTCTTCCAGCAAAGCATCCAGCGCCACGCGCAGGTCGTGAGTCGACTGACGCGGTGCGGCCTGGCCGAGGCTGCTGAGCAGGGCGCGCATTTCCGCGAGGTTCTCGACCCAGTCGAGCAACAGGCGCCAGTGGCCGTTGAAACGGTACTGTTCAGCCAGACGCTGGCTGCTGCCGAGCAAATGCCAGCTCAGTGCGGCGAAGGCGTCGTCGAGTTGGGTTTCCGGAGTCAGCTCGGGTGCCGGCAGACTCAGCGAGTAGCTGTTGGCGTCGTACAGACGATAACCGCGCTCAGCCTTGCTGATGTCGCACGGCATCAGCGCCAGGGTTTCGGCCAGTTCGGCAGCCAGTTCCAGCAGCGCGGCAGGCTCGCCTTCGCGCAGTTCCAGTTCCAGCTCGCAGATTTCTTCTTTTTGCTTGCCGACGACAACGTGGCCAAGATCCAGCGCGGCTTCGATGACCACTTTGGTTTTGCCACGGCCCCAGGCGATTTCCGCACGTTCGCGGACGAAATCGGTGGTGAAGATCGGCTTGAGGGTTTTCTTGTCCAGCTCGGCCAGCGACTCGGGCCAGCATTCGCCGTCGAGTTTCTTCACGTCGAGCTTGGCTTTCGGCAACTTCCAGTCGTATTCATTACGCTCGGACAGACCGGCGACGCTCTGGCCACGGGTCTTGAGGGTCTGAATCACTTCGTCACCGTCCTTGCGCAGGCGCAGGGCGACTTTGGCCTGGGCCAGATCGCGCTCGGGGGTGTCGAAGTACTGGTTCATCAACTCACGGCGTTCCCAGCCACTTTTGTTGCGTTTTTTCAGTAACGGGTGCTCGCGCAGGGCAGCGAGGGTTTCGCGGCTGACGCGGAGTTTGATTTCGGTTTCTTTCTGCATGGCCGGAAAATCCAGGATCGGGAGCGCAGCCGGGGGAATGTGTGGCTGCCAAGGCCGTGCAGTGTACAGGACTCAAACTTCCTATGCCCTGCGGCGGTTTATTCCGAGCGCCGGATGGCTCTATGATGGACTTCAATTCGGGAGTTGGAGTCAGCGATGCCTTTGCCGTCCATGCAAGACCAGTTCGCGGCGCTGATCGCCGCGCCGTCGGTCAGCTGTACCCAACCGAGCCTCGACCAATCCAATCGCGCGGTGATCGATCTGCTCGCCGGCTGGCTGGGTGACCTGGGCTTCAGCTGTGATATCCAGCAGGTCAGCCCCGGCAAATTCAACCTGCTCGCCAGTTTCGGCAGCGGCCCCGGCGGGCTGGTGCTGGCCGGGCACAGCGACACGGTGCCGTACGACGATGCGTTGTGGCAGACCGATCCGCTGAAACTCACCGAAGTCGATGGCCGCTGGGTCGGGCTCGGCAGTTGCGACATGAAGGGCTTCTTCGCACTGATCATCGAAGCCGTGCAGCCGCTGCTCGATCAACCGTTCAAGCAACCGCTGCTGATCCTCGCCACCTGCGATGAAGAAAGCTCGATGTCCGGCGCCCGTGCGTTGGCCGAGGCCGGGCGACCGTTGGGCCGCGCAGCGGTCATTGGCGAGCCGACCGGGCTTAAGCCGATCCGCATGCACAAAGGCATCATGATGGAGCGCATCGACATTCTCGGGCAGAGCGGCCATTCGTCGGATCCACGCCTGGGCCACAGCGCACTCGAAGCGATGCACGATGCCATTGGCGAACTGCGCGGTCTGCGCCTGTTGTGGCAGCGTGAATTCAATAACCCGCAGTTCAGCGTGCCACAACCGACGATGAACTTCGGTTGCATCCATGGCGGCGACAACCCCAACCGCATCTGCGGTCAGTGTTCGCTGGAGTTCGATCTGCGGCCGTTGCCGGGCATGGACCCGAAAGTCCTGCGCGCGGAAATCCTGCGCAAGCTCAACCCGGTGGCCGAGCGGCATCAGGTGAAGATCGACTACAAGCCGTTGTTCCCGGAAGTGCCGCCGTTCGAGCAGGCTGAAGACGCCGAACTGGTGCGTATCGCCGAAAAGCTCACCGGTCACAGCGCCGAAGCAGTAGCGTTCGGCACCGAAGCGCCTTATCTTCAGCGCCTTGGCTGCGAAACCATCGTCCTCGGCCCCGGCGACATTGCCTGTGCGCATCAGCCCGGCGAGTACCTTGAAATGTCACGTTTGCAGCCTACCGTGCATCTATTACGGCAACTGATTGAACATTACTGCCTGAAGAATTGAACGCCTCCCTTGTAGGAGCTGCCGAAGGCTGCGATCTTTTGATCTTGTCTTTTAAAAACAAAGTCAAAAGATCGTCCGATCGCGGCCCGAGCCTTCGGCAGCTCCTACAGGGGCAGGTCGTTAAATTAGTGGGAATCCAACCCGTATTCATGAGGAGAGCGCGCGTGTCGCCAAGCCTGTTCCGACGATAACCATCAGCCCGCTGTGCGTTTTCCGTTTCGCCCCTTTTTCGGCTGCTATTTATTACAGGCCCAGGTTCATGCCCGAATACGTTAACTGGCTTCGTCACGCGTCCCCTTACATCAATGCCCACCGCGACTGCACCTTCGTCGTCATGCTGCCCGGCGACGGCGTGGAGCATCCGAATTTCGGCAACATCGTCCACGACATCGTCCTGCTGCACAGCCTTGGCGTGCGTCTGGTGCTGGTGCACGGTTCGCGTCCACAGATCGAAACCCGCCTCGCCGCCCGTGGCCTGACCCCGCATTACCACCACGGCATGCGCATCACCGATGCGGCAACGCTGGAGTGTGTGATTGATGCCGTTGGCCAGTTGCGCATTGCCATCGAAGCGCGGCTGTCGATGGACATGGCTTCGTCGCCGATGCAGGGCTCGCGTTTGCGCGTGGCCAGCGGCAACCTCGTCACGGCGCGGCCGATCGGCGTGCTCGAAGGCGTCGACTATCACCACACCGGCGAAGTGCGCCGGGTCGACCGCAAGGGCATCAATCGTCTGCTCGATGAGCGCTCGATCGTATTGCTGTCACCGTTGGGCTACTCGCCGACCGGTGAAATCTTCAACCTCGCCTGCGAAGACGTCGCCACCCGCGCCGCCATCGACCTGGGCGCCGACAAACTGCTGTTGTTCGGTGCCGACCTCGGCCTGATCGACGAAAACGGCAAACTGGTGCGTGAACTGCGTCCACAGCAAGTGCCGGCACATTTGCAGCGTCTGGGCAGCAACTATCAGGCGGAACTGCTCGATGCCGCCGCCGAAGCCTGCCGTGGCGGCGTGGCGCGCAGCCATATCGTCAGTTACGTCGAAGATGGCGCGCTGCTGACCGAACTGTTCACCCGTGATGGCGGCGGTACGCTGGTGGCGCAAGAGCAATTCGAACTGGTGCGTGAGGCGGCGATTGAAGACGTTGGCGGCTTGCTCGACCTGATCAGCCCGCTGGAAGAGCAGGGGATTCTGGTGCGTCGTTCGCGCGAAGTGCTGGAGCGCGAGATCGAGCAGTTCAGCGTGGTTGAGCGTGAGGGCATGATCATCGCCTGTGCGGCGCTGTATCAGATTGCCGATTCCGACGCGGGTGAGCTGGCGTGCCTGGCGGTGAATCCGGAGTACCGCCATGGCGGTCGCGGTGATGAATTGCTGGAGCGCATCGAAACCCGAGCACGGGCGCAGGGTTTGAAGACGCTATTTGTCCTCACCACACGCACCGCTCACTGGTTCCGCGAGCGCGGGTTCGAGCCGAGCAGCGTCGAGCGCCTGCCGGCGGCGCGGGCTTCGCTGTACAACTTTCAGCGCAATTCGAAGATCTTCGAAAAGACCTTGTGATCGATCGTTCCCACGCGCTGCGTGGGAACGCCTCAACGGACGCTCCGCGTTCGGCTCTCGATGGGACGCGGAGCGTCCCGGGCTGCATTCCCACGCAGAGCTGTGGGAACGATCAATTACTCGGTGATGAACTTCGCGCTGACGTACGGCGAATAATCCGGCAGCACCGTCTCAACCTTGCCCTGCTCCTTCAAAAACTTCGCCGTCTCGCCAATCGCCTTCGCCGTGCCGCCGTCCAACAGCGCCGTGGTTTGCTGCGCCTTGGCATCCGGGAACGCTGAACCTGCGAGCAGTTCCGGCACATCGGCGGCGTTGGCACCGGTCAATTTGGCGATTTTTTGCACAGGTTCGGAGTCAGCCGTCCAGCTGTCTTTATGGCTGGCGTAATCGGCAAACGCGTCTAGAGTGACCTTGGCAAATTTGGCCACGACGTCAGGATGCTTCTCGGCGAAGTCCTTGCGGGCGACCCAGACTTCGAAGGTTGGCGCGCCCCATTGGCCGACCTGCGCGGCATCGGTGAGGGTCTTGCCGGTCTTGCGGATTTCCCCAAGCGCCGGTGACCAGACAAACGCACCATCGATATCCCCACGCTTCCACGCGGCAGCGATTTCTGCGGGTTGCAGGTTCACCACTTTGACTTTCGAGGCGTCCAGGCCCCAATGCTTGAGTGCGCCGAGCAGGCTGTAATGGGAAGTAGAGACAAAGGGTGTGGCGATGGTTTTGCCGATAAGGTCCTGCGGGGCATTGATACCGCTGCCATTACGCACCACCAGTGCTTCGGCGGCATTGATCTGCGCCGAAACGATAAACGCCACAATCGGCAGATTGCGCGAAGCCGCCGCTGCCAACGGGCTGGAGCCGAGATTGCCGATCTGCACATCGCCGGATGCAATGGCTGTCACAACTTCCGGGCCACTGTTGAAGCGGCGCCAGTCGATTTTCTCGCCGATGGTTTTCTCGTAAACGCCGTCGGCCTGAGGGACTTTGCTCGGGTCGATCCCGGTTTGGTAGCCGACGGTGAGGTTGGCGGCGTGAGCGGAAAAAGAAATCAGTGCTGACACACAAACTGTAACAAATTGACTAGATAGTGCGCGTTTGGCCATCATGGCGTCGCCTTTTCGATAGGGTTTGACGATTCGGGGTTACGCCAAAGCTAATCGATATAAAAAAAGGCTAACAAATACCATTTAGGAATGAGCTTAGTCGCCGATACGCTGTTTTCCGGCGAAGGTGGCAAGATACTGGCCATATTCCGAAATGATATGAAAAAGAATGAATAAATTCTTTTTGGGTTTATCAGGAAATCTTTACTCTGCACGGACCAAATCACTGCGATTAGACCTTGGTCGTAGACATACAAGGTTACGATTGACTTGTCAGTCACGGTCTGGCGCTAATCGCGCATCTTAGGACCCGGGGCATCAGACCCAGGGCCAGGAACACAAGAATTAGAAACGAGAGGAGCTTTACATGAACAAGTCCACCTTGGCCCTGGCTGTGGCCGTAGGGGTTATGGCGCAGCAGGCAGGCGCCGCCGGTTTCATCGAAGACAGCAAAGCTACTTTGGGGCTGCGTAACTTCTACATCAACACTGATAACCGTGATGGCGACGTCAACGCTCCCGCCAACAAGCGTGGCGGCGTTCAGAGCAAGCAAGAAGAATGGGGCCAAGGCTTCGATCTGCGCTTCATCTCCGGTTACACCCAAGGCACCGTAGGCTTCGGTATCGACGCTATCGGCCTGTTGGGCGTGCGTCTGGATTCCGGTGGTGGCACTAACGGCGCTTCCCCAGCGACCGCCACCAACTACGGTTCCTACGGTGGCACTGTTTTTCCGAGCAAATCCAATGGCGAAGCGGTTGATAACTTCTCCAGCCTGGGTCTGACTGCCAAGGCCAAGATCTCCCAGACCGAACTGAAGCTGGGTACTCTGCAGCCGAAAAACCCGGTCATCGTCACAAACGATGGTCGTCTGCTGCCGCAAACCTTCCAGGGTGGCCAGATCACTTCGGCCGAAATCAAGGATCTGACCCTTGTTGGTGGCCAGATCGAGCACGTCAAAGGTCGTAATTCCAGCAACAACGAAGAACTGTCGATTGCAGGTGCCAACGGTCGTACTGCGACTGGCCGCGACAGCAACAAGTTCATCTATGCCGGTGGTGACTACAAGATCAACAAGGATCTGACTGCTCAGTACTACTACGGCAATCTGGATCAGTTCTACAAACAACACTTCCTCGGTCTGGTTCACAACTGGGCAATCGGCCCGGGCGTGTTGAAGTCGGACTTCCGTTACTTCAACAGCCGTGACGACGGTGCTAACGGTCACGATGCCAACTACTTCACCACTGGTGACTACGGTACAGGCATCACCAAAGGCAAGGTCGACAATAACCTGTACAGTGGCTTGTTCCTGTACACCGTTGAAGGTCATACCTTCGGTGGCGGTTACCAAGTCAGCAACGGTAACAGCGATTTCCCGTGGCTGAACCAGGGTGACGGTTCGTCGAACTACACCATCACCGACATGCAAATCCAGAAGTTCGGCCGTGCTGGCGAACGCACCTGGCAGGCGCGCTACTCGTATGACTTCGCTAAAGTGGGCATTCCTGGTCTGACTGCCGGCATGGTTTACCTGCGTGGCGATAACATCGACACCACCGGCAAAGTCGGCTACAACCAGGTCACCGTCAACGCCACCGGCCGTTCCGAGTGGGAACGCGACCTGACCGTTGGCTACGTCGTACCAGAAGGTCCACTGAAGAACCTGGGCCTGATGTGGAAAAACGCTACTTGGCGCAACGACATCCCAGGTCAGCGTGACCAGGATGAAAACCGCCTGATCGTCAGCTACTCGATCCCGCTGCTGTAATCGCGCGTTTCGATTCGTTGATGTAAAAAAAGCCCCGTCCGGCATCGCGCCGGACGGGGCTTTTGCATTTTTCGAGTCAGGCCCACCCCCGTAAGCCTGCCCCGAAATTCCCCTCTTTACAGCAACTCAAGGCCTTCTCGAACCTTGCGACCGATGTTCGTCGGGATGCCGCCGAGCGTCCAGTGAACAGATGTTTAATATTCACTTATGATCTAGATATCTCATTATTTATTCTTTTTCACGATGGCAAATCCCGGGCTACAGTTGAGGTCTCGAACAACTCATCAGGAGCAGCACCATGAGCCTCAGACTCGGCGACATCGCCCCCGATTTCGAACAGGATTCCAGCGCCGGCAAGATTCGTTTCCACGAATGGCTGGGCGATAGCTGGGGCGTGCTGTTCTCCCACCCGGCGGACTTCACCCCGGTGTGCACCACTGAGCTGGGTTTCACCGCCAAGCTCAAGGATGAGTTCGCCAAGCGTGGCGTCAAAGCCATCGCGCTGTCAGTCGACCCGGTGGACTCGCACCACAAATGGATCGAAGACATCAACGAAACCCAGAACACGATCGTCAATTTCCCGATCCTGGCCGATGCCGATCGCAAGGTCTCCGATCTGTATGACCTGATCCATCCGAACGCCAACGACACACTGACCGTGCGTTCGCTGTTCGTGATCGATCCGAACAAGAAGATTCGCCTGACCATCACTTATCCGGCGAGTACCGGGCGCAACTTCCACGAGATTCTGCGGGTAATCGATTCGCTGCAGCTCACCGACAACTACAAGGTGGCCACCCCGGCCAACTGGCAGGACGGTGATGAGGTAGTGATCGTGCCTTCGTTGAAGGATGAGGAAGAGATCAAGCAGCGCTTTCCCAAGGGCTATCGCGCGGTGAAGCCGTACCTGCGCCTGACGCCACAGCCGAATAAGTGACCTTACTGGGCAGATCGTTCCCACGTCGAGGCGTCGAACTGTCCGCGTGGGAATGCCGCTGGACGCGCAGCGTCCTTGGATTCATTCCCACGCAGAGCGTGGGAACGATCAGTGTGTAGCCACAAAGCAGGGGATTTCGGGCCGTTTCGACGGCCTTTTTTTTCGCCTGCCGTTTGCAGGAAGTTATATCTCCAAAACGAATAACCAAATGAATAAATATGATTTATGGATATATAAATCAGCTGGTAAGGTCACTCCCATCGAAGCGAGATCGCAACCCGCGAATCGCCAGTAACGCTTAAGGAATTGTCTCGATGCTGGTCGTCTCACTCGGTGGCAGTCCCAGCCTGCGCTCCCGTTCCGGGGTGCTGCTGGAGCGCTCACAACGCTGGTTACAGCAGCAAGGGGTGGAAGTGGTGAGTTATCAGGTGCGGGATTTCCCGGCCGAAGATTTGCTCCATGCCCGCTTCGACAGCCCGAAGGTGCTCGACCTGCTGCAACAGATTGAAAACGCCGACGGCCTGCTGATCGCCACACCGATTTATAAAGCGTCGTTTTCCGGCGCGTTGAAGACCCTGCTGGATCTGCTGCCCGAGCGCGCCCTGAACCACAAGATTGTCTTGCCGATGGCCACCGGCGGCAGCATCGCCCACATGCTGGTGGTCGATTACGCGCTCAAGCCTGTGCTGTCGGCGCTCAAAGCCCAGGAAATGCTCCAGGGGATTTTCGCCGAGGACAGCCAGATCGCTTACGGCGAAGGCAGTGCCGCGGCGCAACTGGCTCCGGCGCTGGAGCAGCGTCTGCATGAAGCGCTGGATCAGTTTGTCGGCGCCATGGCCCGCCGGCCGAAACCGCTGGAACCGGGCCTGTTGAACGAACGTTTGTTGAGTGCTCGCTGGAGCATTTAAAGCAATTTTATTTTTTTGTTTGAAAAGTCGCCGAGCGAAGAGCAGGCAAGGCAAAAGTTAGCGAGGAAGCGGAGTTGACGTTAGTCAATGAGCATTCCGAGCTGACTTTTAACGCAGCATGATCGAGCGCAGGCACTTTTCAGGCAAAAAAACTCACCTTACTCAGCCGCTAACGGTTAAGCAGGTGCAGCCAAAACCCAACAGCAAAAAGGAGAGCGCTATGCGCACTGTATTTTTGCGTCGTGGTCTGGTCGCTCTGTTTGCTGCGGCTGTCACCTTCGGCGCCATCACTCAAGCTCAAGCCGAGACCTTGCGGATCGGTTATCAGAAGTACGGCACGTTGGTGCTGCTCAAAGCCAAAGGCACTTTGGAAAAACGTCTGGCTGCCCAAGGCGTCGACGTGCAATGGACTGAATTCCCCGGCGGCCCGCAGCTGCTCGAAGGCCTGAATGTCGGCTCGATCGACTTCGGCGTCACCGGCGAAACCCCGCCAGTCTTCGCTCAGGCGGCCGGTGCCGATCTGCTCTATGTCGCCTACGAGCCGCCAGCGCCGAACAGCGAAGCGATCCTTGTGCCGAAAGACTCGCCGATCAAATCGGTGGCCGATCTCAAAGGCAAGAAAGTCGCTCTGAACAAAGGCTCCAACGTGCACTACCTGCTGGTGCGCGCACTGGAAGACGCCGGCCTCAAGTACACCGACATTCAAACCGTCTTCCTGCCGCCGGCCGATGCCCGCGCCGCGTTCGAGCGTGGCAGCGTCGACGCCTGGGTCATCTGGGATCCGTACCAGGCTGCCGCCGAGAAACAGCTGCAAGCGCACACCCTGCGCGACGGCAAAGGCATCGTCGACAACCACCAGTTCTACCTCGCGACCAAGCCATACGCACAGAAAAATCCTGAGGTGATCAAGACCCTCGTGGAAGAAGTGCGCGCCGTTGGCGAGTGGTCCAAAGCCAATCCTGAAGACGTGACCCAACAGGTCGCGCCACTGCTCGGCCTGCCGGCGGACATCACCCTGACCTCGGTAAAACGCCAAGGCTACGGCGCGTTGTTCCTGACCCCCGAAGTGGTCGCCGCGCAGCAGAAAATCGCTGACACGTTCTTCCAGCTCAAGCTGATTCCCAAGCCGCTGAGCATCAAGGATGTGATCTGGACACCGCCGGCCGCTGTGGCCCAAAGCTCGGCCACCCAAGCCCAGTAATTCGAATCCCCAAGGAGACCACTCCATGAGCCTCAATATCTTCTGGTTCCTGCCCACCCACGGCGACGGCCATTACCTTGGCACCGCCGAAGGCGCTCGCGCCGTTGATCACGGTTATCTGCAACAAGTCGCGCAAGCGGCGGATCGTCTGGGCTTCGGCGGTGTGCTGATTCCTACCGGCCGCTCTTGCGAAGACTCGTGGCTGGTGGCGGCGTCGCTGATCCCGGTGACCCAGCGTCTGAAGTTCCTTGTCGCCCTGCGCCCCGGGATCATTTCCCCGACGGTGGCAGCGCGTCAGGCTGCGACGCTGGATCGTCTGTCCGGCGGCCGTGCACTGTTCAATCTGGTGACCGGCGGTGACCCGGAAGAGTTGGCCGGCGACGGTCTGTTCCTCAGCCACGAAGAACGCTATCAGGCCTCGGTGGAATTCACCCGCATCTGGCGCCGTGTGCTGGAAGGCGAAACCGTCGATTACGACGGCCAGCACATCAGCGTGAAGGGCGCGAAGCTGCTTTATCCGCCAATCCAGCAACCGCGTCCGCCGCTGTACTTCGGTGGCTCGTCGGAAGCCGCGCAGGACTTGGCCGCTGAACAAGTGGAAATGGTCCTGACTTGGGGCGAACCCCCGGCCGCCGTGGCCGAGAAGATCGAACAAGTGCGGGCCAAAGCCGCCAAGCTTGGCCGCACCGTGCGCTTCGGTATTCGTCTGCACGTGATCGTCCGCGAAACCAATGCTGAAGCCTGGCAAGCGGCAGATCGGCTCATCTCGCACCTGGACGACGACACCATCGCTCGCGCTCAAGCGTCGCTGGCGCGCTTCGATTCGGTCGGCCAACAACGCATGGCCGCCCTGCACGGCGGTAGCCGTGACAACCTCGAGGTCAGCCCGAACCTGTGGGCCGGTGTTGGTCTGGTGCGCGGCGGTGCCGGTACGGCGCTGGTCGGCGATGGCCCGACCGTGGCCGCTCGCGTGAAGGAATACGCCGATCTGGGCATCGACACCTTCATCTTCTCTGGTTATCCACACCTCGAAGAGTCGTATCGCGTCGCCGAACTGCTGTTCCCGCACCTCGACATCGAGCGTCCGGAACTGCCGAAAAGCGCCGGGTATGTCAGCCCGTTCGGCGAGATGGTCGCCAACGACATTCTTCCCAAAGCCGCGTCGCAGAGCTGAGGCGCGCCATGAAGAAATTTATCCACAGCCTCGCGCCCTGGGCGTTGCCGGTGTTGCTGCTGGCGGTGTGGCAGTTGTCGGTGTCGGCCGGTTGGTTGTCGACGCGGATTCTGCCGGCACCGGTGGCGGTGATCGAGGCCGGCGTCAGTCTGGTGCGCAGCGGCGAGATCTGGACGCATCTGGCGATCAGCGGCTGGCGCGCGGCACTCGGTTTCACCATCGGCGGCAGCATCGGTCTGGTCTTGGGCTTCATCACCGGCCTGTCGAAATGGGGCGAACGCCTGCTCGACAGCTCGGTGCAGATGATCCGCAACGTGCCGCATCTGGCGCTGATTCCGCTGGTGATCCTGTGGTTCGGCATCGATGAGTCGGCGAAGATTTTTCTGGTGGCGCTGGGCACGTTATTCCCGATCTACCTCAACACCTATCACGGCATCCGCAACGTCGATCCGGCGCTGGTGGAGATGGCACGCAGTTATGGCTTGAGCGGGTTCAGCCTGTTCTGGCAGGTGATTCTGCCGGGTGCGTTGCCTTCGATTCTGGTTGGTGTGCGCTTCGCCCTGGGCTTTATGTGGTTGACGCTGATCGTCGCCGAAACCATCTCGGCCAGCTCGGGCATCGGCTATCTGGCGATGAACGCCCGTGAGTTCTTGCAGACCGACGTGGTGGTGCTGGCGATCCTGCTTTACGCGGTGCTCGGCAAACTCGCCGACCTCGCCGCTCGAGGACTTGAGCGGGTGTGGTTGCGCTGGCATCCGGCCTATCAGGTTGCCAAGGGAGGTGCGGCATGACCGCTCAACAACCTCCACGTCTGCTGCGCGGCATTCCGCTGGCAGTGCGCAACCTGCAGAAAACCTTCGGCGCACGGCAGGTGCTGCGTGACATTGATCTGCACATTCCGGCGGGGCAATTCGTCGCTGTGGTCGGGCGCAGTGGTTGCGGCAAAAGTACCTTGCTACGCCTGCTCGCGGGGCTTGATCAACCGACTGGCGGTGAACTGTTCGCAGGCTCTGCGCCACTCAGTGAGGCACGCGAAGACACCCGGTTGATGTTCCAGGAAGCACGGCTGCTGCCGTGGAAAAAGATCATCGACAACGTCGGCCTGGGCCTTAAAGGCAACTGGCGTCCCAAGGCACTCGAAGCGCTGGACGCGGTGGGTCTGGCGGATCGTGCCAATGAGTGGCCGGCAGCGTTATCTGGCGGGCAGAAGCAGCGCGTTGCACTGGCTCGGGCGCTGATCCACCAACCGCGTCTGCTGTTGCTCGACGAACCGCTCGGCGCACTGGACGCGCTGACCCGCATTGAAATGCAGCAACTGATCGAACGTCTCTGGCAGCAACACGGCTTCACCGTGCTGCTGGTGACCCACGACGTCAGCGAAGCGGTGGCGATTGCCGATCGGGTGATTCTGATCGAGGACGGCGAAGTCGGCCTCGACCTGCATGTGGAACTGCCGCGGCCGCGAGTGCGTGGTTCGCACAGGCTGGCCGCGCTGGAAACCGAAGTGCTTAACCGTGTTCTCTCCCTGCCCGGCGAACCGCCGGCGCCGGAACCTGTTTCACCACTGCCTACGCAACTGCGTTGGGCTCAATAACTCAAGCAAACGACAGGAATCATTGCCATGACTATCAAAGCCATCAACGTCCGTAACCAGTTCAAAGGCTCGATCAAGGAAATCGTCCTCGGTGACGTGCTGTCGGAAATCGACGTGCAGACCGCTTCCGGCATCGTGACTTCGGTGATCACCACCCGCTCGGTCAAGGAGCTGGAACTGGTGGTCGGCAGCGAAGTGATCGCCTTTGTGAAATCCACCGAGGTGTCGATCGCCAAGTTGTAAGCCAGTGAGTAAAAAACAACCCCGAAGGGCGTGAGCCCTTCGGGGTTTTTTCATGGATTGAGAGCAGTGTGATCGTTCCCACGCTCCGCGTGGGAATGCCTCCAGGGACGCTCCGCGTCCAGTGACGCATAGCGTCACGGGCTGCATTCCCACGCAGAGCGTGGGAACGATCATGTCTCAACGCTTGGGCAGGTAAGGCGGCAGGTACAACCCGATATAGGCATCAAACACCCGCATCCCTTCCTCGGCCATGCGCGGCGTGATCTGCCCGTGCTGCTGCACTGACCGCGCATACACGCGGTCACCCAGCTCCATCGCCAGGGCAAACACATCGACATCCTCCGGCAACCTCGGCAACTCGAAGTGATGATCGAACAGCTTGTGCATCAGATCGCCCAGTTCGATGTCGTGCTGACGGTCAGCCTGGGTCACTTCGGTCAAACCATGCTGAGCAAGGATCAACTGACGCGCCGCCGCGTCTTCGTCATAGATCTCCAGCATTCGTTGCTCCACCAGTCGCGACAGATCCCGCCAGTCACGCAGGGCATCGTGATCGATCGGCGCTTGCAGGCAGGCGCGGAATGCGGCGTGCACATCCGCCGTCAGTGCCTCAAGCAGCGCCGGTACGCTGGCGAAGAAGTGGTACACGGAGGAAGGCGGGATCTGCGCACGCTCGGCGACACTGTAGATCGACAGACTGGCCACACCCTCGGCAGCCAGCAAGGTGCGCGCGGCGTCGAGTATCGAGTCGATGCGCGCCTGACTGCGGGCGCGGGGTTTGCGGACGGGGGCGGGTCGCGTCATGGAAGTCTCCTGCGGGGCAGCGGGCATTGTACGAGCCGGGTTCCGTGTTGTCTGCCAGTACGCCTTCGTCGGAACGCCGCCCGGAGCAAGCTCGCTCCCACAGGGGATTTCCAGTGAGATGAAATTTTTGTACACAGGAGATCTCCCTGTGGGAGGGAGCTTGCTCCCGAACCGCCGAAGGCGGCCATTATTCGCAATTGTTCGGGCCATAAAAAAACGCCGTTGGCTGCGAGAGCCGACGGCGTTCCTTTTGGCGCTACAACCGTTTAAACGGTATGCAGATACCAGTTGTACTCAAGGTCGGAGATGGAGTGTTCGAACTCCTCCAGCTCGCTTTCCTTGCAGGCGACGAAGATATCGATGTACTTCGGATCGATGTACTTGGCCATCACCTCGCTGTCGTCCAGCTCGCGCAGAGCATCGCGCAAGTTGTTCGGCAGGCTTTGTTCGTTCTGCTCGTAGCTGTTGCCTTCAACAGGCGCGCCCGGCTCGATCTTGTTGGTCAGACCGTGGTGCACGCCGGCCAGTACCGAAGCCATCAGCAGGTACGGGTTGGCGTCGGCACCGGCCACGCGGTGTTCGATACGTACGGCATCGGACGAGCCGGTCGGTACGCGAATCGCCACGGTGCGGTTGTCCAGGCCCCAGCAAGGCGAGTTCGGTACGTAGAACTGCGCGCCGAAACGACGGTACGAGTTGACGTTCGGGCAGAGGAAAGCCATCTGCGCGGGCAGGGTCTCGAGCACACCGCCGATCGCGTGACGCAGCGCGGCGTTCTGCTCGGGATCCTCGCTGGCAAAAATGTTTTTGCCTTCTTTATCCAGAATCGAAATGTGTACGTGCAGACCATTGCCAGCCTGGCCCGGGTACGGCTTGGCCATGAAGGTGGTGTCCATTTCATGGTCGTAGGCGATGTTCTTGATCAGACGCTTGAGCAGTACCGCGTAGTCGCACGCCTTGATCGGGTCAGCGACGTGGTGCAGGTTCACTTCGAACTGCGCCGGGGCACTTTCCTTGACGATGGCGTCGGCCGGGATGCCTTGCTCTTTGGCACCTTCCAGAATGTCCTGGAGGCAGTCGACGTATTCGTCGAGGTCGTCGATCAGGTAGACCTGCGTCGAGTGCGGGCGTTTGCCGGAGATCGGCGAGCGTGGCGGCTGCGGACGGCCGTTCACGTTTTCCTGGTCGATCAGGTAGAACTCGAGTTCGAATGCGGCGCAGATGGTCAGGCCCAGCTCGTCAAACTTTGCAACAACTTGACGGAGCACTTCGCGCGGATCGGCGAAGAATGGGTCACCTTCGAGTTCGTGCATGGTCATCAACAGTTGCGCGGTCGGGCGCTTCTGCCATGGCTCGTTGCACAGGGTATCGGGGATTGGATAGCAGATACGATCGGCATCGCCGATGTCCAGGCCCAGGCCGGTGCTTTCCACCGTAGAGCCGTTGATATCCAGAGCAAATAGAGAGGCCGGCAGGTTGATGCCTTTCTCGTAAACCTTGTGGAGGCTGGTGCGTTCAATGCGCTTGCCGCGCACCACACCATTCATATCCGCAATCAGAAGGTCAACGTACAGAACCTCAGGATGTTCCTTAAGGAACGCGTTCGCTTCGTTGAGCTGAACGGCACGCGGGGGTACCGACATGATGCAACACCTTTGTTGTTAAAAATATCAATCATTGATCTTTTCTGGTTTCAGTCAACCCGAACGGCCTGCCGAAGTCAAGCGAGGCCTTTTTTGCCCTAAAAAAGCGCTGTGAGGGCATTTATGGGGCACTTTTGGGCGGTTTTTTGTCCTTGGGGCAGTTGGCACCCGCGGGCTTGAGCAGGCCGTGTTGTATTTTTTACGGGGGTGTTGTGTAAAAAAATGAACAAGGCTAAGCTCGGATCAAACCCATAACAGCAATAATACCGGGGTGCTTCATGTCTCGCCTGCCGTTAATCGGCATCACTGACTGCTCGCAACAGTCCGGTCTGCATGCTCATCACATCAGTGGCGACAAATCCGTCGATAGCGCAGCCAGCAAGGCTCGCCGCTTGCCGACGATGTTCCCGTCCATGACCGTTCAAGCGTCAGCGTCCGATATTCTGGACGTACGGGAAAGCACCCTGTTTATGGCGTCCCCCTCCAATATAGATCGCTTTCACCCTCAAAGCCTGTGCCGCTTGCCAAGTCGTGCTCATGATTCTGCACGCCTTGAATGTGCACAGGAAATGCAACGCCAGCGTAAAGGGCAGGTAAGCTCCTCTTTCATTGTCTATGCGCGGTGCCAGGCATAAGCCGGCACTGCGCGAGCAAGCCCCCTTTAACGCGACGCCCCGGCGTCAAACTTTGCCTGACACCACGTCAGGAGACTCAGCCCAGAGGCATTTATGAGTAACAACCTCGACCAGCTCACCGATTGGTTGAAAGACCACAAGATCACAGAAGTCGAATGCATGATCGCCGACTTGACCGGTATCACCCGGGGCAAGATTTCGCCGACCAACAAGTTCATCGCCGAAAAAGGCATGCGCCTGCCAGAAAGCGTGCTGTTGCAGACCGTGACCGGCGACTACGTCGAAGACGACATCTATTACGAACTGCTCGACCCGGCCGACATCGACATGATCTGCCGCCCCGACCAGAACGCCGTGTACATGGTGCCATGGGCCATCGAGCCGACCGCGCAGGTGATCCACGACACCTACGACAAGCAAGGCAACCCGATCGAGCTGTCGCCGCGCAACGTCCTCAAGAAAGTCCTCAAACTCTATGCCGACAAGGGCTGGCAGCCGATCGTGGCGCCTGAAATGGAGTTTTACCTGACCAAGCGCAGCGACGACCCCGACTATCCGTTGCAGCCGCCGATTGGTCGCTCGGGCCGTCCGGAAATCGGTCGTCAGTCGTTCTCCATTGAAGCGGCGAACGAATTCGACCCGCTGTTCGAAGACGTCTACGACTGGTGCGAACTGCAGGAACTGGACCTCGACACGCTGATCCATGAAGACGGCACGGCGCAGATGGAGATCAACTTCCGTCACGGCGACGCGCTGTCGCTGGCCGACCAGATTCTGGTGTTCAAACGCACCATGCGCGAAGCCGCGCTCAAGCACGACGTGGCAGCCACCTTTATGGCCAAGCCGATGACCGGCGAACCGGGCAGTGCGATGCACTTGCACCAGAGCATCATCGACATCGAAACCGGCAAGAACGTCTTCTCCAATGAAGACGGGACCATGAGCCAGCTGTTCCTGCACCACATCGGTGGTTTGCAGAAGCTGATCCCGGAATTGCTGCCGCTGTTCGCCCCTAACGTCAACTCGTTCCGCCGCTTCCTGCCGGACACCTCCGCGCCAGTAAACGTCGAGTGGGGCGAGGAAAACCGTACCGTGGGTCTGCGTGTACCGGATGCCGGTCCGCAGAACCGCCGCGTGGAAAACCGCCTGCCGGGCGCTGACGCCAACCCGTACCTGGCGATTGCCGCGAGCCTGCTCTGCGGTTACATCGGCATGGTCGAAGGCCTCAACCCGAGCGCACCGGTGGTCGGTCGTGGTTACGAGCGCCGCAACCTGCGCTTGCCGCTGACCATCGAAGATGCGCTGGAGCGTATGGAAAACAGCGCGACCATCGAGAAGTACCTGGGCAAAACCTTCATCACTGGCTACGTCGCGGTAAAACGGGCCGAGCATGAAAACTTCAAGCGCGTGATCAGTTCCTGGGAGCGTGAATACCTGCTCTTCGCCGTCTGATACGCCGGGCGCGGTCCTCACCGGCCGCGCCTTCACCGATAACAAGGAGAATTGGCATGACCAGCAACAACCCGCAAACCCGCGAGTGGCAAGCACTCAGCAATGAGCACCACCTGGCCCCGTTCAGCGACTTCAAGCAGTTGAAAGAGAAAGGCCCGCGGATCATCACCAACGCCAAGGGTGTTTACCTGTGGGACAGCGAAGGCAACAAGATCCTCGACGGCATGGCCGGTCTGTGGTGCGTGGCCATCGGTTACGGTCGCGATGAACTGGCCGACGCCGCCGCCAAACAGATGCGCGAACTGCCGTACTACAACCTGTTCTTCCAGACCGCGCACCCGCCGGCACTGGAGCTGGCCAAGGCAATCGCCGACGTCGCACCGCAAGGCATGAACCACGTGTTCTTCACCGGTTCCGGCTCCGAAGGCAACGACACCATGCTGCGCATGGTTCGCCACTACTGGGCGATCAAGGGCCAGCCGAACAAGAAAGTCATCATCAGCCGCAAGAACGGTTATCACGGTTCCACTGTGGCCGGCGCGAGCCTCGGCGGCATGACTTACATGCACGAACAAGGCGACTTGCCGATTCCGGGCATCGTCCACATCGCGCAGCCGTACTGGTTTGCCGAGGGTGGCGACATGTCCCCGGAAGAGTTCGGCATCTGGGCGGCCAATCAGCTGGAAGAGAAGATTCTCGAAGTCGGCGTCGACAACGTCGGTGCCTTTATTGCCGAGCCGATCCAGGGCGCTGGCGGCGTGATCATTCCGCCCGACACCTACTGGCCGCGCATCAAGGAAATCCTCGCCAAGTACGACATCCTGTTCGTCGCGGACGAAGTGATTTGCGGTTTCGGCCGTACCGGTGAGTGGTTCGGCAGCGATTTCTACGACCTCAAGCCGGACATGATGACCATCGCCAAAGGCCTGACTTCCGGCTACATCCCGATGGGTGGCCTGATCGTTCGCGACTCGGTGGTGGCAGTACTCAACGAGGGCGGCGATTTCAACCACGGCTTCACCTACTCCGGTCACCCGGTGGCGGCAGCGGTGGGCCTGGAAAACATCCGCATCCTGCGCGATGAAAAAATTATCGAGAACGCGCACAACGAAACGGCACCGTATTTGCAGAAACGTCTGCGGGAACTGAACGATCACCCATTGGTGGGTGAAGTTCGCGGCGTCGGTCTGTTGGGCGCAATCGAGCTGGTGCAGGACAAGGCCACGCGCAAGCGTTACGAAGGCAAGGGCGTCGGCATGATTTGCCGTCAGTTCTGCTTCGACAACGGCCTGATCATGCGCGCTGTGGGCGACACCATGATCATCGCGCCGCCGCTGGTGATCAGCAAAGCCGAGATCGATGAGCTGGTGACCAAGGCACGCAAGTGTCTGGACCTGACCCTCAGTGCGCTGCAGGGCTAAGTGCTAGGCTCTGAGCGGGGGAGCCGCGGCGCTCTCGCTCAAAGCTGTCAGAAAGGCTGGTCTTTTCTTGAAAGACCGCCTCGGATCTTGCCAGACTAGCCGCGGTTCCAGTTGTCCGGGTTCGGCCGCTGAACAAAGTGGTTCAAAAAAGAAAAATTTGGAGCATGACGCATGAAGGCATTAGGTAAAAAGCTTGCTGGCAAGACACTTCTCGCGCTGTCCGTGGCGGGCATGATGGCGGGTGCGGTTCACGCGGACGACAAAGTGCTGCACGTCTACAACTGGTCCGACTACATTGCGCCAGACACCATCGCCAACTTCGAGAAAGAGTCGGGGATCAAGGTCGTCTACGACGTATTCGACAGTAACGAGACCCTGGAAGCCAAACTGCTCGCGGGCAAGTCCGGCTACGATGTGGTCGTACCGTCGAACAACTTCCTGGCCAAGCAGATCAAGGCTGGCGTTTACCAGGAGCTGGACCAGTCCAAGCTGCCTAACTGGAAGAACCTCAACCAGGACCTGCTCAAGGCCGTGTCGGTCAGCGATCCGGGCAACAAGCACGCCTTCCCGTACATGTGGGGCTCGATCGGCATCGGCTACAACCCGGAGAAGGTCAAGGCTGCGCTGGGCGTCGACACGATCGACTCGTGGGATGTGCTGCTCAAGCCTGAGAACATCGCCAAGCTCAAGGGTTGCGGTGTGAGCTTCCTCGATTCGCCGACCGAAATGCTCCCGGTCGCGCTGCACTACCTGGGCCTGCCAACCGACAGCCAGAAGAAAGAAGACATCAAGAAAGCCGAGGAACTGTTCCTCAAGATTCGTCCTTCGATCACCTACTTCCACTCCTCCAAGTACATCTCGGACCTGGCCAACGGCAACATCTGCGTAGCGGTCGGCTACTCGGGTGACGTGCAGCAGGCCAAGTCGCGTGCCGCCGAGGCCGGTGACAAGGTGAAAGTCAGCTACGCCATTCCGAAAGAAGGCGCGGGCAGCTTCTTCGACATGGTCGCCATCCCTAAAGATGCCGAAAACGTTGAAGGCGCCTACAAGTTCATGACCTTCCTGCAGAAGCCTGAAGTCATGGCCGGCATCACCAACGCTGTACGTTTCCCGAACGGTAACGCTGCGGCAACGCCACTGGTGGAAAAAGACATCACCAGTGATCCAGGCATCTACCCGCCAGCCGACGTGCAGGCCAAGTTGTATGCCATCGCCGACTTGCCGGCGGCGACCCAGCGTGAAATGACGCGCAGCTGGACCAAGATCAAATCCGGTAAATAAACCGGTTTGAAGCAACAACCGCTGGCCGTCATTCCCCGCGAGGGCGGCCAGCGGATTAATTAAATGACAGAAAGTTTTGCTGGAACGGTTTTTCGAGGGTAAGTTGCGCGCCGGTTTTGTTGCCGGGCAGCCACGGCTGTCATGCAGCGCGGGGCAACTTGGGCCCAACTAATTTAGAGGACCTCCACTTGCCTATTTTTTCTTCTTTGCGCAAAGCCCTGCTGGCCACTGCCGGCCTGACGATTGCTGTCGGAGCCCAGGCCGCCGGTACGGTGCATATTTATAACTGGTCCGATTACATCGGCGAGACCACCCTGGCCGACTTCCAGAAAGCCACCGGGATCAAGCCGGTCTACGACGTCTTCGACTCCAACGAAACCCTGGAAGGCAAGCTGCTGGCCGGGCGTACCGGTTACGACGTGGTTGTGCCGTCGAACCACTTCCTTGGCAAACAGATCAAGGCCGGCGCGTTCCAGAAGCTCGACAAGGCGCAGTTGCCCAATTATTCCAATCTCGACCCGGCGCTGCTCAAGCGTTTGGAGCAGAACGATCCGGGCAACCTGTACGCCGTGCCGTACCTGTGGGGCACCAACGGCATCGGCTACAACGTCGACAAAGTGAAGGCCGTGCTCGGTGTCGACAAGATCGATTCGTGGGGCGTGCTGTTCGAGCCGGAGAACATCAAGAAGCTGCAAAGCTGCGGCGTGGCGTTCCTCGATTCGGCGGATGAAATGATGCCGACCGTGCTCAACTATCTGGGCCTGAATGCCAACAGCACCAATCCCAAGGACTACGAAAAGGCCACCGACAAATTGCTCGCGGTGCGTCCTTACGTGACCTACTTCCATTCCTCGAAATACATCGGTGATCTGGCCAACGGCGACATCTGCGTGGCGATCGGCTTCTCCGGCGACATCTTCCAGGCGAAGCACCGCGCCGAGGAAGCCAAGAAGGGCGTGAACATCGCCTACGCGGTGCCGAAAGAGGGCGGCGCCCTGTGGTTTGACATGCTGGCAATCCCCAAGGATTCGTCGAACGTGAAGGAGGCCCATGCCTTCATCAACTATCTGCTGAAACCTGAGGTGATCGCTCAGGTCAGTGATTACGTCGGTTACGCCAACCCCAACCCGGGGTCGGACAAGCTGATGGAACAATCCATCCGTACCGATGCATCGGTTTATCCACCGCAGGCCGTGATCGACAAGGCTTACGTGTCGATCGAGTTGCCACCGAACATTCAACGTCTGATGACCCGCAGCTGGACCAAGGTCAAGTCGGGTATGTAAGGCACACACTATCCAGGGTTCGCCTGCGTGGGCGAACTGCACTGTTTTTTTCTGGGAGTTTCGTAAATGGCAGTTGCCTCCGGCGCCTATAAGAAAGCCCTCGAGGGCGACCAGACACCTAAGCAGGTGTTGGTCAAAATCGACCGGGTCACGAAGAAGTTCGACGAGACGATTGCCGTGGACGATGTGTCCCTGGAAATCAAAAAGGGCGAGATCTTCGCCCTGCTCGGCGGTTCGGGATCGGGCAAATCCACTCTGCTGCGGATGCTGGCAGGGTTCGAACGGCCCACGGAGGGGCGCATTTTCCTCGACGGCGTCGACATCACCGACATGCCGCCGTACGAGCGACCGATCAACATGATGTTCCAGTCGTACGCCTTGTTCCCACACATGACCGTGGCGCAGAACATCGCCTTCGGCCTGCAGCAGGACAAGATTCCCAAGGCTGAGGTCGATGCCCGTGTGGCCGAGATGCTCAAGCTGGTGCAGATGAGCCAGTACGCCAAGCGCAAGCCGCATCAACTGTCGGGCGGTCAGCGTCAGCGTGTGGCGCTGGCACGTTCGCTGGCCAAGCGGCCGAAGCTGCTGTTGCTCGATGAGCCGATGGGCGCACTGGACAAGAAACTGCGTTCGCAGATGCAGCTGGAACTGGTAGAAATCATCGAGCGCGTCGGCGTGACCTGCGTGATGGTGACCCACGACCAGGAAGAGGCCATGACCATGGCCGAGCGCATCGCGATCATGCACCTGGGCTGGATCGCCCAGATCGGCAGCCCGATCGACATCTACGAAACCCCGACCAGCCGCCTGGTCTGCGAATTCATCGGTAACGTGAACATCTTCGAAGGCGAAGTGATCGACGACGCCGAAGGCCACGCGACCATTACCTGCAAAGACCTTGACCGGCAGATCTACGTCGGCCACGGCATCAGCACGTCGGTGCAGGACAAATCGGTGACTTACGCGATTCGTCCGGAGAAGCTGCTGGTCACCGCCGACCAGCCGACCTGCGAATACAACTGGTCGAGCGGCAAGGTCCACGACATCGCTTACCTCGGCGGCCACTCGGTGTTCTACGTTGAACTGCCGAGCGGCAAACTGGTGCAGTCGTTCGTGGCCAACGCCGAACGTCGTGGCGCGCGCCCGACCTGGGGCGATCAGGTCTACGTGTGGTGGGAAGACGACAGCGGCGTGGTACTTCGCTCATGAACATGCGCAAATTCAAACGCCGCATCAACCGAATAATCCCCAATGGCCGGCAGTTGGTCATCGGGGTCCCGTTCATCTGGCTGTTCCTGTTCTTCATGCTGCCGTTCTTCATCGTTTTGAAGATCAGCTTCGCCGAAGCCGACGTGGCCATCCCGCCGTACACCGAGATCTACACGTACGCCGAGCAGAAGCTGCAACTGCTGCTGAACCTGGGCAACTACGCGATGCTGGCGGGCGACGAGTTGTACATCGCCGCTTACCTCGGCTCGTTGAAGATGGCGTTTTTCAGCACGTTGTTGTGCCTGTTGATTGGTTACCCGATGGCCTACGCCATCGCCACCGCCCGTAAAGAGCTGCAAACGGTGCTGGTGCTGCTGATCATGATGCCGACCTGGACGGCGATCCTGATCCGCGTTTACGCGTGGATGGGCATCCTCAGCAACAACGGTTTGCTCAACGGTTTCCTGATGAGCATGGGCTTTATCGATGAGCCGCTGCAGATCCTCAACACTAACCTTGCGGTGTACATCGGTGTCGTTTACTCGTACCTGCCGTTCATGATCTTGCCGCTGTACGCCAACCTGGTGAAGCACGATCAAAGCCTGCTGGAAGCAGCCTCCGACCTCGGTTCGAGCACCTTCAACAGCTTCTGGAAAATCACTATTCCACTGTCCAAGAACGGGATCATTGCCGGCTGCATGCTGGTGTTCATCCCGGTGGTCGGCGAGTTCGTGATCCCGGAACTGCTCGGCGGTCCGGAAACCCTGATGATCGGTAAAGTGCTCTGGCAAGAGTTCTTCAACAACCGTGACTGGCCGGTGGCGTCCGCGCTGGCGGTGGTGATGCTGGCGATCCTGATTGTGCCGATCATTCTGTTCAACCGCAGTCAGGCCAAGGAAATGGAGGGTAAAGAATGAAGCGCTTCCGTTTCTCCAGCCTGATGCTGGTTCTGGGTTTGTTGTTCATCTACCTGCCGATGTTGATCCTGGTGATCTACTCGTTCAACGCCTCGAAACTGGTGACGGTGTGGGGCGGCTGGTCGATCAAGTGGTACGTCGGCCTGCTCGATAACACGCAACTGATGGGCTCGGTGCTGCGCTCGCTGGAAATTGCCTGCTACACCGCGGTTGCCGCGGTGGCGCTGGGCACGCTGGCGGCATTCGTGCTGACCCGCATCACCCGCTTCAAGGGCCGCACGCTGTTCGGCGGTCTGGTGACGGCGCCGTTGGTGATGCCGGAAGTGATCACCGGTCTGTCGCTGTTGCTGCTGTTCGTGGCCATGGCGCAGATGATCGGCTGGCCGCAGGAACGTGGCATCGTCACCATCTGGATCGCCCACACCACATTCTGTGCGGCGTATGTGGCGGTGGTGGTGTCGGCGCGTCTGCGTGAGCTCGACCTGTCGATCGAAGAGGCGGCGATGGACCTCGGTGCACGGCCGTGGAAGGTGTTCTTTCTGATCACCATCCCGATGATCGCGCCATCGCTGGCGGCGGGCGGCATGATGTCGTTCGCGCTGTCGCTGGATGACCTGGTACTGGCAAGCTTCGTCTCCGGGCCGGGTTCGACGACCCTGCCGATGGAAGTGTTCTCGGCGGTGCGCCTGGGCGTGAAGCCTGAGATCAACGCCGTAGCGAGTCTGATACTGCTGGCCGTATCGATCGTGACCTTCATGGTCTGGTTCTTCAGCCGCCGTGCCGAAGAAGCCCGCAAGAAAGCCATCCAGCAAGCCATCGAAGAAAGCGCAGCCGATTCGTGGAAGCAGCCGGACGTGCGTCGCGCGCCGGCGCCGGAAGCGGCGTAAGCCAATGGGGTTGGCCCCGTTCTGAAGGCCAACCCCATTCAAAATGTAGGAGTGAGCCTGCTCGCGATAGCGGTGTGTCAGATGAAAACTTCCTGGCTGACACACCGCTATCGCGAGCAGGCTCACTCCTACAATGGGTTTTATGCAGTCCAGGGAGAATTGCGGATGACTTCAACGAAGTTCATCGGCTTGAACCCCGGCTCCTGATCCACCAGCACATCGGTCTTCACGTTGCCGAACGTGGTCTGCGGACGATGGCGCAAACCATCGGCAAACGCGCAGATGATGCATTCCTTGAAACCTTCTCCACGCGGGTGCGCATGCACCACCGCTTCGCGCTGCACGGTGCTGAACGCCGCATAGTCCATGCCCAGCACGTCCATTTCTACGCCAGCGGTGACCAGCGCTACGGTCGGGCGCAGATGCTTCGGTACGCCCGGCGTGGTGTGCAGGGCGATCGATAGCCAGACTTGCTCGATGTCGTCATCGCTCAACCCGTACGGTTTGAGAAACGCTGCCGCGGCGTTCGCCCCATCCACCTCGAAACGCTCGTCATCACTGCGATGACCTTCGACCAGACCGAGGTCGTGGAACATCGCGCCGACGTAGAGCAGTTCCGGATCGTAAGCCAGTTGTTGGCGTTCACCGCTCAGTGCGCCGAACAAAAATACCCGGCGTGAATGGTGGTAGAGCAGGTCGGATTCGATGTCGCGGATGTAGTCGGTGGTAGCGCGGGCGAGGGCGCTGTCGGGAATTTTGATGCCGGCAATGGTCGTGCTCATGGGAGGTTTCCTCACTGAAACGCCGTCGTGGCGCTGATGGGGAAAGTCTGTTCCCGACGCTGAAAGCGAACAATCGACACATGGCTGCGATCCTTGCCAATCCACCTGCAAATCGTGCCAAGCTGAAAGATCGCAGCCTGCGGCAGCTCCTACCGTCGTGCACATTCTCTGCAGGAGCTGCCGCAGGCTGCGATCTTTTGCTCTTGAAGGGGAAGCCACAGCCATGACCAAAACCGTCGCCATCGTCGTGTTCGCAGGCGTGCAGTCGCTGGACGTCAGCGGCCCGCTGGATGTGTTCGCCGAGGCCAACCGCTTCCTGCCGCCTGAAGATCACTATCGGCTCGAAGTGATCGGCGTCGAACACGGGCCGATGGCCTGTTCCAACGGTTTGCACCTGAATGCCCATAGGCATTTCAGCGAAGCCCTCGACGCCTATGACCTGCTGCTGGTCGCCGGTGGGCCGCAATTGCCGTTCATGGATTTCGGCGCGACGTTCGACGGTTGGCTGCGTGCAGCCTGCGCACGGGCGCAGCGTTTCGGTTCGATCTGCAACGGCGCGTTCATGCTCGCGCGGGCCGGACTGCTGGAGGGGCGTACCGTCACCACGCACTGGAACGATGCCGAGGCGTTGGCGCAGTTGTGTCCGACGACACGGGTCGAAGCGGATCGTCTGTATGTCGAGGACGGCGCGCTCTACACCTCGGCGGGGGTCACGGCGGGGATTGATCTGGCGTTGTATCTGCTGGCCCGTGATCACGGTGCTGAATTGGCGTTGAGCGTGGCCAAACGCTTGGTGGTGTTTACTCAGCGTTCCGGTGGGCAGTCGCAGTTCAGCCCGTTCCTCACGCCGCACGCGGAGCCGACGTCGGCGGTGGCGATGGTGCAGTTGTATGTATTGGCCAATCTGACGGGCGACCTGACCATTGCCGATCTGGCCAATGCGGCGAACATGAGTGCGCGTAACTTCTCTCGGGTGTTTGCTCGGGAAGCGAAGGTCACGCCGGCGGAATTCGTCGAGCGGGCGCGGGTGGATGCGGCGCGGGTGATGCTGGAAAGCACGGCGGCGCCGTTGAAGACTGTGGCGTATCAGTGTGGGTTTCGTGATGCGCAGCATATGCGCAGTGTGTTTAACCGGAGGTTGGGGGTTACGCCGCAGCAGTTTCGGCTGAATTTTGCGGTGATGCTGTGACCCTCATCGGAACGCCGCCCGCCCAGCCCTCTCCCAGAGGGAGAGGGGGCCGATTCGGGGATATTGGTGAGATACGCCGACCTGAGTGAGCGGTTGTGAATCCATAATCGACACCGTTCTTTCAGGTCGATGTATGACAAAAGACACCTCGGTCAGTCCCCTCTCCCTCTGGGAGAGGGTTAGGGTGAGGGGCTTTCAAGGTGCTCGCGCAGGCAACAGCTTCAACGTACTGCGCGTATTCGCCGTCACCTCTTCCTCGCTGAAATGCGCCTGCACATACATCCCGTCGACATACGCCTCAGCCTGATCGTCATAGTGGCTGTCGAACGGCACGCCGCTCTGACCGACCGGGTTGATCGTCAGGCCATGCGCCGGATCAGCAAAATCCACCAGGCGTCGCGTCGACGGCCCGTACGTCACCGGCCACGGCGCCGGACCGATCCTCGCCGAGAGGTTGTTCGGCACTTCATGACTGCCCGGCGCCGCAAACGGCCCGACGTTGAAAATCCGCTCCAGCGGCTTCTGTTGCCCCAGCGGATGACCATGAGTCAGCGTGTGCGCCGCGCCCCATTTCCACTCGGCAGTATTCTCGCCGAGGGTCAGCTTCAGGTGCTGCATGCTTGCCTGCCACGCTGCGCGGACGATATCGGCGCGGGTCTCTTTGTTCGGTGTGTTGCGGTTATCCCACCAAGGTGAATCGGCGTTCGCCGCCAGCTTCGGCAGCGCCGCATCGATCACCCGTGTCGACAGCAAGGTCTCGAAGAAATCATTGCCCAACTCATCACGCATCGCCGCGTCGGCAAGGTCGTAGAGGAACTGGTTGAACACCGTCGCACTGACCGAATCCAGCGGGTAGTCGCCTGGCCACTGCGCCAGTTGCTCGACCAGTTTCAGTTGCGCCGGATCGCTGACCACCTCACGCAACACCGGCAGCAACGGTGAGAGCAAACGCGGGCCATAACCGGTCGCCGTGCCCAATTGCAGTTTCTGATTGGCTTCGTTGGTCCACTTCACGTTCTTGTCGCTGAGCTGGCGATTGAGTTGCTGCCCGCGATCGGCAAGGTTGTAGTAACCGGGAATCTCCATGCCGGTCGGCGACAGCGGCTGGAAGTTGGCCGAAACGATATAGCCGCGCGCCGGGTTCTCTTCCTGCGGGTTGGCGCTGAACGGGTAGTAACCGTCCTTGTCGGCCTGATTGCTGCTGCCGTCGAGAATGAATTCCGGCCTCACCCCGGCCGGGCGCTTGGGCAGCAAGGCCGAGGCCCACCAGGCGATGTCACCCTTGGCGTTGGCGTAAACCAGATTCAGTCCCGGAGCTTGCACCTTGGCTGCCGCCGCGCGGGCCTTGGTCAGGGTGTCGGCGCGGTTGAGCTGATAGAAACCTTCGAGGATCGGGTTCGGCGTTTCGAGAAAGGCCCACCACATCGCGATCGGTGTCTTGCCGGCAGCGGTGCCGAGCGCATCGTTGACGATCGGGCCGTGGGGCGATTGGCGCAGGGTGAGGGTCGCCGGCGTCTGGCCTTTCACATTGATTTGCTGCTCGGTAACGACCATGTCGGTCCACTGGCCGCGATACCAGACCTGATTCGGGTTTTGCGGGTTTACCTTCTCGGCGATCAGGTCCAGATCGTCGTTCTGGAACATGGTCAGGCTCCAGCCGAAATCCAGGTTGTGCCCCAGAAACGCAAACGGCACCAGCGCCTGATGATGGCCGTACAACTCGAAGCCTGGCGCCGACAGTTGCGCCTCGTACCACACCGACGGCACCGAGAAGCGAATGTGCGGATCACCCGCCAGCAGAGGCTTGCCGCTCTGGCTGCGACTGCCGGCAATCACCCAGGCATTGCTGCCTTCGAACTGCGGCAGACCGTTGTCGATCAGCGCCTGTTCGCTGAGGCGGGCGAGGACGTTGAGGTCTTTCCAGTCGCCGGCGGCGAGGGTTGGCGTCGATTTGCCGTGATCCTTGGCGAGGACGCCTTTGGGCTGCCAGTCGAGGTCGAAGACGTTGAGGTAATCGGCACCCAGTTGATCGCGCACATAAGTCAGCAGCGGCTCGGTACGAAACGCCGCCGCGAAGCTATAGGCCATGTAGCCAGCGACACTGATGCTGTCTTCTGCCGTGAACGGCCGCTTGGGGATGCCCAGCACGTCAAACTCGGTCGGTGCGGCGTGGCTGTCCTGATACTGGTTGATGCCATCCAGATAGGCTTGCAGGCCCTTCCACGCCGGCGACTGTTTATCGAGACTGGCCACATAACTGGCGGCACGCTCACGAATGCGCAGGCTGCGAAACAGTTTGTCGGTGTCGAGCAGCTTCGGCCCGAGCACTTCAGCCAGTTCGCCCCGGGCGAGGCGGCGCATGGCTTCCATCTGGAACAGCCGATCCTGGGCATGCACATAACCGAGGGCGCGGTAGAGGTCGGTTTCGTTCTCGGCGCGAATGTGCGGCACGCCGCGTTCGTCGTAGCGCACGGTGACCGACCCTTGCAGGTTACGCAGTTCGACCTGGCCCTGGCGCGTGGGTTGTTTGCTGTAGACATACCCGCCGACGCCGACGAGCAGAACAACGATGAGCAAGCCAAGTACGGTGAACACGCGCTTCATGGTGACTCCTTGTGCATGCGGGATTGCCGCCCGTCGGGCTGCAAACAATTAGCACAGACCTTCTGTGCCGTGCAGCGCTGTCCTTGAAAAGTCCGGAATGCCTTACTGCGCCTCCACCGGCCACGGGCAGTAACATCCGACCGCCAGGGTGTGCGTGGCATTGACCGGGCGATCTTCCGTCAGGGCATTCAAAATCGGTTCGATAAAGCTGTTGCTGGAATTGCAGGTCAGGCCTTCGCTGTACGGGCCGAAGTACGCGAGTTTGCCGCTGCGATCCCAGATCGCCACGGCCGGACTGGCGGGTACCTGTTCGGAGCCGGGCAATATCGTGATGGTTTTCAGGCTACTGAGGGTAGCGGGCAACTGGCCGTGGCTGCCGGTTCTCTGCACGGCGAAGAACTCGACGCCCTTGTCGCTGAACTGCTCGACCATCTCGGTCAGGTGCTGTTGGTTGCCGACGTTGCACGGGCAGGCCGGGTCCCAGAAGTGCACCAGGCGAATCTTGCCGGGGCCGGCGAGGTTATCCGGCAAGCGCAGCGGATCACCGGAAAACAGCGCCGTGTGTTCGCTGAACGCACGCAGATAACGCCCCTGAAACCAGTCGTACGCCGCCCACAGCACCCCGGCGCAAATCAGCGCGAGCAGGCTGGCAAACAGTGCGGTGCGGTAGGGCGAACGCATGGTTTTCGATCCTCGAAAGGTCGGCTAGCTTGCCATGCTTGCCGCGACAGATGAATATCGCAGGCCGATAAAGTCTGTTTACCGCTTTGGAATTGCCTCATGTCTGCCACTTTCGATCCCGATCATTTACGCGCCAGCCTCAAGCCACTGGCCGCGTGGCAGCCGTTGTCGGAGGAGGCCAAGGCCTATCAACGCTTCTACCAGACCGATTTTCCCCATCGTGATGTCTGGCGTGGCATGGGCCGTTTCGAGGTCGATGGCTATGAGCTGGTCAGCCACTGCTGGTGGCCGGAGAAGGTCAAGGCGACGCTGTTTCTGCTGCACGGTTACTACGATCACACCGGGCTGTATCGGCATGTGATCGAGTGGGCGCTGGATCAGGACTTTGCGGTGATCGCCTGCGACTTGCCGGGCCATGGTCTGTCGAGCGGCCCGCGCGCGAGCATCCGCGATTTCTCTGAATACCAGGATGTCCTGCAAGCGTTGTTCGTCGAGGCGCAGTCGATCGCGCTGCCGCAGCCGTGGCATCTGTGCGGGCAGAGCACCGGCGGGGCGATTGTCGTCGATCATCTGCTCAACCATGGTGACAATAGTCCGGCACAGGGCCAGGTGATTTTGATGGCGCCGCTGGTGCGACCACGGGCGTGGGGCTGGTCGCAACTGAGCTATTACCTGCTGAGGCCTTTTGTCAGAGGGGTTGCACGACGCTTCAGCGAGAACTCCAACGATCCCGATTTCCTGCCGTTTCTTCAGGCCGATCCGTTGCAGCCACGACGCTTGCCGACGAAATGGGTAGGGGCGTTGTCGCGCTGGATCATCCGCGTCGAGCACGCGAAAAAAAGTCCGCGCCGGCCGCTGATCATTCAGGGGCAGGCGGACATGACGGTGGACTGGCAGCACAATCTGCAGGTGTTGAAGTGGAAGTTCGATCGGCCGCAGATCTTGCTGCTGGCCGAGGCGCGGCATCATCTGGCGAATGAGACGGCGGAGATGCGTGAGGAGTATTTCGAGTTTCTGAGCAAGCGCATCAGGGGGCGGAATCTGTAGCGTCTGTGAGGGCCCTATCGCGAGCAGGCTCACTCCTGCATTTGGAATGCTTACCCCTGTAGGAGTGAGCCTGCTCGCGATAGCGGTCTAAGAGACAACGAAGATCATTGCCCGACCGCCAACCCCGCCCGAATCGCCGCCAACGCCGCCTGGTAATACGCCTTGCCCTCAGTCGACTCGGCAAACGTCGCAAACTCTTCCAGCTCTTCATCCGACAGATCGCGATAGACATAGAGCAGCGTATTGTTCATGTCCGCGCCAATCTGATCCATCAAGCGCTGACGCTGACCATTGAGCATGCCTTGCGCCTGACCCCCACCGAGCAGCCCCGGGATCATCGAGCTCAAACTGTCCGCCGCGACGCCGGCGATCGCCAGGCTCACTTCGGCGCCCGCTTCACGCGCCGGCAAGGCCTGGGCGAGGTGGCCAATGATCAGCAGACGGCTGTCGCTGGCCTGCATCTTTGGCAAGCCCTTGGCATTTTTTGCCAGTTGATCGCGGCGGGTCGCCAGCAATTCGGCGGCGACGATTTTCTTGCCCAGTGGTGACTGGAAGAAGGACAGGGCCGGTTTCGGATCGGCGAGGTTCTTTCGCAGTTGCGCCTCGGCACGTTGATCCACGGCCTGCGGGGCGAAGCGCTGGTTGCTGTTATTCACCAGCGCCTGAAACACGGCGGGCGGCAGGCTGTTCTGGTAGCGCTGCTGCGCGGCACTCAGGGCGTCATTGAAATGCGCACGTTGATCTGGCCAGCCGGCGACCTTGTATAACTGATCGTGGCCGTCCGCCCAGGCGGGCAAAACGCAGAACATCAACAGTGAAAAAAGCAAACGGCGCATAGGGACTCCTGTCAGCAGCGGACTATTCTCCGTGCGGTGCCGGTACTTGTCGAGAATTCGTATCAAGCCGCCGCGTGGCTCTGTCGGATTTCTTGCCGCCGACATACTATGCGCGCCATGCAAATATCCTCTGAACACCCACTGCTGTTACGCATTGTCGACGATCTGGCCGAACACGGCTGGTCGCAGCAGAACATATTCCTGCCCGCCGGTTTGACCCGCGAGCTGGCGGCCGAGTGCCGCAAACGTGAGGCTGAGGGTGAACTGGCGCCAGCGGCGGTGGGGCGTGGGCCGTTTTCGGAGATCCGCGAGGGGATTCGTGGCGACCACATTCAGTGGATCGATCCCGGCCAGGCCGAGGCCAGCGACCGCTATCTGAACTTGATGGAAAGCCTGCGTGAAGCGCTCAACCGTGGCCTGTTTCTCGGTCTTGAGGATTTTGAGTGCCATTTCGCCCTGTACCCGCCGGGTGCTTTTTATCGACGGCATGTCGACCGTTTTCGCGACGATGACAAGCGCATGGTGTCGGTGGTGGTCTACCTCAATGACGCCTGGCTGCCGGAGGACGGTGGCCAGTTGCGCATGTACCTCAACGATGAGCGCGTGCATGACGTGCAGCCTACGGGCGGTTGTCTGGTGGTGTTTCTCTCCGGTGAAGTGCCGCACGAAGTATTGCCGGCGAACCGCGAGCGCCTGTCGCTGACCGGCTGGTTTCGCCGCCGTGGCAACGAGCCGTTCTGAGATGGAAAAGATTCTGGTCAGCCGCTGCCTGTTGGGCCATCGCGTGCGTTACGACGGTGGTGCGAGCGGGCCGTATGATTTGCTTGAGCAGTGGATTGCCGAGGGGCGGGTGGTGCCGTTGTGCCCGGAAGTCGCCGGTGGTTTGCCGACGCCAAGGGCCGCGGCGGAGATACCGGGCGGGCAGGGTGGTGAAGTGCTGGATGGCGCCGCGGCGGTGATCACCACGGATGGCGAAGATGTCAGTGCGCAGTTTCTCGACGGTGCACGGCAGGCGCTGGCGTTGGTGCAGAAGCACGGTATTCGTGTGGCGGTGCTTAAGGCCAACAGTCCTTCTTGCGGGAATCTGCTGACGTATGACGGGACGTTCAGTGGCGTGAAGGTCTCTGGCGAAGGCGTGACGGCTGCGCTGCTCAAACGCCATGGCGTGCAGGTCTTCAGCGAGCTGGAACTGCCGCAGGCCGCGCTGGCCCTGGAGGCTTTGGACTGATCCGGAATCGTTGCCCTCACCCCAGCCCTCTCCCAAAGGGAGAGGGGGCCGACCGAGTTGTTCGGCGTCTTGCATCGACCTGAAAGACCTCACCGATTATGGAGTCGATAAAGCCCTGACCAGTCGATTTCGGATTCGGTACATCCATTTCAGGTCGGCGTATCCCTTCAGCAACCCCCATTCAGTCCCCTCTCCCTACGGGCGGTCCGACGTTTCGGGAGGGTTAGGGTGAGGGGCTTTTAAGGCTTCAACCACTTCTCGGTCAATGCCGCCAGGCGTCCGTCGGCCTTGATCCGCTGCATCGCGCTCGCAAGGCTGGCCTGAAACGCCGGATTGCCCTTCTGAAACGGAATCGCCAGCTCCACCGGCTCTGCCGCTTTCGGCTTCTCTTCCGTCAACGCCTGCACCAGCACCATCGGCCGAGGCTGCTCATCCTTCTTCGCCAGCAACTGCGCATCGGCCTTGCCGTAAGGCGCGCTGAAGTCGAAACGATCCTTGAGTTCGGGTGTCACTGCTATGTGGTTGAGCGCAACATCGTATTTGCCGCTTTCAACGCCCTGGAGCAGGTCGGCCTCATCCGTGACGATGAAGTCGGCGCGTACATCCAGCTCGTTGGCCAGCAGTTGCCCCAGCTCGACCTCGAACCCCGTGAGGGTGTCGCCGTCCTTGAAATTGAAGGGCGGTGTATTAGCCTCAAGGGCTATGCGCAGCTCGCCACGGTCGTTGACGTCATCAATCAGTTCGGCGTGAACCAAAGGGCTCAAAAGGGGTAGCAGGCAGATCAGGCCAGGCAGAAAACGCATGGTCACTCCTTTGAAATCATTATCGCGACGCTCTGAGTCAGGCTCGCTTTGCTATGGTTGTCGAGTGCCTTCGACAACGAATGGTCATGAAGTTGTCATGACCGTGCGGATTTTACGGAAAAACTGGAGAAGAAAATGAAAAGCTTTATGTCACGTGCAGCGTTGGCGGGTGTGTTGATGGGTGTTTCGGTGCTGGCCAGTGCGGCGACACCGGCACCAAAAGGCGCCGAAGTGTTCATCGTTTCTCCCGAGGACGGGGCCAAGGTTCCGCAGACCTTTACCGTCAAGTTCGGCGTCAAGGACGTCTCCCTTGCACCCGCTGGCGATGTCACCAAAAACTCCGGACACCACCATTTGCTGATCGACGTCGACAAGCTGCCAGCGGCCGGTGCTCCGATTCCGAACGACGCCAACCACATGCACTTCGGCAAGGCGCAAACCCAGGCCGAAATCAAGCTGGCCCCTGGCAAGCACACCTTGCAGCTGGAATTGGGTGACAGCGGCCACATGCCATTCGATCCACCGATCGTTTCGAAGAAAATCACCGTCAACGTCGAATAAATTTCTGGCGTGCATGAAAAAGGGAGCCCGAAGGCTCCCTTTTTTTGTCGCTCAACGCTTGATCAGAACAACACACGGCTACGGATAGTGCCGTTGATGTGCTGCAGCTTCTCTTGCGCCAGATCCGAGTACTCGGCGTCGACGTCGATCACCACGTAGCCAACCTTCTCGTTGGTCTGCAGGAACTGACCGGAGATGTTGATGCCGTTTTCGGCGAAGACCTTGTTGATCTCGCTCATCACACCCGGGATGTTCTCGTGGATGTGCAGCAGGCGGTGCTTGCCAGGGTGAGCCGGCAGGGCCACTTCCGGGAAGTTCACCGACGATACCGAAGTACCGTTGTCGCTGTACTTGACCAGTTTCTCTGCCACTTCCAGACCGATGTTGGCTTGCGCTTCAGCGGTCGAGCCACCGATGTGCGGGGTCAGGATGACGTTGTCGAGGCCACGCAGCGGGCTTTCGAACTCTTCGTCGTTGGAGCGTGGTTCCACCGGGAACACGTCGATGGCCGCGCCGATCAGGTGCTTGTCCTTGATCGCGTCCGCCAAGGCGTCCAGCTCGACCACGGTACCGCGCGCGGCGTTGATCAGGATGCCGCCCTTCTTGATGGCGCGGATTTCCTTCTCGCCGATCATCCACTGGGTCGCAGCGGTTTCCGGAACGTGCAGGGTGACGATATCGGACATGCCCAGCAGTTCGTGCAGGTTGCCGACCTGAGTGGCGTTGCCCAGCGGCAGCTTGGTCACGGTGTCGTAGAAGAACACCTGCATGCCCAGGCCTTCAGCCAGAACCGACAGCTGAGTACCGATCGAACCGTAGCCGACGATGCCCAGTTTCTTGCCACGGATCTCGAAGGAGTTGGCTGCGGATTTGATCCAGCCGCCACGGTGGCAGGAGGCGTTTTTCTCAGGGATGCCGCGCAGCAGCAGGATCGCTTCGGCCAGCACCAGCTCGGCAACGGAGCGGGTGTTGGAGTATGGCGCGTTGAACACGGCGATACCGCGTTCACGGGCAGCACTCAGGTCGACCTGGTTGGTGCCGATGCAGAAACAGCCGACCGCCACCAGCTTCTTCGCGTGATCGAAGATCTCTTCGGTCAGTTGGGTGCGCGAACGAATGCCGATGAAGTGAGCGTCAGCGATCTTTTCCTTGAGCTGGGCTTCCGGCAAGGAACCTGTCAGGTATTCGATGCTGGTGTAGCCCGCCGCCTTGAGGACGTCGACAGCCGATTGGTGGACGCCTTCGAGAAGAAGGAACTTGATCTTGCTCTTATCGAGAGAAGTCTTGCTCATCTGCGTAAACCTGTATCCCGGAGAAAAATGGCAGGGAGGGGCGCAGCCTGGAGCTGACCCAAACGGCAGGAAAGCCGTTACCGCAGATCTGGCCTTGGGCACTGTCCTGCGGGGTCGATATGCTAGCATAGCCGCCCCGCTAAACACTCATTCCTGCGACGTGAAGCGTTCTCAGGATGACCATGAATTGTTCGAGAGTTCTGTCGATGACCAATCCTGCCCTGATTGATGAACTGAAGACCCTGGTCGAGCCTGGCAAGGTCCTGACCGACGCCGACTCCCTGAACGCGTACGGCAAGGATTGGACCAAGCACTTCGCCCCGGCCCCAAGCGCCATCGTGTTCCCCAAGACCATCGAGCAGGTGCAGGCCGTTGTCCGTTGGGCCAACGAGCACAAGGTGGCGCTGGTGCCATCGGGCGGACGCACCGGGCTTTCCGCCGCCGCCGTGGCCGCGAATGGCGAAGTGGTCGTGTCGTTCGACTACATGAATCAGATTCTCGACGTGAACCTCACTGACCGCACCGCCGTCTGTCAGCCGGGCGTGGTCACCGAGCATTTGCAGAACGTCGCCGAAGAAAAGGGCCTGTATTACCCGGTCGACTTCGCTTCGGCCGGTTCCAGCCAGATTGGTGGCAATATCGGCACCAATGCCGGCGGGATCAAAGTGATTCGCTACGGCATGACCCGCAACTGGGTGGCGGGGATGAAAGTCGTTACCGGCAAGGGCGATGTGCTGGAACTGAACAAGGATCTGATCAAGAACGCCACCGGTTACGACCTGCGTCAGCTGTTTATCGGCGCTGAAGGCACCCTCGGCTTCGTCGTTGAAGCGACCATGCGCCTTGATCGTGCGCCGAAAAATCTCACCGCGATGGTCCTCGGCACCGCCGATTTCGACTCGATCATGCCGGTGCTGCACGCCTTCCAGGGCAAGCTCGACCTGACCGCGTTCGAATTCTTCTCCGACAAAGCCCTGGCCAAAGTCATGGGCCGTGGCGATGTTCCGGCGCCATTCGAAACCGATTGCCCGTTCTACGCACTGCTGGAATTCGAAGCGACCAGCGAAGAAGTGGCCAACAGCGCACTGGAAACCTTCGAGCATTGCGTCGAGCAGGGCTGGGTACTGGACGGCGTGATGAGCCAGAGCGAAACCCAGTTGCAGAACCTGTGGAAACTGCGCGAGTACATCTCCGAGACCATCTCGCACTGGACACCGTACAAGAACGACATTTCGGTCACCGTATCGAAAGTGCCGGCGTTCCTGAAAGAAATCGACGCGATCGTCGGCGAACACTATCCGGACTTCGAAATCGTCTGGTTTGGCCACATCGGTGACGGCAACCTGCACTTGAACATTCTCAAGCCGGACAACCTGAGCAAGGATGAGTTTTTCGCCAAGTGCGCGACCGTCAACAAGTGGGTGTTCGAAACCGTCGAGAAGTACAACGGTTCGATTTCCGCTGAACATGGCGTGGGCATGACCAAGCGCGATTACTTGACCTACAGCCGTTCCCCGGTCGAAATCGAGTACATGAAAGCGGTGAAAGCGGTGTTCGACCCGAACGGCATCATGAACCCGGGGAAGATTTTTGCGGTTTGATCGGCAATCTTTGATGAATCAATGAAGGCAGGAGTCGGTAAATGAGCTATCAGCACCAGTACGTCGACGGCACGCGCATTCACTTTCCGATCGGGAAAGTCGTGTGCATTGGCCGCAATTACGCCGAACACGCCAAGGAACTGGACAACCCGGTGCCTACCGAGCCGTTGCTGTTCATCAAGCCGGGCAGTTGCGTGGTCGAGCTGGAAGGCGGCTTCAGCATTCCGACCGAGCGCGGGTCGGTGCACTACGAAGCCGAAATCGCGGTGTTGATCGGCAAGCCGTTGTCGACTAAACCGAGCCGTGAAGAAGTGCTCGACGCCATTTCCGGTTTTGCCCCGGCGCTGGACCTGACCCTGCGCGACAAGCAGGCCGAGCTGAAAGCCAAAGGCTTGCCGTGGGAAATCGCCAAGTCGTTCGACGGCGCGGCGGTGATTGCTCCGTTTGTGGTTGGCAGCACCTTTGCTGACCTGACCGACATCGGCATTCGCCTGACCATCAACGGCGAAGTCCGCCAGGACGGCAACAGCAGCGCGATGCTCAATCCGATCGTGCCGATGATCCAGCACATGGCCGGCTGCTTCTCGCTGCAGGCCGGTGACGTGATCCTCACCGGCACGCCGGTGGGTGTTGGTCCGCTGAACGTGGGCGATGACATCGTCCTCGAACTGGTCGGTGCGAGCAGTTTCACCAGCAGCGTGCGCTAACCGTCACACCGTAAATCCCCCTGTGGGAGCGAGCTTGCTCGCGAAAGCATTTTTTCAGTCAACAAAAATGTCGACTGACACTCTGCCTTCGCGAGCAAGCTCGCTCCCACATTGTTTTGTGGTGTCCTGAAGATGGTTGGCAACACACGACAATCCCGCCATTTGCCGTTTTTTTCACATCCTGTACGGATAATTCCTCTCATTCTGGCGTCTGAGCCGGCCTCTTTGTGCTATTACCCATAGCCTGAAATTTCGGAACGCGTCCCTCGATGTCATCTCAAACTCAGCTCAAACCCACCCGCCGTTCACGTTTCGCCCTGCGTTGGTATGTCTGGCTCTTGCTGGTGGTTGCCGCCGCGTATGCCTTGGCATTTGCCATGCATTGGGATGATCGCGGTGTGCTTTGGCTGCAGGAGCGCTTCGAAAGCCAGGCCGAGCAGAAAGAAAGCATCTGGCTGCCGGACTATCGGGTGGTGATCGATGCCAAGCCGTTGACGGGGATGGAGAAGGACGAGGCGTCGGATCTGGCGTACAACCCGCAGACCAAAACGCTGTTTTCGGTGATGGGAAAAAACCCGTTTCTCGCTGAGCTGACTTTGCGGGGCGATGTACTGCGCAAGATGCCGCTGGTGGGCTGGAGCAATCCGGAAGGCCTGACCGTCATGGAAAACGGCCTGATGGCGATTGTCGATGAGCGCCAGCACATGCTGTCGATCGTCAAGGTCGACGCCGAGACCCGCGAATTGAACATCGCCGATTTCCCGAAATACGACCTCGGTCCGTCGAAAGACCAGAACAAAGCCTTCGAAGCCATTACCTGGGATCCCCACAATCAGCAATTGCTGCTCGGTGAGGAGCGCCCGCCGGCGCTGTTCACCTGGAAAAGCGATGGCAGTCAGATTCTCAAGGGCGACAAGCAAAAACTCGCCAGTGATGAACTGGATATTCGCAACCTCTCTGCCTTGGCGATTGACCCGCGCACCCAACACACTCTGGTGCTGTCCGCTGATTCGCACCTGCTGCTGGAACTGGACGAGAAGGGCGAGCAGGTCAGCTTCATGACCCTGCTTGGCGGCTTCAATGGCCTGAAGAACACCATCCCCCGCGCCGAAGGCGTGACCATGGACGAGGCGGGCACGCTGTACATGGTCAGCGAGCCCAACCTGTTCTATCGCTTCGAAAAACAGCAATAGCAGCCTCATCGATCCCCTGTAGGAGCTGCCAAAGGTTCGGGCCGCGTTCGGACGATCTTTTGACTGTCGGACGCAGAGCGTCCCCGGCTGCATTCCCACGCAGAGCGTGGGAACGATCAAATAACTGTCCTCCGGCAATTTCAGATAAGTCTGATTGTCCTGACAGGCAAGTGGCCATTAAGCTTCAGTTCAGACAGGCGTGATATTTCATCCGCCTGTTTTGATTCCGAGCCCGCCCGAATGCGTCGACTTGCCCGTCCCAAGCCTCTGATTATCCTCCTGTCGGTGATTGCCCTGATCGCGTTGATTGCGATCGGCCAATACATGCGCCTGTTCGAGCGCGCCTGGTTCAACCTGCACACCCTGTGGCAGCCGCTGAACAGTCAGGCCATCGGCCTGGATCAATATCGGGTAGACATCGAGGCGCGGGTGATTGACGGTCTGGAGGCCGACGTTTCGGCGCTGACCTTCGATCCGGTGCGCAAAAGCCTGTTCACCGTGACCAACAAGAATGCCGAGTTGGTCGAGTTGTCGCTGGAAGGCAAGATCCTGCGGCGCATCGCTCTGATCGGTTTCGGCGACCCCGAAGCGGTCGAGTACATCAGTGCTGACACTTACGTGATCACCGACGAGCGCCAGCAGCGGCTGATCAAGATTCACCTGCAAGACGACACCACCTTCCTCGACGCGGCGGACGCCGAACAGATGACCCTTGGCGTGCACATGGCCGGCAACAAGGGTTTCGAAGGCTTGGCGTACGACTCGGTGGGCAAGCGCCTGTTTGTCGCGAAAGAGCGCAATCCAATGCTGATCTACGAAGTGCACGGTTTCCCGCACTTCAATCCGGAGAAGTCCTACGCCGTTCATGTGATCAACGATCCCAAGCGTGACGCCGGGATGTTTGTGCGCGACCTGTCAAGTTTGCAGTACGACGAGCGCAGCGGGCATTTGCTGGCGTTGTCGGATGAGTCGCGGTTGATTCTGGAGCTGGATGTGGACGGGCGGCCGTTGAGCACGATGTCCATCAGTGGCGGGCGTCAGGGTTTGAAGAAGACCGTACCGCAGGCGGAAGGCATTGCGATGGATGATGACGGGACGTTGTATCTGGTCAGTGAGCCGAATCTGTTCTACGTCTTCAAAAAACCGGCACAGCCCTGACCAACATCACACATCAATGTAGGAGTGAGCCTGCTCGCGATAGCGGTGTGTCAGTCGCCATCAATCTCCACTGACACACCGCTATCGCGAGCAGGCTCACTCCTACAGGGGTATTTCATCCGCCCACACAATGTGGGTGACCGGGCTTACTCGGCCTTGAGAGTTTTTACGCCTTCGCTGGTGCCCAGCAGTAACAGGTCCGCCGGACGCGCCGCGAACAGGCCGTTGGTGACCACGCCGACGATCGCATTGATCTGCGCTTCCAGCTCCACCGGGTTGGTGATCTGCAGGTTGAACACGTCGAGGATGATGTTGCCGTTGTCGGTCAAAACGCCTTCGCGGTACACCGGGTCGCCGCCCAGTTTCACCAATTGGCGCGCGACGTGGCTGCGGGCCATCGGGATCACTTCGACTGGCAGCGGGAATTCGCCCAGGACCGGCACGAGTTTGCTGGCGTCGGCGATGCAGATGAAGGTCTTGGCCACGGCGGCAACGATCTTCTCGCGGGTCAGGGCGGCGCCGCCACCTTTGATCAGATTCAGGTGCGCGTCGCTTTCATCGGCGCCATCCACATAGAACTCCAGGTCGCTGACGGTGTTCAGCTCATACACCGGAATCCCGTGGCCTTTCAGGCGCGCGGCAGTGGCTTCGGAACTGGCAACCGCGCCATCGAACGCGCCCTTGTGTTGGGCCAGTGCGTCGATGAAGCAGTTGGCGGTGGAGCCGGTGCCGACCCCGACGATGCTCTTGTCGTCGAGTTTCGGAAGGATGAAGTCGACCGCGGCCTGAGCCACTGCCTGTTTGAGTTGATCCTGGGTCATGCGGGCTCCGAGGTGCCGAAGAGGGGGAACGAAAGGCCGGCATTATAGGCCGCGGGGCGGTGCAGGTCATTGACCTATTGGCAGGTCAAGAGATCGCAGCCTGCGGCAGCTCGTACAGGAACCGCATGCACCCTGCAGGAGCTGCCGCAGGCTGCGATCTTTTAAGGTACGGCTAAAACCACCTGTTTAGTGTGGTCGCCCGGGCAAAAGCCGGGTTAGACTCCTTGGCCCTGCCCAACCCGCTCAGTGATGCTTTCCGATGCTCGAACAGTACGTCAAAAAGATCCTCACCTCGCGCGTTTATGACGTTGCCGTAGAAACCCCGCTGCAGAACGCTCGCCAGCTCTCCGAGCGGCTGGGCAATGACATTTGGCTCAAGCGCGAAGACTTGCAGCCAGTGTTCTCGTTCAAGATTCGCGGCGCCTACAACAAGCTGACGCAACTGAGCGATGAAGAGCGCGCCCGTGGCGTGGTCACCGCCTCGGCGGGCAACCATGCGCAGGGCCTGGCCCTGGCGGCGAAAGTGCTGGGCGTCAAAGCCACCATCGTCATGCCCAAGACCACGCCGGAAATCAAAGTCGAAGGCGTACGCTCGCGCGGCGGCAAAGTGGTGCTGCACGGCGATTCGTTTCCGGAGGCTTTGGCCTACTCGCTGAAACTGGTCGACGAAAAAGGCTACGTCTACATCCACCCGTACGACGATCCGCACACCATCGCCGGGCAGGGCACCGTGGCGATGGAAATTCTGCGCCAGCACCCGCAGCCGCTGGACGCGATTTTCGTCCCGGTCGGTGGCGGCGGTCTGATCGCCGGCATCGCTGCGTACGTGAAATACCTGCGCCCGGACATCAAAGTCATCGGCGTCGAGCCGGACGACTCCAACTGTCTGCAAGCGGCGATGGCCGCCGGTGAGCGCGTGGTGCTGCCGACCGTGGGCATCTTTGCTGACGGCGTGGCGGTGGCGCAGATTGGCCAACACACTTTCGACATCTGCAAGGATTACGTCGATGAAGTGATCACCGTCAGCACCGACGAAATCTGCGCGGCGATCAAGGATATCTACGACGATACCCGCTCGATCACCGAACCTGCCGGCGCGTTGGGCGTGGCCGGAATCAAGAAGTACGTCGAGCTGCGTGGTGTCAGCGGCCAGACCTTCGTCGCCATCGACTCCGGCGCCAACGTCAATTTTGACCGCCTGCGCCACGTCGCCGAGCGCGCCGAACTCGGCGAAGGCCGCGAAGCGATCATCGCCGTGACCATTCCCGAGAAGGCCGGCAGCTTCAAAAACTTCTGCGAAGCCATCGGCAAGCGCCAGATCACCGAGTTCAACTACCGCTACAACACCGGCAGCGAAGCGCACATCTTCGTTGGCGTGCAGACCCATCCGGAAAACGACCCGCGTAGCGCACTGCTGGCGAGCCTGACCGAGCAGGGTTTCCCGGTCACCGATTTGACCGACAACGAACTGGCCAAGCTGCACATCCGCCACATGGTCGGCGGGCACGCGGCGCACGTGATTGATGAAGTGGTGTTCCGCTTCGAATTCCCGGAGCGTCCGGGGGCGCTGTTCAACTTCCTTAATAAGCTGGGCGGGCGCTGGAACATCTCGATGTTCCACTACCGCAACCACGGCGCCGCCGATGGCCGCGTGGTCGCGGGCCTGCAAGTACCGCACGACGAGCGTCATCTGGTGCCGGCAGCGCTTGAAGAAATCGGCTATCCGTACTGGGATGAAAGCGAGAACCCGGCTTATCAGCTGTTTCTTGGCTGAGCGGCTACGCTGATGGGCAAGGCATAAGGAATTTTGACAATGGAAACGTTAACGGCCCTGAAAATGGCGCACGTGGTCGCCACCGTGGTCTTGCTGGCCAGTGCGCTGGGTCTGGGGATCTGGGTTTTCCTGGCCCGGCGCAAAGGTGATGCGACGGCGGGCAGCCGTACGTTGCAGCGGCCACGGCTATTTGTCTGGCTGCTGATGGGGCTGGCGCTGCTGAGCATGCCGTTTACCGGCTGGTGGATGGTCCATCTGGTCGGCTGGCCGCTGGGGCAGACCTGGATTCTGGCGTCGAGCGTGCTGTACACCGTGGCGGCGCTGGCGTGGTTCTGGTTGCTGGTGCGCTTGAATCGGTTGCGCAAGGCGCCGGGCGGGGTGGGGCGTTTCAGTTTTGCCTTGGCGTTGTTCAGCTTCGTGTGTTTTGTGGCGATTGCCGGGTTGATGGGGGCCAAACCGGTGTGAAGTGAAAAGATCGCAGCCTGCGGCAGCTCCTACAGGGGATTTTTGTCGATCACAAAAATGTGGTCTGACACCGAACCTGTAGGAGCTGCCGAAGGCTGCGATCTTTTGATCTTCAGCCGCGCAGCGAGATAACCGGCCAACCACGCTTCTCGGCCTCGGCCCGCAGATTCGGATCCGGATCGACCGCCACCGGATTCGCCACCTGCTCCAGCAGCGGCAAATCATTCATCGAATCGCTATAGAAATAGCTGTCGTCCAGCGAATACCCGGTCTCTTCCAGCCAACGGTTCAGGCGCGTCACCTTGCCTTCGCGGAAGCACGGAATGTCGGTGCTGCGCCCGGTGTAGCGGCCGTCGATCATTTCGCATTCGGTGGCGATCAGGGTGTCGACGCCCAGGCGCACGGCAATCGGTGCAGTGACGAAGCGATTGGTCGCGGTGATGATCACCAGTTTGTCGCCGGCATCACGGTGTTGTTTCAGCAGCTCCAGCGCCTTCGGTAGCACGATCGGTTCGATGCAGTCGCGCATGTAATCGTTGTGCCATTGCTCGAGCACGGCCATTTCGGTGCGGCCGAGGATCTCCAGGCAGAAGTTCAGGTACGCGGCGTTATCCAGTTTGCCGGCCAGGTAATCCTGATAGAACTCGTCGTTGCGCGCTTTGTACGCAATCGGGTCGAGGAAGCCGCGTTCACACAGATAGTCGCCCCAGGCGTGATCGCTGTCGCCGCCCAGAAGGGTGTTGTCCAAATCGAAGAGTGCCAGGCGCATTGCAGTTACCCGCTGATAAGTCTGTAAAAAGGCGACAAGAATACGGTCTTTTCACAAGAGTGCACATAAGGTAGGAAGCTTCGTTGCCGCCTTATCAACCTTTGTGGAACAATGCGGCGACATGCGTTTGCGAGGTTGTTGCCGTGATCGACCCCGATGGTTTCCGCCCCAATGTCGGGATCATTCTGACGAATGACGCCGGCCAGGTGCTATGGGCTCGCCGTATCAATCAAGATGCCTGGCAGTTTCCGCAAGGGGGAATCAACCCTGAGGAGACGCCGGAAGACGCCTTGTACCGCGAGCTGAACGAAGAAGTTGGCCTGGAACGTGAAGATGTTGAAATACTGGCCTGTACTCGGGGCTGGTTGCGCTATCGTTTGCCGCAACGCCTGGTGCGCACGCACAGCCAACCGCTGTGCATCGGCCAGAAACAGAAATGGTTTCTCCTGCGCCTGATCTCCAACGAGCAGCGGGTGCGGATGGATTTGACCGGTAAACCGGAGTTCGATGGCTGGCGCTGGGTCAGCTATTGGTATCCGTTGGGCCAGGTGGTGACATTCAAGCGCGAGGTGTATCGCCGCGCCCTCAAAGAGCTTGCCCCGCGCCTTTTAGCGCGCGACTGACGACGGAGTTCGACCCCGAGCCATGCTCAATACGCTGCGCAAGATCGTCCAGGAAGTTAACTCCGCCAAGGATCTCAAGGCGGCGTTGGGGATTATTGTGTTGCGCGTCAAAGAGGCCATGGGCAGCCAGGTCTGCTCGGTCTACCTGCTTGATCCCGAGACCAACCGCTTCGTCCTGATGGCCACCGAGGGCTTGAACAAGCGCTCGATCGGCAAGGTCAGCATGGCACCCAACGAAGGTCTGGTCGGTCTGGTCGGCACGCGTGAAGAACCCCTGAACCTCGAAAACGCTGCGGATCACCCGCGCTACCGCTACTTTGCCGAAACCGGTGAAGAGCGTTACGCCTCGTTCCTCGGTGCACCGATCATTCACCACCGCCGCGTCGTCGGCGTGTTGGTTATCCAGCAAAAAGAACGCCGTCAGTTCGACGAAGGTGAAGAAGCCTTCCTCGTGACCATGAGCGCGCAGCTCGCCGGCGTCATCGCCCACGCCGAGGCCACCGGTTCGATCCGTGGTCTGGGCCGTCAGGGCAAAGGGATTCAGGAAGCCAAGTTCGTCGGCGTGCCGGGTTCGCCGGGTGCGGCGGTCGGTACTGCGGTGGTCATGCTGCCGCCGGCCGATCTCGACGTGGTGCCGGACAAAAACATCACTGACATCGACGCTGAGCTGGCGCTGTTCAAGACCGCCATCGAAGGCGTACGCGCCGACATGCGCGCGTTGTCCGCCAAGCTTGCGACCCAGTTGCGCCCGGAAGAGCGCGCGCTGTTCGACGTCTACCTGATGATGCTCGACGATGCCTCGCTGGGCAGCGAAATCACCACCGTGATCAAGACCGGCCAGTGGGCCCAGGGCGCGCTGCGTCAGGTGGTCACCGAACACGTCAACCGTTTCGAGCTGATGGACGACGCTTACCTGCGTGAGCGTGCCTCGGACGTCAAGGACCTCGGCCGCCGCCTGCTCGCCTATTTGCAGGAAGAGCGTCAGCAGAACCTGGTCTATCCGGAAAAAACCATTCTGGTCAGCGAAGAACTGACGCCGGCGATGCTCGGCGAGGTGCCGGAAGGCACGCTGGTCGGTCTGGTCTCGGTACTCGGTTCGGGCAACTCCCACGTAGCGATTCTTGCCCGGGCCATGGGCATTCCGACGGTGATGGGTCTGGTCGACCTGCCATACGCCAAGGTCGACGGCATCGAAATGATCGTCGATGGCACACGCGGCGAGGTCTACACCAACCCGAGCGAAGTGCTGCGCAAGCAGTTCGCCGAAGTCGTCGAAGAAGAGAAACAACTGGCGCTGGGCCTCGACACCCTGCGCGACCTGCCGTGCGTGACCCTCGATGGCCACCGCATGCCGCTGTGGGTCAACACCGGTTTGCTGGCGGACGTGGCGCGGGCGCAAAAGCGTGGCGCCGAAGGTGTCGGCCTGTACCGCACCGAAGTGCCGTTCATGATCAACCAGCGCTTCCCGAGCGAGAAGGAACAACTGGCGATCTACCGCGAGCAGCTCGCCGCGTTCCACCCGCAACCGGTGACCATGCGCAGCCTCGACATCGGTGGTGACAAGTCGCTGTCGTACTTCCCGATCAAGGAAGACAACCCGTTCCTTGGCTGGCGCGGCATCCGCGTCACCCTCGACCACCCGGAAATCTTCCTGGTGCAGACCCGCGCGATGCTCAAGGCCAGCGAAGGCCTGAACAACCTGCGGATTCTGCTGCCGATGATCTCCGGCACCCACGAACTCGAAGAAGCCCTGCACCTGATCCACCGGGCCTGGGGCGAAGTGCGCGACGAAGGCACCGACGTGCCGATGCCGCCGATCGGCGTGATGATCGAGATTCCGGCAGCGGTGTACCAGACCAAGGAACTGGCGCGGATGGTCGACTTCCTGTCCGTCGGTTCCAACGACTTGACCCAGTATTTGCTGGCGGTCGACCGTAACAACCCGCGTGTAGCCGATCTTTACGACTACCTGCACCCGGCGGTGCTGCAAGCCCTGCAAACCGTGGTGCGCGACGCCCATGCCGAAGGCAAACCGGTGAGTATCTGCGGCGAGATGGCCGGTGATCCGGCGGCGGCGGTGCTGTTGATGGCGATGGGTTTCGACAGCCTGTCGATGAACGCCACCAACTTGCCGAAGGTGAAGTGGATGCTGCGTCAGGTCAATCTGAGCAAGGCCAAGGAATTGCTGGCGGAGCTGATGACCATCGATAACCCGCAAGTGATCCACAGCTCGCTGCAATTGGCGTTGAAGAACCTCGGGTTGTCGAAGATGAATCCGCCGGCGGTCGTCAAGGCCCTCTGAAGATCAAAAGCCCCTCATCGGAACGCCGCCCGCCTACCCCTCTCCCAAAGGGAGAAGGGACTGATTGGGGGATGCTGTAGAGGTACGCCGACCTGAAAGTGTTGTGTTGAATCCATAATCGAATCACACCGACGAGGTGCTGCTGAATCCATAATCGACTCGGTCTTTCAGGTCGATGTATGGCTCAAGACACCACGGTCGGCCCCCTCTCCCTTTGGGAGAGGGCTGGGGTGAGGGTCGGCTTTTAAACTGTTATTTCCACTTCGCCCAGATGCCCGCCATACGGCCCAAAACTCCGCTCCACCATCCGCCGCATCCCATCCGCCTGCACAATCAACGCCGTACTCGCCCTCGTCCCGTAACTCTGGCTGGCAATAAACACACTCGACAGCAGTGATTCAGTCGCCAGACCCACCCCGGTATCCGGCAACTCGGCAAACGGCGCGGTCTGCGCATCGCCCAGCAGTTCCAGCAACCGCTCAGGCTGCGGATCCTCCAGCACCGCGCCCAACGCAGCCTTGGCCTTGAGCAACTTCGGCCACGGCGTATCCAGCCCCGCATTGGACACCCCGTAGACGCCGGACTCGAGCATCACCGGCTCTGACATCCGCGCATTGAAGTGCCACAGCTCATGACTATTGCCCAGCAGCAGATTGAACCCGGCATATTCCGGCGCACGTCCGACCACATCGTTCAAATAATCATCAATCGACGCATCACCGGTGAGAAACCGCGCGACCAACTCACCCCGCGACTTGCGCGCCGGTGGCTGATGCGGGTCGCGAATGTTGGTCAGCGCGGCAAAGCGGCCATTGGCGCCAATCCCCAGCCAGGTGCCACCCGCTTCAAGGTCGCGCCCGGCATGCACATGGGGTGCTTCCGGCCATTGCGCCAGCGGCAGACTGGGCCTTGCGTAAAACTCGTCACGGTTGGCCGCGACGATCAGCGGCTGGGCATGGCCCGGGCGCCAGGCGAAAACAATCAGGCACATAAGGTGGTCCTTGTGTGTTTTTTGTCCACTCTACGCATCCAGCGTCCGTGCATCCATCGCCAGTGGAGCAGATGGGTGTGCATCCGTTACCATGCCGCTCCGGTTTTGCGGATGCGGTCTGGGGAGACGGTCATGGAATTTCTGCTCTATCTGGCGCTGGGCGCCTGTGCGGGCGTGCTGGCCGGACTGTTTGGCGTCGGTGGCGGGATCATTATCGTCCCGGTGCTGGTGTTCAGTTTCACCCTGCAGGGCTTTGATCCGTCGATCCTTACGCATCTGGCGGTCGGCACGTCGCTGGCGACGATTATTTTCACCTCGGTCAACGCTGTGCGTGAGCATCACCGTCGCGGCGCGGTGCGCTGGCCGATCTTTATGTGGATGGCCGTTGGCATTCTGCTCGGTGCAGGTTTCGGCGCACTGACTGCCGAGGCGATCTCCGGGCCGCACCTGCAAAAGATCATCGGCGTGTTTGCCTTGATCATCTCGGTGCAACTGGCGCTGGAGATCAAACCCAAGGCCAGCCGAACGGTGCCGGGCAAACTCGGTCTGACCGTGGCCGGCAGTGTGATTGGCTGGGCCTCGGCGATTTTTGGGGTTGGTGGCGGTTCGCTGACCGTGCCGTTCCTGACCTGGCGCAGTGTGCCGATGCAGCAAGCCGTGGCGACCTCGTCGGCCTGCGGTCTGCCGATCGCCTTGGTCAGTGCATTAAGTTTCATGATTCTGGGCTGGCACGATCCGTTGTTGCCGCCGCATAGTCTCGGTTTTGTGTATTTGCCGGCGTTGTTGGGCATCGCCCTGACCAGCATGGTCTTCGCCCGCATCGGCGCGCGTCTGGCGCACCGATTGTCGCCGCGCTTGCTGAAACGCCTGTTCGCCGCTTTGCTGTTCAGCGTGGGTGTGAGCTTCCTGCTTTAACCGTCGCAATCCTGGCTTAATCCTGAGGTGGCAGCGTCGCCCGGGAATTTTGGTTTCAACTCTAACGAGGAGTCGCAATGCTGCCTTACCCGCAGATCGACCCGGTGGCCCTGGCCATCGGTCCGCTGAAAATCCACTGGTACGGTCTCATGTACCTCGTCGGCATCGGCGGTGCGTGGCTGCTGGCATCGAGCCGGCTCAACCGTTTCGACCCGACCTGGACCAAGGAGAAACTCTCCGATCTGGTGTTCTGGCTATCGATGGGCGTGATCGTCGGCGGACGTCTGGGTTACGTGCTGTTCTACGACCTGAGCGCTTATCTGGCCAATCCGACGCTGATTTTCGAAGTATGGAAGGGCGGCATGTCGTTCCACGGCGGGTTTATCGGTGTGATGCTGGCCGCGTTGTGGTTCGGCAAGCGCAACGGCAAGTCGTTCTTCCAGTTGATGGACTTCGTCGCGCCGATGGTGCCGATTGGTCTGGGCGCTGGACGTATCGGCAACTTCATCAACGCCGAATTGTGGGGCAAAGCCACCGACGTGCCGTGGGCCATGGTCTTCCCGCCGTTCAGCGATCCGGCGCAGCTGCCGCGTCACCCGTCGCAGCTGTATCAGTTCGCGCTCGAAGGCGTGGCGTTGTTCCTGATCCTGTGGATTTTCTCGCGCAAACCGCGTCCGACCATGGCCGTCTCGGGCATGTTCGCGCTGTTCTATGGCATCTTCCGGTTCATCGTCGAGTTCGTTCGCGTGCCGGATGCGCAACTGGGCTATCTGGCCTGGAACTGGCTGACCATGGGCCAGGTACTCTGCGTGCCGATGATCGTCGGCGGGCTGTTCCTGATCTGGCTGGCCTATCGTCGCGCACCGGCAGCACCGCTCGCGCCGACGGCTTAAACTACGAACCCCGGCGCGCGACGCCGGGGCTCAAAGGACACAGGTAACTCATGAAGCAATATCTCGAACTGGTCTCGCACGTCATTCAGAACGGCAGCAAACAGGCCAACCGCACCGGCATCAACACCATCAGCTTCCCGGGTGCGATGCTGCGTTTCGATCTGCAGGAAGGTTTTCCGGCGATCACCACCCGCAAGATGGCCTTCAAGTCGGCCATCGGCGAGATGTGCGGTTTTCTCCGTGGCGTGAACAACGCCGCTGAATTCCGTGCGCTGGGCTGCAAGGTCTGGGACCAGAACGCCAACGAAAACGCGCAGTGGCTGGCCAACCCGTTCCGTCAGGGTGACGACGACCTCGGCGAAATCTACGGCGTGCAATGGCGTAAGTGGCCGGCGTACAAGCAGATCCCGCTAAGTAACACCGCCGCCATCGAACAAACCTTGAGCAACGGCTACAAGCAGATCGCTCAGGGCGAAGAAGACGGCCAGGCTTACGTGGTGCTGTACAAAGCCATCGACCAGGTGCGCCAGTGCGTCGACACGATCATCAACGATCCGGGCAGCCGTCGCATCCTGTTCCACGGCTGGAACGTCGCCCAGCTGGATGAAATGGCCCTGCCGCCGTGCCACCTGCTGTATCAGTTCCACCCGAATGTCGAGACCAAAGAGATTTCTCTGACCCTCTACATCCGTTCCAACGATCTGGGTCTGGGCACGCCGTTCAACCTCACCGAAGGCGCCGCGCTGCTGAGCCTGATCGGTCGCCTGACCGGTTACACGCCGCGCTGGTTCACCTATTTCATTGGTGATGCGCACGTCTACGAGAACCACCTGGACATGCTCAACGAACAGCTCAAGCGCGAGCCGTTCGCCATGCCCAAGCTGAAGATTTCGGATCGTGTGCCGGAGTTTGCCAAGACTGGCGTGTATCAACCGGAATGGCTGGAACTGGTCGAGCCGAGCGATTTCTCGCTGGAAGGCTATGAGCACCACGCGCCGATGACTGCGCCAATGGCGGTCTGACAAGTAGTACGCAACACCCCTGTGTAGGAGCTGCCGAAGGCTGCGATCTTTTGATCTTGCTGTTTATAAGATCAAAAGATCGCAGCCTGCGGCAGCTCCTACATTGGGTTTTATGAAGGGCTCAATGGCCGTGACTACGGCCCACATGCGAATGCTCAACTTCCGTCGCGACAACCCCGCCACTCACTTCCAGTCGCTGCAAAATCCCGCATTGATCCGCCCCCGGCCCTTCGCCACAGCGTTGGCGCAGGTCGAGCAGTTGTGCCTGCAACGCCAGCAACCCGTCAATACGCGCCTTTACATGCTGGATGTGCTCGTCGATCAGCGCATTGACGCTTTCGCATTGGTCCTGCGGGCTGTCACGCAAGGTCAGCAGGCTGCGGATCTCTTCGAGAGTCATGTCGAGGGTGCGGCAGTTGCGGATGAAGGTCAGGCGTTCGGCGTGGGCCTGGGTGTAGACGCGGTAGTTGCCGTCGCTGCGGGCCGGCTCTGGCAGCAGGTTTTCGCGCTCGTAATAGCGGATGGTTTCCACGGCGCAGTCGGTGAGTTTCGCCAGTTCTCCGATCTTCATGACGGCAATCTCCAAAAGGGTGCTTGACCCTATAGTGGCTACAGGGTCTTTACTTGGCAACAGGCACCTTCATGGACGCGACCAATGAGCGATTCCCAGCACACCCACAAACCCGGCGACGGGCACGATCACAGTCATAAATTGCAGCCTGTGCACAAGCATTCCCATGGCGGCGATGCCTGCTGCGGATCGAAAGTCGCCGCACCGGCACCGGTTCATGCGCACGAAGATTCCTGCTGCTCGTCGGCAGCCGCCGCGCCTGCGCTGGTGCAGCTGAGCGAAAAGACCAGCGCCGATGCGCGGTTGAGCAGTTTCCGCATCGAGGCGATGGACTGCCCGACCGAGCAGACGCTGATCCAGAACAAGCTTGGCAAACTGGCCGGCGTCGAGCAGCTGGAATTCAACCTGATCAACCGTGTGCTCGGCGTGACCCACACGCTGCCGGGCACCGAGCCCATTACCGAGGCAATCAAATCCCTCGGCATGCACGCCGAACCGCTGGAAGCGGGCGTTGAAACCCAAGCCCCCGCGCCAGTGAAAAAACACTGGTGGCCGCTGGCGCTGTCCGGTGTCGGTGCACTGGCTGCCGAAGTGATTCACTTCACCAACGCCGCGCCGACCTGGGTGGTGGCGATCATTGCGCTGGTGTCGATCCTCAGCGGTGGCCTGACCACCTATAAAAAGGGCTGGATTGCCCTGAAGAACCTCAATCTCAACATCAATGCGCTGATGAGCATCGCCGTCACCGGTGCCATCCTCATCGGCCAGTGGCCGGAAGCGGCGATGGTGATGTTCCTTTTCACCGTCGCCGAGTTGATCGAAGCGCGCTCGCTGGATCGTGCGCGTAACGCAATCGGTGGCTTGATGCAGATGACACCCGAGCAGGCGACCGTGCAGCAGTCTGACGGCAGCTGGCTTGAACAGGAGGTTAAAGTCGTCGAACTGGGTGCCCGCGTACGGGTAAAACCCGGTGAGCGCATCGCGCTGGACGGCGAAGTGCTCAGCGGCAGTTCGACCATCGACCAGGCGCCGATCACTGGTGAAAGCTTGCCGGTGGAAAAAACCGTCGGCGACAAAGTCTTCGCCGGCACCATCAACCAGGCCGGCTCGCTGGAATACACGGTGACTGCGGCGGCGAACAACTCGACCCTGGCACGCATCATCCACGCCGTCGAGCAAGCCCAGGGCGCACGGGCGCCGACCCAGCGTTTCGTCGATCAATTCTCGAAAATCTACACCCCGGTGGTGTTCGTTCTGGCCCTGGCCGTGGCGATCATCCCGCCGCTGTTCATGGGCGCGGTGTGGTTCGACTGGATCTATCGCGCGCTGGTGCTGCTGGTGGTCGCGTGCCCATGTGCCTTGGTCATTTCCACCCCGGTAACCATCGTCAGCGGCCTCGCGGCAGCGGCGCGCAAAGGCATTCTGGTCAAGGGCGGCGTGTACCTGGAGGGCGGCTTCAAGCTCGCTTATCTGGCGCTGGATAAAACCGGGACGATCACCCACGGCAAACCGGTGCAGACCGATTACCTGTCCCTCGACCCGACGGCGGAGGCTACGGCGCCGGCAATCGCGGCGGCACTGGCCGGGCGTTCCGACCACCCGGTGTCACTGGCCATCGCCAATGCGGCTGTGGATAAAAACTTCACGCCGTTGATTGTGGATAACTTTGCAGCACTCGGCGGCCGTGGTGTGAAAGGCGAGATCAACGGCCAGACCTACCACTTGGGCAACCATCGTCTGGTCGAAGAGCTGGGCCTGTGCTCGCCGCAACTGGAAGAAAAGCTGTTTGCGCTGGAGAAGCAGGGCAAATCCGTGGTGTTGTTGCTCGACAAGTCCGGCCCATTGGCGCTGTTTGCCGTGGCCGACACGGTCAAGGAGAGCAGCCGCGAGGCGATACGTCAGTTGCATGCGCTGGGCGTGAAAACCCTGATGCTGACCGGCGACAACGTTCACACCGCGCAGGCGATTGCCGCTCAGGTCGGTATCGACCAAGCCAAGGGCGACATGCTGCCAAGCGACAAGCTGCAAGCCATCGAGGACCTGTACAAACAGGGCCACCGGGTCGGCATGGTTGGCGACGGCATCAACGACGCGCCGGCGCTGGCCCGCGCCGAGATCGGTTTTGCCATGGCCGCGGCTGGCACCGACACCGCGATCGAAACCGCCGATGTCGCCCTGATGGACGACGATCTGCGCAAGATCCCGGCCTTCATCAGCCTGTCGCGCAACACCGCGAGCATCCTGAAACAGAACATCGCGCTGGCCCTGGTGATCAAGGCTATCTTTCTTGCGGTAACCTTCGCCGGGCTCGCCACCATGTGGATGGCGGTGTTCGCCGACATGGGCGTGAGCCTGTTGGTGGTGTTCAACGGTTTGCGCCTGCTGCGCAAATAGATGAGGAAAGGTTGTGCTGAGTGCCGAGCTGAAAGCGTTTTACATGGTCGCCCGCCTGGGCAGCATCACGCTGGCGGCGAAAAAACTCGGCCTCAGCCAACCGACCGTGACCACGCAGATCCGCCATCTGGAAAGTCAGTATTCGGTGGAGTTGTTCTACCGTGGTGGCCGGCGCCTGAGTGTCAGTGACGAAGGCGCGCGGTTGCTGCCGATGGTCAAGACGCTGTTGCAGCAGGAAGCCGACATTGAGTTCTTCCTGCGCAACAGCGGCCAGGTGCAGGGCACGTTGCGCATCGCCGCGACGGCGCCGTATTACATCCTCGATCTGGTGAAAACCTTCCGCGAGCGTCTGCCGCACGTGGAGGTGTCGGTGGAAATCGGCAACTCGCAGCAGGTGCTCGAAGCGCTGGAGGATTACCGGGTGGACATCGCGGCGTCGTCGCAGTTGCTCGATGATGCGCGGCTGATTCGCCGGGTGCTGGGCACTGATCCGCTGGTGCTGGCGGTGCATCGCAATCATCCGCTGGCGACGCAGGAGCATGTGGCCCTGAGTGCGCTGGCCGGGCATACCTTGTTGATGCGGGAGTCGGGTTCGACGACGCGGCGGCTGACGGAAGAGTTGCTGGCCAGTGCCGGGGTGAGTTTCGGGCCGTTGCTGGAGATCGGCAGCCGCGAGTCGATCCGTGAGGCGGTGCTGCGCAATATCGGCATCAGCATCATTGCCCGGCAGGAAGTGCCGCATGATCCGCAGTTGCGCGTGTTGACCATCGAGAATGCGCCGCAGATTCCCGAGTATCTGTATTGCCTCAAGGAGAGGAAGGGCGCGCGGTTGCCGGCGGCGTTTCTGGGGTTGGCGCAGGAAATGTCCCCGGCTTGAAGATCAAAAGATCGCAGCCTTCGGCAGCTCCTACATTGGAATGCGTCCCCCTGTAGGAGCTGCCGAAGGCTGCGATCTTTTGATCTCCAACCAAAATCCCCGAATACCACTATCGGCCGTTTTTGCCTCACTGCCACATGACGGACGCATTACAACTCTAGGATTGGCCTCATCTGCTTGATGAGGTCTGTCCATGAATCCTGCCATCGCAACTGCCCTGACCAACCCCGGTGCGCCGATGAAAGTGCGCGGCGTGCAGAAACGCTTCGGCGCGTTCACTGCGCTGGATAACGTTTCCCTCGACGTCGCCGCCGGTGAGCTGGTGTGCCTGCTCGGCCCGTCGGGCTGCGGCAAGACCACGTTGCTGCGCTGCATCGCCGGCCTGGAAAAGCAGGACAGCGGCGAGCTGTACCTCGGCGATCGCGATGTCTCACACCTCGCCCCACAAGCCCGCGACTACGGGATTTTGTTCCAGTCCTACGCGCTGTTCCCCAATCTGACCGTCGAAGCGAACATTGCCTACGGCCTGGCCGGCAGCGGTCGCGACGAAGTGCGCCGCCGCGTCGGGCAGATGCTGGAGCTGGTCGGCCTCACCGGCAGCGAGAAAAAGTACCCCGGTCAATTGTCCGGTGGCCAACAGCAACGCGTCGCGCTGGCTCGTGCTCTGGCGCCGGCACCGTCGCTGTTGTTGCTCGATGAACCGATGTCCGCCCTCGACGCCCGCGTCCGCGAGCATCTGTGCACCGAGCTGCGCCAGCTGCAACGCAACCTCGGTATCACCACGCTGATGGTCACGCACAATCAGGATGAAGCCATGCTGATGGCCGACCGCATTGCGGTGATGAACAACGGCCGCGTCGAGCAGTACGCCACCCCGCAGGAAATCTACAATCGCCCGGCTACGCCGTTCGTGGCCGAGTTTGTCGGGCAGGGTAACTGGCTGCCGTTCCAGCGCAGCAGCGACAGCCATGCGCAGGTCGGCGGGATGAACCTGCGCCTGAGCGACGGCAGCGTCCAGCGCGCCTCGGGTCGTTTGTTTTGCCGCCCGGAAGCGATCAACGTCAATCCGTTGGTGCATGAAGAAAACCTGTTCCCGGCCAAAGTCCGCGAGATCACTTTCCTCGGCAACCGCTGCCGCATGAGCTTCGAACTCGATCAATTGCCGGGCCACGCCTTGCTCGCCGAACTCGCCCCGGAAGCCATGCCGCGCCTCGGCGCTCAGCAAATCATGGTCGCCTTGCCGCCGCGCAGCCTGCAGGTGTTTGCCTGATGAACAGCAACCTCGCGCTGCCGCTACCGCACAAGCAGGTGCGACAGTCTTCGAAAGCCGAGATCGGCGACCGCATTTTTGTCGTCGGCGGCAAAGTCCTTTTGCTGGTATTGCTTGGCGTTGCGGTGCTGTTGCCGTTGCTGGCGATCTTCTGGCGCGGCTTCAGCAGTGAAGCCGGGCAGGGCGGTGGCTGGGTTGCGGCGAAGGAACTGGTGACCAGCGAGAATTTCCACTGGTTGCTCGGCAACAGCCTGAAGGTTTCCCTCAGTGTCGCGGCCATCGTCGTGCCGCTGGCCTATCTGTTTGCCTACGCCTTGCAACGCACGCTGATTCCGGCGAAGGGTATCTGGCGCGGGATTTCCCTGCTGCCGCTGATGGCGCCGTCGATGCTGCCGGGTATTGCGCTGGTCTATCTGTTCGGCAACCAGGGCATGTTGCGCGGGCTGCTCTCGGACAACATCTACGGGTTCTGGGGGATTGTGCTGGGCGAGGTGATTTACACCTTCCCGCATGCGCTGATGATTTTGCTGTCGGCGCTGTCGCTGGCCGATGCACGCCTGTTCGATGCCGCATCGAGCATGGGCGCCAGTCCGGCGAAGGCCTTTCGCAGCATCACATGGCCGGCGACCCGACAGGCTGTGTTCGCCGCGTTCTGTCTGGTGTTCACCCTGACCATCACCGATTTCGGTGTGCCGGTGGTGGTCGGGGGCGACTATCAAGTGCTGGCGCTGGAAGCCTACAAAGCCGTGGTCGGCCAGCAACAATTCGGTCGCGGCGCATTGATCGGCATGGTGCTGTTGCTGCCGGCGCTGTTCAGCTTCGGCGTCGATGCCTGGCTGCGTCGACGTCACGGCGACTCCATGAGCGGGCGTGCGCAGGTGTTCAAACCAGCACCGTCGAAACTCCGCGACGGCTGCTATCTGGCGATTGTTTTGCTGATCAGCGCCGCATTGATTCTGGTGTTCGGCATGGCGGTGTTCTCTTCGCTGGTGAAGTTCTGGCCGTACAACCTGTCGCTGTCGCTCAATCATTACCAGTTCAACGAAACCGCTGGCGGTGGCTGGCTGGCCTACAGCAACAGTTTGAAGATGGCCTTGGGCACGGCGTTGATCGGCAGCGTGCTGATTTTTACCGGCGCCTACCTGATGGAAAAAACCCGCAGCCAACGCGGCCTTAACCTGACCTTGCGCATGCTCAGCTTCGTGCCGATGGCGGTGCCGGGGCTGGTGCTCGGTCTCGGATACGTTTTCTTCTTCAACCTCAGCGGCAACCCGCTGCATGTGCTGTACGGGACGATGACGCTGCTGATCGTCTGCACCATTGCGCACTACCTGACCACCGCACAAATGACCGCGACCACCGCCCTGCGCCAACTCGACGCCGAGTTCGAAGCGGCTGCGCTGTCGCTGAAGGCGCCGCTGTATCGGCACTACCTGCGCGTCACCGTGCCGATCTGCCTGCCGGCGCTGCTCGACATCGTGCGCTACCTGTTCGTCTCGGCGATGACCACGGTCTCCGCAGCGATCTTCCTCTACAGCCCCGACACCATCCTCGCGGCGGTCGCGGTGCTGAACATGGATGACGCTGGCAATGTCGGCGGCGCGGCGGCGATGTCGACCCTGATTCTGTTCACCTCGGCGGGCGTGTCCTTGCTGCTGGCGTGGGCTTCGCGCGGCTTGCTGCGCCGTTCCCAGGCCTGGCGGCAAACCGCGCCCGGTCACTGATTCCAACCCCGTTCAACTCACTACAGGAAAACGATCATGTTCAAGCCTATGGCCCTGGCCGCTGCTGTGCTCGCTACTTTCAGCCTGAATGCCTTTGCGGCAAAAACCGAGTTGACGGTGTACACCGCCCTCGAAGCCGAGCAATTGAAGTCCTACAAAGAAGCGTTCGAAAAGGCCAACCCGGACGTCGAGATCAAATGGGTACGTGATTCCACCGGGATCATCACCGCCAAACTGCTCGCTGAAAAGGCCCGTCCACAGGCTGACGCGGTGTGGGGCCTGGCAGCGTCGAGCCTGGCGATCCTCGATCAGCAAGGCATGCTGCAAAGCTACGCGCCGAAGGACCTCGGCAAGATCGGCGCGAACTACCGCGACGCTGCCAACCCGCCAGCCTGGGTCGGCATGGACGTCTGGGCCGCGACGATTTGCTTCAACACCGTCGAAGCCGAGAAACAGGGTTTGACCAAGCCCGTGAGCTGGCAGGACCTGACCAAGCCTGAGTACAAGGGCAAGATCGTCATGCCGAATCCGGCATCGTCCGGCACCGGTTTTCTCGACGTCAGTGCCTGGCTGCAAACCTTCGGCGAAAAGCAGGGCTGGGCCTATATGGACGGCCTGCACCAGAACATTGGCCAGTACGTTCACTCCGGCTCCAAGCCTTGCAAACTGGCGGCGGCAGGGGAATTCCCGATCGGGATTTCCTTCGAATACCCGGCCGTTCAGTTGAAGCGTCAGGGGGCGCCGCTGGACATCATCCTGCCGAAGGAAGGCCTGGGCTGGGAGATCGAAGCGACCGCCGTGATCAAAGGCACGGCGCATGAAGAAGCGGCGAAGAAACTGGCTGACTTCTCGGCAAGTGCCGAGGCGATGGATCTGTACAAGGAGAACTTCGCTGTTCTCGCGCAGCCGGGTATCGCCAAGCCGCAGACCGAATTGCCGGCGGATTACGAGCAGCGTTTGATCAAGAACGACTTTGCCTGGGCCTCGAAGAATCGCGACGAGATCCTCACCGAATGGCGCAAGCGTTATGACGGCAAGTCCGAGAAAGTCGCCGCCAAGTAAGACCTTTATCGACTGACAGGGCCCCTTCGCGAGCAGGCTCGCTCCCACATTGGATCTTCAGTGAACACAAAGTCCGTGGGCACCAAAAATCCCCTGTGGGAGCGAGCCTGCTCGCGAAAGCGGTCTCCCATGCAGGACATCATCCAGATGACACAACCCAAAGACCTGCTCATCGTAGGCGCCGGCATCCTCGGCCTGTCTCACGCCTACGCCGCCGCCAAACGCGGCCTCAAGGTCGCCGTCTTCGAACGCACCGCCACACCCCTCGGCGCGTCGGTGCGCAACTTCGGCCAGGCGCTGGTCACCGGCCAGCCCCCCGGCCCGATGCTGGAGTTGGCCAAGGCCAGCCGCGAGATATGGGGCGACTGGGCGCAACTCGCCGGCCTGCAAATCAAGCGCAACGGCTCGTACCTCTTCGCCAGAACCGAAGCCGAAGAACACCTGCTCGAAGCCTTCAGTACCGGCCGTGCGGTTGAACACAGCTACAACGTCGACCTGTTGCGCGGCGCAGCACTGCGCGATCTGTACAGCGGCCAGTTCAGCCACCACCGTGCCGCCCTTCATGGCATTGACGATCAACAGCTGTATTCACGCGAAGCGATTCCGGCACTGATCGACTACCTGCGCCGCGACCTCGGCGTCGAGTTTCACTTCTCGACGCTGGTGCGCGACGTCGAACCTGGGCGCCTGCACAGCACTGCCGGCTCGTTCACCGCTAAACAGATCATCGTCTGCTCCGGCCACGATTATCAAACCCTGCTGGCCGAGCCGATTGCCGCACTCGACCCGCAGATCTGTCGCCTGCAAATGCTCCGCGCCAAACCGCAGATCGCGCTGAATCTGCAGCACGCCTTGCTCACCGGCCTGAGCTGCGTGCACTACGGCGCCTTCGCCGATCTGCCGGAAGCAGCGGCAGTGCAGGCGCAGATCCTGCGTGAACAACCGCACCTGCACGACAACGGCATCCACCTGCTGATCAGCCCGACACCGTACGGCGAACTGATCATCGGCGACTCGCACCACTACGGCAGCGACCCTTCACCGTTCAACGCCGAGCAAGTGGACAACTGGATGCTGGAACTGGCCGAACAGACGCTGGGCTGCAAGGTGCAAGTGCTCGAGCGCTGGCAAGGCGTCTATGGTTCCCGGGGGCCGGGGCCGTTTTCGTTGCTGCGCCCGGCAGCGGGATTGAGTGTGGCGCTGATGCACACTGGTGTCGGCATGAGCGTTGGTCCGGCGATGGCCGAGCGCAATGTTGCGCAATTGCTGGAGGAAATTGCATGACAGGTCATGAACCAGTCATCGCGCGGGTATTCGGGTTGTATGAACGCTTCGGCACCCGCGATTACATCGGCGAACCGGTGTCGCAGATCGAGCACATGTCTCAGGCCGCGCAGTTGGCGATGGCAGAGGGTTTTGATGATGAAGTGGTGCTCGCCGCGTTCTTCCACGACATCGGTCATTTGTGTGCCGAGGGCGCGGAAAATATGGGCGGCTATGGCGTGGTCAGCCATGAACGGCTGGGCGCGGATTATTTGCGTGAGGCCGGTTTCAGCGAGCGGTTGGCGCGGCTGGTGGAATATCACGTGCAGGCCAAGCGGTATCTGACGTTGCGTGAGCCGGGGTATTTCGCCCGCTTGAGTGAGGCGAGTCGGCGGACGCTGGAATATCAGGGCGGGGTGATGACCGAGGCTGAGGCGGATGTGTTTGAGCGGGATCCGTTGTGTGCGGTCAGCCTGCGGATGCGCCAGTGGGATGAGCTGGCGAAGGAGACGGCGGTGCCGGTGATTGATCTAGTAGTTCTCAAGCGCAAGGCTGAAGTTTTGTTGTCGGCTGAGTGATTGCTGCCCTCATCGGATCGCCGCCCGCCCAGCCCTCTCCCGGAGGGAGAGGGAGCCTACGGAGTTGTTCTCAGGTGATACATCGACCTGAGTTATCCAGTCGAGCTCAGGTTTGGAAAGCTTGAAGATCGGCTCCCTTTCCCCTCTACCCCTTGGGGGAGAGGGCTGGGGTGAGGGGGTAGCGATCTAAAGCTCAAGCACCCGTTCAACCAGCCCCTCAATCTGCTCCTGCCTTTCCGCCTGATTCAACTTCGCCTGCGGATTCAACGACGACCACTGCGGATGCGCCCGCGCCTTGCTCAGCGCCTCGGGCAACTTGCCCTCGCGCCAGGTCTTGTCTTGCGGCGTCGCCACTTGAACGGCGTCCATCGCTGCGTGCCCGCGCTGATCCAGCGCCAGCAACAACTGGCGCTGGCGCAACGCCAACAGCCGCAACACCGCGTCATCCACCGTCAGCTCACGCTGGCCTTTGATCTTGCCGAGCAGGCGGCTGCCATAACTGCGCGCCGTTTGCAGCGCACCGCCAGCAATCGCGCCAGCCAACGCTGCAGCGCCGAGCGTAATCCCGCCGACCAACAAATCGACGCCAGCCCCCGCCGCCGCGCCTGCGGCGATTCCGCCACCGACCCGCACACCCAGTTGCTTGAGGGTTTCCGGATTGAACAAGTCATCGCCCCAACGCCCATCGAGCAACGGCAAATCACTGGCCGCCGCATCCTGCGGGCGAAATGCGTAGAGCTTGAGCAATGCCTCGACGCATTTTTGCTCGCGCTGGCGTACGGCTTTGCGCAGTTCGCTGATGGCTTGCTGTTCCTGCGCCGCTTCGCTGACCACACTGCGTCGGCACGCGGCGCAGTCGATTAATAACTCAGCGATCAATCGCGCCGCACTTTGCTGCCGGGCGAGGCGCTGGGCCTGCTGATCGGCAATCAACCGCTCCAGTTGCGGGCGGGCGTTTTCCAGCAGCAACGCGAGGCTTTCATACAGCCGTCGCTCGCCATCCTCGGGCGGCGCCACGCTGTCGAAACGTACCAGCGCATGCAATCCGAGCCGGGCCAAAGCCTCGCGCCAATCCGGCTCACGATGGTTGGCGCTGCTGACAAAATTCAGCACCGGCAGCAGCGGTTTGCCGCAACTGGCAAGCACTTCCAGTTCATCGCGGTACTTGGCCAGCACCGGTTCGCGGGCGTCGATCACATACAAGCCCGCATCGGAGGCGAGCAGTTGCCGCAGCACTTTGGCTTCCTGCTCGAAACGCTGTCGCGCCTCGCTGCCGTCGAGAAACCGCGCCAGTCTTGCCGGGCCGTCGAGGCGTTCACCGGGGCGCTCCAGACGTTCGAGAAAATCGAGCAGGGCGATGGCGTCTTCCAGCCCCGGTGTGTCGTAGAGATCAAGCAGCGGCTCGCCGTCTACCGACAACCGCGCGCCCTCGACATGTCGGGTAGTGCTCGGGCGATGGGAGACTTCGCCGAAGCCCACATCGCGGGTCAACGTGCGCAGCAGTGAGGTCTTGCCGACGTTGGTGTGGCCGACCACCGCGAGTTTCAACGGCGCTTTCCAGGCATCAGTCATGGCCAGTCTCCAGCCAGTTCAGCGGCGCGCAATCGGCAAACGTCAGATCAAGCTGTTGCAGCGCGACGTGCCAGTCGCCGAGGCGTTCGGCATCCAGTGCTTCGCCCGGCGGCGCTTGCAGCAGCCAGACACGGGTTTCGCCGGCGTTGCGCGCCAGTTCGGCGATCAAGGCAAGGCTGCCGCGATCCGGCGAGCGCCGTGGGTCGCAAGCAATCGCCAGCCGTGCTGGCGGGAAACGGCTCAATTGTTCGAGGAGTTTGTGGCGTGATTCGCGGCTGTCGAGGATGCCGGCGTTGCTGACGTTTTTCGGCAATGCCGGTGGCCATGGGCGTTGTTCGTCGAGTTCGATGGCGACCAGTAATGCGCCTTCACTGGCGAGTTCGCCGACGCTGCTTGCCACGCGGTGCAGCTGCGCCGGCTCCGGGTCGTTGACGCCGAGGCGTTCGCTGGTCGGCATCAGGCGTTCACGCAGTTGGGCATAGCCGGGCAGGTTCAAGTCCAGGCGCAGCGCGGATTTGCCGCTGTTCCAGCGCCAGAAACATAACAGTGCCAGCAGCAGACGCGGCAGCACGCCATACACCACCAACACGCCGACCAGCCAGGTCGCCCAGGCCTGTCGGGCGCTTTCGATGTCGAGCGCGCCGTCGCCGCTGGCGCGGATCATCTCCACCGTCGGCACGTTGAAACCGAGCAGCGACGGCAGATAGCCGAGCGCGTGGGTGACGTGGATAAAGGTGTCGGCGCTGAGAATCGTGGTTTCCCAGACGAAGCCGTAGCGCCGGGTCGCCATCAGCGTCAGCAGCAGAATCAATGCGCTGAGCATCGCCAGCAACCACAAGCCGTTGACCAGCGTACCGAGCGCCCAGCGATTGAGTTTCTTGCGTTGCAGCATCAAGAGCAGTGCCGGCCCCAGATGCGCGGCTTTGGCATCGCGAGCGAGTTTTTCGCTCAGCCATAACCACAATCGTCCGAGCGTGGCGCCGTGTTCGCCGGCAAAGATCAATCCCAGCAACCAGCTCAGCAACAGAATCAGGTTCAGCCCGAGCAGACTGCCCAAGGCCCAAAACACGTTGACCGGTGTCTGGCCGAGTGCGGCGAAGGCCAGACCGGCGCCGCTCAACACCGCGAAGATCATCAGCAACACCAGCGCCAGACGTGCGCCTTGCAGCCAGTGTTTGAGTGCTGCCGTCAGCCCGTCACGTTCGGCCAGCCATAACGCCCTGCGTTGAATACGGCTCGGCAGATCACCGCCGGTCGTGCGCGCCAGTCGGTTGGCTTCCAGATCATCCAATGGGCCTGCGTGTTCTTCGCGCAGGCGCACGGTCTCGGTCAGCCAGAGGTTTTGCAGTGGAGTCAGTTCAGTCACGCGGCGTCCCGTCGCTTAATTGATTGAAGAGCATAACCGCTGTGGCGCTTATCGGGGTAAGCGCGGCTCTGGTATCCTCGCCGGCATGACTAAATCACTCCCCCTCAGCCTGATCGCAGCCCTCGGTGAAAACCGCGTGATCGGCGTCGACAACAGCATGCCCTGGCACCTGCCGGGGGACTTCAAATACTTCAAGGCTACGACCTTGGGCAAGCCGATCATCATGGGGCGCAAGACCTGGGATTCGCTCGGTCGGCCGTTGCCGGGTCGCTTGAACATTGTGGTCAGCCGTCAGACCGATCTGGTGCTTGAAGGTGCGGAAGTTTATCCGTCGCTGGAAGCAGCGGTGGTTCGCGCCGAGGAATGGGCGAAAGCGCAGGGCGTCGATGAGTTGATGCTGATTGGTGGCGCGCAGTTGTATGCGCAAGGGCTGGCTGATGCGGATCGTCTGTACCTGACCCGTGTGGCGTTGAGCCCGGAAGGCGATGCGTGGTTTCCGGAGTTTGATTTGCACCAGTGGAAACTGGTGTCGAACGTTGAAAACCCGGCGGTTGAAGATAAGCCCGCGTACAACTTCGAGGTTTGGGAGCGCGCATAGATCGTTCCCACGCTCTGCGTGGGAATGCCTTAACGGACGCTCCGCGTCCAGGTGACGCGGAGCGTCACGGGCTGCATCCCCACGCGGAGCGTGGGAACGATCATCTTGGGTTAAGCCTGCGCCAACTCCGCATGCTCATCGGCATCCAGCAGTTCTTTATCGGTCTGCTGCATCACCTGGCTGGTAATCGCACCGGCCGTGATCGAACCGCTCACGTTCAACGCCGTGCGGCCCATATCAATCAGCGGCTCAACCGAAATCAGCAACGCCACCAGCGACACCGGCAGGCCCATCGCCGGTAGCACGATCAGCGCCGCGAACGTTGCGCCGCCACCGACACCGGCAACCCCCGCCGAACTCAAGGTCACAATCGCCACCAGCGTCGCGATCCACAGCGGATCCAGTGGGTTGATACCAACAGTCGGCGCAACCATCACCGCCAACATTGCCGGGTACAGACCGGCGCAACCGTTCTGGCCGATGGTCGCGCCGAACGATGCGGCAAAACTCGCCACCGATTGCGGAATCCCCAGACGACGGGTCTGCGCTTCAATGCTCAGCGGAATGCTCGCGGCACTGGAACGGCTGGTGAACGCGAACGTCAGCACTGGCCAGATCTTGCGGAAGAAACGTAGCGGGTTGATCCCGGCCGCCGACACCAGCAAACCGTGAACCACGAACATCAGGCCCAGACCCAAGTACGAGACCACGACGAAACTGCCGAGCTTGATGATGTCCTGCAGGTTGGAACCGGCGACCACTTTGGTCATCAGCGCCAGTACGCCGTAAGGGGTCAGCTTCATCACCAGACGCACCAGACGCATTACCCAGGCTTGCAGGGTGTCGATGGCGTTGATCACTTTCTGACCTTTTTCGACGTCATCCTTGAGTAGTTGCAGCGCCGCGACCCCGAGGAACGCGGCGAAAATCACCACGCTGATGATCGAAGTCGGCTTGGCCCGGGCCAGATCGGCGAACGGGTTTTGCGGGATGAACGACAGCAGCAGTTGCGGCACGTTCAGGTCAGCAACCTTGCCGGCGTAGTCAGTCTGAATGGTTTGCAGACGGGCCATTTCCTGGGTGCCGGCGACCAGACCTTCGGCGGTGAGGCCGAACAGGTTGGTCAGGCCGATGCCAATCAGCGCCGCAATCGCGGTAGTGAACAGCAGGGTGCCGATGGTCAGGAAGCTGATCTTGCCCAGCGACGAAGCGTTATGCAGGCGCGCCACGGCGCTGAGGATCGAGGCGAACACCAGCGGGATGACGATCATTTGCAGCAACTGCACGTAGCCGTTACCGACCAGATCGAACCAGCCGATCGAGGCTTTCAGCACCGGGTTACCGGCACCGTAAACAGTGTGCAGGGCCACGCCGAACGCGACGCCCATCGCCAGCGCGAGCAGGACTTTTTTCGCCAGGCTCCACGTGGTGTGGCGGGTTTGCGCCAGACCGAAGAGCAGGGCGAGGAACACCAGCAGATTGAGGATCAGCGGCAGATTCATGAAAACTCCGATAAGACGTATGCCAGTCGCATTCTTGGGCAACTGCGAACCGGCAAGCCTAACAGTTTGATTTGCAATGATTTAATACCGAAATCGCAGGGTGTCCGTCGTTTTTGGAATAAGCCTGTGTCGCTCTCGGCAATGCAGCTGGCGCAAATAGGCGCCTTAGCGGTCGTGGACAGACGAGGACTGTCACACTTATTTGTTAGCGTCGATCTCTTTGAATCAGGGAGAAGAGGCTTATGAAGTTCGCACCGAAATTTCTGGCTGTCGCACTGACGTTGGGCATGAGCCTGGCTACTCAGGCGTTCGCCACCGACCTGAAACACTGGCCGGCCGATCAGGCCAAGGCGCTGGATGCGATGATCGCCGCCAATGCCAACAAGGGTAACTACGCGGTGTTCGACATGGACAACACCAGTTACCGCTACGACCTCGAAGAGTCCTTGTTGCCGTTCATGGAAAACAAGGGCCTGATCACCCGCGACAAACTCGACCCTTCCCTGAAACTGATGCCGTTCAAGGACACCGCCGACCACAAGGAAAGCCTGTTCAGTTACTACTATCGCCTCTGCGAAGTCGACGACATGGTCTGCTACCCGTGGGTGGCGCAGGTGTTCTCGGGCTTCACTCTCAAGGAACTCAAGGGCTACGTCGATGAACTGATGGCCTCGGGCAAACCGGTGCCGGCGACCTATTACGAAGGCGATGTGGTGAAGAACCTCGACGTGCAGCCGCCGAAAATCTTCACCGGCCAGGTTGAGCTGTACAACAAGTTGATGGAGAACGGCATCGAGGTCTACGTGATGACCGCTGCTTCTGAAGAACTGGTGCGTATGGTCGCAGCGGATCCGAAGTACGGCTACAACGTCAAACCGCAGAACGTCATTGGCGTGACCACGCTGCTGAAGAATCGCGAAACCAATGAGCTGACCACTGCGCGCAAACAGATCACGGCCGGCAAATATGACGAGAAGGCCAACCTTGGCCTCGAACTGACCCCGTACCTGTGGACCCCGGCGACGTGGATGGCCGGCAAGCACGCGGCGATCCTCACCTACATCGACGAGTGGAAAAAACCGGTACTGGTGGGTGGCGATACGCCGACCAGCGACGGTTACATGCTGTTCCACGATGTTGACGTGGCCAAGGGCGGGATTCACTTGTGGATCAACCGCAAGGACAAATACATGACGCAGTTGAACGGCATGATGGCCAAGCACGCGGCGGCGCAGGCCAAGGAAGGTTTGCCGGTGACGGCGGACAAGAACTGGGTGATCGTCAAACCAGAGGAAATCCAGTAACACCTAGTCGCCTTCATCGCGAGCAGGCTCGCTCTGCAGGCTGATCATTCCCACGCTCTGCGTGGGAATGCAGCCCGTGACGCTCCGCGTCACTGGACGCAGAGCGTCCCTTCAGGCATTCCCACGCAGAGCGTGGGAACGATCGATAAGGCAAAAAAATACCCCGCACTTGGCGGGGCATTTTTATACGCGACGGATGAGCCTTACAGCCCGTCGAGCATCGCTTTGTTACGCACAGCACCTTTGTCGGCACTGGTTGCCAGCAGGGCGTAGGCCTTGAGGGCGGTGGTCACCTTGCGTGGACGGATCTCGACCGGTTTCCAGCCTTTCTTGTCCTGTTCGGCGCGGCGTGCAGCCAGTTCTTCGTCGCTGACCAACAGGTTGATCGAACGGTTCGGAATGTCGATCAGCACCTTGTCGCCATCCTGCACCAGACCGATCGCACCGCCGGCCGCAGCCTCAGGCGAAGCGTGGCCGATGGACAGGCCGGAAGTACCGCCGGAGAAACGCCCGTCGGTGAGCAGCGCGCAGGCTTTGCCCAGGCCTTTGGATTTCAGGTACGACGTCGGGTAGAGCATTTCCTGCATGCCCGGACCACCTTTCGGACCTTCGTAGCGAATGATGACGATGTCGCCTTCCTTCACCTCATCAGCGAGGATGCCGCGCACGGCGCTGTCCTGGCTTTCGAAGATCTTCGCGTTGCCTTCGAAGACGTGGATCGATTCGTCAACACCGGCGGTTTTCACCACGCAACCGTCGAGGGCGATGTTGCCGTACAGCACGGCCAGGCCACCTTCTTGTGAATAGGCGTGTTCGAAGCTGCGGATGCAGCCGTTTTCACGGTCGTCATCGAGGGTTTCCCAACGGGTCGACTGGCTGAACGCCGTCTGCGTCGGGATACCGGCAGGGCCAGCCTTGAAGAAGTGGTGTACCGCTTCATCGGTGGTCTGCGTGATGTCCCATTTGGCGATGGCTTCTTCCATGCTGCGGCTGTGCACGGTCGGCAGGTCGGTGTGCAGCAGGCCGCCACGGGCCAGCGAACCGAGAATGCTGAAGATGCCGCCAGCGCGGTGCACGTCTTCCATGTGGTACTTCTGGATATTCGGCGCAACCTTGCACAGCTGTGGAACGCTGCGCGAGAGACGGTCGATGTCGCGCAGGTCGAAATCGATCTCGGCCTCTTGGGCGGCAGCGAGCAAGTGCAGGATGGTGTTGGTCGAACCGCCCATGGCGATGTCGAGCATCATCGCGTTCTCGAACGCCTTGAAGTTGGCGATGTTGCGCGGCAGCACCGATTCGTCGTTTTCGCCGTAGTAACGCTTGCACAGCTCGACGATGGTGCGGCCGGCCTGCAGGAACAGTTGTTCGCGGTCGCTGTGGGTAGCGAGGGTCGAACCGTTGCCCGGCAATGCGAGGCCGAGGGCTTCGGTCAGGCAGTTCATCGAGTTGGCGGTGAACATGCCGGAGCACGAACCGCAGGTCGGGCAGGCGCTGCGCTCGTACTCAGCGACTTTCTCGTCAGAAGCGCTGGCGTCGGCGGCGATCACCATGGCGTCGACGAGGTCGAGGCCATGGGAAGCGAGTTTGGTCTTGCCGGCTTCCATCGGGCCGCCGGAAACGAAGATCACCGGAATGTTCAGGCGCAAGGCAGCCATCAACATGCCCGGGGTGATCTTGTCGCAATTGGAAATGCAGACAATGGCGTCGGCGCAGTGGGCGTTGACCATGTACTCGACGGAGTCGGCGATGATCTCGCGACTCGGCAGCGAATAGAGCATGCCGTCGTGGCCCATGGCGATGCCGTCATCGACGGCAATGGTGTTGAATTCCTTGGCCACGCCACCGGCGCGTTCGATTTCGCGGGCGACCAGCTGGCCCAGATCCTTCAGGTGTACGTGGCCCGGTACGAACTGGGTGAACGAGTTGGCAATGGCGATGATCGGCTTTTTGAAGTCGTCATCTTTCATCCCCGTGGCGCGCCACAATGCGCGGGCACCGGCCATGTTGCGGCCGTGGGTGGATGTTTTTGAACGGTAATCTGGCATGGAGCACTCCGGGCGGCTAATCAGGTATCAAAGGGGAGTGAGCTTCTATTGACGTCTGGAACACTCAGAAATGGCCGTGTGTCCGTGAAGTTGCCGATGACGTTGCGGGATCGCCGCTGGTCTCAGCCTGAGCTCATAAACCCGCCGGGGGATGAATGGCGATGAATCAGCCGATTCTACACCGCTGGCGTCTGGAGGGAATGGCGCAAAGTGTTGTTCCAGTCCAGACGGCGTATATGGAATGACGACCGGCGGGTTTAATCACCGTCGGCCTGTACAGCGGCATTGGCTTCAACGTTTGCGGCGCGGCGGCTGAGCCTGTTGTTGAGCACCAGCGCTATCGCGCTCAGCAACACAAAGCTGTAGCCGAGCGTCGTTTGCAGATTGGCTGGGCTGAGGCTGATCAACGCGCTGATAAACCCACCACAAATAAAGATGATCGTGCTGCCCGCCGAGGCCGAGGTCCCGGCGTTTTCAGGAAACAGGCCCATGGCCCGGGAGGTGGCGGCGGGGCGGGCAATGGTGGTGCCCGCCGTGCAGATCAACATCGGGATCAACACAGTGGCTGGCGCCAACCCGTGATTGGCTGCCAGGTACAGCATCGTTAGCCCCGACAGCAGTATCAGACTTAGCCCGGTGAAGACTTGCTGGGGAGGAGTGATCCGTCGATTGAGTACGGTGGCGAGGATGCCACCGACGACATAGGCCGCACCGTAAACCAGCAGGATCAGTGAAAAATCGTAGGGCGCGAGCTGCAATTGATCCATGAAAATCAGCGGCGAAATGACGATGAACGAGAAGTGGCAGGCGAAAGCGAACGCTGAAATCAGCCAGTAGCCGACAAACTCGAAATCCCCCAGCACGCGGCGGTAAGACTGAATGAAACCGAGCCGTGTGCCGCTGTAGGCCGGACGGCTGTTTGGTAAAAACAGCCAGGCTTTGATCAGCACCGTGGCGGCCAGCGCGGTAAACACCCAGAAGCTGCCGCGCCAACCGAGTGAGGCCTGAAGAAAGGTGCCGGCCAGCGGCGACACCGAGATGAAGATCCCGGTGGCCGTGACCATCAGGATCCGCAAACGGTCGCGTTCCTCACCTTCGAACAGATCCTGCACCAGCGCCTGGGACAGCACGAAACATCCACATCCCAGGGCCTGCATCACCCGGAATATGAGAAATAGCGTGTAATCGGAGGTCATCACGCAACCGAGCGCACCCAGCATCGATACGCTCATGCCGGCGAGTAACAGGCCCTTGCGGCCGATCACGTCCGAGAGGGGGCCGATCAGCACCTGAGCAAACGCGATCCCCACAGCGAACAGGCTGATGGACAGCGCGATGTCTGCCGGTGTTCTGCGAAAGTGCGCCGCGAGTGCTGGAAATGAAGGAAGCAGAACATCCAGTGGAAACACGCCCAGCAGCACCATGGCCAGCAACAGGCTGACAGCTGCGCGGCGCTGTCTTGTGGTTGTCTTGGATTGTCCGTTATCCATCGATCAGTCCTGCCTTGGCAAAAAGCTTCTGGTTATGGGCAAGTGCGAAAAAACCCGCCTTGCGCAGTGCGTCGAGCGTAGCGATGGAACCTGATCGCGCACGAGCACGATTGGCCAGCACCGTTGCCATGCCGCCGACGATGTCCATCACGTCGCTGTCGGCGATGCCGGCTCCTCGCAGGCTCTGTTGCAGCCAGACTTCGTCGGCCTCGAAAAAAATCCCGATGATCTCCAGCAGTGTTCTGCTCACAAACGTACGCTGGCGGCTGTTCATCGACAGCCAGAGATAATGGAACACTTCGCTGAAGTAGCGACTGTGGCGGGCTTCGTCAGTCAGGTGGTCGCGCAGCATGTCGCTCACGCTGGATACCAGGCTGTCGCGGCAAACGTCCAGCAGCTCCCGGGCAATGATGGTTTCCGAGACGAAACCGAGCAGAAACCATGCCAGTGCCCGGTTCTTTTCCGGGGTGCGGGTAATCAGAGCGTTCATGCGGGTGACGCGCTTCGCAATCACCGGACGTCCGGTGAACCCGTAAAACGCGGCGATCTGCTCTGCGAGGCGATTGGAGAACAACGCGTGATAACCCTCGTCGGTGTAGAGCTGCAGCGCGGCGTTTTTCATTTCCAGAGGCACGTGAATGGGCAGTTCGTGGTGCACGATGACTTCCACGGCGCGGTTGACGATGCGGTGTTCGAGCAGGGTGGTGTAATCGAGAAAGTGCACCAGGTGATTGGCTGACAGTCGGTGCAACACATCCCGCCCCGCCGCCTGGATAGCCGGGTGTGCCAGATAAGGTAGAAACGCCGGTGGAAACCAGTGGCGGGTTTGCAGTTGCAGCGGCACGTCATCAGGCAATTGATAATCGTGGGTACTGCTACGCACCGAGGCACGGCTGTCCCAGTCCCCCAAGGTGAATTTGAGTGCCCAGCACACCGGCGCTTCATCCGGGGCGGCAATCGACAGCGTCATGCTTGCCCCTCGCGCAACAGCTCGCGCATTTCGTGACACATCACTTGCCCGTCGCTTTGTCCGCAACCAACGAAGAACAGCGGTTGTTCAGCACTGCCCTCAAGCTTGAGGAGTGCTTCGACCTGCTGGTCGGCAAACGCGCCGGTCAACCACGTGTTGAGGCCCAATGCCGTGGCGACCAGTTGAAAGGTCTGCGACAGGTGGCCGGCTTCGACGAAAGCCATGCGATAGGCCCGCGAGTGTTCGTACTTCCACCAGAGCCGGTCGAAACGGGCGGTGATGAACAACCCCAATGGCAGGTTGTTGATGAAATGCTGCCCGCCGAGCAAGTGGCCGAGCGCCGGTTCAGGCAGCGGATTGACCCGGCTCAGGGTGTGTTCGGCCGGATGATAGGCATAGATGCCGGGTTCCAGGCCATCGACGTTCTGCACCAGCAGAAAGCCTTCGCAAGCGTTCAGGCCGCCAGCGGAAGGACTGCTGCGGCGTGCGCCGAGCCCTTGGGCGATGCTGTCGTCGCGGTCATGGTCACGTTCCTGGAGATAGCCGAGGGCGAGGTAGAGCAGGGTGCCGACGTCCTTCAGCGTTATCGCTGCACCTGTATAGGAACGGCAGGTTTTGCGCTGCCGCAGAACATTTCCCAGACGGTCGTCATTCAAAGCGCACGGCGCAGGCAGGGCGATACGCTGCGCGGGTGCTGGCGTCGGGCGATCTGTAGCAGGCTGTTGGGTGGCCAGTACTTCGTTGCAGTGCGCCAGATATTGTCTGGACCATTCGTGAATATTCTGTGGGGTATGTTCGCAGGGAATATTTTGCGTGCCGATGTGATAAATCTTCGACAGCTCATCCCAACCCCATGGCGGACTGTCTATTTGTGAAACAGTTAGAATGCCCGCGCTTAATAATTGTGTGTCTATTATGTTGTGGGCGTCGAAAAGTCCCGGGTTATGGATTAGTTGTGCAAGTCGATTGGCATAATTCAGATCAAGTTCGTACTGTGTGTGGTTTTTATAGTTCCACACGATTTGCCCGGGTGAGCGCGGCAATATAAATAAGTAGGGGTTGATGTACATGTCTGTCGATTCACTCTGGAAAAAGTCAAAAGGACGCCGGGTTGCCGGCAGTTCCCAGCGTCCTGACTTACTTAGCGGGCTTTAGGGGCAACCAGAAAAGCCAGGTTTGCGATTTTTTTACTTTCCAGAGAAATACGTTTCATGATGTGAACTCCTTGTTCATTTAAAGTTGAAGTCACCTCGTGGTGACAACTTCATAATAGTTTGTAATGGATTATTGGCAAGGGGATATTAAGTAGGAAATTTCCAGTAATTTTGTCGGAGTGGTCTTTAGTCGCGAATAAACTTGTAGGCCAAGTTTCGATAATTAAAGGGCGTAAGGAAATATCCTGCACGTCAGCGAGAAAGTACTTGTAGGAATTATTGGGAAATAGCGGGGAGGAAGGGGGGCGCGCCAAAAAAAAGGGGAGCCTGCTGGCTCCCCTTTTTCCGCATGGATCAGCTGTTGGGCAGCAAGCGGCAGGTGATGCTCTTGATGTAGCGCGTTTCAGCGATGGCCGGGTGCACCGGGTGATCCGGGCCCTGACCACCGCGCTCCAGCAACTGGATATTGCGGTCCAGGTGACGCGCGCTGGTCAGCAGGATGTTCTGCAGATCATCTTCCGGCAGGTGCATCGAGCAGGACGCGCTGACCAGGATGCCGTCCTTGTTGAGCAGGCGCATGGCTTGCTCGTTCAGGCGACGGTAGGCGCCTTCGCCGTTTTTCATGTCTTTCTTGCGCTTGATGAACGCTGGCGGGTCGGCGACGATCACGTCGAAGCGCTCTTCGCTGGCTTTCAGTTCTTTCAGGGCTTCGAAAACGTCGCCTTCGATACAGGTCATCTTGTCGGCGAAGCCGTTCAGCGCGGCATTGCGCTCAACGCCGTCGAGGGCGAACGCCGAAGCATCAACGCAGAACACTTCGCTGGCGCCGAACGCGGCAGCCTGCACGCCCCAGCCACCAATGTAGCTATAGAGGTCGAGGACGCGTTTGCCTTTGGCGTAAGGGGCCAGGCGTGCGCGGTTCATGCGATGGTCGTAGAACCAGCCGGTTTTCTGGCCCTGAATGACCGGGGCTTCGAACTTCACGCCGTTCTCTTCCAGCGCCACCCACTCGGGCACCAGACCGAACACGGTTTCGACGTAGCGGTTGAGGCCTTCGGCATCACGGGCGGCGGAGTCGTTCTTGAACAGGATGCCGCTTGGCTTGAGCACTTGGGTCAGTGCCGCGATCACGTCATCCTTATGCGCTTCCATGGTCGCCGAGGCGATCTGGACGACGAGGATGTCGCCGAAACGGTCGACCACCAGACCTGGCAGCAGATCGGAGTCACCGTAGACCAGGCGATAGAACGGCTTGTCGAACAGGCGCTCGCGCAGCGACAAGGCCACATTCAGGCGGTGCACCAGCAGCGATTTGTCCAGCGCAACTTTAATGTCGCGCGACAGCAGGCGGGCGCAGATCAGGTTGTTCGGGCTCATCGCCACGATGCCCAACGGCTTGCCGCCAGCGGCTTCGAGGATGGCCTGGTCACCGGCATTGAAGCCGTGCAGCGGGGTGGCAGCTACATCGATTTCGTTGCTGTAGACCCACAGGTGACCGGCGCGCAGGCGACGGTCGGCGTTGGCTTTGAGGCGCAAGCTAGGCAGGGACATGACGTCGCTCCGGAAAAAAGAGCGGGAGTATACCGTGTTGCGACTTGTGTCGGGCTTGGCCGGCGATGAAACGCTGATGACGCCTTCGCGAGCAGGTGCGCTCCCATATTGGTCTTGTGTCGGGCACAAGTGCGCTGTGGGAGCGAGCCTGCTCGCGAAAGCGGTCTTGAGAGCTACGCCGACAGCGCGTCGATCAGCTCCTTGTTGAACGCTGGAATATCATCCGGCTGGCGACTGCTGATCAAGTGACCGTCCTTGACCACCTCCTGATCCACCCAATTTACACCTGCGTTGACCAGATCGTCCTTGAGCGTCTTGTAACTGGTCATCGTCTTGCCATTGACCAGCCCCGCTGAAATCAGCAACCAGCTGCCATGGCAGATCACCGCAATCGGTTTGCCGGCCGAGGTGCCGGTCTTGACCAGATGCTGTGCGTCCTGGTCGATGCGGATAGTGTCGGAGTTCTGCACGCCGCCGGGCAGCACGATCGCGTCATATTGCTCGCTGCTGGCGGCCTGGAAAGTCTGGTCGACCGGGAAATCGTCCGCCGGTTTGTCGTGGTTCCAGCCTTTGACCGTGCCTTCCTCGGCCGAGAGGATATCGACCTGTGCACCGGCCTGTTCCAGGGCTTGCTTGGGGCCGGTCAATTCAACCTGTTCGAAACCATCGGTTACCAAAAAAGCGACGCGCTTGCCGTTGAGAGAAGTGGCCATCGATAAGCTCCTGAGTCTGTTGGAAATAGCCGCCCCACGGGACCTCAATGAACCGTCGGGCATTACAGAGTCCGAAGCCTGGGCTTGAATGAAAGTTCCTGACAATTGCCCACTGGTGTGTCGTCTTGCGGTTTTTAGGGGTTAGAATCGCCGCCTGTCCCAGAGTGTGTACTTATGTCCCAAGAGCTGACCACCGAACAGATTCAACAATCCCTGCAGGGCATCAGTGTGCCCGCGCAGCCGCAGATCATGGTGGATCTGCAAATGGAGCAGTACATGCCCGACCCGGACCTGGAGGTGATCGCCAAGCTGATTGCTCAGGACCCAGGCCTGTCCGGCTCGCTGCTGAAAATCGTCAATTCGCCGTATTACGGCTTGAGCAACAAGATCACCTCGATTCAGCGCGCGGTGAACCTGTTGGGCAGTCGCTCGATCATCAACCTGATCAACGCACAGTCGATCAAGGGCGAAATGAACGACGACACCATCGTCACCCTCAATCGTTTCTGGGACACCGCCCAGGACGTAGCGATGACGTGCCTGACGCTGGCCAAGCGCATCGGCACCCAGGCGGGCGACGAGGCCTACGCCTTGGGCCTGTTCCACGATTGCGGCGTGCCGTTGATGCTGCAACGCTTCCCTAATTACATGTCGGTGCTGGAAAAGGCTTACGCCAATGCCAGCGCCGAATGCCGTGTGGTGGATACCGAAAACGCCGAGTTCAACACTAACCACGCCGTGGTCGGCTACTACACCGCCAAGTCCTGGCGCCTGCCGGAACATGTCAGCGCAGCCATCGCCAATCACCACAACGCCCTGGCGATTTTCAGTGATGAATCGTCGCGCAACAGCCAGCTGAAAAACCTGCTGGCGATCCTGAAAATGGCCGAGCATATTTGCGCGTCGTATCGCGTGCTGGGCAACCAGACCGAAGATTTTGAATGGAACGCCGTCGGGCCGCTGGTACTCGACTATGTAGGACTGTCGGATTACGACTTCGAAACCCTCAAACAAACGATCCGCGACCTCGGCGCGCATTGATCCGAGAACGCCATGCCTGAATTGCCGGAAGTCGAAACCACCCGCCGCGGGATTGCCCCGCACCTGGAAGGCCAGCGCGTCAGTCGGGTGATCGTGCGTGACCGCCGGCTGCGCTGGCCGATCCCCGAAGACCTCGATGTGCGCCTGTCGGGGCAGCGTATCGTACTGGTCGAACGACGTGCCAAGTACCTGTTGATCAACGCCGAGGTTGGGACGCTGATCAGCCACCTGGGCATGTCGGGTAACTTGCGTCTGGTCGAAGTCGGTCTGCCGGCGCTCAAGCATGAACATGTCGATATTGAACTGGAGTCGGGGCTGGCGCTGCGCTACACCGATCCGCGACGGTTCGGCGCGATGTTGTGGAGCAATGATCCACTCAACCATGAATTGCTGATTCGCCTCGGACCGGAACCGCTGACCGATCTGTTCGATGGCGAGCGCTTGTTTCAGCTGTCGCGCGGGCGTTCGATGGCGGTCAAGCCGTTCATCATGGACAACGCGGTGGTGGTCGGGGTCGGCAATATTTATGCGACCGAAGCATTGTTTGCCGCCGGGATTGATCCGCGCCGTGAGGCCGGGGGGATTTCCCGGGGGCGGTATCTGAAACTGGCGATCGAGATCAAACGCATTCTGGCCGCCGCTATCGAGCGTGGCGGTACGACGTTGCGTGATTTTATTGGCGGTGACGGGCAGCCGGGGTATTTCCAGCAGGAGCTGTTTGTCTATGGCCGTGGCGGTGAACACTGCAAGGTCTGTGGCACCGGCTTGCGTGAAGTGAAGCTCGGTCAGAGGGCCAGTGTGTTCTGCCCGCGCTGCCAGAGCTGAGGCAAAAAGTTGAAAAAGTCCTACGGTCTATAGTGAGTTGTCTCACCGTTCAGCCCGAAGGATCGTGCCATGAAATCCTTGCAAGTCCTCTTTGTCACGCTGCTGCTGTGTTCCAGTCTGGCTGTCCAGGCCACGGAAAATGGCAGCGGTGATCCGCGCTACACCATCCAGAATCCCCCGGCCTACGCGATGATCGGCGACTTGCTGATTGCCCGACCTTTATTGGTGGTGGCGACGGTGATTGGTGCTGGCGCGTTCGTCGTGTCGTTGCCGTTTACCGCGCTGGGTGGCGGGGTGGGCGATGCGGGGCAGGCGTTGGTGGTGGATCCGGCGAAAGCTGCTTTTGTGCGGTGTCTGGGGTGTATCGGGGAGGGGTTTGAGCAGCGTGAGTGAGCGGATCAGGGATTTGCTGTGTAGCTGATGGCCCTTTCGCGAGCAAGCTCGCTCCCACATTTGAAATGCATTTCAATGTGGGAGCGAGCTTGCTCGCGAAGAGGCCCGTAAGAGCGCTACAAGTCCGTTAGATCAGGCCTTGCCGGTAATCTTGCGGTACTTCTCCATCAACTGTTCTTCAGTCTCCGGATGCGCTTCGTCCAGCGGAATGCAATCCACCGGGCAAACCTGTTGGCATTGCGGTTCGTCGTAGTGGCCGACGCACTGGGTGCACAGGTTAGGGTCGATCACGTAGATCTCTTCGCCTTGGGAGATGGCGGCGTTCGGGCACTCGGGTTCGCAGACGTCGCAGTTGATGCAATCGTCGGTGATGATCAGGGACATGCTAACTCCAGCCGGGGCGGCAGGCCCGGGCGCTATAAATCAATGCGCGCAATTGTGCCGCATTGGCGGGCGCAGTGCACGTTGCTGCGATCAAGGGCACGAGACTGCAATCTTTTAAAAGCAAAAGATCGCAGCCTGCGGCAGCTTCTACTTCTTGAAGCGCAGGGTCAGCGCGTCGGCCACGGCAGGGTGGACGAACTTGCTGATATCGCCGCCCAGCGCGGCAATTTCCCGCACCAGCGTCGAGGAAATGAATGAATAACGCTCGGACGGGGTGAGAAACAGACTCTCCACATCCGGGGCCAACTGGCGATTCATGTTGGCCAGCTGAAATTCGTATTCGAAGTCCGACACCGCGCGTAAACCACGCAGGAACACATTGGCGTTCTGCTCTTTGGCGAAATGCGCCAGCAGCGTCGAGAAGCCGACCACTTCCACGTTCGGCAGGTGTTTGGTGACCTCGCGAGCCAGTTCGACCCGTTGTTCCAGTGGGAACAGCGGGTTCTTTTTCGGGCTGGCAGCGACCGCGATGATCACGTGATCGAACAGGCGCGAGGCGCGTTCGACCAGATCGCCATGGCCCTTGGTAATAGGGTCGAAGGTACCTGGGTACAACACTCGGTTCATCGCGTCGTCCTGGCGGGAGTCCGTTGGGGAGTCGGATGGTATCGCAGCCGTCCCGGTCGGCCAAGTCGCCTGTTGGGTAAGAAAGCACTATAGACGATGGCAATAATCGGTTTTTTCACGGGTTTCTCAGCCGATCGGCGAGGGATGTCGCCAGTTGCGCGGTCAGGCCATACACCGACAGCTGCGGGTTGGCGCCGATGCTGGTGGGGAACAGTGAGCCGTCATGGATCGACAGATTAGCCAGTTGATGATGCCGGCCGAGACTGTCGGTGACCGCGCTTTTCGGGTCTTCGCCCATCGCGCAGCCGCCCATGACGTGGGCGCTGCCGAGCCGTGTACGGTACAGCTCGAGGCTCAAACCATCGATCAGGGTGCGGGCTTCGGCCAGGGTTTTCACGTAACGGGCATCGGCGTGCATCGGCATCACCGCTTTTGCGCCGCCGGCGAACTGGATTTCGGCCATGACATGAAAGGCCCGGCGCAGGCCTTCCCAGGCGTAGGGCGAAACCTGATAGTCGAGCACCGGCGAACCATCGCCCCGCAACTCGACTGCACCGCCCGTGCTGTCCGGATGAAAACCGTCGCGCAGCAAGGCCAGCATGGCGTGGGTGTGCGGCAGGTCAGCCATGTGTTGTGCACTTTCCTCACCAAAGCCGCCGAGCAGCGTGGCTGCCAGTGCCGGATGCAGCGGTGGTACTTCAAGTTTGAAAGCCATCGGTCCGCTGGTGCCGTCCTTCCATTGGAAATGGTCGGAATAGATCGACTGCGGCGCCCCGTAAAACGGGTTGATGACTTCGTCGAAGCGCGCGGCGGACATGTTCACCGGGTGCAGAAAGGTACGTTTACCCAAATTTTTATGCGGATCCGGGGCGTCCGATCGCAGCAACAGCGCCGGGCTGTTGATGCCGCCGCCGGCCAACACATAATGCTTTGCCTTGATCGTGATTTTGCGTCCGGTCGGCGCGACGCAGCGTTCGTCCATCGCCACGCATTGCAGGCCAGTGACCTTGTCGCCGCTGATCAGCAGTTTCTCCGCTCGGGCCAGATAAAGCAGTTCGCCGCCCTTTTCCAGCGTCGCCGGAATGGTCGTGACCATCATCGATTGCTTGGCGTTGGTCGGACAGCCCATACCGCAATAGCCGAGGTTCCAGCAGCCGCGCACGTTACGCGGGATCACGTGCCAGCTATAGCCAAGTTGCTCGCAGCCTTTGCGGATCACGTCGTTGTTGGCGTTGGGTGGCACCATCCACGCTGCAACGCCGAGGCGCTGTTCCATTTTCTCGAACCACGGCGCCATCTCGGCGGGGCTGTGGCCTTTGACGTTGTGTTCCCTGGCCCAGTGTTCGAGGGTCGGTTCCGGGGTGCGAAAGCTCGATGTCCAGTTGATCAGCGTGGTGCCGCCGACCGCGCGCCCCTGGAGGATGGTGATCGCACCGTCCTTGCTCATGCGGCCGATGCCTTCCTGATAAAGACTGCTGTAGGCCTGGTCTTCAAGCATTTTGAAATCGGAGCTGGTTTTCAGCGGGCCTTCTTCGATCAGCAGGACTTTGTAGCCGGCAGCACTAAGGATTTCCGCCGTGGTGCCGCCACCGGCGCCGCTGCCGATGATCGCCACGTCGGCTTCCAGGATCAGGTCGTCGGTCAGTTGTGCGCCGTTGTAGGTTTTCCAGCCTCGGGCGAGGCCTTCGCGGAACGGGTCGGGTACGGGCATCGATCAGGTTCTCTTTATTATTTTTGGATGCAGGGTGTGGCGGCTGGCCCCTGTGGGAGCGAGCCTGCTCGCGAAGGTCGCGACGCCGATCTCAAACGGTGGGTGGGCCGGGATAACCGCAATGCGCCCAGGATTCTGCGCGGGTGTACCAGGCCATCATCACCATCTGCTGCAGCGAGCTATGCCCCATGCGCAGCAGGCTCAACGAGCTGTTTTCCCAGCGATCAAGAAAATGCCGCATCGCCTCGGGGCTGGCATTTTCCCAACTGCCCCAGATCCCGGTGAGTGGCCCGCGCGTCACCGCCATGCCGAGAACGTCGAACAGCTGCCGGGTGAGTTTGAGCATTTCTGGCGACAGGTGATTGAGGCTGTCGTCCAGCGACTTGAGTGTGCCAGCAACGGCGTCGGGCATTTTCTCGGCCGCCACGGCGCCGTCGAGCATCACCGGAATCAGGGCGCGCAAAAACAGCAGGTCGCCGTCGCGCAACGCCACAAAACCGTCGGCCGCGACGCTCGACGAGCAGCCGCTGAGGCTGGCGCCGAGTCCGGCGGTGGCGAGGAATGCCGTGGCGCCAAGGCTGAATTTCAGCAGGCCACGGCGTGACAGTGCAGGTGTTTCGGTCAGGCTTGGGTGCATTATTTTTATTACCCGGCGGTGACGAATGTTTAGCGAATGAACAGCTTCTGGATCAGTTTCTGCATCGATGTGCCGTAGGGCGGGTAAATCAGTCTGGCTGCGTTGAACCGCTGTTTAATCAGCACGCCCTTGGCTTTGCTGAAGGTCAGGAAACCTTCGTGACCGTGGTAGTGGCCCATGCCCGAAGCGCCGATGCCGCCGAACGGCATGTCGTCCTGAGCCACATGCAGCAACGTGTCGTTCAGGCACACACCGCCGGAATGGGTTTCGTGCAGCACGCGGGTCTGTTCGCGTTTGTCGTAGCCAAAGTAGTAAAGAGCCAGAGGACGTGGCCTCTGATTGATGTAAGCGAATGCCTGCTCCAGATCCTGATACGGCACTATCGGCAGCAGCGGCCCGAAGATTTCGTCCTGCATCACCGTCATCTCGTCGCTGACATTCAGCAGCACGCTGTGCGGCATGCGCCGGCCCTGACCCTGCTCGAACAGCGGAATCAGCAGCGCGCCCTTGCTCGTGGCGTCGCTTACGTAGCCGTTGAGCCGCGCCAGTTGGCGTTCGTTGATGATCGCCGTGTAGTCCGGATTGTCGGTCAGTGTCGGGTAAAAACCCTGCACGGCCTGGCGATAGGCTTCGACGAAAGCACCCACACGCTCTTCCGGGACCAGTACGTAATCCGGGGCGACACAGGTCTGGCCGGCGTTGAGGGTTTTACCGAAGGCGATGCGCTCGGCAGCATCCTTGAGCGGCACATCGCGGGAGACGATAGCCGGCGACTTGCCGCCCAGTTCGAGTGTCACCGGGGTCAGGTTTTCGGCGGCGGCGCGCATCACGTGTTTACCGATGCTGGTGGCGCCGGTAAACAGCAAGTGATCGAAGCGCAGGCGGGAGAACGCCACGCCGATGTCGGCTTCACCGAGCACCACGCAGACCAGGTCTTCGGGGAAAATTCTCGCCAGCAACGCTTTCATCAACAAGCCGGTGGCCGGGGTCGATTCACTGAGTTTGAGCATCACTCGATTGCCTGCCGCCAAGGCGCCGACCAGCGGGCCGACCGCCAGATACAGCGGGTAATTCCACGGCACGATGACGCCGACTACGCCCAGAGGCTGATACACCACTTTCGCCGACGCTGGCTGGAACGCAATACCGACCTTGCGCCGCGAAGCTTTCATCCAGCCTTTGAGGTGACGGCTGGCGTAATGAATGCCGTGCAAGCTCGGCATCAGCTCGGCGAGCAGGGTTTCATCGGCGCTGCGATGACTGAAATCGGAGCTGATCGCCTCGATCAATGCCTGACGCTCGTTACTCAGCAAATCGCTCAGCGCTTTGAGCCATTGCTGGCGCTGGGCGGCGGGTGGCATCGGGTTCGCGGCATACGCGGCCCGCTGTGCCTCGAACAACCGGTCCAGCTCTGCCAGCGGTTGTTGCAGCGTTTGCAGGTAAGCAATGTCGGCAGTCATGGTCTGCTCCGGATTTATTGTAATGATGAACTTTTTAGAGTCTATGCTCTAGAAAGTCAAATGACTTCCTTGCACAGCAGTGTTTTATCCATTTCCGGTTAGGTCGTAAGATGCCCCTCAACGCACTCTGAATTAAAGCTCAAGCCATGGCCCCACGAATAAAAACCAGCGAGCGTATCGTGCTCAACAGCCTCGAACTGTTCAATCAGCAGGGCGAGCGCAGTATCAGCACCAATCACATTGCCGCCCACATGGAGATTTCTCCGGGCAACCTGTACTACCACTTCCCTAACAAGCAGGCGATCATCGCCGTGTTGTTCAGTGAGTACGAAAGCCTGGTCGACAGCTTTCTGCGCCCGCCGCAGGGGCGCGCGGCAACAGTCGAGGACAAGCGTTTCTATCTCAAGGAACTGCTCTCGGCGATGTGGCGCTACCGCTTTCTGCACCGCGATCTCGAGCATCTGCTCGACAGCGATCCGGAGCTGGCCGCCCGTTATCGGCGATTTTCCCAGCGCTGCGTGATTCAGGGCGCAGCGATCTACGAAGGTTTTGTTGCTGCCGGAATCCTGGATATGGATCGTGTGCAGATCGAATCCCTGACCCTCAATGCCTGGATCATCCTGACATCCTGGGTGCGCTTCCTGTGCACCACCCGCGAAAACTCCAACCACCTCAGTGAGCAAGCCATTAAACGTGGCGTGTATCAGGTGCTGGTGCTGGAAGCCGGGTTTGTCACCGAGCAGGCGCGAGACGAGGTCAACGCGTTGTTCGAGGAGTTCTACGTGCCGCTGGCCCAGGCCCTTGAAGACGTGAAATAAACCGTTCTGTTGAAATCCCCCAGGAGCCCGTTATGCCGATTGCGCAACTGATCAGCCCCGAAGCACTGGATGCCCGCAAGGCGCAGCCGGGGCTGGTGATTCTCGATTGTCGTTTTGCCCTCGAAGACCCGGACTACGGTCAGCGCAGCTATGCCGAAGGGCACATTGCCGGGGCGAGCTTCGCCGATCTTGAACGTGACCTCAGCGGCAAAGTGGTCAAAGGCGTGACCGGTCGGCATCCGCTACCGGATCCGGCAGCGCTGAACGAGCGTCTGCAAGCGTGGGGCATCAACAATGACAGCGATGTGGTGCTTTATGACGACGGCCCCGGTGCCTACGCCGCGCGGGCGTGGTGGTTGCTGGCATGGCTGGGCAAGCGTGACGGCGTGTTCATTCTCGATGGCGGACTCAAGGCCTGGCATGCGGCGGGTTTGCCGTTGAGTCTGGATGCGCCGACCACCACCACGGGCCATTTCAGTGGCCAGCCGGACATGAGCTTGCTGCTCAGCGCCGAGCAACTGCAACAGCGGCTGGGTCAACCGGCACTGACGTTGATCGATGCCCGGGCTTTGCCGCGTTTCAAAGGCGAGGTCGAGCCGATTGATCCAGTTGCCGGGCATATTCCAGGTGCGCAATGTGCGGCCTTCACTGACAACCTCGGCAGCGATGGGCGATTCCTGCCGGCGGATCAACTCAAGCAGCGTTTTGCCGCGAAGCTCGGTGAGCGTTCGCCTGCGGATCTGGTTGCGTATTGCGGGTCCGGCGTGACGGCGTGTCACAACCTGTTTGCATTGTGCCTGGCGGGTTATCCGTTGGCTGCGTTGTATGCCGGATCGTGGAGTGAGTGGATCAACGAGCCTTCGCGCGGTATTGCCACCGGCGAATAAGATCAAAAGATCGCAGCCTTTGGCAGCCCCTGCATTGGAATGCATTTCCCTGCAGGAGCTGCCGAAGGCTGCGATCTTTTAGCTTTCTATCCGGGCGCTACGGTACGCGGCGGGCCCGACGCCATAAGCCTGCTTGAACTGCCGGCTCAAATGGCTCTGATCGGCAAAGCCCAGTTGCGTGGCGACTTCCACCGGCAAGCAGCCGTGCTGCAGGAGTGCGCGGGCCTGGGCGATGCGCTGTTGCATCAGCCAGGTATGCGGCGGCATGCCGGTCGCGCGGCGGAATACCCGGGCGAAATGGAAGGGCGACAGATTGACCGCTGCCGCCAGCTCCTCAAGTGACGGTGGCGCTGCCAGTTGTGCGTGCAACAGTTCTTTGCCCAGCAGCACCGCGCGGTGTTCCTTACCGGCTCGACCGGGCACCGGCACTGCCGCATGGCGCTGCAACAGCAGCAACATCATCTCGCGCCACACCGTCTGCTGTTGCAGCGCGGTGGCCGGGCTTTCGAGCAAACGATGCAATTGCGCGAACCCGTTGACCAGATCTGCATCGCGATACAGCGTGGCGCCGAACGCCGGCAGGTTTGTGGTGGACAGCTCCAGTTCATCCACCAGCGAAACGATCTGTGAAGTATCGGGATAAAACGCCCGATACAGCCAACCGTCCTCAGTGCCTTTGTGACCGGTATGCAATTCGTCCGGATTGATCAACACCAGCGTGCCGCTGCCGGCCAGATGCTCGGCGCCGCGATAGCGATAACGCTGGGCGCCGGCCATGATCATGCCGATCACGAATCCGTCGTGGACATGCGGGGCGAAGCGATGCTCGATGTAGCGCGCTGACAACAACTCGATCCCGGCCAGCGGCGCGGTTTGCCAGAAGCGGATCGACTCGCCCCGATCGCTCATGCAGGCACGCGGGCCAGCCACTGCGGGATGCGGCGTTCCAGGTAATAACCCGGCTGACGCAGCGAGCCGTCGACGAAGCCGACGTGTCCGCCGCGAGCCTGCAACTCGAAGGCCGTCGACGCCGACAGCTCACTGGCCTGCGGCAAGCTGTGCGGGAACACGAATGGATCGTCCGCCGCCTGAATGATCAGGGTCGGCGTGCGGATCTCGCCGAGGAAATAGCGGCTCGAGGCACGGCGATAGTAGTCTTCGGCATCCTCGAACCCATGCAACGGCGCGGTCACCCGGCCATCGAAATCCCAGAAGGTGCGCATGTTCTCCAGCGAGCCGAGGGCGGCCAGCGCGGCGAGGCCGTCTTCACGCCCATCGTGCTGAAACTGCCGCTGTTTGTTTTTGATGTAGGCGACCATCTCGCGCATGAAGTGCGCCTGATAGACCCTGGAAAATCCTTGGCCGATGCGGTCGGCGCATTGATCGAGGCGGAATGGCACCGACACGGCCACCGCGCCGAGCACACCGCTGGCGCTGCCGGTTTCGCCCAGATGCTTGAGCAATACGTTGCCCCCCAGCGAATAACCGACGGCATACAGCGGCGCCAGCGGGCGTTTGGCGCGCAGGTGGCGAATGGCTTCGGCGAGGTCTTCGCTGGCGCCGGAGTGATAACTGCGCGGCAACAGGTTCGGCTCGCCCGAACAGCCGCGCCAGTTCAGCGCGACACTGGCCCAGCCTTGCTCAGCCATCGCCTTCTGAATGCCAGCCACATAAGGCGAATTGGAGGAACCGGTCAGGCCATGCAGCACCAGCACCAACGGTGCCTCGGCGCTGTGCGGACCGTGCCAGTCGAGGTCGAGGAAATCGCCGTCATCAAGCCACAGGCGTTCGCGTTCACGTTCGATATGCACGGTTTTGCGCCACAGCGGCCCCCACAAGGTTTGCAGGTGGGGATTACCCAGGCCGAAGGCCGGTGTAAAGCGGGGGCTGGAAGCTGGGGTCAGTGAAGGCACGGCAAATCTCGACAGGTCATGCTTGAAACGGCAGGCGCAGCGGGCGTCTGCCGTTTTCAGTGAAAGCACCTAACTTGCCACAAAGCCTGTGGCGGCGCGACACATGCTCCCGGATGAAGCGTCGGGCGGTGGCGCCGATGGTGCTGGCACCGGTCGTTGCTCGACGGTCGCCCCGACCGTCACCACGCGCCATTGGTCGGCGCTCAGGTGCCGGTTCAATGCCTCGTGGGTTTGCTTGAGTGTCAGGCGTTGCACCTGCTGCACGGTGTAATCGAGGTCCAGCGGCAGATCATGGCGATTGATAGCCACCAGTTGCTGGAGTATCTGCCGGTTGCTGGCGCTGTTCAGGGCACTCATGTTGGCCACTTGCAGCTTGATCTGATCGAGTTCCTGTTGAGTCGGCCCGTCGCGCAGATAGTCACTGAACAATGACCGGGTCAAGGCCAGCGTGCCCGCGCTGAATGACGGGCTGACTTGCAGGGTGATCATCATCAGGCCCGTCGTCGCCCAATCGGCGTTTTGCGCATGAACGTCGTACACCAGCCCGCGTTTTTCCCGTAGTTCTTTCATCAGTCGACTGTTGGCCGTACCGCCAAAAATCAGGTTGGCCGCGTATAGCGCCGCATAGTCCGGGTGCCGTCGCGACACGCCGGGTTGGGCAAGCATCAGGTGAGTCTGGGTCAGCGTCTGTTCCTCATGGAGACTCATTTCGGTGCCGGTCGTTGTCTGCGCGGGCATCGGCGTGGCGGGTGTACCCGGTGGTGTGACCGGCAACTCGTTACTGATCTGCAGGCTGATCGCTTTCGCCTGTTCCAGTGTCAGGTCGCCGACCAGGGTGATTTGCGCATGAGCGGCGGTATAGAAGCGCTGGTGGAAATCAACCACGGCGGTCCGGGTGAGCGCCTGCAGTCCCTGATCGGTGCCGTAGAACGGTCGCGAGTAAGGACTGTTCGGGGCAAGCAATGCCTTGGCCCGCAGTGCCGCCAGATCGTCGGCATCCTGCGAGGTTGCCATGAGACTGTCGCGCAGCTCGTTTTTCACCCTTGGCAGAGCCTCTTCAGCGAGTAACGGTTTGCCTAGGATTTGCGCGAACAGCGCCAGCGCCGGGGTACTTTTGCGCGCGTCGCTCAAGCTGCGCAGGGCGAGATGGGCGCGCTCATGATCGATGCCCATCTCCAACTGGGCACCCAGACCGTCGACGGTCTCGACAATGGCGGCGAGGTCTTTGCCCGCCACGCCTTCACTGAGCATGCTGAACGTGGCGGCGGCGAGTCCCGGCGTATCGCCGTCCCGGGCACTGCCCGCGGCGAAGCTGACGTGTACGTCGAACATCGGCAGTTCGGTAGTGCGAATGAATAAGACTTTGCTGCCGCTCAGTGTCTTCCAGGCCTTGATGTGCAGCGCGCGTGAAGGCGCGGCGACAGGCAGCAGGCCCGACAGCGATTGCAGGCGTGGCGCCGGAGCGTTGGCCGAGGCGCTGAGTGCCGTATCCGCCAGCGCTTGAATGCCGGTCACGGCGGCGATCACTCCAAAGCCGAGCAATGTGCCCCGCCAGTAACGAAGGCGATTATTCATGAGCCGCCTCCTTGAGCACATGCGCAACTGTCAGGCGTTTGCGGGTCAAAAACACGGAAGCGGCCTGCTGGATGTCAGCCGGTGTCACCCGGGCAAGCTCGTCGGGATCTTGCTCCATCAACTGCCAGGGCAGGCCGATAGTTTCCAGAGTGGCCAACTGATGGGCCTGTTCGACGATAGAGTCCTGCCTGTAGATCTGCCGGGCGATCAAGTGTGTACGTGCCCGCTCCAGCTCCGCAGGGGACGGTGGGCTGGCCTGCAGTTCTTCAATCAGTTGCCAGACGCGCGCCTCGGCAGCGTCGAGATCATCAGCGTGGCTGCTGGCCAGTTCGGCGGTCAGCAACAACAGGCTGTCGCCCCGTGTAAAGGCGTCGTAAGACGTGTGGGCATTGCTGAATAATTGTTCGGCGAATTGCAGGCGCTTGACCAGACGCGCGCTGTTGGCACCCCCCAGCAATACGTCGATCAGGCGCAGGGCGTGCACGGATCGGCGATTTTTCGCGGTGGCTAGCGCCGGCACATTGAAGGCCATGATGATTTGCGGCGTGGGGACGGGAAGATGCAGGGTCAGCCTGCGCTCACCGGGCTGGGCCAGTTCGGTGGGCCGCCGTGCAGGCGCAATGCTTCGCGCTGCCAGCCGGCCGAAGTAGCGCTGCGCCAGTTGCTTGACCTGATCCGGCTGCACATCGCCCACGACCACCAGCGTGGCGTTACCCGGTGAATAGTGGGTCTCGTACCAGCCGCGCAGATCGTCGACATTCAATCGGTGCAGGTCATGCATCCAGCCAAGAATCGGCGTGCGATAGGTACTGGCCAGGTGTGCCACAGCGGTGAACCGTTCAATGGCCAGATCATGGGCATTATCGTCGGTGCGCGTACGGCGCTCTTCGCGAATCACCGCCAGTTCCGTCGTCAGGTCTTCGCCATGCAGGTGGGCGGTCGACATCAGGTCGGCCATCAACTCGAAAGCGACACCCAGATACTGCGGCGCCAGGGTCTGGTAATAAGCCGTGGCATCTTTGCTGGCGAAGGCGTTTTCCCGAGCGCCGAGTGTTTGCAGGATCGCCGAGGCTTCGCCGGCGCAGGTCTTGCTGCTGCCTTTGTAGAGCATGTGCTCGAGCGCGTGGGACAGTCCGCTCTGGCCCGGTGCCTCATCGGCGGAGCCGACTCTGAACCAGAGTTGCGAGGTCGCCACGGGCGCGCGATGGTCTTCGCGCACCAGCACGTTCAGACCGTTGTCGAGGGTGAATCGGTGGGTCGGCGCGGGCGGGGCGGCCAAAGACATCAATGGCGCCAGGCAAAGAATGAGCAGCATCCGGCTGCATAACGTATCCATACATGAATCGTCCAAAGTGGTTAACGCAGATTGCGGCTACCACTGTGGCGAGATTCGGGGTGCAGCGTGCGGTATCTATATATCGCAGATACCGCCGGTTAATCCGCTGATCAGGCGCTGCGTTGCCATAGCGCGTAATACACACGACCGGATTTCTGCTCGCGGTGCAGGCGCCAGTTACCCGGTAAACCCAGCGTCGACGGCGCGGTTTCGCTTTCCGTGTAGATCCACGAGTCGGCGGCCAACCACTGGCGTTCTTCCAGCAGGGTACAAACGGCCGGCAACAGATTCTGGTTGAACGGCGGATCGAGGAACACCAAGTCGAACGCGCTCGCGGTCTGGGTTTCCAGATAACGCAGAGCGTCGGCGGTCTGCACCTGGCCGTTGGTGCAGCGCAGGGTGCCGAGGTGTTCTTTCAGGCTGGACACCGCAATGTTGCTGGCATCCAGCGCCTGACCCATGGCCGCGCCACGGGACAGGGCTTCGAGAAACAGCGCACCGCTGCCGGCGAACGGGTCGAGCACCTTGGCCCCTTCAACGTACGGCGCGAGCCAGTTGAACAGGGTTTCACGCACGCGATCCGGCGTCGGGCGCAGGCCCGGCGCATCGGGGAAGCTCAGCTTGCGGCTGCGCCATTGGCCGCCAATGATGCGCAACTGGTTCACACCGTTGTGGACGTTGTGCGCAGGTTTTTTTGGGGAACGAGTCGCCATTAATGCTCCGGAACCCCGAGCGGTTGCTCGGCAGGTTTATCAGATGGGGCCGGTAACGGCTTTTGCGGCACGGTTGGACCCGCGGTGACGATGACCATTTTGTCCGTGCTCAAGTGTTTGTTCAGGGCATCGCGGACTTGTTCCACGGTCAGGCTTTGCGACTGACGCATGAAATCATCCAGGTAGCTCAGCGGCAGATTATAGAAGCCCATCGCGCCGAGCTGGCCAACGATATCGGCGTTGCTCGCGGTGGACAGCGGGAAGCTGCCGGCCAGCTCACGTTTGGCATCGTCGAGTTCTTTCTGCGTCGGCCCGGTTTTCAGGTAATCGGCGAGCACGTCCTGCACCAGCTTCAGCGTGCCTTCGCTCATTTCCGCGCGGGTCTGCAGGTTGATCATGAAGGGACCGCGCGCCTGCATCGGGCTGAACGCCGAGTACACACCGTAAGTCAGGCCACGTTTTTCGCGCACTTCGCTCATCAGGCGCGTGCCGAAACCGCCGCCACCGAGGATCTGGTTGCCCATCGACAGCGCGGCGTAATCCGGGTCGTCACGGTCGATGCCCAGTTGCGCAAGCATCAGGTTGGTCTGCTTCGACGGGAATTCGATATGGCCAGTGCTGGCCTTCGGTTCCTGCGGCTGGGCGATCTTCGCCAGCGCCGGGCCTTTCGGCAGGGCAGAAGAGACCTGATTGGCAATCGCCTCGGCTTCCGTGCGAGACAGGTCGCCGACCAGCGCGATCACCACGTTGCCAGCGGCATAAGCCTTGGCGTGGAACTCACGCAATTGCGCAAGGATGATCTTCGGCACGCTCTGTGGATTGCCGTCACTCGAATGCGCGTACGGGTGATCGCCGTACAGACGCTTCATCAGCTCAAGGCTGGCGAGTTTGCCGGGGTTCTGTTTCTGGTATTCGAAACCGGCGAGCATCTGGTTCTTGATGCGCGCGAACGAGTCGGCCGGGAAGGTCGGTTTGCCAACCACTTGCGAAAACAGCTTCAGCGCCGGTTCACGCTTGTCGGTCGCACTCAGGCTGCGCAGTGATGCCAGCGCCATGTCCTTGAAAGCACCGTTGCCGAAATCCGCCCCCAGGCCTTCGAAGCCTTGCGCGATGGCGCCGACGTCTTTGCCAGCGACGCCTTCGTTGAGCATTGCATTGGTCAGCACCGCCAGGCCCGACGCATTGCCGTCCTGGCTACTGCCGGCGGCGAAGATCAGGCGCATGTCGAACATCGGCAGTTCATGGGCTTCGACGAACAGCACCTTGGCGCCTGCGGCGGTGCTCCAGGTCTGCACATCGAGCTTGCGGCTGGCGGGGGCCTTGCCGTCGAGTTCGGCCAGCGATTGCAGCTTCTGGCTGGACTTGGCGTTGTCGAGGGCTTCGCTCGCTTTGCTGTCAGCACTTGGCGTCAGGTAAAACGCGGCGGAGCCGATCACGGCGACAGCGATCAAACCGAGTAGCAGGCGTGGGGATTTGCGCTCACTCATGAGTCGTCTCCAGTGGCAGGACGTGGGCGACGCTGAGACGTTCGCGGGTGAAATACAGCTTGGCGGCGTTCTGGATGTCTTGCGGGGTCACGCTTTCCAGATCGGCGAGTTCGGTGTCCATCAGCTTCCACGACAGACCGACTGTTTCCAGCTGGCCAATCGCCGTGGCCTGGCTGGTGATCGAATCACGTTCGAAGACCAGGCCGGCGATCACTTGTGCACGCACGCGCTCCAGTTCTTCAGCGGACGGCGCGGTGGTTTTCAGCTGTTCCAGCAGTTTCCACAGACCGGCCTCGGCTTGCGCCATGGTTTTTTTCTTCTGGGTGTTCGGGGTTGCCGACAGGGTGAACAGGCTGTCGCCTCGCGTGTAGGCGTCGTAGCTCGAAGAACCGCCGGAGACCAGTTCTTCACCGCGCTCCAGTTGTGTCGGGATGCGCCCGCTATATCCGCCGTCGAGCAGGGCCGAGATCAAGCGCAAGGCGTTGACCGAGCGCTTGTCTTCAGCGGTGGCAATGCTTGGCACGTTGAAACCGAGCATCAGGCTAGGCAACTGAGTCTGCACGTGCAGGGTGATCTGGCGTTCGCCAGGCTCGGCCAGTTCCAGCGGTTTTTTCGCCGGCGGCACGTCGCGCTTGGCGATCGGGCCGAAATAGCGTTGGGCGAGGGTTTTCACTTCGTCTGGAGTGACGTCGCCGACGACCACCAGTGTGGCGTTGTTCGGCACGTACCAGGATTGGTACCAGTGGCGCAGCTCTTCGACCTTCATGCGGTCAAGGTCGGCCATCCAGCCGATGGTCGGCGTGTGGTAGCCGCTGGCCGGGTAGGCCATGGCCTTGTAGCGTTCGTAGGCCTTGGACATCGGCTTGTCATCGGTGCGCAAGCGGCGCTCTTCCTTGATGACTTCGATTTCCTTGGCGAACTCGTCGGCCGGCAGGCGCAGGTTGGCCATGCGGTCGGCTTCCAGTTCAAAGGCTACGCCCAGACGGTCGCGGGCCAGCACCTGATAGTACGCGGTGAAGTCATCGCTGGTGAAGGCGTTCTCTTCGGCGCCCAAATCGCGCAGGATCAGCGACGCTTCGCCGGGGCCGACTTTCTCGCTGCCCTTGAACATCATGTGCTCAAGCGCGTGGGACAGACCGGTCTGGCCCGGGGTTTCGTAGCTGGAGCCGACCTTGTACCAGACCTGCGAGACCACCACCGGCGCGCGATGGTCTTCGCGCACGACGACCTTGAGGCCGTTGTCGAGGGTGAATTCGTGGGTCGGTTGCGGGTCGGCCGCCAGGGCCGAAAGGGGCAGGCAGACTGTGCTGAGCAGCAGGCCTGCAGCGCGGCGGGCTAGAGCATTCATTCGTTTTTTAACCTGTTGGGCTGCCCGCTTGGTCTTAGCCTAGGCGGGCGAGGAGGTGCTAGGATACTGATCCGTTTTACTGGCGGCCACGCCTATCAAGCCACTGATCGGTCGATAGGTTGTATGGGTTCCCGGCAGAAGCTTTGAGTTTGTCAGCTAAACTCTGCGTTTTCGCCGACGATGCCGTTCCAGTCCTTCGTATTAATCGACCTTTGAGGTGCCTGTGGCGCCTCGACAAAATGTTGCGCGTGAACAAGCTGGATGAAACACAGTCTGTTCTGCATCGAATATTTATTTGCCGGGGCGCCCTTATGGCGCGTCGCTACCGTGAGATAGCCGTCCTCCATGTTTGGTTCCAACGACGACAAGAAGACCCCAGCTGCGGCTGGCGAGAAGAAAAGCCTGTTCGGATGGCTGCGTAAGAAACCGCAGGAACCCGTTGTCGAACAGCCGCCCGCGATTCCTGAATCCGTCCCGGCACCGGCTCCGGTAATAGAAGAAGAGCCGGCACCGATCGTTCTGCCGATTGCCGAACCGGTATTGCAACCGGTTGAGCCAGAGCCAGAAGCGCCAGTGGCGGCTGAACTGCCGCTGACCCCGGCGGCCGAGCCGTGGCTGACCTTGCCGGTGGCGGAAGAGCCGGTGGCATTGGTTGAAGAGGCTGCGCCGCACGTTACGCCGGTGATTCCTGCGCCTGCTGCGTTTGTGCCCGAAGTGGCGCCGGCGCCTGTGGTTGAGCCGGTTGTCGAGCCTGCGCCCGTTGTGGCTGAAGCTGCTCCTGAAATTATTGCTACTGAGCCTGTTGCTGCGGTCGTTGATGCTCCAGTTGCTCCAGTCGTGCAACAGCCCGAGCCAGCACCGGCACCTGCTCCCGTAGTTGCAGCTCCAGTCGTGCCGGTTGAAGTGGCCGCTGAAGCCCCTGTCGAAGCCCCGCGCACCGAAGAAACCAAAGCCGGTTTCTTCGCCCGCCTCAAGCAGGGTCTGTCGAAAACCAGCGCGAGCATCGGCGAGGGCATGGCCAGCCTGTTCCTCGGCCGTAAAACCATTGACGACGATCTGCTCGACGACCTCGAAACCCGTCTGCTCACCGCTGACGTCGGCGTCGAAGCCACCACGCAGATCATCCAGCGCCTGACCCAGAAGGTCGCGCGCAAAGAGCTGGCCGACTCCGATGCGCTGTACAAATCCCTGCAGGCCGAACTGGCCGCGATGCTCAAGCCGGTTGAACAACCGCTGAAGATCGCCTCGCAGAACAAGCCATTCGTGATTCTGGTGGTCGGCGTCAACGGCGCCGGCAAGACCACCACCATCGGCAAGCTGGCGAAGAAGCTGCAACTGGAAGGCAAGAAAGTCATGCTCGCCGCCGGTGACACCTTCCGTGCCGCTGCGGTGGAGCAATTGCAGGTCTGGGGTGAACGCAACAAGATCCCGGTGATTGCCCAGCACACCGGCGCCGACTCGGCTTCGGTCATCTTCGACGCCGTGCAGGCCGCCAAGGCCCGTGGCATCGACGTGTTGATCGCCGACACCGCCGGTCGTCTGCACACCAAAGACAACCTGATGGAAGAGCTGAAGAAAGTTCGCCGGGTGATCGGCAAGCTCGACGCCGACGCGCCGCACGAAGTGCTGCTGGTGCTCGACGCCGGTACCGGCCAGAACGCCATCAACCAGGCCAAACAATTCAACCAGACCGTCGAACTGACCGGCCTGGCGCTGACCAAGCTCGACGGCACCGCCAAGGGCGGGGTGATTTTCGCCCTGGCCAAGCAGTTCGGCCTGCCGATCCGCTACATCGGCGTCGGTGAAGGCATCGACGATTTGCGTACCTTTGAAGCCGAACCCTTTGTCCAGGCACTGTTTGCCGAGCGGGAGCGTTCATGATTCGTTTCGAACAGGTCGGTAAACGCTACCCGAACGGTCACGTCGGCTTGCATGAGCTGAGCTTTCGAGTCCGTCGTGGCGAGTTCTTGTTTGTCACCGGCCACTCCGGCGCCGGTAAATCCACTTTGTTACGCCTGTTGCTGGCGATGGAGCGTCCGACCAGCGGCAAACTGCTGCTTGCCGGACAAGACCTGAGCACCATCAGCAACGCGCAGATTCCGTTCCTGCGCCGACAGATCGGCGTGGTGTTCCAGAATCACCAGTTGCTGTTCGATCGCACGGTGTTCAACAACGTCGCCTTGCCGCTACAGATTCTCGGGCTGTCCAAGGCCGAAATCGCCAAGCGTGTCGATTCGGCGCTGGAGCGCGTGGCGCTGTCGGATAAAACCGATCTGTACCCGGGCGATCTGTCCACCGGTCAGCAACAGCGTGTCGGCATTGCCCGCGCCATCGTGCACCGCCCGGCCTTGCTGCTGGCGGACGAACCGACCGGTAACCTCGACCCGCGGCTGGCGGCGGAAATCATGGGCGTGTTCGAAGACATCAACCGTCTGGGTACCAGCGTGCTGATCGCCAGTCACGACCTGGCGCTGATCGCGCGCATGCGTCACCGCATGCTGACCCTGCAACGTGGCCGACTGATCGGCGACGGGGAGGCCGGGGTATGAGTGCGACACGCAGTCCGAAGGTTTCCGAACGTGTGGCCCCGAAAGCCGCCGATCCGCAGCCGCCGAAGAAGAAAAAACACGACGAAGACGACGGTCCGGACTTCGCCACGCTTTTTCGTGCCTGGGTCGAAAGTCATCGTGCCAGCTTGCTCGATAGCCTGCGCCGTCTCGGCAAACAGCCGATCGGCAGCTTCTTCACCTGCATGGTGATGGCCGTGGCGCTGAGCCTGCCGATGGGCCTGTCGCTGTTGCTTAACAACGTTGAGCGCCTCGGCGGTTCGTGGCAGCGTGCGGCGCAGATTTCGCTGTATCTGCAACTCGACGCCAGTCCGGAGCAGGGCGAGTCGTTGCGTGAACAGATCAAGGGCATGCCCGGCGTAGCGGATGCTGAATATGTCGGTCGTGATCAGGCGCTGGAAGAGTTCCAGCAACAGTCCGGACTGGGCGAAGCCCTGCGCGAACTGCCGGAAAACCCGTTGCCGGGCGTGGTGCTGGTCACCCCGAACGAAGTCGACAAGCCGACGCTGGAAGCATTAAGACAAAAACTTTCCGAACTGCCCAAGGTACAACAGGCGCAACTTGATCTAGTCTGGGTCGAGCGTCTGGCCGCCATCCTCAAGCTTGGCGATCGTTTTGTCTTCGGTCTGACGGTGCTTTTGGTTTCTGCATTACTTTTGGTGATAGGCAATACCATTCGTCTTCATATTGAAAACCGCCGCACAGAGATAGAAGTGATTAAACTCGTCGGCGGCACTGACAGCTATGTGCGTCGCCCCTTCCTTTATATGGGCGCGTTGTATGGCTTCGGTGCGGGGCTACTGTCCTGGGGCGTATTGGCGTTTGGCTTGAACTGGCTGAATGATGCGGTGGTTGGGCTGGCCGGCTTGTACGGCAGTGATTTCGCGCTGGCCGGAGTGCCAGTTGCCGACGGTCTGTCGCTCTTGCTTGGCGCGGTGCTGTTGGGTTATATCGGTGCATGGATTGCAGTCGCACGTCATCTCAGGGAGCTGGCGCCGAAGTAGAATCTTTTTTGCGCGTGATTGACCTTGCGGTTTTTTTGGGAACTTGTACTTGAATTCCCGGTCAATTTTTCGCAGTGCCGAGAGGCACGAGTATGTAAGTGGGAGGTTTTTTCGTATGACCAATTCTTTGCAGCCTGCGTATGCGTTGGTTCCGGGTGCGAACCTGGAAGCGTACGTGCACACCGTCAACAGCATTCCATTGCTGACGCCGGAGCAGGAGCGTGAACTGGCCGAGAGTCTCTACTATGAGCAGGATTTGGGGGCGGCTCGGCAGATGGTGCTCGCCCACCTGCGCTTTGTTGTACATATCGCCCGTAGCTATTCCGGCTACGGTCTGGCTCAGGCTGACCTGATCCAGGAAGGTAACGTCGGCCTGATGAAGGCCGTGAAGCGCTTCAACCCGGAAATGGGTGTGCGTCTGGTGTCGTTCGCCGTGCACTGGATCAAGGCGGAAATTCACGAGTTCATCCTGCGCAACTGGCGCATTGTGAAAGTCGCGACCACCAAGGCCCAGCGCAAGCTGTTCTTCAACCTGCGCAGCCAGAAGAAACGTCTGGCGTGGCTGAACAACGAGGAAGTCCACCGTGTGGCGGAAAGCCTCGGCGTCGAGCCGCGGGAAGTGCGCGAGATGGAAAGTCGCCTGACCGGCCACGACATGGCCTTCGACCCGGCTGCTGAAGCCGACGACGACAGCGCTTTCCAGTCGCCGGCCAACTATCTGGAAGACCACCGGTACGACCCGGCGCGTCAACTGGAAGATGCCGACTGGAGCGACAACTCCAACAGCAACCTGCACGAAGCGCTGGAAGTGCTGGACGAACGTAGCCGCGATATCCTCTACCAGCGCTGGCTGGCAGAAGAGAAAGCCACGCTGCACGACCTGGCGCAGAAGTACAACGTGTCGGCCGAGCGGATCCGTCAGCTCGAGAAGAGCGCGATGAACAAGCTCAAGTTGTCGATCGCTGCATAACCGGCGAGCAGGCAATAAAAAAACGCCTCGATCAGCGATGATCGGGGCGTTTTCATTTAGAAGATCAAAAGATCGCAGCCTTCGGCAGCTCCTACAGGTGAAATGCAATCCCCTGTAGGAGCTGCCGAAGGCTGCGATCTTTTGCTTTATGGCATCACCGCGCCCAAGGCGCTCGCCGCGAATCGTTGAGCCCCAGCAAATAGCTATCCCCACCCAACTGACTCATCTGCTGGCGAATCCACCCGGCCCGACGCGACACATAAGCGGTCGGATGACTGGCACTCCAGACGCGCGGATTGGGCAAAACGGCAGCCAGATAACTCGCCTGCTGCCGTGACAGCGACTTGGCGCTCACGCCAAAGTGATGGCGGGCCGCAGCTTCGGCACCAAACACCCCGTCATCCCACTCGACGCTGTTCAGGTACACCTCAAGAATCCGTTGCTTGGGCCAAAACACCTCGATCAGCGCCGTAAACCACGCTTCCAGGCCCTTGCGCAGATAGCTGCGGCCGGCCCACAGAAACAGGTTTTTCGACACTTGCTGACTCAGCGTACTGGCGCCGCGAATCGAGCCGCCGAGTTCGTTGTGTGCCAGCGCTGCCTGGATCGCGCTGAAATCAAAACCCCAATGCTCCGGGAATTTCTGATCCTCACCGGCCATGACCGCGACTTTAAGATCGTCGGAGATCTCGTCCCAAGGCTTCCAAGTACGCTGCAGGTCGATCGGCTCGCCGTCGACCCAGGATTCAATCTTGCGCTCGACCATCAACGCCGTGCCCGGCGGCGGCACGAAGCGAAACACCAGGACCAGCAAGATGCTGCCGCCGGCGAACCAGAGCAGGGCCTTCGTGAGACGACGGAAAATTGAACGCAGCATAGAGATGGCTTGGCCGAACCGGTGGAGCGGGCCATTATACAGACCCTGCCGATCGCGTCTGACTGGAGTTCCCAATGCTGCGTGGCTTTCTGATGCTGGCCGCTTTTTTCGGTTTCACCGGTGTCGCTTTAGGCGCATTTGCCGCCCATGGCTTGAAAAACCGCCTGACACCTGAGTATCTGGCGATTTTCCACACCGGCGTCACCTATCAATTGGTGCACACTCTGGCACTGTTCGGTGTGGCGCTGTTGGCCACGCAGATTCAGGGCCGACTGATCACTTGGGCCGGCGTATCGTTCACCGTCGGCATTCTGCTGTTCTCCGGCAGCCTGTACGTGTTGACCATCACCGGCATCAGCAAGCTCGGCATCATCACCCCGTTCGGCGGCCTGGCATTTCTGGTCGGTTGGCTGTGCCTTGGGCTCGCCGCCTGGCGCCTGACCTGAGCCTGGCGCCAACTTGTAGGAGCTGCCGAAGGCTGCGATCTTTTGCCGTTGTCTTTCAAGATCAAAAGATCGCAGCCTTCGGCAGCTCCTGCGGGGACCGGTTTCAAGACGAATGGCTTGGGTCAGCCTGACTGATCGGGCTAGAATGCCAGCCCCTAAAAATGATGGCGGCGTTACGCATGCGCATTCAGTTGAACGGCGAATCCCTTGAACTGCCCGACGGTGAAACCGTTGCGGCCCTGATCACCCGTCTGGAACTGACCGGACGCCGGGTGGCAGTCGAGCTCAATCTGGATATCGTCCCGCGCAGCCAGCATGCCGACACCACGCTCAACGATGGCGACAACGTTGAAGTCGTGCACGCCATCGGCGGCGGCTGATCGCCCGGCCCGCAAGGGCACAGAATTCTGCAAGACCCTCACCCTTAAAGAGGATTCCCCATGAGCATCGTTCGTAGCGACAAGCCTTTTGTGCTGGCCGGTCGTACTTACCAGTCGCGTTTGCTGGTCGGCACCGGCAAGTACCGTGACATGGAAGAAACCCGTCAGGCCATCGAAGCCTCGGGTGCCGAGATTGTCACCTTCGCCGTGCGCCGCACCAACCTGGGCCAGATCGAAGGCGAGCCGAACCTGCTCGACGTGCTGTCGCCGGAGCGCTACACCTTCCTGCCGAACACCGCCGGCTGCTACGACGCCATCGAAGCCGTGCGCACTTGCCGCCTGGCCCGTGAGCTGCTCGACGGCCACAACCTGGTGAAGCTGGAAGTGCTGGCCGACCAGAAGACCCTGTTCCCTAACGTCATCGAAACCCTCAAGGCCGCCGAAACGCTGGTCAAGGAAGGCTTCGACGTGATGGTGTACACCAGCGATGACCCGATCATCGCCCGTCAACTGGCAGAAATCGGCTGCATCGCGGTGATGCCGCTGGCCGGCCTGATCGGTTCCGGTCTGGGGATCTGCAACCCGTACAACCTGCAGATCATCCTCGAAGAAGCGAAAATTCCTGTGTTGGTCGATGCCGGTGTCGGCACTGCGTCCGACGCCACCATCGCCATGGAACTGGGTTGCGATGCGGTGCTGATGAACTCGGCCATCGCCCACGCCCAGCAGCCGGTGATGATGGCTGAAGCCATGAAACACGCCATCGTTGCGGGCCGCCTGGCCTACCTCGCGGGTCGTATGCCGAAAAAACTCTATGCCAGCGCCTCTTCGCCGCTGGATGGTCTGATCAAGTAAGAGCCATTGATGACTGAATCGAACGACACGCCTATCCAGACGGAAGAAGGCGACGAGCGCCAACACCGCCGCATCAAGAGTTTCGTGATGCGCGCCGGGCGCATGACCGAAGGCCAGCAACGCGGTCTGGATCAGGGCGCGCCGCTGTACGTGCTGCCGTTGGCCGACGCACCGGTGGATTACGATCAAGTGTTCGGCCGTTCGGCGCCGCGCTCGCTGGAGATCGGTTTCGGTATGGGCCACTCGCTGCTGGAAATGGCAGCCGCGGCGCCGGAGCAGGATTTCATCGGTGTTGAAGTTCACCGTCCGGGTGTCGGCGCGCTGCTCAATGGCGTGCTGACCCAGGGGCTGACCAACCTGCGGGTCTACGATTGCGACGCGATCGAAGTGCTCAACCGCTGCATCGCCGACAACAGCCTCGATCGCCTGATGCTGTTCTTTCCGGATCCTTGGCACAAGAGCCGTCACCACAAGCGTCGCATCGTTCAGGCGTCGTTCGCTGAACTGGTGCGCAGCAAGTTGAAGGTTGGCGGCATTCTGCACATGGCCACCGACTGGGAACCGTACGCCGAATACATGCTGGAAGTGATGAACGTCGCCCCGGGCTATCGCAACCTCGCCGAAGACGGCAAGTGCGTACCGCGCCCTGCCGAACGCCCGATCACCAAGTTCGAACGCCGCGGCGAACGTCTTGGCCATGGCGTGTGGGATCTGAAGTTCGAGAAACTCGCTTAAGCATTACGCAATAAAACCTGTGGGAGCGAGCCTGCTCGCGAAAGCGGATGTTCATTCAACACTGATGTTGACTGACACACCGTATTCGCGAGCAGGCTCGCTCCCACAGTTGTTTTGGGGTGTTTGCGGAATCAGCGGCGGTCGGCGACTACGCCGATGAGGACGAGGACTACCAGCAGGACGGGTGCCAAACTGTAGTTGTTGAACTGGCTCAAACCCTTGATCACCCAAGGCGTGGCGTAAATCAGCGCCGCACCGCTACCGATCACGCACAGCAGCGACATCAGCGGAATGCGCAGGGCGCCGGCGATGCTGCCCAGGCGTTGCTCGACCCATCCTTTGAAGTCGGCACCGAACAGCACCAGCAGGCAGCCGACCAGCGCCAGGGCGATTTCCGAGAGGTTGCTGCGGCTCCAGCGGGAGACGGTGGCGAGCAGGTCGAGTATCAAATCCATGGGTTTTTCCTTGGGGCTGAAGTTGAGGGTTGGGCTCAGTTCAGAAACTGTTGCAGCAAGTCGTTGAGGAACAGCTGTCCGCGCTCGGTGGCCGCCAGACGTGACGGTTCGACCTGCAACAGACCGCTTTGTTCTGCTGCTGCCCGGCCTTCGGCGAGGCTTTCCAGCGACAGCCCGGTACGCTCCGGATACAGGCGCGATTCCACCCCGGAGGTCAGGCGCAGCGCGTTCATCAGGAACTCGAACGGCATCTCGTCATTGGTCAGCGCTTTTTCGCCAGCCTGGAAGCTTTTTGCCGGGTTGAGATAGTCCTTCGGCAGACGTGTCTTCCAGGTACGAACGATGCGTCCGTCAGGATGACTCAACTTGCCATGCGCGCCCGCGCCGATGCCGATGAAGTCGCCGAAACTCCAGTAATTGAGGTTATGTCGCGCCGGCCGACCGGCCTGGGCATACGCCGACACTTCGTATTGCGCGTAACCGTGTTCAGCCAGCAATGCCTGCCCGGCCTCTTGAATGTCCCACAGCGTGTCGTCTTCCGGCAGTACCGGCGGCTGATTCCAGAACACGGTGTTCGGCTCCAGCGTCAGTTGGTACCAGGAGATGTGCGTCGGATTGAGTGCGATGGCCTGACGCAGATCGCTAAGGGCGTCGTCCAGCGATTGGTCGGGCAAGCCGTGCATCAAGTCGAGGTTGAAGTTATCGAACCCGGCCTGACGCGCCATGCTCGCCGCGCGCACCGCTTCGTCACCGTTGTGAATGCGCCCGAGCGCCTTGAGTTTTTCCTGCTGGAAGCTTTGGATGCCGATCGACAGGCGATTGATCCCCAGCTTGCGGTAGGCGACGAACTTCTCTTGTTCGAAGGTGCCCGGATTGGCTTCCAGAGTGATTTCAATGTCATGAGCAAATGGAATGCGCTGCTCGACGCCTTCCAGCAAACGCCCAAGCGCTTCGGCGCTGAACAGGCTTGGTGTACCGCCACCGAAGAAAATCGAGCTGATTTCACGGCCGTAAACGGCGTGCAGATCCTGATCGAGATCGGCCAGCAAGGCGTCGACGTATTCCTGCTCCGGCAACACCGGGCTGGCGGTGTGCGAGTTGAAATCGCAATACGGGCATTTGCGCACACACCACGGGATGTGGATGTACAGCGCCAGGGGCGGCAGCGTCGGCAGCGGCGCCCGAGGCGAGGAAGCGGCGCCGCCGACGATCAGCGACGACGCAGAAGAGTCACCGGTCATTTCAAGCCCAGACGCTGGCGCAGCAGATCCATTGCACGGGCGCGGTGGCTGATCTGGTTCTTGTCGGCCGGGCTCAGTTCGGCGCTGGAGACGTCACGTTCCGGCACCCAGAACAGCGGGTCATAACCGAAACCGTGCTCGCCGCTGGCAGCCGTCAGAATCCGCCCGTGCCACAGGCCTTCGCAGAGAATCGGCAACGGATCGTCAGCGTGACGCACCAGCGCTAATACGCAGACGAACTGCGCGCCACGCTCGCCTTCCGGGACATCCTTCAAGGCGTCGAGCAATTTGGCGTTGTTCGCCGCATCGCCCTTGCCGTCGGCATAGCGCGCCGAATAGATGCCTGGCGCACCGCCGAGGAAATCCACCGCCAGGCCGGAATCGTCGGCCAGCGCCGGCAACCCGGAAATGCGCGCGGCGTTGCGCGCCTTGAGGATCGCGTTCTCGACGAACGACAGGCCGGTTTCTTCCGGCTCGACCTTGCTCCACTCGCCAATCGAGCGCAGTTGCACCGAGTCGCCGAGCATGGCCTGAAGTTCTTTGAGTTTGCCGGCGTTATGGCTGGCCAGTACGAGCTGCTTGATGTTCATCATTCGCCGGGAAAGAGTTCTTGGTTGAAATTGATGGTGTTGATCTTGTCGCCGTTCTGCACCTTGATTTCAAAGGTGCGGGTTTCCTGCTGTTCCACCGGGTACTGGGCGATGTAGTACACCGCGCCCTGTTCGGTCACCTGGCGGAAATTCAGCGTCACGCTCTGGCTGGTCAGGTCTTTGACCGTGCCGGTGACGTTGGCGATCAGCGGTTTGCCGTCCTTGATCACCGAGACATTGATCACGCCCTGATTCTTGCTGCGGATCAGCTCCGCTGCCTTGGCGATGTCCGGTTGCAGGTACGTCGAGTTGAAAGTGTTGTAGTGCACCGTCACGTCGCCAAAGGTTTCCTGACGCTCGCCCTTGATGACATCAGCCGCCAGAGCGCTGGCGCTCAGGCAGGCAGTCAATAACAACAACGCTAAACGACCCATGATCGTGCTCCTCGAAATGACGGGATTCAGACCGCGACTTTGTGGTCTGCAAGCTGCGGGCTGCTGACGCGGTAGATACCGATCTCACCTAACAGATTAGGCCATAGCTTACTGGCCCACCCGTGGCGGTGCTGTTGATCCACGGCAAGCCGATCAATGACCTTCGCATCACGTTCGCGGCAAAGTTCTTCAAAGTCTTCGAAGGTGCAGAAGTGAATGTTCGGTGTGTTGTACCAGGTGTACGGCAGAAATTCGGACACCGGCATGCGGCCCTTGCTCGCCAGGTACCAGCGGCAACGCCAGTGACCGAAGTTCGGGAAGGTGATGATGCATTGGCGACCGACCCGGAGCATTTCGTCGAGGATTTTGTCCGGGTAATGCACGGCTTGCAGGGCCTGAGTCATGACGACGATGTCGAAACTGTTGCTGGCGAAGTTGCCCAGCCCTTTGTCCAGGTCCTGCTCGATGACGTTGATGCCCTTGGCCACGCACTCGGCGATGTTGTCGGCGTCGTTTTCCAGGCCATAACCGGTGACCTGCTTGTTGTCGCGCAGCCAGGTCAGCAGCTCGCCGTCACCGCAACCGAGGTCGAGGACGCGGCTGCCGGCGGGGATCCATTCCTGGATGATTTCCAGATCAGCTCTCATGGCTTTCTCACAACGTGATGCGGTTCATGTAATTGCCGAATGCCTGCAAGTAGCGCGGGATCGGAATCAGGAAGGCGTCGTGGCCCTGCGGTGCGTCGATTTCCAGATAGCTGACGTCTTTGCGCGCCGCCATCAAGGCATCCACCAGCTCGCGCGAACGGGCAGGGGAGAAGCGCCAGTCGGTGGTGAACGACATCACGCAGAACTTGGCCGTGGCGTTTTCGAAGGTTTTTGCCAGGTTATCGTCGAAATTCGCCGCCGGATCGAAGTAATCCAGTGCCTTGGTCATCAACAGATAGGTGTTGGCGTCGAAACGACCGGAGAACTCCTCGCCCTGATAACGCAGGTAGCTTTCGACCTGGAACTCGACACTGTGGAAGTCGTAGTTGAGCTTTTCGCTCTTCAGGCCACGGCCGAATTTCTCGCCCATCGAATCGTCGGACAGGTAAGTGATGTGCCCAACCATGCGCGCCAGCATCAAGCCGCGCTTGGGGATCACGCCCGCTTCCTGGAACGAACCGCCGTGGAATTCCGGGTCGGTGAGGATTGCCTGACGCGCGACTTCGTTGAAGGCGATGTTTTGCGCCGACAGCTTCGGTGCCGAGGCGATGGCCAGGCAGTGGCGCACGCGATCCGGGTAGGTGATGGTCCATTGCAGCGCCTGCATGCCGCCGAGGCTGCCGCCGATCACCGCCGCCCACTGGCCGATGCCGAGCAGATCAGCGAGGCGTGCCTGGCTGTGCACCCAGTCTTCCACGGTGAGCACCGGGAAATCGGCACCGAACGGTTTGCCGGTTTCCGGGTTGACGCTGCTCGGGCCGGTGGAGCCGTTGCAGCCGCCGAGGTTGTTCAGGCTGACAACGAAGAACTTGTTGGTATCGATTGGTTTGCCGGGGCCGATGCAGCTGTCCCACCAACCGGGTTTGCGGTCGTCGACGCTGTGATAACCGGCAGCGTGATGATGGCCGGACAAGGCGTGGCAAATCAGCACGGCGTTGCTCGCTTGCGCGTTGAGCGTGCCGTAGGTTTCGTAGATCAGGTCATAGGCGGCCAGCGAGCGGCCACAGGCCAGCGCCAGCGGATCGCTGAAGTGCGCGGTTTGCGGCGTCACCAGACCAACAGAATCGGGGGGAAAGGCAGTTGGCATCGACCCTGCTCTCGTTGAAATGAGGCGTAAGTCTAAAGACCGGGGGGGTTAGCGGCAAGCAGCCCTCACCCTAACCCTCTCCCAGAGGTAGAGGGGACTGACCGAGGTGTTCTTTTGGGCTACGCCGACCTGAGCTATCGAGTTGAACTCAGGTCTTGTAAATCACCCAAATCGGCTCCCTCTCCAGGGGGAGAGGGCTGGGGTGAGGGGCGCAGACGCCGCAAAACTCAAGACGAGCGCCCAACCAACCCCGGCAAATCCGGCAATTTCTTCGGCGAGCAGATCTTCACGCGCTTCTGCCGGTTCAACTCGCCACTGAGCAAACTGACCTGGCTCTTGGACACCCCAAACGCCTTGGCCAGAAAGCCCATCAGATAAGCGTTGGCCTTGCCCTCGACTGGCGGCGCGGTCAGGCGAATCTTCAAACGATCACCGTGCAGTCCGGCGAAGTCATCGCTGCGGGCTGCCGGTTGCAGGTGACACTCGAGGATCAAGTCGTCACCGTCCCAACGGAACCAGCTCACATCAGCAAACGCAGGATTTCCGGCATCATCGTCATCGCCGCCAGATTGTTGATCACCAGCATGTCGATCAGCTTCAGCGCCAGAAACGCGAAGATCGGCGACAGGTCCAGACCGCCCATGCTCGGCAGAAAGCGGCGGAACGGCGCCAGGGCCGGTTCGCAGATCTGGTTGACCAGTTCAGCACCCGGATTGTGGCTGCCCGGCGCCACCCACGAGAGGATCACGCTGATGATCAGGGCGAAGAAGAAGATCTTCAGGAACAGCGCGGTCACGCCAATGATCGACCAGATGAACAGTTGCAGCGGGTTACCGGTGGTGCCGTAAGTCAGCAGCAGGGTCAGCGCCATCAGCGCCAGTTGCACCAGAATCGCCAGCACCAGCGACGACATGTCGAGACCGAACAGGCTCGGGATGATCCGGCGCAGCGGCTTGAGCAGTGGCTGGGTCGCTTTGACGATGAACTGGCACAGCGGGTTGTAAAAGTTCGCGCGTACCAGTTGCAGTACGAAACGCAGCAGCACAATCAGCAGGTACAGGCTGCCGAGGGTTTGCAGCACATAAACCGCTGCGGTATTCAATCCAATCATGTAAGGCTCCTTATTTGCCCAGTTGTTCGGCCATTTCGGCCGAGCGGTGCGCGGCGGCGCCGAGTGCGGTTTCGACCAGGGCTTCGAAGCCATTGGCCTGGAATGATTTGATGGCAGCTTCGGTGGTGCCGTTTGGCGAAGTCACGCGGCGGCGCAGTTCGGCAGCGTCAACGTCACTGGAAGTCGCCATGTGCGCGGCGCCAAGGGCGGTTTGCAGGGTCAGCTGTTCAGCGATGTCTTTCGGCAGGCCGAGTTTGACGCCGGCGGCGGTCATGGCTTCGATCAGCAGGAAGAAGTAGGCCGGGCCGGAGCCGGAAACAGCGGTAACCGCGTCCAGTTGCTGCTCTTCGTTGAGCCACAGGGCAATGCCGACGGCGGACAGCAGCTCTTCGGCTTGCTGACGCTGTTCAGCGGTCACTTCGCTGGTCGCGTACAAACCGCTGACGCCCTGACGCAGCAACGCCGGGGTGTTCGGCATGCAGCGCACGATTGGCTGCTCGCCGAGCCAGGCTGTCATGCTCGCGCAGGTGATGCCAGCCGCGATGGAGACCACCAGTTGATTGGGTTTCAGGCTCGGACGAATAGCCTCACACACGGCTTTCATCGCCTGCGGCTTAACGGCCAGCACAATCACATCGACGCCGTCGATGGCCTGGGCGTTGTCGGCAAAGGTTTCGATGCCGTGCTCGGCGCTGACCTTGGAGCGGGTTTCTTCGCCCGGATCACTGGCGCGGATCTGCGCCGCTTCCAGCCCTTTGGCGCGCAGGCCGCCAATCAGACTGGCCGCCATGTTGCCCGCACCGATAAACGCAATACGTGTGTTGCTCATGTGTGGTCCTTATCTGGAATCGTTCAAGACTGGGAATAATCTCTGGCACCAAACAGGGCCGTACCGATACGGACCCAAGTGGCGCCTTGAGCGATGGCCGACTCAAGGTCGTGGCTCATGCCCATGGACAGTGTGTCGAGCGGCAGTTCGAGGCTGGCCTGCAACTTTTGCACGACAGCAAATGCGGCGTCCTGTTCGGCGCGATCTTCGGTCGGCTCGGGAATCGCCATCAGCCCGCGCAGCTTCAGGCGCGGCAGTGCGCTGATCGCGGCGGCCAGTGCCGGCAGGTCAGCCGGGGTGCAGCCGGATTTACTGGCCTCACCGCTGACGTTGACCTGAATGCAGATATTCAGCGGCGGCAGCTCGGCCGAGCGTTGTTCGGACAGGCGTTGAGCGATTTTCAGGCGATCCACGGAGTGCACCCAGTCGAAATGCTCGGCGATGGCGCGAGTCTTGTTCGATTGAATGGGGCCGATGAAGTGCCAGATCAAGGGCAGGTCGGCCAGTTCGAGCTGTTTGCCCAAGGCTTCCTGCAGGTAGTTTTCGCCAAAGTCGCGCAGGCCGGCGGCATACGCTTCGCGCAGCGCCTGGGCGGGTTTGGTCTTGCTGACCGCCAGCAGCTGGACGCTGTTTTCAGGGCGGTTTGCAGCTGTTACCGCTGCCTGGATGCGCGAACTAACCAGTTGGATGTTGTCTGCTATCGTGGACATCAAGAGGCGCCAGCGGTCTGAAGGTTCGCGGCATTCTACTGGAATTGAGGAGCGCTATGGATATCACTGAACTGCTGGCCTTCAGCGCCAAACAGGGAGCTTCCGACCTGCACCTGTCGGCCGGTCTGCCGCCGATGATCCGTGTCGATGGCGATGTGCGGCGGATCAATCTGCCGGCGCTGGATCACAAGCAAGTGCACGAATTGATCTACGACATCATGAACGACATCCAGCGGGTCGACTTCGAGAAACATCTGGAAACCGACTTTTCCTTCGAAGTCCCCGGTGTCGCGCGGTTCCGGGTTAACGCCTTTAACCAGAACCGGGGTGCCGGAGCGGTGTTCCGGACCATTCCGTCGAAAGTGCTGAGCATGGAAGATCTAGCCATGGGCGACGTCTTTCGCAAGATCACCGATGCGCCGCGCGGGCTGGTGCTGGTCACCGGGCCGACCGGTTCGGGCAAGTCGACCACGCTGGCGGCGATGATCGATTACCTCAACACCCACCGTCATCACCATATCCTGACCATTGAAGACCCGATCGAATTCGTTCACGAATCGCGCAAGTGCCTGATCAATCAGCGCGAAGTCCACCGTGATACCCGCAGTTTCGCCACCGCGTTGCGTTCAGCGTTGCGCGAAGACCCCGACGTGATCCTGGTCGGCGAGATGCGCGATCTGGAAACCATCCGCCTGGCGCTGACTGCTGCCGAGACCGGTCACCTGGTGTTCGGCACGCTGCACACCACCTCCGCGGCGAAAACCATCGACCGCGTGGTCGACGTATTCCCCGGTGACGAGAAGTCGATGGTGCGCTCGATGTTGTCGGAGTCGTTACTGGCGGTGGTCTCGCAGACGCTGATCAAGAAGATCGGCGGCGGGCGGGTGGCGGCACACGAGATCATGCTGGGGACGTCGGCGATCCGTAACCTGATCCGCGAGGACAAGGTGGCGCAGATGTATTCGGCGATTCAGACCGGTGGGTCGTTGGGGATGCAGACACTGGACATGTGCCTGAAGGATCTGGTGACCAAGGGTTTGATCAGCCGCGACCATGCGCGGGAGAAGGCGCGTACGCCGGATAATTTCTGAAGGGGGGATCGTTCCCACGCTCCGCGTGGGAATGCAGCCCGGGACGCTCTGCGTCCCTGCCGAAGCGTCCATTGAGGCATTCCCACGCAGAGCGTGGGAACGATCGGTACGTGCTGTTAGCGCTGAACCACGCGCATCTGCTTGCTGGCAGGCTCTTTCGGCAACACACGCTTGGCAACCACGTAATGCTGTTCCCAATACGGCTTGTTCAGCGTGTCGATGCTCACCGCTTTGCCACGACGCGGGGCGTGGATGAAGCGGTCGTTGCCCAGGTAGATGGCAACATGGTTGACCCGACGGCTCTTGATGTTGAAGAAAATCAGGTCGCCCGGTTTCAGATCCTTGCGCTCGACTTTCTCGCCGTGGCCGCTGGCCATGGCGTTCGAGGTGCGTGGCAGGTCGAACGTGGCGTCGTTGAACGCGTATTTCACCAGACCGCTGCAATCGAAGCCTTTACTTGGGCTGCTGCCGCCCCAACGATAAGGGGTACCGAGGACGTTGACCGCACGGCTCAGCACATTGCTGCTTTCCTTGCTCGCCATCGGTGGCACCAGCTTGCTGTGGCTCTTGCTGCTCAGCGTGGTGGTTTTGCTTTTGCTGCTCTTGCTCGAAGGAGCCGAAGCATGGGATTTAGGGGTGAAACCGTTAACGTTAGGAAGACGTTGCTCACGATTGGTGGCGTGGGCGGCCAGTGGCATTAATAGGCAGATGGTTAGCCATGTCTTGAAAAATGGTCGCATTAGGCGTGGCTCTTCAGTGATAGCGCGCAACTTTATAACAGAGTTTTTTTTCATTCCGAGTCCGTTGGTCGATTCAGTTGGCGGCCAACGGAACCAAATAAGCGGCAAATGGACGCAATTGTCGGACAGAAGTCAGGTGCTATAAGGCTTTGACGGTAGCAACGGTAACATTTGCCGTACGTCGGCTACCTGTAAAAAAGTCACAAAGAATTCAAGAATATTTATCTATCGTGTGAATCGAGGTCTTCATGAACCCCTATCAACAATTTGTTCAGCAGCAAGATACGCACAGCAAAATCATCGGTTATCTACTGTGGATTTTCGGTTTTACCGGCGCCCACCGCTTCTATTACGGCAAGCCGGTGACCGGGACGATCTGGTTCTTCACCTTCGGTTTGCTGGGCATTGGCTGGCTGATCGACCTGTTCTTGATCCCGGCGATGGATCGTGAGGCGGATCTGCGTTTTACCGCAGGGCCGATCGAGTACAACGTGGCGTGGATTCTGCTGACGTTCCTCGGCGCGCTGGGCGTGCACCGGATGTATCAGGGCAAGTGGATCAGCGGACTGATCTATCTGCTGACGGGCGGGTTGTTCTTTATTGGTGTGCTGTATGACTTCTGGACGCTGAATGATCAGGTCTCGGTGCGTAACGCCGAAGGTAGAGGCGCCTTCCAGTAAGTCTTCGCAAGCAAGCTCGCTCCCACAGGATTCGCGGTGATCCTTGTGGGAGCGAGCTTGCTCGCGAATGGGGCGACTCGGTATCAAGCCTGGTGACTGATCCGCCCATCCACCAGCGTATAGCGAACCACACCCGGCAAAGTGTGCCCGATGAACGGGCAGTTCTCACCCTTCGACAGCCAATTCTCACCGGCCACCGTCGACGCCTTTGGATCGAACAACACGATATCCGCCGCACCACCGACCGCCAGTTTGCCTGCCGGCAGACGCAGCGCGTCAGCCGGACCCGCGCTCAAACGCGCCAGCAAGGTCGGCAGATCGAGCAAACCATCCTCGACCAGCGTCATCGCCAGCGGTAGCAGCAACTCAACACTGCTGATGCCCGGCTCAGTCGCGCCGAACGGTGCCAGTTTGGCGTCACGTTCGTGCGGCTGGTGATGGCTGGAAATCGCCGACACAACGCCGGATTTCACTGCTTCACGCAAACCGTCGCGATCCGCGCGAGTGCGCAGCGGTGGCTGCACGTGGTACAGACTGCTGAAGTCGATCAGCGCTTCGTCGGTCAGGATCAACTGATACAGCGCGACATCCGCCGTCACCTTCAAGCCACGGGCCTGCGCCTGAGCAATCAACGCGACGCCGCGAGCGCTGGTCAACTGGCTGAAGTGCGCACGCACGCCGGTCTGCTCGACCAGCAGCAGGTCACGGGCCAGGGCCACGGTTTCCGCCGTTTCCGGAATCCCGGGCAAGCCGAGGAAACTGGCAACCGCGCCTTCGTGAGCCAAACCGCCTTCAGCCAGATCATGATCCTGCGAGTTGAAAATCACCGTCAGATCGAACGTCGCCGCGTATTCCAGCGCCCGGCACAGGGTGCGAGTGTTGCGGAAGCTCTCCAGACCGTTGCCGAACGCCACGCAACCGGCGTCGCGCAGCGCAACCAATTCAGCCAGCTGTTCGCCGTCCAGACCTTTGCTCAGCGCGCCAATCGGGAAAACTTTGGTGTTGCCGGCCTCGCGGGCGCGGTCGAGGATCAGCTCGGCCACGGCGGAGGTGTCGAGCACCGGTCTGGTTTTCGGCGGGCAGCACAGGCTGGTTACACCGCCGGCCGCGGCTGCGCGGGTTTCGCTGATGATCGAGCCTTTACGGCTGTAGCCCGGTTCACGCAGGGCCACGTTCAGATCGACCAGGCCCGGAGCGGCGACAAGGCCTTGGGCGTCAATGGTTTCCACTGCGTTGAAACCGGCCGGGGCCGCGCCGAGGGCGACGATCTTGCAGGCTTCAACGTGAATGTCGGTGATGTGATCCAGGCCGCTGCTTGGATCGATGACGCGTGCGCCGAGAATGCTGAGCTTCACTGGGCGTTCTCCTGCTCGAATTGACGCTGCGCGGTTTGCCCGCTCATGGCCATGGACAGCACGGCCATACGAATCGCGATGCCGTAGGTGACCTGGTTGAGGATCACCGAGTGCGGGCCGTCGGCCACTGCCGACTCGATCTCCACCCCCCGGTTGATCGGCCCCGGGTGCATGACGATGCAATCGGGTTTGGCCCCGGCCAGGCGGGCGGTGGTCAGGCCGAACAGGCGGTAGAACTCGCCTTCGCTCGGCAACAGGCCGCCGGTCATGCGTTCACGCTGCAGGCGCAGCATGATCACCACGTCGACGTCTTTCAGGCCTTCGGTCATGTCGGTGTAGACCTTCACGCCGTATTGCTCGATGCCGATCGGCAGCAGGGTCTTCGGCGCGATCACGCGGATGTCCGGGCAGCCGAGGGTTTTCAGCGCGAGCATGTTCGAACGCGCGACCCGCGAGTGCAGGATGTCGCCGACGATGGCCACCGAGAGGTTTTCGAAACCGCCCTTGTGCCGACGGATGGTGAGCATGTCGAGCATGCCCTGCGTCGGGTGCGCGTGACGGCCGTCACCGCCATTGATGATCGCCACTTGCGGGCAAACATGTTCGGCGATGAAGTGCGCGGCGCCGGAATCACCGTGGCGCACGACAAACATGTCGGCGGCCATGGCTTCAAGGTTGCGCAGGGTGTCGAGCAGGGTTTCGCCCTTGCTTGCCGACGAGGTCGACACGTTCAGGGTGATCACGTCCGCCGACAGCCGCTGGGCCGCCAGTTCGAAGGTGGTGCGGGTGCGCGTGGAGTTTTCGAAGAACACGTTGCACACGGTCTTGCCGCGCAGCAACGGGACTTTCTTCACCGCCCGGGCACCGACTTCGAGGAACGAGTCGGCAGTGTCGAGGATTTCCGTCAGCAACTCGCGGCGCAGGCCGTCGAGCGAGAGGAAGTGGCGCAGCTGGCCCTGATCATTGAGCTGCAGCGGGCGCTTGGTATCTAGAGGCGTCATCGCGAAGGGGACTCTCAATAGGGCGGATTAAAGGTTGAAGTCTTGCAGTTCGAGCGTCAGCGGCTCGGGGCCGGACAGCTTCACCCGTTCGTGAGCGGCCAGCGACAGCGTCGCGCCAACCACGTTCGGGCGGATCGGCAGCTCGCCGGCGTCCAGATCCAGCAGGCAAACCAGGGTCACGCTGGCCGGGCGGCCGTAGTCGAACAATTCATTCATGGCGGCGCGGATGGTGCGGCCACTCATCAATACGTCGTCGATCAGCACCAGATGCTGGCCTTCGATCTCGAAGGGCAGGGCGGACGGGCGCACTTGCGGGTGCAGGCCGTTCTGGCTGAAGTCGTCGCGGTAAAAGGAAACATCCAGCGTGCCCAGTGGCGCGTCGCTGCCCAGTTCCTTGAGCAAGGCCTGCGCGACCCAGATGCCGCCCGTGCGGATGCCGATGTAACGCGGTTCAGTAATTTCACGCTGGGCAAGGTGCGCCTTGAGGCGGGTCGCCATCTGGCTGATCAGATCGGCGGGATTTGGCAGGCTCATGGTTGCTCCTTGTTGGGGGCGAGCCGGGTCCTTGGACGCGGCTCGGTTTTTCACTCAAAAGAAAAGCGCCGAAGCGCTTGTCAGGATTCAAACAATGCAGTGTTTTCATCGAGCCAGCCCTGCAACAGCAGAGCGGCGGCGATGGCGTCCACCGGGTTGTCGCGGTAACTGCCTTTTTGACCGCCACGGGCCAGTCGCTCGCCTTTTGCCTCGAACGTGGTCAGGCGCTCGTCGTGGGTATAGAAGGGCAGGTTGAAGCGGCCGTTGAGACGGCGGGCGAATTTCTCCGCGCGTACGCACATGTCGCTCGGCGTGCCGTCCATGTTCAGCGGCAGACCGACAACGACGGCGTCGGGCTTCCATTCTTTTATCAGGGCTTCGACCTGGTTCCAGTCCGGCACGCCGTTTTGTGCCTTCAAGGTGCACAGCTCGCGAGCCTGGCCGGTAATCACCTGGCCGACTGCGACGCCGATCTGTTTGGTGCCGTAGTCGAAGCCGAGAATCAGGCGCAGGGCCATCAGGCGTGACCTGCCTGGCTGGTCAGCAGGCTGAGGTTGATCCCCAGGTGCTTGGCCGCCGCTTCAAGGCGTAATTCGCTGCTGGTGTTGAAGAGGATGTCGGCGTCGTACGGGCAGTTCAGCCAGGCGTTGTCGGCGAGTTCCGCTTCCAGTTGCCCGGCTTCCCAACCGGCATAACCGAGGGCAATCAGGCTTTTTGCCGGGCCGACGCCGTCCGCGATGGCGAACAGCACGTCCTGCGAGGTCGACAGGGCCAGATCGCCGTCCAGTTGCGCGGTCGCCTGGAAGGTTTTCCCCGCTGGATGCAGGACGAAACCGCGATCGGTCTGCACCGGGCCGCCGATGAAGATCGGCACGTGCTGGCACAGTGCTGGCGGCTCGATGTCCGGGCGCAGTTGCTCGAGAATGTCGGCCAGATTCAGCTCTTGCGGCCGGTTGACCACGATCCCCATAGCACCATTGGCCGTGTGCTCGACGATGTAGGTCAAGGTGTGGGCAAAGTTCGGGTCGGCCATGTGGGGCATGGCGATCAGGAATTGATGCTTGAGGTAGCTGGGGCTGACGTTTTTCATGTGCGCTAGTGTGGCGTTCGGGGGGCGAACTGACAAGCTGAAGCCGCCAAAAGATCGCAGCCTTCGGCAGCTCCTACAGGGGAATGCAGTTCAAATGTAGGAGCTGCCGAAGGCTGCGATCTTTTGATTTTGCCTTTAATTGCTCGAGAGCTTGTCGCCCCGGGCAAATTTCCAGGTGCGGATGATTTCCAGGCGGTCGATGTCCGACAAGTCCCCGGTAAACGGGGCAAACGGTGCCGCCAGTCGGACGATGCGCTGCGCCGCCTGATCGAGCAGTGGCTGACCGGATGATTCCAGCACCAGCACTTCATACAGCGAGCCGTCGCGGTTGATCGAGACCATCAGGCGCAGATTGCCGTAGATCTGCTTGCGCCGGGCTTCCTCGGGGTAATTGAGGTTGCCGATGCGTTCAACCTTCTTGCGCCAGTCATCCTTGTACCAGGCACCCTTGTCGCGCATGGTCGACGCCGCGCTCAAACGGTGAATCCGTGGGCGTTTGGCGTACAGCTGTTGTTCCTTGGCCAGTTCCGCTTCGAGGCTGGCGATGTCGCTGGACAACTGCGAGCTGTCGAACTCCGGCGCATCGACCGTCGGTTTGACTGCGGTTTTGGCTTCTTCTTTCTTGGTCGGCGCTTTTTTCGGCTTCGGCGCGACGGTGGTCACCGCAGCCTTGGGCGCGGCTTCCTGCACTTCCGGTTTGGCGGCCGGTGGCGGGGTGACTTTTTTGACCTGATTGTCCTGGAACGGCGCCACCTCGGTGGTCTTCGGGATCGCCTTCTTGTCCAGCGTGCCGCTGCCTTCCTGATGCTCTTGGGCGAGGAAGTCAGCCTTCTCCGGCTTCTTTTCGCTCTTGAAGGTGGCGAGGGTGATTTCCAGGGTTTTGCTGATTTGCTTGGGCTCGACCATCGTGAAGCCGACGCCCAGCAGCAGCGCCAAATGAATCAGCGCCGCGAGGAACAGGGTAAATCCGAGGCGATCGGCCGGGCGCACGCCACGGTGGGCGAGTTCTGCGGGCAGATCGGACGGGAGGGTCATGACAAGAAAACCAACATCGCGTTTTTCAGAGGCTGCGCATGATAACGCAATGTTGGTTTCACGCCTTGGGCTTCACGCTTCAAGCGACAGACTGCATGTGACACACATCAAGCTTGTGGCTTTTTGCCGGCGGCTTGCAGCTTCTTGGCGATGGCATCCATCAGCATGCCGCCAATGTCAGTGCCAAACGCGTTGTCGATTTCACGGATGCAGGTCGGGCTGGTGACGTTGATTTCGGTGAGGCTTTCGCCGATCACGTCCAGGCCCACGAACAACAAGCCTTTCTCACGCAGGGTCGGGCCGACTTGCGCGGCGATCCAGCGATCCTTGTCAGTCAGCGGACGGGCTTCACCACGACCACCGGCAGCAAGGTTGCCACGGGTTTCGCCCTGCGCCGGGATCCGCGCCAGGCAATAATCCACCGGCTCGCCGTCGATCATCAGGATGCGTTTGTCGCCGTCCTTGATCGCCGGCAGGTAAGCCTGGCCCATGATCTGCTGGCCACCGAGGGCAGTCAGGGTTTCCAAGATTACCGACAGGTTCGGGTCGCCGGCGCGGTGACGGAAGATCGACGTGCCGCCCATGCCGTCCAGCGGCTTGAGGATCACGTCACCGTGTTTCGCGGCGAACTCACGCAGCACGTCGGCACGGCGGCTGACGATGGTCGGCGGCGTGCACTGCGGGAACAGCGTGGCGAACAGTTTTTCGTTGCAGTCGCGCAGGCTCTGCGGCTTGTTCACCACCAGCACGCCGGCGGTTTCGGCCTGTTCGAGCAGGTAGGTGGAGTAGACGAACTCCATGTCGAACGGCGGGTCCTTGCGCATCAGGATCACGTCCAGGTCGCTCAGCAGGTTGTCCTGCTCGGCGTCCAGTTCGAACCATTTTTCCGGGTTGGCGAAGACTTTCAGCGGCTTCATCCGTGCCCGTGCCTGGCCTTCGCCCTGATACAGGTCGCGCTGTTCCATATAGAACAGTTCCCAGCCACGCTTCTGCGCGGCCAGCAGCATGGCCAGCGAGCTATCCTTTTTATAGGAGATGCTGGCGATAGGGTCCATGACAATCCCGACGCGAACGCTCATTGGGTTTTCCTCGAAAATTGGCTACCGGATCGGTATTGAAAAAGTGCCGCCAGAGTGGCGCCGGGCGGGTTTTCGGTCAAGGAAAAACCCGTCGATAGATTGCATCTGGAGACTGTGCTAAAAAGGCTGCCATGCCGTGCTGGCCCTTGAGCATCAAGGGTTTCCAGCCATCAGTCATCGCAAAACGGACAATTTGATTCGCAAAGGCGACGGTAGAGCCCTCTTATGGAACAGCAGTCCAGCGCCTTGAAGGTCATGGTCATCGACGACTCGAAAACGATTCGACGCACCGCCGAAACCTTATTGAAGAATGTCGGGTGCGAAGTGATCACCGCGATCGACGGTTTCGACGCCCTGGCCAAGATCGCCGACAACCATCCCGGGATCATTTTTGTCGACATCATGATGCCGCGTCTGGATGGTTATCAGACCTGCGCTTTAATCAAGAACAACAGTGCGTTCAAGGCCACGCCGGTGATCATGCTGTCATCGCGTGACGGGCTGTTCGACAAGGCCAAGGGGCGGATTGTCGGTTCTGATCAATTTTTGACCAAGCCTTTCAGCAAGGAAGAACTGCTCAACGCGATTCAGGCCCATGTTCCGGGCTTCGCCGCCGTTTTGCCGCAGTAAGACACGTACAGTGACGCTCGGCCAGCGGGCCGCGGGTCGACAAGAAAAATGGGGAAAACCATGGCACGTATCCTGATCGTCGATGATTCGCCGACTGAAATGTACAAACTCACCGGCATGCTGGAAAAGCACGGCCATGCAGTGCTGAAGGCCGAAAACGGTGCCGACGGCGTGGCCCTGGCCCGTCAGGAAAAACCCGACGCGGTGCTGATGGACATCGTCATGCCTGGCCTCAACGGTTTTCAGGCCACCCGTCAACTGACCAAGGATGCCGAGACCAGCCACATCCCGGTGATCATCATCACCACCAAGGATCAGGAAACCGACAAGGTCTGGGGCACCCGCCAGGGCGCCAAGGACTACCTGACCAAACCGGTCGACGAAGACACTCTGATCAAGACCCTGAACAACGTGCTCAAAGGCTGATCGCGCAACCATGAGCGAATCGCTGACCGCGTTCGAACTGCTCTGGCAAATCGACCAGCGCTGCCGCTTGCTGGCGGCGGACCTGCCGTCGCAACCGGCGCGTCAGGATCGCTGGAGCGGCATCGGCTTCCGCCTCGGCGAGCATTGGTATGTGGCGCCGATGGGCGAAGTCAGTGAAGTGCTGCACGAACCGCGCTTCACCCAGTTGCCCGGGGTCAAGCCGTGGGTCAAAGGCGTGGCCAATCTGCGCGGACGATTGCTGCCGATCATGGATTTGTGCGGTTTCTTCGGGCATGAACTGTCGCCATTGCGTAAACAGCGGCGGGTCTTGGTGGTTGAGCATGGGGACGTGTTTGCCGGGTTGATGGTCGATGAGGTCATCGGCCTGCAGCATTTTGAGCAGGACAGCTTTGAACCGCTGTCGATCAGCAAGCGCCAGGGTTCCAAGGCCGAGTTCGTCAAAGGCTATTTCCGGCGCGAGCAGAACTGGCGGGTGTTCAGCCTGTTTGCGCTGGCCAAGTCGCCGGTGTTCATGAGCGTTGCGATATAACAGATTCAACACCGTCCCCTGTGGGAGCGAGCTTGCTCGCGAAGAGGGCGTGTCAGGCGAAATAAATATTGGCTGACCTACCGCTTTCGCGAGCAAGCTCGCTCCCACAGGGATTGCAGCAGGCCTCAAAGGTGGTGGGTTAAGGGCGAGGACCGATGACAAAAGCAAAAACAGGCAAGCCGGCGGAAGGATCGCGCAGTCGCTCGCAGATCATCGTGCTGTTCATCGCACTGATCGTGTTCATCATGCTGCTGTTCGCCAACTTCGCTTACCTCAACACCCAGGCGAACTACGACAAGCAGTACATCGGCCACGCCGGTGAGCTGCGCGTGCTCTCGCAACGCATCGCCAAGAACGCCACCGAAGCCGCCGCCGGCAAGGCTGCCGCGTTCAAGCTGCTCAGCGATGCGCGCAACGATTTCGCCCAGCGCTGGGGTTACCTGAAAAAGGGCGACCCGGCCACCGGCCTGCCGCCCGCGCCGTCGACCGTGCGCCCGGAAATGCGCGCCGTGCAGCTCGACTGGGAACGTCTGCTGAAAAACACCGACGCGATTCTCTCCAGCGAACAGACCGTGCTGTCGCTGCATCAGGTCGCCGCAACCCTGGCCGAAACCGTGCCGCAGTTGCAGATCGAATACGAAAAAGTCGTCGAAATCCTCCTGCAACGTGGTGCCCCGGCCGCGCAGGTGGCGATGGCTCAGCGTCAGTCGCTGTTGGCTGAACGCATCCTCGGTGCGGTCAACACCGTACTGGCCGGCGACGAAAACTCGCAGCAGGCCGCCGATGCCTTTGGCCGCGACGCCACCCGTTTTGGCCAGGTCCTCAACGGCATGCTGCAAGGCAACCCGACGCTGAAAATAAGCCAGGTCGAAGACCGTGACGCCCGTGCGCGCCTGAGTGAAATATCCGAGCTGTTCCAGTTCGTCTCCGGGTCCGTCGATGAAATCCTCGAAACCTCGCCCGAGCTGTTCAAGGTCCGCGAATCGGCGAGCAACATCTTCAGCCTCTCGCAAACCCTGCTCGATGAAGCCTCGCACTTGGCGACCGGTTTCGAGAACCTTGCCGGCGGGCGCAACACCGACACCATCGGCGGCTACGTCCTCGGTTTGCTGGCGCTGGCTTCGATCATCCTGATCGGCTTGGTGATGGTCCGCGAAACCAATCGCCAGTTGCGTGAAACCGCCGAGAAGAACGAGCGCAACCAGAACGCGATCATGCGCCTGCTCGATGAAATCGAAGACCTCGCCGACGGCGACCTCACCGTGACCGCCTCGGTGACCGAAGACTTCACCGGCACCATCGCCGACTCGATCAACTATTCCGTCGACCAGTTGCGCGATCTGGTCGCGACCATCAACCTCACCGCCGGCCAGGTTGCCGCTGCGGTGCAGGAAACCCAGGCCACCGCCATGCACCTGGCCCAGGCCTCGGAGCATCAGGCGCAGCAGATTTCCGAAGCGTCGACAGCGATCAGCGACATGGCCCAGTCGATCGATCAGGTCTCGGCCAACGCTGCGGAATCCTCAGCGGTAGCCGAGCGTTCGGTGGAAATCGCCAACAAGGGCAACGAGGTCGTGCACAACACCATCCACGGCATGGACAACATCCGCGAACAGATTCAGGACACCGCCAAACGCATCAAGCGCCTCGGCGAGTCGTCGCAGGAAATCGGCGACATCGTCAGCCTGATCGACGACATCGCCGACCAGACCAACATCCTCGCCCTCAACGCGGCGATTCAGGCGTCGATGGCCGGTGACGCCGGGCGCGGCTTTGCCGTGGTTGCCGACGAAGTGCAGCGCCTCGCCGAACGCTCGTCTGCCGCCACCCGGCAGATCGAAACCCTGGTGCGGGCGATTCAGACCGACACCAACGAAGCCGTAATCTCGATGGAGCAAACCACCACCGAAGTGGTGCGCGGCGCGCGACTGGCGCAGGATGCCGGTGTGGCCCTGGAAGAAATCGAAGGCGTGTCGAAGACCCTCGCCGCGCTGATTCAAAGCATCTCCAACGCCGCGCAGCAGCAGACGACGTCGGCCGGGCAGATTTCCCTGACGATGAACGTGATCCAGCAGATCACGTCGCAGACCTCGTCCGGCTCCACGGCCACCGCCGAGAGCATCGGCAACCTGACGAAAATGGCCAGTCAGCTACGGCGTTCGGTGTCCGGATTCACCTTGCCGGCGGCGACAGATAAAGCGTGAGTGGAGTGGTTATGGGTGATCGGCACGACTATGTGGCCCTCGAATGGGTCAAAGGCGAAATTGCCGAAACGCTGAAGCAGGCGCATCAGGCGATTGAAGCCGTGCTCGATGATCCGCAGGCCTTTCCCGGGCTGGACGAGTGCCTGGATTACATCCATCAGGTCCACGGCAGTTTGCAAATGGTCGAGTTCTACGGCGCAGCCTTGCTCGCCGAAGAAATGGAGCATCTGGTCGAAGCCTTGCAGCACGAGCGCGTCAGCCATCGCGACGAAGCCCTGCACCTGTTGCTGCAAGCCCTTGGGCAATTGCCGATCTACCTCGACCGCGTGCAGAGCGCCCGCCGCGATTTGCCGCTGGTAGTGTTGCCGCTGATCAACGACCTGCGCAGCGCCCGTGGTCAAAGCCTGTTGTCTGAAACCAGCCTGTTCAGCCCGCAACTGCCTGAGTTACCGCCCTTGAACGCCGAAGCACTGGCGCTGCTCGAGCCGGCAGAGCTGCCGAACGTACTGCGCAAATTGCGCCAGATGCTGCAAATGGCTTTGGTCGGTTTGCTGCGTGAGCAGGATGACCAGACGCACCTTGGCTATCTGGCGAAAGTGTTCACCCGTCTCGAAGCGTTGAGCGGCGATGCGCCCCTGAGCCCGTTGTGGCAGGTCGCCTCGGCGCTGGTCGAAGGCATGCGCGAAGGCGTCATCGCCAACAGCCCGGCGCTGCGCAGCCTGTTCAAGGACGCCGACAAAGAACTCAAACGCCTGCTCGATCAGGGCATGACCGGGCTCAATCAGCCTGCGCCGCCGGAGCTGCTGAAAAGCCTGTTGTTCTATATTGCCAAAGCCGAACATCCCACCGGGCAGATGCTGACCATGAAAGATCGCTACTCCCTGGACGACGCGTTGCCCGACAGCGCGATGGTCGACGAAGAACGCGCGCGCCTGGCCGGCCCCGACCGCGATGCGATGCGCTCGGTGCTGGCGGCGTTGTGCGAAGAGCTGGTGCGGGTCAAGGAACGCCTCGACCTGTTCGTGCGCAGCGACCGCCAGCACACCTCCGATCTGGAAAGCCTGCTGGCGCCGCTGCGACAGATCGCCGACACCCTCGCGGTACTCGGATTTGGCCAGCCGCGCAAAGTCATCATCGATCAACTGGCGGTGGTGCTCAGCCTTGCCCAGGGCCAGCGTGAACCCAACGACGCGATCCTGATGGACGTCGCCGGCGCCTTGCTCTACGTCGAAGCGACGCTGGCCGGGATGGTCGGCACCGTCGAACCGGAAAGCCCGGAAGATTCGCGTCTGCCGACCACCGACCTGACGCAGATTCACCAGATCGTCATCAAGGAAGCGCGCATCTGCCTGCAACAGGCCAAGGACATGATCGTCGACTACATCGACGCCGATTGGGATCGCCAGCACCTGCAACCGTTGCCGGCGCTGCTGACCCAGGTGCGCGGGGCGCTGGCGATGATTCCGCTGAATCGCGCGGCGAGTCTGGTCGAGGCTTGCAACGGTTTTATCGGCGAACATTTGTTGCTCGATCCGCATGAGCCGGGTTGGGAGCAACTGGATCGTCTGGCCGATGTCATCAGCAGTCTTGAGTATTACCTTGAACGCCTGAGCGACGACCCGCAGGCCCCGAGCGAACAATTGCTCGACATCGCGCAAAAGAGCCTCGCCCGTCTCGGTTTTTTTCCAGATGAAGAGCCCGATGTGCCGGTTCTCGAAGAAGTTCTCAGCCCCAGCGAAGTACTGGTGATGCAGGACATGCAGACGCTGGATGATCCCGAGACTGTGCAGTCGCTGGCCGACGTGTTGGCCAGCCCGGTCTCTGCGGTCAATCCGCCGGCGCTGATTACCCCCGGCAGCCTGATGCCGCCGCCGGCCGATGAAGAACCGGTCGACGACGAATTGCGTGAAGTGTTCCTCGAAGAGACCGACGAAGTCCTCGAAGTCCTCCACCAATACCTGCCGCGCTGGACCGCCAATCCTCAGGATCGCGACGCGCTGACGGAATTGCGCCGCGCCTTCCACACCTTGAAGGGTAGCGGGCGCATGGTCCGCGCACTGATCCTCGGTGAGCTGGCGTGGGCAGTGGAGAACCTGCTTAACCGGGTACTCGAACAAAGCGTCGAACCGGGCTCGGTGGTGCCACAACTGCTCACCGACACGGTGCTGTTGCTGCCGGAATTGATCAATGAGTTCGCCACCAACAGCCAGCGTCAGCGCAGTGATGTCGATCAACTCGCTGCCCGCGCGCACGCCTTGGCCAAAGGCGATCAACCGTTGGCCGCCGAAGACGTCGACGATGTCGCCGCGCTGGATCCGCTGTTGCTGGAAATCTTCCGCAACGAAGCGGAAACCCACCTCGCCAGCCTCAACCGTTTTCTCGATCAGGCCGCCGAACATGTGCCGTTGCAAGCCAGCGACGAGTTGCAGCGCGCCTTGCATACGCTCAAGGGCAGCGCCTCGATGGCCGGCGTATTGCCGATTGCCGAACTCGCTGCACCGCTCGATCAACTGGCCCGCGAGTTCAAGGCGCACCAGTTGCCGCTGGACCTCGACGAAGTGGAGTTGCTGCTCGAAGCCGAGGGCCTGTTCCGTGTCGGCCTGCGTCAACTCAAGCATGATCCGCTGGCGCCGATTGTCGGTGCGCAGTCGCTGATCAAACGCTCGGAAACCCTGCTCGCCGAGCGTCTGGCGTCGATCCTCGATGCGCCGCACACCGGCCTGCGGATCAAGCGCGATCCGCAACTGATCAACAACTTCCTCGCCCAGGGCATGGACATTCTCCTCGACGCGGAAAACCTCTTGCAGCGTTGGCAGCAACATCCTGGCGAGCGCCAGGAACTCAGCGCCTTGCTGGATGAACTGACCACCCTCGGCGAAGGTGCGCACATGGCCGATCTGCTACCGGTCGATGTGCTCTGTGAAGCCTTGCTCGACCTGTATGGCGCGGTGGAAGAAAGCAGCCTGGCGGTCAGCGAGCGGTTTTTCCAGGAAGCGCAAAACGCCCATGAAGCGCTGATCAACATGCTCGACGAACTGGCGGCCGGGCAGGAAGTGACGCCGCAGCCGGCGCGGATTCGTGCCTTGCATGATTTGCTTGATGAGAGTCTCGACCCGTCATCGATGGGCCTGATTCGCAGCGATGGCAGCCGCACTTTGAGCATTCGCGAACTGGGCAGCGCCACCGCTGAGTTGCAGCAAAAGGCAACGGCGCTCGAACCCGATGATGAGATCGTCGAGATCTTCCTCGAAGAGGCGGTCGACATTCTCGACAGCTCAGGCCAGGCCTTGCAGCGCTGGTTGAGCGACCCGGACAACACAGCGCCACTGTCCTCGTTGCAGCGCGATTTGCATACGCTCAAGGGCGGCGCGCGGATGGCCGAAGTCGAGGCCATCGGCGATCTGGCTCAGGAGCTGGAAAGCTTTTACGAAGGCTTGGTGGATCGTCGCTACCACTACAGCGAAAGCTTGGCGGGCTTGCTGCTCAAGAGCCATGACCGCTTGGCGCTGTTGCTTGATCAACTGCAAAACCATCAGCCGCTGACCCCGGCACAGGACCTGATCGACACGATCCGGCAGATCCGCCAAGGTCAAAACGTTGCCGAAGCGCCGCCAGCAACAGCCGATCACGACAGCGCCGGCCATGATCCCGAGCTGCTGGAAATCTTCCTCGAAGAAGGTTTCGACATCATCGAAAACTCCGGCGCTGCGTTGCTGCGCTGGCAGGCGGAACCGGGCAATCGTCAGGAAGTGGAAACCCTGCTGCGCGATCTGCACACCCTCAAGGGCGGCGCGCGCATGGTCGAGATCGGCCCGATCGGCGACCTTGCCCATGAACTGGAATACCTTTACGAACGCCTGTCCTCCGGAACATTGCAGCCATCGACCGAGCTGTTTGCGCTGGTGCAGCGCGGGCATGATCGTTTGGCGCAAATGCTCGATGGCGTGCGCGCCGGGCAACCGTGTCCACCGGCGGATCGGCTGATCAACGCGATCCAGAATTTCAGCCACCCGCTGACGGTAGAAACGCCGCCAGTGCTCCCTGTGCCGGTCAAGACCGAACCCGCGCCGCCGGCTGCCGAGGCTGGCGCGGACATGGTCAAGGTCTCCGCCGAACTGCTCGATGAGCTGGTCAATCTGGCCGGGGAAACCTCGATCTTCCGTGGTCGTATCGAGCAACAAGTCAACGACGCGCAGATTGCTCTCAACGAGATGGAAACCACCATCGAGCGCATGCGCGATCAGTTGCGCCGCCTCGACACTGAAACCCAGGGGCGGATTCTCAGCCGTCAGCAAGTCGATGCCGAACGCCTCGGCTACGAAGAATTCGATCCGCTGGAAATGGACCGCCATTCGCAGCTGCAGCAACTGTCGCGGGCGCTGTTCGAATCCGCCTCCGACTTGCTTGATCTGAAAGAAACTCTCGACCGCCGCAATCACGACGCCGAGAACCTGTTGCAGCAACAGGGCCGCATCAACACCGAATTGCAGGAAGGCCTGATGCGCACGCGCATGGTGCCGTTCGAGCGCATGTTGCCGCGCTTGAAACGCATCGTCCGCCAGGTCGCCGAAGAGCTGAACAAAGACGTCGCGTTTGTCGTCGGCAACGCCGAAGGCGAGATGGATCGCAACGTGCTGGAACGCATGGCCGCGCCGCTGGAGCACATGCTGCGCAACGCCGTCGACCACGGTCTGGAGTCCGCCGAGGTACGGCTGGCGGCGGGTAAACCGGCGCAAGGGCAGATCAGCCTCGATCTGTCTCGCGAGGGCGGCGACATTGTTTTCGATATCCGCGATGACGGCGCCGGCGTGCCGTTGGAAGCGGTGCGGAACAAGGCGATCAAGCGTGGATTGCTCGCACCGAATGCCGAGATCAGCGACCGCGATGTGTTGCAGTTCATCCTTCAGCCGGGGTTTTCCACGGCAGAAAAGATCACCCAGATTTCCGGGCGCGGCGTCGGCATGGACGTGGTGCATGAAGAAGTACGGCAACTCGGCGGCAGCATGAGCATTGATTCGGTGCCGGGGCAGGGCGTGCATTTCCGCATTCGTCTGCCGTTCACCGTGTCGGTCAACCGCGCGTTGATGGTGCAGTGCAGTGAGGATCAGTACGCGATTCCGCTGAACACCATCGAAGGCATCGTTCGCGTGTTGCCGAATGATCTGGAAGCTCACTTCCGCGTTGATCCGCCGCGCTATCAGTATGGCGGCCAGACCTACGAACTGTGCTACCTCGGCGAGCTGCTGAAAACCACGCCACGGCCGAAACTGCTCGGGCAGAACCTGCCATTGCCGGTGCTGTTGGTGCACTACAACGACCGGCACATTGCGGTGCAGGTCGATGCCATGGCCGGTACGCGCGAGATCGTGGTCAAGAGCCTCGGCGCGCAATTTGCGGCAGTGCAAGGCGTGTCCGGCGCGACGATTCTCGGCGATGGGCGAGTGGTGCTGATTCTCGATTTGCTCGCGCCGATCCGCGCGATGCAGGCGCGGGTCGCACAGCCGCCGGCGCTGCCAGAGATCGACAGCGAACCGCAAAAGCCGCTGCTGGTGATGGTGGTCGACGACTCGGTCACCGTGCGCAAGGTCACCAGTCGCTTGCTCGAACGCCACGGCATGAACGTGCTGACCGCCAAGGACGGTGTCGACGCCATGTTGCTGCTGGAAGAACACATGCCCGACCTGATGCTGCTCGACATCGAAATGCCGCGCATGGACGGCTTCGAAGTCGCCACCCAGGTGCGCAACGACGAACGCCTGCAACACCTGCCGATCATCATGATCACCTCGCGCACCGGGCAAAAACACCGCGACCGCGCCATGGCAATTGGCGTCAACGACTACCTCGGCAAGCCGTATCAAGAGTCTGTGTTGCTTGAAAGCATTGCCCAATGGAGCAAGAAACATGCATGAGCGCCGGCATAATCAGCGCAGCAGTCAACTCACCGGGCTGCTGCTGCCGTTGGCGGATCGCAACTTGATCCTGCCTAACGTCGCTGTCGCGGAGCTGATCGATTATCAGGCCAGCGCCTTCGACCTGGACACGCCTCCGTGGTATCTGGGGCGTGTGAGCTGGCGCGAGCGGCAGATTCCGCTGCTGAGTTTTGAATCGGCCTGCGGGCAGAAAATCGTCATTGGCGAGCGCGCGCGGATCGTGATTCTCAATGCGCTGGGCGGGTTGCCGGAGCTGAAGTTCATTGCGCTGCTGGTGCAGGGGATTCCGCGTTCGTACAAGCTCGACAGCCAGCTGAGTTATGTCGACGTGCCGTTGTGCTCGCTGGAGCAGGCGGCGGTGCAGGTCGGGGAGCAGGTGGCGAAGGTGCCGGATTTGTTGGGGCTGGAGCAGTTGTTGGTGGATGCGGGACTGGTGCACTGATCCTGAGTTTGCGGTGATCTTGCTGGCCTCTTCGCGAGCAGGCTCGCTCCCACATTGGATCTTCAGTGATCCCGGATTTTGCGTACGACACAGACCCCCTGTGGGAGCGAGCCTGCTCGCGAAAGCGCCAGTCGCCACACTCCAATCCGACAGACAAATCCTCAATCTCTGTGCGCAATAAACGCCTTTCAGTCGCGTTGTTTAAAGATACCCGGTGTTACGGCTCCCTGGCCTACAAATCCTTGCGCCGCTGCCTACGCATGCACCAGAATCCGCCGGCTTGTGCGCCTTTGGCATGCTGCGTAACTTGATTCCGTCACTGATTTCCAGTGATCGGGTTTAGCAGCCCGTGGTTAATCTAAGGGTGCACATGCATCATCGTCAGGCTCAGCGCCTGTATTCGATGGCGGCTGTGCGCAGGGCGCTTCGGCGCGCCGGCTTCCTTAGGTTCCCCGGTCTGCTAACCTGCGTTCAGCTGCCACCCTTCTTTTAGCAGAGAAGAGGTTCCAGCTTTATTTCGGAACCTGAAGATTATTAAACCGACGCCTAATCCCCCGCTCACCGACCCGGCATCCCCCTACGAATCCCCCGACTCAAAGAAATTCCACGAAGCCGCCGAACGCGCGCTCGACCATTACCTCGGCCCGACCAACGCCGATCTGATGGCCACGCCTTACACCCCCAACACGCTGTACATGGCCAATCCCAATGCCGACACGGAATCCTTGCTGGCCGACGCCAGTGAAACCCTTGGCTCGGCTACGGTGATGCTCAACAACCATGCGGCAATGGTGGAAGGTACGCATCGCAAGACTGTGCAGGGTATTGCTCAGGTGGTGATGGTGGCGGAGATGGCCGTCAATCGTTTGTTGGATAGGTTGGTGCCGACGGAGTAACGAAAGAGCTGACCCTCACCCCAGCCCTCCCGAAACGTCGGACCGCCCGTAGGGAGAGGGGGCCGACCGAGGTGTCTGGCGTCATACATCGACCTGAAAAGCCGAGTCGATTATGGGTTTGGTAAAGCGAGTCGATTATGGATTCGGTAAAGCACGATCAGGTCGGCGTATCCCTTGAGCATCCCCCAATCAGTCCCCTCTCCCTCCGGGAGAGGGCTAGGGTGAGGGCGCTCTTGATCGTTACCCTGAGCGTAATGATTCACCGCCGCGCTTGATTGATGTCCCCACCCCACACGCCTACCTTAGCTCCACGACAGCGAACCCCGTGGAGTGAGCATGACAACAACAATTTTCCCCGACTCGCGCTGGACGCGGCGGCGCGATGAGAAGCAGCGCCGCCTCGACAAGGTGCGTGGGCTGGCCGACGGTGTGGTGTTGCCCACCGACAAGATCGTCGCCGCGCTCGAAGCGCTGATTCATCCCGGCGACCGTGTGGTGCTGGAAGGCAACAACCAGAAGCAGGCGGATTTTCTCTCGCGTTCGCTGGCCAAGACCGACCCGGAAAAGCTCCACGACCTGCACATGATCATGCCCAGCGTCGGCCGCTCCGAGCACCTCGACCTGTTCGAACGCGGCATCGCCCGCAAGCTCGATTTCTCCTTCGCCGGCACGCAAAGTCTGCGCATCAGCCAGTTGCTTGAAGACGGCCTGCTGGAAATCGGCGCGATTCACACCTACATCGAACTCTACGCCCGACTGGTGGTGGACCTGATCCCCAATGTCGTGCTCTCGGCCGGTTTCATGGCCGACCGCGCCGGCAACATCTACACCGGCCCCAGCACCGAAGACACCCCGGCACTGATCGAACCCGCAGCGTTCAGCGACGGTATCGTCATCGTCCAGGTCAACCAGTTGGTCGACGACGTCAGTGAACTCCCACGCGTGGACATTCCAGCGTCATGGGTCGATTTCGTCGTAGTTGCCGACAAGCCGTTCTATATCGAACCGCTGTTCACCCGCGACCCACGCCACATCAAGCCTGTCCACGTGCTGATGGCGATGATGGCGATTCGCGGGATCTACGAAAAACACAACGTGCAATCGCTCAACCACGGCATCGGTTTCAACACCGCCGCCATCGAGTTGATCCTGCCCACCTACGGCGAATCCCTCGGCCTTAAAGGCAAGATCTGCCGCAACTGGACGCTCAACCCGCACCCGACGCTGATTCCGGCGATCGAGAGCGGCTGGGTCGAAAGCGTGCATTGCTTCGGCACCGAGCTGGGCATGGAAAACTACATCGCCGCGCGTCCCGACGTGTTCTTCACCGGCCGCGACGGCTCGCTGCGTTCCAACCGGATGTTCTGCCAACTGGCCGGGCAGTACGCGGTGGACCTGTTTATCGGCGCGACGCTGCAGGTCGATGGCGATGGCCATTCCTCGACCGTCACCCGTGGCCGCCTCGCCGGTTTCGGTGGTGCGCCAAACATGGGCCATGACCCGCGTGGTCGTCGTCACGGCACTCCAGCGTGGCTGGACATGCGCCATGACGACTCGCAGCAACCGATGCTCGAACGCGGCAAGAAACTTGTGGTGCAAATGGTCGAGACGTTCCAGGAGGGCGGCAAACCGACCTTCGTCGAAACCCTCGACGCGGTCGAAGTGGCGAAGAAAAGCGGCATGCCGCTGGCGCCGATCATGATCTACGGCGACGACGTCACCCACCTGCTTACCGAAGAAGGCATCGCCTACCTGTACAAGGCGCGCTCGCTGGAAGAGCGTCAGGCGATGATCGCCGCCGTTGCGGGCGTCACCGCCATCGGCCTGCGCCACAACCCGAAAGACACCGAACGCATGCGCCGCGAAGGCCTGATCGCCTTGCCCGAAGACCTCGGCATCCGCCGCACCGACGCCACCCGCGAACTGCTCGCGGCGAAAAGCGTGGCTGATCTGGTCGAGTGGTCCGGCGGCTTGTACAACCCGCCCGCCAAATTCAGGAGCTGGTAATGCACGCATTTAACCTGCAAGCGAAACCGCTATCCCTGGCTGATCGATTGGCCGATCTGGCGGTGGACGCGCTGATCGACGAAGCGGATCTGTCGCCGAAACCGGCGCTGGTCGACCGTCGTGGCAATGGCGCGCACACCGATTTGCACCTGGGCCTGATGCACGCTTCAGCGCTGGCCTTGTGGCCGGCGTTCAAGGAAATGGCTGAAGCGGCAGTTGCAATCGGCGAGGTCGGTTCAACGTTGCGCGAAGCGATTGGCCGCATTGGCCGTGAAGGCGAACAAGCCATGCTCGCCACCACCAACGGTGTGAACACGCATCGCGGAGCAATTTGGGCCTTGGGCCTGTTGGTGACGGCCGCTGCACTGGAACCGCAATCCTCCAGCGCCAACGCCGTGACCCTGCGCGCTGCACGTCTAGCCTTACTGGATGACCGCTACGCACCGAAGCCATTGAGCCACGGCGCCCAAGTCGCCCTGCGTTACGGCGCCCGTGGTGCCCGTGAAGAAGCGCAACTCGGCTTTCCTTCGGTGCTGCAACGCGGCCTGCCGCAACTCAAGCGCAGCCGCGCCAACGGCCACGGCGAACAGAATGCCCGGCTCGACGCCTTGCTCGCGATCATGACTGATCTGGCCGACACCTGCGTGCTCTACCGCGCTGGCGAACAAGGCCTGCACGCCATGCAGAACGGCGCGCAAGCAGTGCTCGACGCCGGCGGCAGCGCCAGCCTCAGCGGTCGTCGTCGCCTGCACGAACTCGATCAACAACTCATCGCATTGAATGCCTCGCCCGGTGGCGCCGCCGATTTGCTTGCCGCCACGCTGCTGCTCGACCGCATCGAGCGCGACGGCATCCTTCAGGGAGCGTTTTGATGGAAACCCTATCGTTTGAATTCCCCGCCGGGCAGCCGCCACGCGGGCGGGCGCTGGTCGGTTGTGTCGGCTCGGGTGATCTGGAAGTGCTGATCGAACCGGGCCTGGCCGGCAAGCTGACGATCAATGTGCAGACCTCGGTCAACGGTGCGCAGTTGCGCTGGCAGCATCTGTTTGCGCGGATGTTCGACGGCACCACGCCGCCGGCCATGGCCATCGATATTCACGATTTCGGCGCGACCCCCGGTGTCGTGCGACTGCGACTGGAACAAGGTTTCGAGGAGATCGGCCATGACTGACAGCGCAGCGCTTTTGCACAAACACAGCTTCGTCGAACTCGGCGCGCGGCAACGGGCGAAAGCCTTGCTCGATGCCGGGACTTTTCGCGAATTGCTTGATCCGTTTCAACGGGTGATGTCGCCGTGGCTGGAACGTCAGGGCGTGGTGCCGCAAGCCGATGACGGCGTGGTGATCGCCAAGGGCAGCCTCGACGGCTTGCCGGTGGTGATCGCGGCGATTGAAGGTGCGTTCCAGGGCGGCAGCCTCGGCGAAGTCGGCGGGGCGAAGATTGCCGGCGCGCTGGAACTGGCCGCCGAAGACAACCGCAACGGCATCCCGACCCGCGCCATCCTGCTGCTGGAAACCGGTGGTGTGCGTTTGCAGGAAGCCAATCTCGGGTTGGCGGCGATTGCCGATATTCATGCGGCGATTGTCGATTTGCAGCAGTACCAACCGGTGGTCGGTGTGGTCGCCGGTAGCGTCGGTTGCTTCGGAGGTATGTCGATTGCGGCGGCGCTGTGCAGCTATTTGATGGTGACCCAGGAAGCACGCCTCGGCCTCAACGGCCCGCAGGTGATTGAGCAGGAAGCGGGGATCGAAGAATACGACTCCCGCGACCGGCCGTTCATTTGGAGCCTGACCGGTGGCGAACAGCGCTTCAGCAGTGGACTGGTGGATCGGTATGTCGCTGATGATGTGGCGAAGATTCGTCAGCAGGTCGGTGAATTGCTCCAGCAAGGTTTACCGGCGCAACCGCGCAGCCAACGTGCCGAATGGTTCCTGCAACGCCTGAGCAGTCTGAACACTGACCAGCAAATCGAACCGTCGGTGGTTCGCGATCTGTATCAAGGAGAGCGCTCATGAGCGGTTATTCACTGCGCGGTTTGAACTGGTTCAACGCCTTGAGCGCGGGCGCTGTCGCGGTCGAAGGGCTGCCGGCCTCGTTGAAGGTCGCTGACGGTGAGCTGGGGCGTTTTATCGCTGTGGTGGCTGACCCGGACAATCGTTTTCCGCGTGCTCGCAATGGCGAAGTCGGTTTGCTTGAAGGCTGGGGTCTGGCCAAGGCTGTGGATGATGCGGTCACTGCTGATCGTGATAAGGCGCAGAAGCGCCCGATCATCGCCATCGTCGATGTGCCGAGCCAGGCTTACGGTCGCCGCGAAGAAGCGCTCGGTATTCATCAGGCCCTGGCCGGTGCGGCGGGCAGCTATGCCCGCGCGCGTCTGGCCGGGCATCCGGTGATTGCGTTGCTGGTGGGCAAGGCGATGTCCGGGGCGTTTCTGGCTCACGGTTATCAGGCCAACCGCCTGATCGCGCTGCGTGATCCGGGCGTGATGGTGCATGCGATGGGCAAGGCGTCGGCAGCGCGGGTGACGTTGCGCAGTGTTGAAGAGTTGGAGGCGCTGGCCGCCAGTGTGCCGCCGATGGCCTATGACATCGACAGCTACGCCAGCCTCGGATTGCTCTGGGAAACCTTGTCGGTTGAGCAGATTGAACAGCCGACGGCGGAGGATCTATCAAGGGTTAACGAATGCCTGAAGCAAGCCATTGGCGATATTTCCAGCACTGATCTGAGCAATCGTCTCGGCGCCAAGAATCGTGCGGCCTCGAGCAACGTTCGCGAGTTGCTGAGGGCGCAGTGGTGATCACCCCTCTGGCTCACGATCTGCTCTGGGGTATGACCCCGGCGCAGTTGCCGGCGGGTGCGCCGCAGTGGGCAGTCGAGTCGCTGGCCGCCGGGCAACCGGTGGTGGTGCGGCGGGCGTTGAGCGAGGAAGGTTTAATCGCGGTCGGCGTGCGCGGCGTATTGCGCCAACAGCGGTTGGCGGCATTCATGGCTATTGATTCGATTACCTGTCGGGTCAGTCCCGAAGCGCTGTGTCATGTCGATTGCGAGCGCGATCTGCCAGTGATGCAGGCGCTGCAACAACTGCGGCCGATGCTCGATGACTGCGGTTGGGTCTGGGGTGTCAGCGGCAGCGTCGGCTTTGAATTGGCCAGTGGTTTTACCGCGATGCACGCGGCCAGTGATCTCGATCTGATTTTGCGTACGCCGCAACTGATCACGCGTAATCAGGCCCGCAAATTCGTGGCGCTTTTCGATCAGGCAGTGTGCCGGGTCGACCTGCAATTGCAGACGCCATTCGGTGCTGTGGCGCTGCGTGAATGGGCCAGCGGTTCGGCGCGCGTGCTGCTGAAAAATGCTCGTCAGGCGTGCCTGGTGGTTGATCCATGGAACCCGCAGGAGCAGGCGGCGTGAGCAGTCTGCTGGTGTTTCCCGGCCAGGGCGCGCAGCAGGCAGGCATGCTTCAGCGCTTGCCTCGGGAAACCTTGGTCGAGGCCAGCGACGTACTCGGTGAGGATGTTGTGCTGCTCGACTCTGCCCAGGCATTGCGCACGACAAGGGCGGTTCAGCTGTGCCTGCTGATCGCTGGCGTCGCAGCATCGCGGCAGTTATTGCAGGACGGACTCAAAGCGGATTACGTCGCCGGTTTATCCATCGGTGCTTACCCGGCAGCGGTGGTTGCAGGTGCATTGAGCTTCAGCAATGCGCTGCATCTGGTCAGCCTGCGCGGTGAGTTGATGCAGCAGGCTTATCCACAAGGCTACGGCATGACCGCGATCATCGGTCTGCAGTTATCCACAGTCGAAACGTTGCTGGCGCAGGTGCACTGCGAGGATATGCCGGTGTATCTGGCCAATATCAACGCCGACAATCAGGTGGTGATTGCCGGCAGTGACAAGGCCATGCAAGCGGTGGCCGAACTGGCGCGCAGTTGTGGCGCCGGTCTGGCAAAACGCTTGGCAGTGAGTGTGCCGTCACACTGTCCGCTGCTGGAAAAACCGGCGCAAACCCTCGCCGAAGCCTTCGCCAAGGTTGAACTGAAAAAACCGAAAATCGCTTACCTGAGCGGCAGTCGCGCACGGCCTGTGACCAAAGTCGAAGCGTTGCGCGACGACCTCGCCTTCAACATGTGCCGCGTGGTGGATTGGCGCGGCACCGTGCAAAGCGCTTATGAGCGCGGCGTGCGTTTACAGATCGAACTGCCGCCCGGTGCGGTACTCACCGGGCTGGCGCGCCGGGTGTTCGAACAGGGCACGGTCACTGCCTTCGACAGTGCTCGCCTCGATACCCTGCAAGCGCTGTTGCGTGAGGAGGGTAGCCGCCAACTCTAGACCGCCGCGACTCAAGCTTCGAACAACAAAAACAACATTCGACGATGCACTTTGAGGACTACAACAATGATTATTTACGGTGTGGCGCTGCTCGCGATCTGTACGCTGGCAGGGGTGATCATGGGTGACATGCTCGGCGTGTTGTTGGGCGTCAAATCCAACGTCGGCGGGGTCGGCATTGCCATGATCCTGTTGATCTGCGCGCGGTTGTGGATGCAGAAGCGCGGCGGCATGACCAAGGATTGCGAGATGGGCGTCGGCTTCTGGGGCGCGATGTACATTCCGGTGGTGGTGGCAATGGCTGCGCAACAGAACGTTGTGACGGCGCTGCATGGTGGACCGGTGGCGGTGCTGGCGGCGGTTGGTTCGGTAGTGGTTTGTGGCTGCACGATTGCCTTGATCAGTCGTACTCACAAGGGTGAACCATTGCCCGATGAACCGGCGGAAATCACGCCGGTTGGCACCCCGGTAGGAGGCCGCTGATATGTGGGATCTCATCGAGAAAGGTCTGGAACACAACGGGCTGGTCACTGCATTCGCCTTCGTCGGCGTGATCATGTGGGTGTCGGTGATTCTGTCCAAACGCCTGACGTTCGGACGCATTCACGGCTCGGCGATCGCCATCGTCATAGGGCTGGTATTGGCGTGGGTCGGCGGCACCATGACTGGCGGGCAGAAAGGCTTGGCGGATCTGACATTGTTCTCCGGCATCGGCCTGATGGGCGGGGCAATGCTGCGTGATTTTGCGATTGTTGCCACCGCTTTTGAAGTGCAGGCGACCGAGGCGAAGAAGGCCGGGATGATCGGTGTAATTGCGCTACTGCTGGGCACGATCCTGCCGTTCATTGTCGGCGCGAGCATGGCCTGGGCGTTTGGTTATCGCGATGCGGTGAGCATGACCACCATTGGCGCAGGCGCGGTGACTTACATCGTCGGGCCAGTGACTGGCGCGGCGATTGGCGCGACGTCGGATGTGATGGCGCTGTCGATTGCCACCGGGTTGATCAAGGCGATTCTGGTGATGGTCGGCACGCCGGTCGCGGCGCGCTGGATGGGCCTGGATAACCCGCGTTCGGCGATGGTGTTTGGTGGCTTGGCCGGGACGGTGAGCGGGGTGACAGCGGGGCTGGCGGCGACGGATCGGCGGTTGGTGCCTTATGGGGCGCTGACGGCGACGTTCCACACCGGGCTTGGGTGTTTGCTGGGGCCATCGCTGTTGTTCTTCATTGTTCGCGGGATTGTGGGCTGAAGATCAAGAGCCCCTCACCCTAACCCTCTCCCGGAGGGAGAGGGGACTGACCGAGTTGTTTTGGCGTTATACATCGACCTGAAAGCTCTGAGTCGAACTCAGGCCTTGAAACCCACGGAGATCTGCTCCCTTTCCCCCTCGCCCCCTTGGGGTAGAGGGCTGGGGTGAGGGGGTAGCTGTTGATCTTGATCTAAACCCCAGTCTGGCGATTGGCATACATCCGACACTCCGCCAGCAACGCCAGCAAATTCGGATCCCTCTCCTTGGCCTTCAAAAACACCACGCCAATGTGCTGCTGCAACCGGTACTTCTCCTGCAACGGAATCAGCTTCACCCGATTCTCATACACCGCCGCAATCCTTCCTGGCAGCAACGCATAACCCACCCCCGAGCTGACCATGCTCAACAGCGTGAAGATGTCATTCACCTGCATCGCCACCTTTGGCTCGAACCCCGCCTGCTTGAACACCCGGTTGCCGTCCTGATGCGTGGCAAAGCCTTGGGTCAGGGTGATGAAGGTTTCATCGCGCACTTCCGCCAGGTCCACTTCACTGCGCTGGGCGAACTTTGAATCCGCCGGGGTGGCGAGGAAGATGTCGTCGGAGAACAGCGCAATTTGCTCGCAATCCGGGTCGTTGATGCTGTCGTCCAGCGACACCAGAATCGCGTCGACTTCCATGTTTTTCAGCTTGTAGAGCAGGTCGATGTTCGAACCGAGGATCAGGTCGATGTTGAGTTCGCTGCGGCGGATCTTCAGGCCCATGATCAGTTGCGGTACGGTTTTCACTGTCAGTGAATACAGCGAGCCGAGTTTGAAGCGTTCGGCGGAAAACCCGGCCGCTTCGCGGGTCAGGCGCACGCTTTCGACGACGTCGTTGATCAGCTTCTGCGCGCGCTCCTCCAGCACATAAGCGCTTTCCAGCGGCGTCAGGTTGCGGCCTTCGTGTTTGAACAGCGGGCAGCGCAGGGCGCTTTCCAGCGAGTGAATCGCGCGGTGCACACTGACGTTGCTGGTCTGCAACTCGGCGGCGGCGCGGGCGAGGTTGCCGGTGCGCATGAAAGCGAGGAACACCTCGAGTTTTTTCAGGGTCAATTCTTCGTCGATCAGCATGGCGCGGACTCTTTTTGGAATGCGTCGATTGTGCCTTGAAGAGCAAAAGATCGCAGCCTTCGGCAGCTCCTGCATTGGAGTGCGATCTCACTGCAGGAGCTGCCGAAGGCTGCGATCTTTTGATCCTGGTGTTGAACAGAAACATTGCGCTTTTACGCTCTAGGCCCGAGCCTTGCGCGCTGCCGTAACGAATATTGAGGTAAGCGATACATGTATCACGGAGAACGATTGAACGCCTGGACCCATCTGGTCGGGGCAGTGGCGGCTTTTGTCGGCGGCGTCTGGATGTTGGTGATTGCCAGCCTCGACGGCAGCCCGTGGAAGATTGTCAGTGTGGCGATTTACGCTTTCACCTTGCTGGTGCTCTACAGCGCCTCGACCGTGTACCACAGCGTGCGCGGGCGCAAGAAAGCGATCATGAAAAAGGTCGATCACTTCTCGATCTACCTGTTGATTGCCGGCAGCTACACGCCGTTCTGCCTGGTGACCCTGCGCGGGCCGTGGGGCTGGACGCTGTTCGGGATTGTCTGGGGGCTGGCGCTGATCGGCATCCTGCAGGAGATCAAACCGCGTTCGGAGGCGCGGATTCTGTCGATCGTGATTTACGCAGTGATGGGCTGGATTGTGTTGGTGGCGGTGAAGCCGTTGATTGCGGCGCTGGGCACCACCGGGTTTGCCTGGCTGGCGTCGGGCGGGGTTTTGTACACGGTGGGGATTATCTTTTTTGCCCTTGATCACCGCTTGCGGCATGCGCACGGGATCTGGCATCTGTTCGTGATTGCCGGGAGTTTGCTGCACTTTGTCGCGATCTTGTTTTACGTCCTCTAAACCGAATCATCCCCAATCCCCTGTGGGAGCGAGCCTGCTCGCGAAGGCGTCAGTCCAGCTGATGCTGATGTTGGCTGATACACCGCTTTCGCGAGCAGGCTCGCTCCCACAGTAGATAGCCAGTGAACACAACATTTGTGCGAACCCAGGATCTCTTGTGGGAGCTGGCTTGCCAGCGATGGGGCCTTAGAAGTCACCCCAAAGCTGTTGGGCCACCGCCAGTGCGACCACCGGCGCCGTCTCGGTGCGCAACACGCGCGGGCCGAGGCGGGCGGCGTGGAAGCCGTTGCCTTTGGCCTGCTCGACTTCGGCATCCGTCAAACCACCTTCAGGCCCGATCAAGAACGCCAAAGTTGCCGGTTTGGCATGACTCACCAATGGCTCGGCCACCGGATGCAGCACCAGTTTCAACTCGGCTTCGGTCTGCTTGATCCAGTCCGCCAGCAGCACCGGCGGATGAATCACCGGCACCCGCGAGCGCCCGCATTGCTCACACGCGCTGATTGCCACCTGACGCCAGTGCAGCAGGCGCTTGTCGGCGCGTTCGTCCTTGAGGCGCACTTCGCAGCGATCACTGAAGATAGGCGTAATTTCATTCACGCCCAGCTCGGTGGCTTTCTGAATCGCCCAATCCATCCGCTCACCCCGGGACAGGCCCTGGCCGAGGTGGATGTGCAGCGGTGATTCAACCTGACCGGCGAATTGCTCGTCGATCTGCACGGTCACGCGCTTCTTGCCGACTTCCAGCAGGGCGCCGCGAAATTCCTGGCCGGAGCCGTCGAACAACTGCACCGCATCGCCCTCGGCCATGCGCAGCACGCGGCTGATGTAATGCGCCTGGGCCTCCGGCAATTCGTGTTCGCCAGTGCTCAGGGGGGCGTCGATAAAGAAGCGGGACAGTCTCATTTCGGGTCTCTGGAAAGATGTGAATCAGGTGGATCGGTGTCGACTTCATTCGCGAGCAGGCTCGCTCCCACATTTGGAACGCATTCCCCTGTGGGAGCGAGCCTGCTCGCGAAAGCGGCAGTTCAGGCGCCACAAATTTTGAATCAGCCCGGATCGCGGAAGCCGGGGTGGAAGTCTTTTGGCACGGCAACGCTGACGCTGTCACGCGTGGCGATGTCGATGCCTTCGCTGGCGACTTCGGCGAGGAAGTCGATCTGCTCCGGGGTGATCACGTACGGCGGCAGGAAATACACCACGCTGCCCAGCGGACGCAGCAACGCGCCACGCTCCAGAGCATGCTGGAACACTTTCAAACCACGGCGCTCTTGCCAAGGGTAGGCCTCTTTGGTGGCTTTATCCTTGACCATCTCGATGGCCAACACCATGCCGGTCTGGCGCACTTCAGAGACGTTCGGGTGATCGACCAGATGCGCCGTCGCCGAGGCCATGCGCTGGGCCAGGGCCTTGTTGTGCTCAACGACGTTGTCCTGCTCGAAGATATCCAGCGTCGCCAATGCCGCCGCACACGCCAGCGGGTTGCCGGTGTAGCTGTGCGAATGCAGGAACGCGCGCAGGGTGGGGTAGTCGTCGTAGAACGCGCTGTAGACCTCGTCGGTGGTCAGGCACGCGGCCAGCGGCAGATAGCCGCCGGTCAGGGCTTTCGACAGGCAGAGGAAATCCGGGCGGATGCCGGCCTGTTCACAGGCAAACATGGTCCCGGTGCGACCGAAGCCAACGGCGATTTCGTCGAGGATCAGGTGCACGCCATAGCGGTCGCAGGCCTCGCGCAGCAACGTCAGATACACCGGGTGATACATGCGCATGCCGCCGGCACCCTGAATCAGCGGCTCGACGATCACTGCCGCGACGCTGTCATGGTTCTCGGCCAGGGTCTGTTCCATGGCGGCGAACATATTGCGCGAGTGGTCTTCCCAGCTCATGCCTTCGGGGCGCCCGTAGCAATCCGGGCTCGGCACCTTGAGGGTGTCCATCAGCAGTGCTTTGTAGGTTTCGGTGAACAGCGGCACGTCGCCGACCGCCATCGCCGCCATGGTTTCGCCGTGGTAGCTGTTGGTCAGGGTGACGAAGCGCTTCTTGTTTGGCTGGTTGCGATTGAGCCAGTAGTGAAAGCTCATTTTCAGCGCGACTTCGATGCAGGACGAACCGTTATCGGCGTAGAACACCCGGTTCAGGCCTTCCGGCGTCATCTTCACCAGTCGCTCGGACAGCTCGATCACCGGTTGATGGCTGAAACCGGCCAGAATCACGTGCTCCAGCTGATCGACCTGATCCTTGATGCGCTGGTTGATCCGCGGGTTGGCGTGGCCGAACACGTTGACCCACCACGAGCTGACCGCATCGAGGTAGCGCTTGCCTTCGAAGTCTTCGAGCCAGACGCCTTCACCGCGCTTGATCGGGATCAGCGGCAGCTGTTCGTGGTCTTTCATCTGGGTGCAGGGATGCCACAACACCGCGAGGTCGCGTTGCATCCACTGGTTATTCAGGCCCATTTACAGTCTCCTCGAGGCGGCTCGCGTCAGGCGCGGGCAAACAATCGCGCAAGCCTATGCAATGCATCGCGCGGGGACAACCCATTGTGTCGATTGAGCTACTTTGTATGAGCCGATAGACGTCGCTGGCGGCGTTTTGATGGCTAACGTATTCTTCGCGGTTCTTTGGGTCGTCTGACCCGCACAACTGCTTTTTTCTGTGTTATTTCCGGAGTTCGCTGAATGTCTGTCGGTTGGCTGCGCGCCTGTGCGCTGGTGATGTTGGGGCTGTTCAGCGTTACGGCGCTGGCCAAGGATAAAACTGCAATCGTGATCGGCGGCGGCCTGTCGGGTCTGACCGCTGCTTATGAGCTGCAAAACAAAGGCTGGCAGGTCACGCTGCTGGAAGCCAAGCCGAGCATGGGCGGGCGCTCGGGCATGGCCACCAGCGAGTGGATCGGCAACGACAAGACGCAGCCAGTGCTGAACAAGTACGTTTCGACCTTCAAGCTCGGCACCACGCCGGCCCCGGAATTCGTGCGTACGCCGGGTTATCTGATCGACGGCGAGTATTTCTCTGCCGCCGATCTGGCGACGAAGCAGCCGGCTACCGCCGATGCCCTGAAGCGCTATCAGAAAACCCTCGATGATCTGGCGCGCTCGATCGACGACCCGCAGAACCCGGCGGCGACCAGCACCCTGCACGCGCTGGACCAGATCACCGTTGCGAGTTGGCTCGACAAGCAGAATCTGCCGGCCACCGCGCGCCAGTTGATCAACCAGGACATCCGTACTCACTACGACGAACCTTCGCGTCTGTCGCTGCTGTATTTCGCCCAGCAGAACCGTGTGTATCGCGGCGTCTCCGACCGTGACCTGCGTGCTTCGCGTCTGGTCGGCGGCAGCCAGGTGCTGGCACAGGCGTTCGTCAAACAGATCAAGACGATCAAGACCAACTCGCCGGTGTCGGCGATCAATCAGGACAAGGACGGCGTGACCGTCAAGGTCGGCAGTGTTGGCTACCAGGCTGACTACGTGGTACTGGCTGTGCCGCTGCGTGCGCTGAACAAGATTGCTTTGACGCCGGCGCTGGATGCCCAGCACATGGCCGCGATCAAGGGCACCAACTACGGCTGGCGCGACCAGATCATGTTGAAGTTCAAGACGCCGGTGTGGGAAAGCAAGGCGCGCATGTCCGGCGAGATCTACAGCAACGCAGGTCTCGGCATGCTCTGGATCGAACCTGCCCTGAAGGGCGGCGCCAACGTGGTGATCAACCTGTCCGGCGACAATGCCCGCGTGATGCAGGCATTCGGCGACAAGCAGATGGTCGATCAGGTGCTGATCCGTCTGCACGCGTTTTATCCACAGGCCCGTGGCTCGTTCACCGGTTATGAAATCCGTCGCTACAGCACCGACCCGTCGATGGGCGGCGCGTACCTGGCTTACGGCCCGGGCCAGATCAGCAAGTTCTGGCGCCTGTGGGAGCGTCCGCTGCAACGCGTGACGTTCGCCGGCGAACACACCGACACCTTGTACCCGGGCACGCTGGAAGGCGCACTGCGCACCGGTCAGCGTGCGGCCAGCCAGGTTGAAGATCTGGCGGCGGGCAAATCCTTTGAGCCAGTCAAAGTGGTGCCGGCTGCAGCAGCGGCAGGCGCGGCGGGTGCCGTGGCGGCGAAGAAGGGCAACTTCTTCACTAATCTGTTCGGCGGTTCGGATGACGAGAAGAAGCCAGAGCCTGTGAAGGCGCCAGAGCCAGCGCCTGCTCCGGTCGCTCCAGCGCCCGCGCCGACCCCGGCACCAGCGCCAGCTCCGGTGGAAGCGCCGAAGCCTGCTGCGCCGGTGAAAGCTGAACCAGCGAAGAAAGCGGCAGCCAAGCCTGCGGCGAAGAAACCTGCGGCGAAAACCGAAACGAAAAAGCCTGCGGCGAAACCGGCAGTGAAGAAAGCTGAACCGGCGAAGAAGCCAGCGGCTAAACCTGCTGCGGCGACGGAGACCAAGGCGCAGTAAGCCTTGCGGTGAATGAAGAAGCGCGGCGTTTATGCCGCGCTTTTTTTTGCCTGTAAGACCGCTATCGCGAGCAGGCTCACTCCTACAGGGGGACGCATTTCTGCAGTTGGAATACGGTCACTGTAGGAGTGAGCCTGCTCGCCACAGGGCCAGCTCAGACAACGCAAATCCATTGCCCGGCAACAACATCCAGCCACACTTTTCCCTTTAATCTTTCCTTAACAAGCCACTCACAGACTCTTGATCGTATTTCTCGATATTTCAAAGCAAAATTTTCCGCTTTAATTCGATAGATAACTCGCTAGTCTTGGTTCGCAGTTCTCACAGGATTTGGGCAATGCAGCTACGTAACTCTTCTTCGCGCTATGGTTGGGTCAGCATCTTCATGCACTGGGGCGTGGCGCTGGTGGTCTTCGGACTGTTCGCGCTGGGCCTGTGGATGGTCGGGCTGGATTACTACAGCACCTGGCGCAAAGACGCGCCGGATCTGCACAAGAGCATCGGTCTGGTGCTGTTGGGTGTGATGGTGTTGCGGGTGCTGTGGCGTTTTATCAGCCCACCGCCGCCGACGCTGCAAAGCTACAGCCGCATGACCCGTATCGGCGCCAAATTCGGCCACGGGTTCCTGTATCTGGCGCTGTTCGCTGTGATGATTGCCGGTTACCTGATTTCCACCGCAGACGGTGTCGGGATCCCGGTGTTTGGCCTGTTTGAAGTTCCTGCACTGGTTTCCGGGCTACCGGATCAGGCAGATACCGCTGGGGTGATTCATCTCTGGCTGGCGTGGGCACTGGTAATTTTTTCCGGTCTCCATGCGTTGGCAGCATTGAAGCACCACTTTATCGATCGTGATGCGACCCTGACGCGAATGCTCGGTCGCAAAGCCTGAAGTTCAACCTCGACTCAAAGGAAAAGAAAGCATGTTGAAAAAGACTCTGGCCGCTCTGGCAATCGGTTCTGCCGTGCTGTCCGCCAATGTAATGGCCGCTGACTACACCGTCGACAAGGAAGGCCAGCACGCCTTCGTTGACTTCAAGATCAGCCACCTGGGCTACAGCTACATCACCGGTACCTTCAAGGATATCGATGGCAAGTTCAGCTTCGACGCTGCCAAGCCTGAAGACAGCAAAATCGAATTCAATGTGAAAACCGCCAGCGTGTTCACCAACCACGCCGAACGCGACAAGCACATCTCCAGCAAAGACTTCCTCGACGTGGGCAAATTCGCTGACGCCAAATTCGTCTCCACCAGCGTCAAATCCACTGGCAAGAACGCCGCTGGCAAAGACACTGCTGACGTGACCGGCGACCTGACCCTGCACGGCGTGACCAAGCCAATCGTGGTCAAAGCCACCTTCCTGGGTGAAGGCAAGGATCCATGGGGCGGCTACCGTGCCGGCTTCGAAGGCACCACCAGCATCAAGCGCTCTGATTTCGGCAAGATGATGGATCTGGGCCCACAATCCGACAACGTCGACCTGTACATCTCGTTTGAAGGTGTGAAAGCGAAATAACTTTCGCCGCCACACAAAAACGCCCCCGGTCGCAAGGCCGGGGGCGTTTTTTATTGTCTGTCACAATACAAACCCCTGTAGGAGCTGCCGAAGGCTGCGATCTTTTGATGTTGGTTTTTGAAGATCAAGATCAAAAGATCGCAGCCTGCGGCAGCTCCTACACAAAGCAATTTGCAGCGCTCATAAAAATGCCCCGGCTCTTGCGAACCGGGGCATCTTTTATGGCGGCGTTAACTCAGCGATTGCGGGTCAGCAGTGCTGGTTTTTCGCCACGCGGGCGGCTTGGCAGTTGATCAAGCTGTTCAGGCGTCGGGAAGCGGTCGGCTTTCGATTCCTTGTGCATGATCTTCGGGCCGTTGCTGCGCGGGTTCTGCACGGCTGGCTCGCTACGAGGCTGATCGTCGCGGGCCGGGCGGCGGTTGCGCGACGACGAGGAGGACTCGTCGCGACGACCCGACTGACCGTCACGCGGTGCACCGTTGCGCGGGCCGCTGCGTTTGGCTGGCGGGGTACCCGTGCTCGAACCGTTGCTGTTGCGCGGGCCGTTCTGGCGACCTTGCGACTGACCGCCGCGAGGTGCGCCTGAACCTGCGCCCTGAGCCGGTGCACCTGGACGGCGACCACGGCCGCCGGCCGGAGCTGGCTTCGGCACGTAGTCAACGCGGTTACCGAAGTTATCGATATCGTCGTCGAGGAACTCGTCCGGTGCGCGATCAGCGGCCGCACGTGGCGGCTGGCTTGGGCGCTGTTCACGGGCCGGAGTGCCTTCGCGCGGTTTCTGTTGACGGGCAGGGCGCTCGCCACGTTCACCGGCCGGCTTCTCTTTGCCCTTGTCTTTGCCCTTGTCTTTACGACCGCCGCCACCGCCGCCGCCATTCGGACCGTCGCCGCGTGGGCCACGTGGATTGCGCGGGTTGCGCACGTCCGGACGCTCACGCACTTCCGGCTTCTCGGCTTCAATGGTGCTCGAATCGAAGCCCATCAGGTCGCCGTCGGCGATTTTCTGCTTGGTCATGCGCTCGATGCTTTTCAGCAGCTTCTCTTCGTCCGGCGCGACCAGCGAGATCGCCTCGCCCGAACGACCGGCACGGCCAGTACGGCCGATACGGTGAACGTAGTCTTCATCGACGTTCGGCAGTTCGAAGTTGACCACGTGCGGCAACTGATCGATGTCCAGACCGCGTGCGGCGATGTCGGTGGCGACCAGAATGCGCACCTGGTTGGCCTTGAAGTCAGCCAGCGCTTTGGTGCGCGCGTTCTGGCTCTTGTTACCGTGGATCGCCACAGCCGGCAGGCCATGCTTGTCCAGGTACTCGGCCAGACGGTTGGCGCCGTGCTTGGTGCGGGTGAAGACCAGCACCTGTTCCCACGCGCCGGCGGTGATCAGGTGGGCCAGCAGCGCGCGCTTGTGGCTGGCCGGCAGACGGAACACGCGTTGTTCGATGCGCTCGACCGTGGTGTTCGGCGGCGTCACTTCGATGCGTTCCGGGTTGTGCAGCAGCTTGCCGGCGAGGTCGGTGATGTCTTTGGAGAAGGTTGCCGAGAACAGCAGGTTCTGACGTTTGGACGGCAGGCGCGCGAGGACTTTCTTCACGTCGTGCACGAAGCCCATGTCGAGCATGCGGTCGGCTTCGTCGAGGACGAGGATTTCCACGTGGGACAGGTCAACGCTGCCCTGGCCGCACAGGTCGAGCAAACGGCCCGGGCAGGCAACAAGGACGTCAACGCCACGGGACATGGCCTGAACCTGTGGGTTCATGCCGACACCGCCGAAGATGCAGGCGCTGACGAATTTCAGGTCACGGGCGTAGATCTTGAAGCTCTCGTGAACCTGGGCCGCGAGTTCGCGGGTCGGGGTCAGGACCAGTACGCGCGGTTGGCGCGGGCCATGACGCTGGGATTTGTCCGGGTGACCGTTGGGGAACAACCGCTCCAGGATCGGAAGGGCGAAACCGCCGGTTTTACCGGTACCTGTCTGTGCCGCAACCATCAGGTCGCGACCTTGCAACACGGCGGGAATGGCCCGCTGTTGCACCGGAGTAGGCTCGGTATAGCCCGCATCTTCGATGGCGCGGACTAAAGCCTCGGAGAGACCGAGGGAAGCAAAGGACATGAGTAATCCTGTTTTAGTTAGGGCTTGGCCCAATGGGAGTCTTGCCTGGCGCGAATGGCGTTTAAGAGGACGCAATCCCGTCCGGTCCTGCTGCGGTTCCGAAGGCACGTCTGGAGTGCTCGCGCGGGCTGCAAAGCTGCGCTGTAGCGGGTCGAGAGGCCTGTTACGGTTCCGGGCGTCCGGGCGTGAGCCTGGCGGGAACGCCGGAGTATAACAGAGCAATCACTGCGCGCTGCTTTCCTGCTGCTCAACGGTTTTGCCGCTGGCCTTGGCTGAATTCATTGATGGGCTGCTGGCGGGGGCGGCGCCGTAGCGTGCGCTCAGCTCGGCGTAGGCCGGTTCGCGCTTGAATCGCTTGAGTTCGGCGCCAAACCGCTGCACCAGCAAATCCATGCCGGCATTGCGTCGAACCGCCAGATACTGGCTCTGACGGCTAATGACAGTAGGGTTTTCAGTGATCTGATCGCGAATATTCAACTCATCGAGTAAATGCTGGCCAACGCGGCGATCAGTGATCAGCAAGTCGATTCGACCGCGCACCAGTTTGCCGAAGTTGGCTTCGTGGGTCGGTGCCGGTTCACGGTTAAACAGCGTCGACTCGCGAAAGTCCGGGCTGTATAGATAGCCCGGCGAAGTGCCGATGGTCAGACCTTTGAGTTCTTCGAGTTTGCTGAACGGATGCGGCCGGTCGTTGGCGTAGAACATCACGAACTCGACATCCGATAGCGGTTCGCTCGGGTAAAGCAGGGTGGCGTCGCGCTCTTCGCTGTGAAAAATGTCCAGCGCGCCATCAGCCTGACCGGTCTCAAGCATCGACAGGCAGCGCTTCCATGGCAGGAATTGCCAATCGACTTCAATGCCCAGCCGTTTGAAGACAATGGCAGTGGTTTCGTAGTCGAGCCCCAGGTTCTTGCCGCCCTCTTCATACACGTAGGGCGCCCATGGCTCGGTGACAATACGCAGCTTCTCGCCTCGAGCGGCGAAGCTCAGGCAAGCAAAAACCAGCACGGCGAATAATTGCGTGATCAAAGGCATGGCTTGAGATTACGACGAGAAACGCGAAAGAGCCAGAAAGTGCCTGCACAAGCTCTGTTTCGGGGCTTTAAAAGCAAAAGATCGCAGCCTTCGGCAGCTCCTGCACGGAGTAATTAACACCAATGCAGGAGCTGCCGAAGGCTGCGATCTTTTGATCTTGCCTGTAGCTTTCAGCTTGGAGCTTGCAGCTGTTTCAACGAGGCAACTTCAGGTTATTCCAGATCGCCAGACTCGGTTCAGCCTGGTTCATGGAATAAAAATGCAGCCCCGGTGCGCCGCCCTGCAACAGGCGTTCGCACATCTCGCTGACGACTTGCTCACCAAAGCGCTGAATGCTCTGAGTGTCATCGCCGTAAGCTTCCAGTTGCTTGCGGATCCAGCGCGGGATTTCCGCACCGCAGGCATCGGAGAAGCGCGCGAGTTTGCTGTAGTTGGTGATCGGCATGATCCCCGGGACGATCGGCAGATCCACACCCTGCGCCTGCAAACGGTCGACAAAGTAGAAGTAGCTGTCGGCGTTGAAGAAGTACTGGGTGATCGCGCTGTCGGCACCGGCACGGGCCTTGCGCACGAAGTTGGCGAGATCGTCTTCGTAGTTGCGCGCTTGCGGATGCATCTCCGGGTAAGCAGCGACTTCGATGTGGAAATGGTCACCGGTTTCTTCACGAATGAATTCAACCAGTTCATTGGCGTGACGCAGCTCACCGCTGGTCATGCCCATGCCGGACGGCAGGTCGCCACGCAGGGCGACGATGCGCTTGATGCCGGCCGCCTTGTACTCGTTCAGCAGGCCGCGCAGGTCGTCCTTGCTGTCGCCGACGCACGACAGGTGCGGTGCGGCCGGAACTTTGACTTCGCTTTCCAGTTGCAGAACGGTGTTGAGGGTGCGATCACGGGTCGAACCACCAGCGCCATAGGTGCAGGAGAAGAAATCGGGATTGTACGTTGCCAACTGACGGGCAACGTTGAGCAGCTTTTCATGCCCAGCATCGGTCTTGGTCGGGAAGAACTCGAAGCTGTAGCGACGGTCTTGGGACATGGAGGGAACCTCCAGCTACAAGCTGCAAGCTTCAAGCTGCAAGAGCAGCGGAGGTGCGCCGGTCTCTTGTGCCTGAAGCTTGCGGCCTGACACTGTTTTGAAATAGGGGCGGAGCCTTAGGCTTCGCGCGGCAAGTTCGGCTTTTGACCTCGCTTGCCGCTTGAAGCTGGAAGCTCGCAGCTGCTCTTGTCTTAGTAGCGGTAAGCGTGCGGCTTGAACGGGCCTTCGACGGTCACGCCGATGTAGTCAGCCTGTTGCTTGGTCAGTTGCGTGACCACGCCGCCGAAGCCGCGAACCATTTCCAGGGCCACTTCTTCGTCGAGTTTCTTCGGCAGTACTTCAACAGTCAGACGCTCGGCTTTCTGGGCTGGCGACAGGTCGGCGTACTTCTGGCCGAACAGGAAGATCTGCGCCAGCACCTGGTTGGCGAACGAACCGTCCATGATGCGGCTTGGGTGGCCAGTGGCGTTACCCAGGTTAACCAGACGGCCTTCGGCCAGCAGGATCAGGTAGTCGTCGTTCTGTGCGTCGAAAGCGCCCGGGCCGGTACGGTGGATCTTGTGTACCTGTGGCTTCACTTCTTCCCATGCCCAGTTCTTGCGCATGAAAGCGGTGTCGATTTCGTTGTCGAAGTGACCGATGTTGCAGACAACGGCGCGCTTCTTCAGGGCTTTGAGCATGTTCGCATCGCAAACATTGACGTTACCGGTGGTGGTCACGATCAGGTCGATCTTGCCCAGCAGTGCTTTGTCGATGCTGGCTTCGGAACCGTCGTTGATACCGTCGATGAACGGCGAAACCAGTTCGAAACCGTCCATGCACGCTTGCATGGCGCAGATCGGGTCAACTTCGGAAACCTTGACGATCATGCCTTCCTGGCGCAGGGACTGAGCGGAGCCCTTGCCCACGTCACCGTAACCGATGACCAGTGCTTGCTTGCCGGACAACAGGTGGTCGGTACCGCGCTTGATCGCGTCGTTCAGGCTGTGACGGCAGCCGTACTTGTTGTCGTTCTTGGACTTGGTCACCGAGTCGTTGACGTTGATGGCCGGGATGCGCAGTTCGCCCTTGGCCAGCATGTCCAGCAGACGGTGTACGCCGGTGGTGGTTTCTTCGGTCACGCCGTGAACGCGATCCAGTACTTGTGGGTACTTGTCGTGCAGCAGCTGGGTCAGGTCGCCGCCGTCGTCGAGGATCATGTTGGCGTCCCATGGCTGGCCATCTTTCAGGATGGTTTGTTCCAGGCACCACTCGTACTCTTCTTCAGTTTCGCCTTTCCAGGCGAAAACCGGGATACCGGCAGCAGCGATAGCGGCAGCAGCCTGATCCTGAGTCGAGAAAATGTTGCACGACGACCAGCGTACTTCGGCACCCAGGGCAACCAGGGTTTCGATCAGCACGGCAGTCTGAATGGTCATGTGGATGCAGCCGAGGATCTTGGCGCCTTTCAACGGCTGTTCGCCGGAGTACTTGCGACGCAGACCCATCAGGGCCGGCATTTCCGATTCGGCGATGATGGTTTCGCGACGGCCCCAGGCAGCCAGGGACATGTCGGCAACTTTGTAATCGTTAAAATCTGCAGGCGTGATAACAGCGCTCATGAAGAGCCTCCATTCGTAATGTATGCGAATGGGCGCCGTTGTGCGTTTAGTGTCCAGCCTAAGGCCGGTCAACGCCCCATCCGAGCCTGACAGGTTGAACCTGCTGCAGCGCCCCTCGGACAGGTGGCGGGAAAACGGTATCAATTGAAGATGACCGTTTTGAAACGGGGGCGATTATAGCCGTCTAGACTGATCTTCCAAAGGGTTTCTGTCGGCCAGATGAAGATCGTTAATGGCGACCATAGTCGAAGCCGCATGGAGCCTGACCGCTCGGTCTGCCAAGATGGCGCCCATCTTTCGGCAAACGCTCAGGAGTGAACATGAATTTCCACACCCGCAAGTGGGTAAAACCCGAAGACCTCAACCCCAACGGCACTCTGTTCGGCGGCAGTCTGCTGCGCTGGATCGACGAAGAAGCAGCGATTTACGCCATCGTGCAGTTGGGCAATCAGCGCGTGGTGACCAAGTACATTTCCGAAATCAACTTCGTCAGCGCCTCGCGCCAGGGCGACATCATCGAGCTGGGCATTACGGCCACCGAGTTCGGCCGCACCTCGATTACCCTGACCTGCGAAGTGCGCAACAAGATCACTCGCAAGAGCATTCTCACCGTCGAGAAGATGGTTTTTGTGAACCTCGGTGAAGACGGTCTGCCGGCGCCGCACGGCCGCACCGAGATCAAGTACGTCAAAGACCAGTTTCAGGAAGATGAACTCGTCACCAAATAATGCGAGCCCTGTAGGAGCTGCCGAAGGCTGCGATCTTTTGACTTTGTTTTTTGTAAAGCAAGATCGAAAGATCGCAGCCTTCGGCAACTCCTACATTATCAGCGTATATCCAGGGATTTACGTGGCGCCTACAGAACGTATTCCAAATGGCAGGGGTCGTAGCTGAAAGCCCCCCACTGGTTCCCGCGCCATGAGTACCCCGACAGACGGCAAGACCCCCAACCTCTCGACCGATGAAAAACATGAAGTCGAGAAAAGCCAGCCGCCCCGCGCGGCGGTTCTGCATGAAATCATCCGCACCCAGGGCGACCAGGAACTGGAGCGCAGCATTGCCGCACTCTGGTGGTCGGCGCTGGCGGCCGGGCTGACCATGGGCCTGTCACTGATGGGCATGGGCCTGCTCAATTCGCGCCTGCCCGAGGGCGATGAGTTCAAGGTGATCGCCAGTTTCGGTTACTGCGCAGGCTTTCTGGCGGTGATTCTCGCCCGGCAGCAACTGTTCACCGAAAACACCCTGACCGCCGTATTGCCAGTCATGACCAAGCCGACGATCCGTAATTTCGGCCGGCTGATCCGTCTGTGGACAGTGGTATTGGTCGGCAACCTGTGCGGCACGATTCTGGTCGCGTACGTAATGCTCGAACTGCCGATCTTCGACACCAAGACTGACCATGCCTTTCTCGAAATCGGCCGCAAGGTCATGGAAAACCACGCCAGCCAGATGTTCGCCAAAGGCATCGTCTCCGGCTGGATGATCGCCACCATGGTCTGGATGATCCCGTCCATGGAGAGCGCGAAGATGTGGATCATCATCCTCATCACCTATCTGATGGCGCTCGGCGATTTCACCCATATCGTGGTGGGTTCGGCGGAGGTGTCATATCTGGTATTTGCCGGCGAGTTGCCGTGGAGTGATTTCTGGGCGGTATTCGCAGGGCCGACGCTGGCGGGGAATATCATTGGCGGCAGCTTTATCTTCGCGCTGATCAGCCATGCGCAGATTCGCAGTGAGAGCGGGGCGCCGAAGGAATCTGCGGATCAGGCCGAGAAACCTGATCCGCAGGAGATCAAAAAATGATCAGTGATGCGCGGGTTCGCTGCTGGTCACGGGCTCGTTGCGAGTCGCGTGTTTGACCAGCCTGCCGATGGTCAGACCCTGCAGCAGGATCGACGACAGCACCACGATGTAAGTGATGCTCAGCAACAGATCGCGCTCCGGGCCCAGCGGCAGGGCCAGCGCCAGTGCCACCGAGACACCGCCGCGCAAACCGCCCCAGGTCAGAATGCGGATGGTGCCGGCAGGCACTGTCCGCCAGCGGCGCAGCAGGACAATTGCCGGGGCCACGGTGAGCAGGCGCGACAGCAGAATCGCCACCGCCAGCAAACCTGCCGCCGCCATGTGCAGCCAGTTGAATGGCAGCAGCAACAGCTCCATGCCGATCAGTGCGAACAGCAGCGCATTGAGCATGTCATCCAGCAATTCCCAGAAGCCGTCGAGGTAGCGGCGGGTCATGTCATTCATCGCCAGATTACGCCCGACGTTACCAATGATGAGGCCGGCGACCACCATCGCAATTGGTGCCGAAACATGAATCTCGGTGGCCATTGCCGAACCGCCGATAACCAGCGCCAAGGTCAGCATCACAGTGATCTGATGCTGCTCGACGCTCTTGATCATCCGATAGACCAGATAACCGATCAGGCCGCCGAACAGCACACCGCCGATGGCTTCATGAACGAACAACATCGCGGTGGCGCTGACGGTCGGGGTCTCGCCGAGTTGGGCGATGCCCAGCAATACGGTGAACACCACGACAGCAGTGCCGTCGTTGAACAGCGATTCGCCGACGATGGTGGTTTTCAATGGTTTCGATGCGTTGGCGGTACGCAACACGCCAAGCACTGCAATCGGATCGGTCGGCGAAATCAATGCGCCGAACAGCAAGCAGTACAGGAAGCTCACGTGCCAGCCGAACAGGGCAAAAATGTAATAGGCGAGGCTGCCGATCACCGTGGTGGCAATCAATACGCCGAAGGTCGCCAACAGGCCGATGGGCCAGCGGTAGCTGCGCAGGTCGTTGAGGTTGACGTGCAGGGCGCCGGCGAACAGCAGGAATGAAAGCATCCAGTTCATCAGCAGATCGCCGAAGTCGATCTGGCCGATCAGTTGCTGCACGCGCTCTTCGAGACCGGGGTAGCCGAGCACGCTCAGGCCTTGCAGGATCAGCGAGAACAGCAGTGCGGTAACCATCACACCGATGGTCGGCGGCAGGCCGATGAAGCGGAAGTTGACGAAGGTCAGGAGGGTGGTGAGGCAGATGAAAGCGGCGACAAGTTCAAGCATCCGGGGTCCTTTGGATGAGGGGTGAAAGATAGCGCACCGAATCTTTGGTGCAGGGGTTGGATGGGTTGAGGCCGATTCAGGGCACAGTTGAAATGGGGGGAAGATCAAGAGCCCCTCACCCCAGCCCTCTCCCAGAGGGAGAGGGGGAAAGGGAGCAGATCTTCAAGTCTTTCAGGGCCTGAGCTCGGCTCGAAATGTCAGGTCGATGTAACTCGAACATTCAACACGGTCAGTCCCCTCTCCCTCTGGGAGAGGGTTAGGGTGAGGGCACTTTCTGGCACAGCACGATTAACCGGAGACATTGACCGCAGCCGCGCCGCGACGTTGCAGGTAGATGAAAAACAGCGCCGTCAGCACGGTCAACACGCCGACCAGCGCCCCCGTCCACGGCAAGTCCGCCAGGTCCGCGCCACTGGCAACCACCAGCCCGCCAATCCACGCACCGGCCGCGTTGCCAAGGTTGAAAGCACTCTGGTTCAAGGTCGAGCCCAGGTTCGGTGCTTCGTGCGCCTGATCGATGATCAGCAGTTGCAGAATCGGGCACAGCGCAAAGGCAAAAATCCCCCACAGCACCAGTGTGATCGCTGCCGGCACCACCGAGCGACTGGTCTGGCTGAACGCCGCCAGAATCACCACCACCGCCAAGGCCACACCGACCAGCGAAGGCAACAAACGACTATCGGCCAGACGCCCGCCGAGCATGCTGCCGCCGGTCAGGCCGACGCCGAACAACAGCAGCATCACCGTTACCCCATGTGGGCTGACGCCGGTGATGTCCTGCAGGATTGGCGCGATATAGGTGAACACGCTGAACAGGCTGGTCGACGCCAAAACACTCATGCCCAGCGCCAGCAACACGTTGACCTTGCCCAGCACCTTGAATTCGCTGGCCAGGTTGGCCTTGTCCATCGGGATGTGTTTCGGCAACCACAGCCACTGCGCCAGCGCGGCGATCACACCAATCACCGACACCGCCCAGAAAGTCGAACGCCAACCGGCGTATTGCCCGAGCGCCGTGCCCAGCGGTACGCCGAGGACGTTGGCCAATGTCAGGCCGGTGAACATCATCGCAATCGCCTGCGCGCGTTTGTTCGGCGCCACCAGCCCGGCGGCAACTACCGAACCGATACCGAAAAATGCCCCGTGACACAGCGCCGTGACCACACGAGCGGCCATCAGCGTGGCGTAGTTCGGCGCCAGTGCACAGAGTACGTTGCCGAGGATGAACATCACGGTCATGCCCAGCAGCGTCGCTTTGCGCGGCATGTTCGCGGTGCCGATCGCCAGGATCGGCGCGCCGAACACTACGCCCAGCGCGTAACCGGTGATCAACAGGCCGGCGTGGGGAATGCTCACGGCAAGGTCGCGGGCGACATCGGGCAGCAGGCCCATGATGACGAATTCGGTGGTGCCGATGCCGAACGCGGCAACAGCGAGTGCAAGCAAGGCGAGTGGCATGCGCAAGGTCTCTGTCGGTAGTCTTGACGCTTTGATCAGGCATACGCAGGCCGACGACCGATCTCGATGGAGGGCGGTGCAGGCAGGAATTATTGGTATTTTTCTGTGCGCAACTGAGTGCGGCGTGGTCGTTTGCAGTATAAACAGCTGCTGACACATCGCGAATCAATAATCTGACTATTCGGTTTTCGGCTGTTAAATGTCAGCGGACTAAAAACAATAAGGAGTGTGATAGTGCTGGCGACGGGGTTGGTATTGATGGCGGCGCTGTTGCATGCGACGTGGAATACGTTAATCAAGTTCAGCGCCGAGCGGCTGCTGGTAGTGGCGTGCATGGACACCGTGGCGCTGCTGGTCGTCGCCATCGCGTTTCCATTCGTGAGCTTGCCGCCCATGGAAATCTGGCCATGGATTCTGGCGTCGGCAGCATTCGAGCTGCTGTATCGCTACCTGCTGATCCAGGCGTATCGGGTCGGCGATCTGGGCCTGGTGTATCCACTGATGCGCGGGTTGTCGCCGCTGGTGGTGCTGGCGCTGACCTTGATCTTCGCCGGTGAAGTGCTCACCACGCAGCAAATCTTCGGCATCATGCTGATCCCGTTCGGCATGGTTTGTCTGCTGTGGCAGGGTGGCGGTGGCAAGCATTTGCCATGGTCGATGTTGCCGGTAGTGGCGCTGATTGGCCTGTGTATCGGCTGCTACACCTACATCGATGGCCAGGCGCTGCGGCGCTGGTCGCATCCGCTGGATTACCTGGTCTGGGTCACGCTGCTCAGCGCCTGGCCGTTTCCTCTGCTGGCGTGGGTCGCCAAACGCCCGGCGTTCATGTTGTTCTGGCGTGAGCAATGGAAGCTGGGGTTGGCGGTGGGCTTCTGCGTATTGGCCAGCTACGCTCTGGTGCTGTGGGCGATGCAGTTGGGCTCGATTGCGGAGGCGGCGGCATTGCGTGAGATCAGCGTGATTCTGGTGGTGCTGTTCGGCATGCGCTACTTGAAAGAACCTTTCGGCCGTCCACGGCTCTTAGCCTGTGGGCTGGTGCTGATCGGCATGTTGGTGATGAAGTTCTGAGCGCTCGCCAATTGTATAACTCGAAAAAAGGACGGCGTTATGACGGTGGCTCTGTGGTGTGTGTTGATTGCGATTTTTCTGCCGTACATCTGCACTGGCGTGGCGAAAGCCGTGGGCGGCTACCGGTTGAGTGACAACCACGATCCGCGCGACTTTCTCGAAAGCCTCAACGGTGTGGCCCGTCGGGCGCACGCGGCGCAACTGAACAGCTTTGAAGTGATGCCGGCGTTTGCAGCGGCGGTGATCGTCGCGCACCTGGTGGGAACCGCGCAGTTGGTGACAGTCAATGTGCTGGCGGTGATGTTTATTACCAGTCGCCTGCTGTACATCATTTGCTACCTGGCGGACTGGGCGATCCTGCGGTCGCTGGTGTGGTTTGTGGGGATGGGGCTGATTGCTTCGTTCTTCTTCGTGTCGGTGTAGATAAAGCAAGATCAAAAGATCGCAGCCTGCGGCAGCTCCTACAGGGTTGAACACGTATCCCGTGTAGGAGCTGCCGCAGGCTGCGATCTTTTGCTTTTAAGGTTTGTCTGCCACCTGCGGCACTTGCGGCAGCGCTGCGCCTTTGGGCCAGAGCATCCAGATCTGCCCTTGCTGTTTCATGTCCCCGGCCAACTGCCCGGCCGCATCACCGGTGCCCCAGAACAGATCCGCACGAACCTCGCCGGCAATCGCGCCGCCGGTATCCTGCGCCGCCACCGGGCGTACCAGTGCCGTACCATCCGGGCGCGTGGTCGACAGCCACAACAGACTGCCCAACGGAATCACCTTGCGATCCACCGCCGCGCTGTAGCCGGCCGTCAACGGCACATTCAGCGAGCCGCGGGGGCCTTCGTTACTGTCCGGATTGCGGGTGAAGAACACATAGCTCGGGTTGCTGCCCAGCAGTTCGGGAATGCGCGATGGATTGGCTTTGGCCCAATTGCTGATCGCACTCATGGTCACGTCTTCTTTCTTCAGCTCACCTTGTTCGACCAGCCAGCGGCCGATCGGCCGGTACGGATGCCCATTCTGATCGGCGTAGGCGATGCGCAGCTGTTTGCCGTCCTGTGTCTGAATTCGCCCAGAACCCTGGATTTGCAGGAATTGCAGGTTCATCGGGTCGGTCAGGTAGGCAACCACCGGTGCTTTCACACCTTTGGACTCGATGGTCGCGGCGTCGTCGTAAGGTTTGAGCACCCGGCCTTCAAGGCGACCGCGTAGGCGTTTGCCCTTGAGTTCGGGATAAATGCTGTCGAGCGAGACGATGATCATGTCTTCCGGCACGCCATACACGGGCACGTTCGCCACGTCGGTGGGCGTCAGGCTGCCGGGGTAGACCGGCTCGTAGTAGCCGGTGATCAAACCGTTGGGGTTGTCGTTTTCAGCGCGCAGGCCGTAGACATCGAGATTCTGTTTTAGGAACGCGCGAATTTCTGCGGCACTCTGCGGCACGTTGGCCGCGGCTGCGCAGGTAGTGGCCCAGATCGCATCAGCCTTGAGTCGGGTGCACGCGCTGCGCCACGAACCGAAACCGGCAACCAGATCGCTGTCGGACACTGCCGGCAGGGCTTCCCAGGTAGCGCTGGAGTAAGTGGCCAGTGCGTGGGTTTTTGGCTTGGCGCTGTCGCCACCGGTGCAGCCGGCGAGAATCGCCAGCAGGGGCAGGGTGGCGATCAACGGGTGACGCCAGGCCTTGAGACGGCTGTTCATGGAGTGATTCCTGAGTCGGTTGTCCGCGTGCTCCATGCGCTCGAACAACCCGTATTTTTAATAGGGCTATTGGTGTTTGGCGGTGACGCGAGGATACTGACCGCCGAATTCCGTGACCTGAAGCCACCATGACTTTTAAAAGCATTTCTGTTGTATTGCTGGCCTGTCTGACCTTGTCCGCCTGTGGCGGTGTCGATCCGAATTCTCCGCTGGGCCAGCGCAAGGCAATCTTCAAACAGATGCTCAAGACCGGCGAAGACCTGGGCGGCATGTTGCGTGGGCGCATTCCGTTCGACGGGCCGAAGTTCGCCGAAGGCGCGGTCAAGCTCGATACGTTGTCCCATGAGCCGTGGAAGCATTTCCCGCAGGTTCGCGAAGAAGATCACACCAGCGCCAAGGACGATGTCTGGAAGCAGCAGGCCCGTTTTCAGGAAATGGCCCGCAACCTTGAAGCGGCCACCGGTGAATTGGTGATCGCCAGTCAGGTCCAGCCCTACAAGGCCAGCAACCTCGGGCCCGCGGTGCAGAAAGTGGAAGATGCCTGCAGCGCTTGCCATAAACAGTTTCGCGATCATTGATATTTAAAAGATCGCAGCCTGTGGCAGCGCCTGCATTGATCAGGGTTGGCGCTGCCGCAGGCTGCGATCTTTTGATTTTTACTTATCGATTTCGTCCAGCGCATCCTGCAGTTCTTTGCGCGACTCGGCGAGTTTGTCTTTGCGCTTGTTGATCTTTTCCGGGTCGCCTTTTTTCATGGCTTTGTCGAGATCAGCCTGACGCTTGTTCACTTCGTGCTTGGCGTCGAGTACCTTGTTTTCGCGTTCTTTCTTCAGGCCCGCGTCGGTGCAGTTTTTTGTCACTTCATCCAGAGCCGTCTGCAGGCCCGCCTGTTGATCGGCATTGCCGCGCGACTTGGCCTGTTCGATCTGGTTCATGATGCCCTGCTTCTTGGCGGCGCAGCCGGTCAGGCCCGGGGCGTCTTCGTCGGCCATGACGGGGGCGGCCATTACGCCGCAAAGGGTCAGCATGGCGAGCGGTGCGAGAAATTTCATAAAAGCTCCATGTGCAAAGGCAGTCGGGTCGGTCAGGCACTGCGCTGTTGGAGCGCCTCAGTGGCCGATGGGTTCCCGGCGCGCCGGGATTGCGTGGTCAGAAACCGTCGATTCCGGCGGCATGTAAGGTGTTGCTCAAAGCCAGTACCTGCGGGTCGCGGAAGAATGCGCTCAATTGCGCTGCGCGTCCTGGGCCGATACCGGCTTCTGCCTGCCATTGTTCGGTGTTGCGTTGTGCCAGCGCCTGCCAGGAATCAGGCAGTTGGGCCTGACCGGTTGGCGGCACACCCAAGGCCTTGAGCCACTGGGCGAACGGCCGCTGGCGGGCGCTCTGAAAACTGTTCATCAGGCGTTCGCTGCTGCGCTCGCCGAAGCCGGCAATGTTAGCAAGCTCTGGCGCGTCGAGGGTCAACCAATCCAGCAGGTTGTTCACGCGGCGTGTTTCGAGAAGTTTCTCCCAGGTACCGCGACCGACATGCTGCATCGCCAGCCCCTGTTTGCCACTGAGCCAGGTCAAACGGGCGAGAAACTGGCTTTCACAACCGGGGTCAGGTTGCCAGCAACTCAAGGCGTGGAAATCCTTCGCGTCGGGGATATCGATATCCGTGCGTTCGGTGGTGCGCAGTACAACACTGTCGAGCCGAGGAATGGTCAGGCCGGCGAGGCTGATCGCCACCTGATCGCCGGGGCGAATGTCCAACGCTTGCCAGCGTTTCAACGAACTGGCGCTGACCCGTTTGATTTCTCGGTCATCCAGCATGACCGGGGTTAACTCGATCACCGGTGTGATGCGGCCAGTGCGACCAATCTTGAAGTTGACCTTGCGAACTTCAGCCAATGCTTGCGCAAACGGGTATTTCCAGGCGACCGCCCAGTACGGCGCGCGAGCCTGCCAGCGTTCGGCGGGCGGGCGCTGACTCTGGCGCAACACCACGCCGTCGGTGGCAAAGGGTAGAGGAGAGCGGTACCAGTGATCGCGCCATTTTTGTGCTTCTGCGACATCGCTGACGGGATGGCTGTACGGTTCAATGGTGGCGAAACCCAGTGCGGCCAATCCGGATATTCGCTCAGGCAAGTCCACAGGTCCTTGTGGCCAGTCCCAGACGAACAGTCCGATACCGGCGGCTTGTTCAGCATTCAGGGATTTGCGGCCCATCAATCCGGCAACGGTGGCGCGGGCGTTGACGCTCCCCGCTCGGGCTTGCACGTGTTCGCTCAAGCGCCAGTAGAGTTCGCCTTGCACCAGCAGATCCACGGGTTGTGAAAGGCGTTGAGGAATGGCGCCAATCTTCTGCGCCGCTAGCGTCCAGTCCTGGCCACCAACCCCGTCACCACGACTGATGGCTTGATGCAGAACGCCTGCGCGATAAATCAGCGTTACCGCGACGCCGTCGACTTTGGGTTGTACCCAGACATCCTGGCGGTCGCGCAGCCAGGCTTGCACAGCCTCGGCTTTATGCAGTTTATCCAGGCCGGTATGGGCGATGGGGTGGGCGATGGAGCCTGAGGCCGTGCGCAAGGGATCGGGGCGCGGGGGCAATTTGAAACACTCTCGCCATTCGTTCAGGCGTGTGCGCGATTGATCGTAGAGCTCATCGGCAATCAGTGAGCGGCCTTCGCGGTGATAAGCGTCGTCCCATTCGTCGATCTGCTTTTGCAGAGTAGCGATTTCGTTTTGCGCGGTGGCGGCAGACCATTCAGGGCAAGCGGCGTAAGTGATCAGGTGGGTGAAACCCAGCAGAAGAATTGAAAACAGGCGCAGCGTGGCAAGCATGTTGAGCGTCCTTGCTCAGGGGGGAATGCTTGAAGGCTAGTCAGGATTCAGAGCAGCGCCGGGTGGGTGTTTTGCATCGTGTTTCAGCTATGAGGAGCAAAAGATCGCAGCCTTCGGCAGCTCCTACACCGAATATGCGTTTCACCTGTGGGAGCTGCCGAAGGCTGCGATCTTTTGCTTTTTTCGAACCATGAAAAAGCCCCGCACGGCGCGAACCGTGCGGGGCTTTTTGTACCGCCGGGGAAGTCTTACAGACCAGCAGCAGAACGCAGTGCGTCGGCGCGGTCGGTTTTTTCCCAGGTGAACGTGGTGAAGGTGTCTTCGCCAACGGTCTTGGTCTCTGGCGTGCGACCGAAGTGGCCGTACGCTGCAGTTTCCTGATACATCGGATGCAGCAGATCGAGCATGGTGGTGATTGCGTATGGACGCAGGTCGAACACTTCACGTACCAGTTTGACGATCTTGTCATCGCTGATCTTGCCGGTGCCGAAGGTGTTCAGCGAGATCGAAGTAGGCTGAGCCACACCGATCGCGTAGGACACCTGAATCTCGCAACGCTCGGCCAGGCCGGCAGCGACGATGTTCTTGGCAACGTAACGGCCAGCGTAGGCAGCCGAACGGTCAACCTTCGATGGATCTTTACCGGAGAACGCGCCGCCGCCGTGACGGGCCATGCCGCCGTAGCTGTCGACGATGATCTTGCGACCGGTCAGGCCGCAGTCACCTACCGGGCCGCCAATGATGAACTGGCCGGTCGGGTTGATGTGGAACTGGGTGTCTTTGCTCAGCAGTTCGGCAGGCAGCACGTGCTTGACGATCAGCTCCATCACGCCTTCGCGCAGGTCTTTGTACGACACTTCAGGGTTGTGCTGGGTCGACAGGACAACCGCGTCGATACCGACAACCTTGCCGCCTTCGTAACGGCAAGTCACTTGCGACTTGGCGTCTGGACGCAGCCAAGGCAGCAGACCCGATTTGCGGGCTTCGGCCTGGCGCTGTACCAGTTGGTGCGAGAAGGTGATCGGTGCTGGCATCAAAACGTCGGTTTCGTTGCTGGCGTAGCCGAACATCAGGCCCTGGTCGCCGGCGCCCTGATCTTCAGGTTTGGCACGGTCAACACCCTGGTTGATGTCCGGGGATTGCTTGCCGATGATGTTCATCACGCCGCAGGTCGCGCCGTCGAAGCCGACGTCGGAGCTGTTGTAGCCGATGTCGAGAATCACGTTACGCACGATCTCTTCCAGATCGACCCAGGCGCTGGTGGTGACTTCACCGGCAACGATGGCCACGCCAGTCTTGACCAGAGTTTCCACGGCAACGCGTGCGTGTTTGTCCTGGGTAATGATGGCGTCCAGCACCGCATCGGAAATCTGGTCGGCGATTTTGTCCGGATGCCCTTCGGACACGGACTCGGAGGTGAAGAGGGAGTATTCGCTCATCTCGATGTTTTCCTGAATTTACCGATGGTGAGTGTCGCCAGCCGGTCGCTGAAAATGGCGGACCTGGATCTGGAAACCATTACGTAAGCCTACATAGAGGCTTTCCCCGGGAACGAGTCCCGCAGCGGTGGCCCAACGGGCCAAATCGTCCTGTTCAAACCCCAACCACAGATCACCGCAGGCCTCCCTGGCCCAACTCTGGTTGTGGCTACATAACTCTGTCACGAGCAGACTACCGCCCGGTTGCAGCAGGTCGGCCATGTGCTTGAGCGCATCGGCCGGCGCGGCGAAATGGTGCAACACCATGTTCAACACCACGCAATCGGCCTGAAGGCTTGTGCCGTTCAATGCATCGGCCAATTGCAGGCTGACGTTAGCCAGCTTTTCACGTTCACATACCTGACGTGCCAGTTCGAGCATCGCCGGGCTGTTGTCCAGCGCGGTTACGGTGTCGAAGCGCCGCGCCAGTTCCGGCAAAAAAGCACCATCGCCGGGGCCGACTTCAATGGCCGTGGCTGCACCATTGAAGTTCAGTTTGTCGAGCAGGGCCAGCACGCTGTCACGGTACTGCGGCAGGCCTGCAATCAAGTCTTGCTGGGCACGGAATTTCTCTGCTACCCGGGCGAAAAAGTCCTGACTGGCCGCGGCGCGTTGGCCGTGAACCTGCTCGATGCGCGCTTGCACCTCGTCAGGCAGTGCCAGGTTGTCGACTTCTTCTAACAATGCCGCGTGCAGCTTGCCGCCGAGCAATTCGGTGTGAGGCAGGGCGCGGCGATAGAAAATCGCGTTGCCTTCGCGGCGTGTCGCCACCAGGTCGGCTTGTGCCAGTACCTTGAGGTGATGACTCATGCCGGACTGACCCATGCCAAAAATTTGCGCCAGCTCCAATACACCGAACGAATCGTTGGCCAGCGCACGCAAGACATTCAGCCGCAACGGATCGCCGCCGGCCTTGCACAGGGCCGCCAGCTCGTCGCAATCGTCATGGCGAATGGAAGGCACGCGTAAGTTCATAGGGCTGGCAGTCTAGAGAGGGGGGCAATTCATCGCAAGGCCAATATCAAAAAGTTTTGATATTGCTCGATCAATGGCGCTTTTTATTGCACTTCTCACCCACCGGTTAACTCTACAAACGAGTAGCGGAAAGGTTTCACCAAGAGAAAGCGCCGCTATCCATTGGAAAAACGCCTCCCGATGACTATCTGTCATTGCCCCGAGACGCTCCGGTGAGGGAAAATGCCCTCCTTTTTTCCGTTTCGACTTACCAGAACCCAGGAGATCAGCGATGCCTAGCCGTCGTGAGCGTGCCAACGCCATTCGTGCCCTCAGCATGGATGCCGTGCAAAAAGCCAACAGCGGCCATCCCGGTGCCCCTATGGGTATGGCAGATATCGCCGAAGTGCTTTGGCGCGACTACCTCAAGCACAACCCGAGCAATCCATCGTTCGCCGACCGTGACCGCTTCGTGCTGTCCAACGGCCACGGCTCGATGTTGATCTACTCGCTGCTGCACCTGACCGGTTACGACCTGTCGATCGAAGACCTCAAGCAGTTCCGTCAACTGCACAGCCGCACCCCGGGCCACCCGGAATTCGGTTACACCCCAGGCGTTGAAACCACCACCGGCCCGCTGGGTCAGGGTCTGGCCAACGCTGTGGGCTTCGCCCTGGCTGAAAAAGTGCTGGGCGCGCAGTTCAACCGTCCTGGCCACGACATCGTCGACCACCACACCTACGTGTTCCTGGGTGATGGCTGCATGATGGAAGGCATTTCCCACGAAGTCGCTTCCCTGGCCGGTACGCTGGGTCTGGGCAAGCTGATCGCGTTCTACGATGACAACGGCATCTCCATCGACGGCGAAGTCGAAGGCTGGTTCACCGATGACACCCCGAAGCGTTTCGAAGCCTACAACTGGCAAGTGATCCGCAACGTTGACGGTCACGACCCGGAAGAGATCAAGACCGCCATCGAGACCGCGCGCAAGAGCCCGCTGCCGACGCTGATCTGCTGCAAGACCACCATCGGTTTCGGTTCGCCGAACAAGCAGGGCAAAGAAGACTGCCACGGCGCGCCACTGGGTGACGCGGAAATCGCTCTGACCCGCAAGGCGCTGAACTGGAACTACGGTCCGTTCGAAATCCCGGCCGACATCTATGCCGAGTGGGACGCCAAGGAAAAAGGTCGCGCGGCCGAAGCCGAGTGGGATCAGCGTTTCGCTGCCTACTCCGCTGCGTTCCCGACCGAAGCCAACGAGCTGATCCGTCGTCTGAGCGGTGAGCTGCCGGCTGACTTCTCCGAAAAAGCCTCGGCCTACATCGCTGAAGTCGCGGCCAAAGGCGAAACCATCGCCAGCCGTAAAGCCAGCCAGAACACCCTGAACGCGTTCGGCCCGCTGCTGCCGGAACTGCTCGGCGGTTCGGCTGACCTGGCCGGTTCCAACCTGACCCTGTGGAAAGGTTGCAAGGGCGTCAGCGCTGAAGATGCCAGCGGCAACTACATGTACTACGGCGTGCGTGAATTCGGCATGACCGCAATCATGAACGGCGTGACCTTGCACGGCGGCCTGGTGCCTTACGGCGCGACCTTCCTGATGTTCATGGAATACGCCCGCAACGCCGTGCGCATGTCGGCGCTGATGAAAAAGCAAGTGATCCACGTCTACACCCACGACTCCATCGGTCTGGGCGAAGACGGCCCGACGCACCAGCCGATCGAGCAACTGACCAGCCTGCGTACCACACCGAACCTCGACACCTGGCGTCCAGCCGATGCCGTTGAATCGGCCGTGGCCTGGAAAAACGCTCTGGAGCGCAAGGACGGCCCATCGGCGCTGATCTTCTCGCGTCAGAACCTGCAGCACCAGGAACGCGATGCCGGCCAGATTGCCGACATCAGCCGTGGCGGTTACGTGTTGAAGGACTGCGCAGGCGAGCCTGAGCTGATCCTGATTTCGACGGGTTCGGAAGTCGGTCTGGCGGTTCAGGCTTACGACAAACTGACCGAGCAGGGCCGCAAGGTGCGCGTGGTTTCCATGCCTTGCACCAGCGTGTTCGACGCTCAGGACGCGGGCTACAAGCAAGCCGTGCTGCCGTTGCAGGTTGGCGCGCGTATCGCCATCGAAGCGGCTCACGCCGACTTCTGGTTCAAGTACGTGGGGCTGGAAGGTCGCGTGATCGGCATGACCACTTACGGCGAATCGGCTCCGGCTTCGGCACTGTTCGAAGAGTTCGGTTTCACCCTGGAAAACATCCTGGGTCAGGCTGAAGAGCTGCTGGAAGACTGATCCAGAAAAGATGTCGTCTGAGCTGACGCCTTCGCGAGCAGGCTCGCTCCCACATTGGAACGCGTTTCCCTGTGGGAGCGAGCCTGCTCGCGAAAGCGTTGGTTCGGGCAACATCGTACTGCCTGATTCACCACGGTAATCGAGAACCCCATGCCTCAACCGCGTCCCTACAAAGTTGCACTCAACGGCTACGGCCGGATTGGTCGTTGCGTCTTGCGTGCGTTGTTTGAGCGAGGCGAGAAAGCCGGGTTTGAAATTGTCGCGATCAACGATCTGGCGGACATGGCCAGCATCGAATACCTGACACGCTTTGACTCCACCCACGGCCGCTTTCCGGGCGAGGTGCGCGTAGAAGGCGATTGTCTGCATATTAATGGCGACTGCGTGAAGGTCTTGCGCAGTGCAACCCCCGAAGGCATCGATTGGGCGTCACTGGGCGTCGATCTGGTGCTGGAATGCTCTGGCGCTTACCACACCCGTGCGGACGGCCAGCGTTTCCTCGACGCCGGCGCGCCACGCGTGTTGTTCTCGCAGCCGATGGCCAGCGAGGCGGATGTCGACGCCACCATCGTTTACGGCGTCAATCAGGATTGCCTGACCGGCGATGAGTTGCTGGTGTCCAACGCCTCCTGCACCACCAACTGCGGTGTGCCGCTGTTGCGCTTGCTTGATAAGGCGATCGGCCTCGATTACGTGTCGATCACCACGATTCACTCGGCGATGAACGATCAGCCAGTGATCGACGCTTATCACCACGAAGATCTGCGCCGCACCCGTTCGGCGTTCCAGTCGGTGATCCCGGTGTCCACTGGTCTGGCACGCGGTATCGAGCGCCTGCTGCCGGAACTTGCCGGGCGAATTCAGGCCAAAGCCGTACGCGTGCCGACGGTCAACGTGTCCTGCCTCGACATCACGATGCAGACCGCCACGGCGACCGACGCCAATGAGGTCAACCGGATCCTGCGCGAAGCCGCCACCAGCGGCCCGCTCAAAGGTCTGCTGGCCTACACCGAATTGCCGCATGCAAGCTGTGATTTCAACCATGACCCACATTCGGCCATCGTCGATGCCAGTCAGACTCGTGTTTCCGGCCCAAGGCTGGTGAACATCCTGGCCTGGTTCGACAACGAATGGGGTTTTGCCAACCGAATGCTGGACGTTGCAGAACACTATCTGCAAACAGCAACTTCAAAAAAACCGTAGGAAGTGCGACCCATGACCGTGTTGAAGATGTCCGACCTCGATCTGCAAGGTAAGCGCGTATTGATCCGCGAAGACCTCAACGTCCCAGTCAAGGACGGTGTTGTCACCAGCGATGCGCGTATCCTGGCTTCGCTGCCGACCATCAAGCTGGCCCTGGAAAAAGGCGCGGCCGTGATGGTCTGCTCGCACCTTGGTCGTCCGACCGAAGGCGAGTTCTCCGCCGAGAACAGCCTCAAGCCTGTCGCTGACTACCTGAGCAAGGCCTTGGGCCGCGAAGTGCCGCTGGTCGCTGATTACCTGGGCGGCGTTGACGTCAAGGCTGGCGACATCGTGCTGTTCGAAAACGTGCGCTTCAACAAAGGCGAGAAAAAGAACGCTGACGAACTGGCCCAGCAATACGCTGCCCTGTGCGACGTGTTCGTGATGGACGCCTTCGGCACCGCTCACCGCGCCGAAGGTTCGACCCACGGCGTGGCCAAATTCGCCAAGGTTGCGGCTGCGGGCCCATTGCTGGCTGCTGAACTGGACGCACTGGGCAAAGCCCTCGGCGCTCCAGCGCAACCGATGGCGGCCATCGTTGCCGGTTCCAAGGTGTCGACCAAACTCGACGTACTCAACAGCCTGAGCCAGATCTGCGATCAATTGATCGTCGGCGGTGGCATCGCCAACACGTTCCTGGCGGCAGCCGGTCACCCGGTTGGCAAATCCCTGTACGAGCCAGACCTGCTCGACACTGCGCGCGCCATCGCTGCCAAAGTCAGCGTGCCGCTGCCGGTTGATGTAGTCGTCGCCAAAGAATTCGCCGAAAGCGCTGAAGCGACCGTCAAGCTGATCGCTGACGTGGCGGCTGACGACATGATTCTGGACATCGGCCCGCAAACCGCAGCCAACTTCGCTGAACTGCTGAAATCGTCGAAAACCATTCTGTGGAACGGTCCGGTCGGCGTGTTTGAATTTGACCAGTTCGGCAATGGCACCAAAGTGTTGGCCCAGGCCATCGCTGAAAGCTCGGCGTTCTCCATTGCCGGCGGTGGCGACACCTTGGCCGCGATCGATAAATATGGCGTGGCTGAGCAAATCTCCTACATTTCCACCGGTGGCGGCGCATTCCTCGAATTCGTCGAGGGCAAAGTGTTGCCAGCCGTAGAAGTCCTGGAAAGCCGGGCCAAGGCCTGAGGCCGCCCGTTTGGCCAGGCAAAGGAGTGTTTACATGGTCAAGTCGTTAGCACTGTTGTTGCTGACCGGTACGCTGGCGGCTTGCGGGAGTAACCCGAAGGCCGAAGCGACGCCGGCGCCGAGCGAGTCGCAGAAAGGCTGCTATCAGGCCGACTGGCAGGCCGAAACCAACCCGGTGCTGAACAAGCGCTCGGGGCCGGACGGTCTGGACAAATACGAGACGCAAACCCCGGCCAAGGAACATGGTTGTCCTTGACGGGTCTGACTCTTTAACTCAGGGCTGGCGGCATGTGCCGTCAGTCGAGGAACACGGATGAAAGGCTTGATCGCCATTGCGGCGTTGGCATTGTTGGGCGGTTGCGCGCAGTTGAACCTGTTTCAGTCATCTGCCCCGGCGGATAACTGGACCACCTGGACCTGCGACAGCCAGGCCAAAGTGCTGTGGCGTTACGCCGACGCTGGCCAGAAGGAAGTCGACGTGCGGCTGGGTGGCGGTGATCAGGTCTATCGCCTGAAAGAAGAGCCGGGCGCCTCGGGCACGCTGTACAGCGACGGCATGCTGGCGTTACACGTCAAGGGTGACGAAGGCCTGGTGTACTGGGTCGCCACCAATGACTTGATTGGCCGCGGCTGCAAAGCCGAGTAGCACGATTGAATTGATGTACAGAGATCCAGATGTGGGAGCGAGCCTGCTCGCGAAAGCAATCTTGCCGTCGATGATGCAGTGTCTGTCAGACCGCTTTCGCGAGCAGGCTCGCTCCCACAGGGGTTCTCTGTTGTTCACACAGTTTTGGTAACACCGAATCACCAGGCCGGGCCTCAACCCCCGATCTGCAATCACTTGAATAGCCGCCGCCGCTCCGGCAGGCTGGCACGATTAACGACCCAAACCGGGAGAGACACACACAATGGCACTTATCAGCATGCGCCAGATGTTGGACCACGCAGCCGAATTCGGCTACGGCGTTCCAGCCTTCAACGTCAACAACCTTGAGCAGATGCGCGCCATCATGGAAGCCGCTGACAAGACTGACTCCCCGGTGATCGTTCAGGCTTCGGCCGGCGCTCGCAAATACGCCGGCGCGCCTTTCCTGCGCCACCTGATCCTGGCCGCGATCGAAGAATTCCCGCACATCCCGGTGTGCATGCACCAGGACCACGGCACCAGCCCTGACGTCTGCCAGCGCTCGATCCAGTTGGGCTTCAGCTCGGTGATGATGGACGGCTCGCTGGGCGAAGACGGCAAGACCCCGACCGACTACGACTACAACGTCCGTGTTACCCAGCAAACCGTAGCCATGGCTCACGCCTGCGGCGTCTCGGTAGAAGGCGAGCTGGGCTGCCTGGGTTCGCTGGAAACCGGCATGGCTGGTGAAGAAGACGGCATCGGCGCCGAAGGCGTTCTGGATCACAGCCAGATGCTGACCGACCCGGAAGAAGCCGCTGACTTCGTAAAACGCACTCAGGTCGACGCCCTGGCCATCGCCATCGGCACCAGCCACGGCGCTTACAAGTTCACCAAGCCACCTACCGGCGACGTGTTGGCCATCGACCGCATCAAGGAAATCCACAAGCGCATCCCGAACACTCACCTGGTGATGCACGGTTCCTCGTCGGTGCCACAAGAGTGGCTGGCGATCATCAACCAGTACGGCGGCGACATCAAAGAAACCTACGGCGTACCGGTTGAAGAAATCGTCGAAGGCATCAAGTACGGCGTGCGCAAGGTCAACATCGACACCGACCTGCGTCTGGCCTCCACCGGCGCCATGCGACGCCTGATGGCCACCAACCCGAGCGAATTCGACCCGCGTAAATTCTTCGGCGCAACCGTGACCGCGATGCGCGATGTGTGTATCGCTCGTTATGAAGCGTTCGGCACTGCCGGTAATGCCTCGAAGATCAAACCGATCTCGCTGGAAGCGATGTATCAGCGTTATCTGAAGGGTGAGTTGAACGCCAAGGTTAACTAAGCCTTCGGACTCTCCTGTGTCATAGAAAACCCGCCGTGAGGCGGGTTTTTTGTGCACTGTTGTTACCCTTTTGTGAAGTTCATATTGTAGGTTTTACCCACATTCGGCCCGCCTGATACAACCTTGACAGTACCGTTCAAATTACTGTCGTTGGCGTCGGTCGATTTTAAGCTGATGGTGAGTGAACTGTCGCCATGCCCATATTCATCTCCATCTGAGGCCTTTGCTTTGGCTTGAAGATTAAAGGTCCTTGAGTTCTTCGCGGTGTAGTTTCCGGTGACGGTAAAGTTGAGCCCGTAATATTGCATTTTGCCATGGCTTAACTGTCCGTTTTGTTGGCTTGGTTCGTCAAATGTCAGTGTGGCGCAATTGCTTTCGCCTGTATCAGAGACGGTACCTTGATAAGTAGGCATTATATTAACCTTTCGTTCGCGATATTTAAGGCTCGGGCTGCATGCCAGTCCGAAGTGGTTTTTTTCGTATCACGTTGATGAGGTTAGGTTGAAGGCGGGCTTCTGTAACCTGATAGAAATGACAGTTTTTTATAGTTATTTGCGATGTTCTGGTCGGGCGATTCACTAAATGGTTATAAGTAATTGCGGGGCAGATCAAAAATCAAAGGACATCAGGATTTATGGCTCTGTCCGTAAGGTTTAATTATTAGAAGCACCCTTGGCGCATCCATGGTTGAGGAGTAGGTATTGCATGTGCTGTTCACTAAGGAGCTGGTAGTTTTGAAATTCTGTCTGTCAAAGGGAGACGAATTTATTAATTAAGATTTTGCCGGAAGCGATTTTTCGGCGTTATCTGAAGGGCAGTTGAACGCCAAGGTTAAATAAGCCTGACCGTTAAACTGCTTTAAAAGAAACCCGCCATGAGGCGGGTTTTTTGTGGGCGGTTATTCCTTTAGTTCGACATGATCCAGTGCCTGATTCACCGCCAGTTCTCCAAGCATGACGACCTGTGCGATGCCCAGCGCGGTCTTGCGGTGTGAGGTGTCGAGCATGGCGGCGAAGTTGTTGAGCATTTCGCTGGCTGAACCCAGGGTTTCGCTGGCGTTGGCCAACAGGGATTCGGTGTTGTATTTCGGGTTGGCGAGGTACATGGCCTCGGGTTCGCGAGTGCTCGCCATGATGTGGGCGGCTGGGTTGAGGTAGTGGTCGAGGGCGCGTTCGGCGGCGTCGTGGAGCTTTTTGGGATCGAGGGATTCGTAGGGCGATGCGGGATCTGTTTCTGGCGGGTGCGGCGTTGATTTTGTCATTTGCTCGAAACCTGATTGGAGTGCCCCCGCTTTGGCTACTAAATCAAAGTGGAGGCAACTGTACGCAGGTTAGTAGACCGGGGTTTCGAGCAAGCCGGCGCACCCGAAGGTGCCCTGCGCACAGTTACCATCAAGCGCAGGTATGGAAATACCTGACTGACAGATGCTTGTGCACAACGCTTGAAACCTCGGGCTACTAAACCCGATCACTGGAAATCAGTGACGCGAATCAAGTTACCGATGGCCCGCCAGGCTCACAAGCCGGCGGATTCTGGCGTAGTGGTAGGCAACGACGCAAGCTGTTGTAGGCATCCGGAAGTAACAGCGGACAGATCTAAACAGCGCTGTTTAAAGGCTGGAACTAAAACGGCTCAACCAAGCATCCAGCGCTTCAAATGAACGAGTAGCCCACCGTAAAGCGGTGTCTGCGTACTTGAATGGGCGCATTGAATTGACTGGGGAGCAGGCTTCTCTTTCAAGTGATAACCGGTCAGGACGTGGCGACCTTCTCCCGTCGCATGAGCGCGGATGGCGCTGAGTGTCGGGTAACCTCTCAAGCAGTCTATTTCTCCTTGCCAGCTGTCTTTTGCATCGGCGTTGTCGGCCATGAACCAAACGTCGGTGTAGGTGCTGTCTCGGTGGTAATAAGACCCTGCAATCGGGTAGCTCTGAGCGTTATCTTTCAGCGTGCCCCACAACTGCCCGTTGTTTGCGTTTGCATGGGTAATGTCTATGCAGAAGCTGTTGTCGTCGTTGCAGAAGTTTCCGAGTGGACCTGGCATGGCGTGGCTTCTTGGCGGATTGACGTGTCAACCAACGTTATCGGGGTTGGTTAACAGGGCCAACTGTCAGGTCTGACAGGTTTTTATACCGTTTTTGGATTTCGCTACGTTTTTTAAGTCCGTTTGATCGAAGCGGAAATGGCTGCTGAAACCTGCAGGAGCTGCCGAATGCTGCGATCTTCTGATTTGTCTTTCAAGAATCAAAAACAAGATCAAAAGATCGCAGCCTCCGGCAGCTTCTACCGGGAGAATGCGTTGGGCGGGCGGGTTATTTGTCGTGATCGATGTCGAGTTTGGAGAAGGTTACCTGGCCACCTTCGCTGGTGTACCCGGTGTTGTCCTGCACATAAACCCCAGCCTTGAAATACAACGGCTTGTTGCGCCACGTCGCACTGATCTGTGAGTCCCACTGATAACCCGCCGCGCTGATGCCGAGTGCGCCGCCGGGGCTTAAGTGGATGAGGTAGTTGAATTCGCGATCCAGCTTGATCCCGGTAGCCAGGGTAATGACGCGGCTCTCATCCTCGTCCGGGTGCATGCGAACTTTGATCACCAGGTTGCCGGTTTCGGTTTTGGTCTTGTATTGGTATTCAAGTTTGACCATCGGCTTCTGGCTTTCATACGCGTGGATCTGGCCGATGACGATCTTGCCGGAGCTCGGCACCTTGTTCACCGTCACGGTCGCACGCAATGAGTTGTCGGCATCCGGGTAGTACCAGTTGCGCAGGGTGCCGTTGCTGTAGGTTTCGCGCAATTCGGTGCGTGGGTAGATGGCGTTTTCGGTTTTTGACCCGGTAACCGGTGACCAGAAGAACAAGGTGCCGGTGTCGGAATGGAAGTACTGATCTTTGAAGCCGTTCACCAGTTTGGAGGTTTCGACGGTGTATGGCGGGCTGCCAACGGGAACGCTGAGGTTCCAGGTTGCGAGATCGATCATGTCGGTTCTTCCACTCAAGTTTCACTGCACGTACGTGCCAGAAGCTCTAGCCCGCACGTTTTGGGGCGGCCTTTATAAGCGTAGAGGGAAATTTTGTTAACGCCCGTTTGGCAGATGATTGACGTCAACATCCTGTCGAAATGCCATCTGTGCCGGTTTCCGGGGGCTTGAGCGGTGACCGTTAGTCGGCAAACTCACGCTTTGGTTAAATGATGGCCTGATGACAGCTTCTGCTTTGTTGGATCCAGTACTAGAGTGAAGGCTCAGTATGTGTGCGGTTTTTACCGGAAACCGACCAAAAGTCCCGACAAGAGAAGCAGCATGGAATGCGCGCAACCCCCGCCAGGTGAAGGCAGCTCTGTCCTTTTGATCGTTGATGATTACCCTGAAAATCTGATCAGCATGCGCGCGTTGCTGCAGCGCCAGGATTGGCACGTCCTCACCGCAGCCTCCGGTTTCGAAGCGCTCAATATTCTGCTCGTGCATGACGTCGACCTGGTGCTGCTGGATGTGCAGATGCCGGGCATGGACGGCTTTGAAGTGGCGCGTCTGATGCGTGGCAGCCAGCGCACGCGCCTGACGCCGATCATCTTTCTGACCGCCAACGAACAATCCCAGGACGCCGTGATCAAGGGCTATGCCAGTGGCGCGGTGGATTACCTGTTCAAGCCGTTCGACCCGCAGATCCTCAAGCCCAAGGTGCAGGCGTTGCTGGAACACCAACGCAATCGTCGCGCCTTGCAACGCCTGAGTCATGACCTGGAAGTGGCGCGCGCTTTCAACGCGTCGGTGCTGGATAACGCCGCCGAGGGCATTCTGGTGGTGGGTGAAGACGGTTTGATCCGCTTCGCCAATCCGGCCATTTCGCGGTTGCTGAATGCGCCGGTGAAGGAGTTGGAAGGTCAGGAGTTTCTTGATTTTCTACAGAAGCCGCACATTCCGGTGTGGGCTGATTCCGAGTTTTATGCCGGCTATAAACGTGGTGAAACGCTGAGGCTGCACGACGCCTTGCTGCGCACGGCGCCTGGCCAACAGGTGCCGGTGGCGCTGTCCTGCGCGGCGTTGCCCAGCGAACAACATGCGATGGTGGTGACGGTGCTGGACATGTCGGTGGTGCGGCACTTGCACCAGCAGCTCGAATTTCAGGCAGTGACCGATCCGCTGACCGGTTTGCTCAACCGTCGCGGCTTTTACCAGACGGTTGAAAACCTGTTGCTGCGCGGTGAGCGCAGCGACAGCAGTTGGGTTTTGCTGTATCTGGATCTCGACGGCTTCAAACGGGTCAACGATTCGCTTGGTCACGATGCCGGCGACCGCGTGTTGCGCTGGGTCTCCGAACAATTGAAAGCCTGCCTGCGGCCGTTCGATATTCTTGCGCGCATGGGCGGCGATGAATTCACCGCGCTGCTGGATCTGGAGTTTCCCGAGCAAGCGGCGAAGATTGCCGAAAAACTGATTGAACGGGTGTCGATCTGTCAGCAGATTGAAGGGTTGGACATCGCCCTCGGCGCCAGCATCGGCATCGCCACCTATCCGGACTGCGGCTCGAACCTCGACGGATTGCTGCGTGCATCCGACATCGCCATGTACGAAGCCAAGCGAGCCGGGCGACAGCAATATCGTTTTTACGATCATGAAATGAACGGTCGGGCACGCTCGCGGCTGATGCTCGAAGAGAGCGTGCGCGCGGCCATCGAGAACCGCGACTTCAATCTGGTGTATCAGCCGCAAGTGGCCATCGACAGCGGCCAGATTCGTGGCTTCGAAGCGTTATTGCGCTGGCAGCATCCGAGCGTGGGCGATGTGCCGCCGGGATTGTTCCTGCCGCTGCTGGAAGAAGCGCGGTTGATCAGTCGCCTCGGTAGCTGGATTTATCATCGCGGCGCCGGTCAGCGCAAAGCCTGGGACACCCTGTTTGCCGAAGATCTGGTGCTGGGCGTGAGTTTGAGCAACACCCAGTTCAGCCTGCCGAATCTGGTCACTGAATTGCGTCAGGTCATGGAGCGGCACGCTTTGCAGCCTCGGCAACTGGAGGTCGAAGTCACCGAAGAAGCCTTGATGCAAAACCCCGACGAAACCCGCAAGCAGTTGCGTTTGCTGCGCAATCTCGGTGTACGCGTGGCGCTGGATGACTTCGGTTCCGGGCCGTGCTCGCTGGCGCATCTGCGCGATCTGGAGCTCGATACCCTCAAGCTTGATCGCCATCTTATTGCCCGATTGCCGGACTCCAGGCGAGACGCCTCGCTGGTCAGCACGGTCATCAGTCTGTGCAAGCAATACGGTTTGCTGGTGATCGCCGAAGGAGTGGAAACCATCGAGCAATACCAATGGCTGCAAGCCCACGGCTGCGAGTATGTGCAAGGCTTCCTCGTGGCCCGGCCATTGATCGCCGAGGACGCTGCCAGCTTCGCCGAACCGTTTGACTGGAGCGCGCTGCCCGGTTGAATTCGCTACACTGGCGCACCTTTTTCGAACCGTGTCGCTCGTCCATGACTGTGTTGAAGTACCTCCAGGCCTATCCCGCGCAATTACAGGATCAGGTGCGCCAATTGATCGCCGAAGGGCGTCTGGGCGAATACCTCAATCAACGCTATTCGGGACGGCACGACGTGCAGAGCGACAAGGCGCTGTACAGCTACGCGCTGGACCTGAAGCAGGAATACCTGCGCAACGCGCCGGCCATCGACAAGGTGCTTTTCGACAACCGCCTCGACCTGACGCACCGGGCACTGGGTCTGCACACCACGGTTTCGCGGGTGCAGGGCGGCAAGCTCAAGGCCAAGAAAGAGATTCGTATCGCCTCGTTGTTCAAAGACGCCGCGCCGGACTTTCTGAAAATGATCGTCGTGCATGAACTGGCGCACTTCAAGGAGTCGGATCACAACAAGGCGTTTTATAAATTGTGCGAGCACATGCTGCCGGGGTATCACCAGGTCGAGTTTGATCTGCGCGTGTACCTGACGTGGCGGGATCTGCAGGCTTAACAGTACGCAACCAGGAAGGTAGGGATGGACGTCAGCAAGACCAAAAGCAGTTTCTACCGCCGCTTGTATGTGGCGTACCTGATCGACAGCGGTCTGGCGCCGAGCGTGCCGACGCTGACCGAAGTGACCGGCATGCCCCGGCGCACGGCGCAGGACACCATTGCCGCGCTGGCCGATCTGGATATCGTTTGTGAGTTCGAGCAGGAGGAGGGCGCGCGTAATCACGCCGGGCGCTATCGGATTCGTGAGTGGGGGGCGATTGATCGTGGGTGGATCGAGCGCAATTTGCGGCAGATCAAGGCAGTTCTGGAGTATCCCTGAAGAACCCCTCATCGGAACGCCGCCCGCCCAGCCCTCTCCCAGAGGGAGAGGGAGCCGATTGGGGGATATTGGAGAAGTTCGCCGACTTGAGCGAATTTCTCTGAATCCATAATCGACGCGGTTTTTCAGGTCGGTGGATAGCGCAGCACAACTCGGTCAGTCCCCTCTCCCTATGGGCGGTCCGACGTTTCGGGAGGGCCAGGGTGAGGGCTGTTCAGGCACGACGCATCCCGATGTGTGGAATGTCGTCCTCCAGATACTCCTCACCCGCCACGACAAACCCGTACTTGCCGTAATACCCCTGCAAATGCGCCTGCGCCGACAGATAGATCGGCACCTGCGGCCAGTGTTTTTCGGCCTGCTTCAGCGCCTGCTCCATCATCTCGTGCCCCAGCCCTTTGCCTCGCCCCTGCGGTGCGGTAATCACGCGGCCAATCACGACGTCCCCGCCTTGGGACTCGGGATCGAGCAGGCGCAGATACGCCATCAACTGATCATCTTCCCAACCCATCAAATGGTAGGTGTCGCCCTCCAGATCCTGACCGTCGAGGTCCGGATATGCGCATTTCTGCTCGACGACGAACACGTCCGAGCGCAGCTTCAACAGCGCGTACAGCTGCTCCTTGCCCAGATCACTGTGATGTTTGCAGATCCACTCGATTGTCATTTTCCGATTCCCTGAACGTGTCGCCCGATACTAAGCGCCTGCGGCAAAGATGTCTTTATGGCTTAAGAGTCTGTGACAAAGGTCAAAATGCCATCATTCCTTTCTCGCAGCCGCGGCGACTTTGTGTAATCTGCTGAAGAGCGCTGTGCACTGGCTGCAATGAGCTAATGTTAGGGCCTGGGTTTTGCCGGTAAGGGGCCTTGGGGTTTTGACTGAAAACATGCTGGGCAACTCGCCCGCTAAGGATTTTCAAGCATGCCGCGTTTGCATCGAGCCTTTGCTTTGATCGGATTGCTCTTGCTGGCTCAGACCGCAGCAGCGGAGAAGCTGCGGCTGGTGTTTGATATCTGGCCACCCTTTACCGACGACACGCTGGTCAACGGCGGACTGGCCACCGACATTGTCAGCACTGCGCTGGCCCGGGCCGGTTATGCCAGCGGTTATGAGCAGGTGCCGTGGGCGCGGGCGCTGCTTGGCGTTGGCGAGGGCCGCTACGATGTGTTGGTCAACGCTTGGTACAACGACGAACGGACCAGGCTGGGCCAGTTTTCCGGGGAATACCTGGTTAATCGCATCCGCTTTCTCAAGCGCAAAGACACGCCACTCGACTACGCCAATCTGCAGCAACTGCACACCTATCCGATTGCCGTGGTGCGCGGCTACGCCTATTCGGCGCCGTTCGATGCCGACACGGCGCTGCAGAAAGTCCCTGTGCATAACTTCGCCATGGCCGTGCGCATGCTCGCGGCGGATCGGGTCAAATTGACGCTGGAAGATGAGTATGTGGCGAAGTATTACCTGGCGCGCGAATCAGCCAAGGTGCGCAACTCGGTGGAGTTTTTGCCCAAGCCGTTGAGTGAGAACAGCCTGCATATATTGGTGAGCCTGAAGAATCCGCAGCATGAGCAGATTGTCGCGGGGTTTGACAAGGCGATTGCGGCGATGAAGGCGGATGGCAGTTATGAGCGCTTGCTGCGCCAGCATGGGATGTGAGGGCTGATCCAGAATCCCCTGTGTGGCTGATGGCCTCTTCGCGAGCAGGCTCGCTCCCACAGGGGGTCTGTGTCGTGCACAAATCCAGTGTGGGAGCGAGCCTGCTCGCGAAGGCGTCCTTTCAGCCAGCGCTGACCTCACTGGTGTCCTTGATCAAATGCGCCGCCAACGTGCGCAACGGCCCCAACTGCCGGCAGATCAACGCCAATTGCGTCTGCACCAACCGCTGCCCTTCATCAATCTCGTCAGGCATCTGCTCCAGCTCGTTGGCCAGCGCTTCTTCCTCATCACTCTGAATCGCCACCGGCTGCTTGTTCGCCAGCCCTTGGGCGATTTCATCGATGCTCGTCGCCAGTTTCACTCCGGCGCCATCAATCAAATGTTCGCGTACATCGGCCGGCAACTGCGTCTCGCGGTGTGCGCCAAGCCCTGACAGATAACTCAACAAGGTGTGCGACAGCACCAGAAAGCGGAAACCGACATCCGCTTCCTTACGGAAATGCCCCGGCTCCATGAGCATGTTCGCCAGCGTCGTCGACAGCGCCGCGTCGGCGTTGTGGGCGTTGCGCCGAGCCAGACGATAGGCGAGGTCATCGCTCTTGCCGGCGGCGTATTGCTGCATGATCTGGCGCAGATAGATGCTGTTGCAGGTCAGGGTGTTGGCCAGCACTTTATTCAGGCGTCGGCCCTGCCAGTCCGGCAGGAACAGGAATACCGTCAGGCCGGCAATCAGGCTACCGAGCAAGGTATCGAACAGGCGTGGCAGGAACAGCCCGTAACCGTCACCGACCTGGTTGAAGCAGAACAGCACCATGATGGTGATCGCTGCTGTCGCCAGGGTGTAGCGGGTGGTGCGGTTGGTAAAGAACACCACGCCGGCGGCAATGGCGAAACACGACTGCACCAACGGACTGGGGAACAGATCGAACAGCGCCCACGCCACGGTCAGGCCGATGGCGGTGCCAAGAATTCGCTGACCGAGTTTGCGCCGCGTCGCGCCGTAGTTCGGCTGGCAGACGAACAATGTGGTGAGGATGATCCAGTAGCCCTGCGACGGGTGAATCAAGTGCACCATGCCGTAGCCGATACTCAGGGCCAACGGCAGGCGCAGGGCGTGACGGAACAACAGAGACGTTGGCGTCAGCTGCGTACGCAAACGAATCCAGACATCCTTGAGATTGCGCGGCGAGCGGTCGAGCAAGCTGCTGTCGGTTGCATCGGCCAGGGCGTCGGGGTTGCTCGCGTCGCTGAGCAAACGGTCGAGGGTGCCAAGGTTGGCCGCCAGTGCGCGCAACGAGCGCAGGAGTCCGCGCCATGCCGGGTTGCTCTGGATACGCAGGTGTTCGAGGGAGGCGTCGAGGTCGCTCAGGGCTTCGGCGAAACTCGCGTCATAGATGAACGGCTGGCGCATCTGGATCGATTCAGCCAGTGCGCGGCAGGCCTTGCCTTGCTGGCGCAACAGGCGCTGGCAGCGGAACAGCACGTCACTGTGGAAGAACGCTTCCGCCAAGGCGTTGTACGGATAGTGCGAAGAGCTGGCGCGTTCGTGGATGTCCTGGGCGAGGAAGTACAGCTTCAGGTAACGGCTGACTTTCGAGCCGGGGCGGCCATTGCCGACCCGGTGCAGGATGATTTCCTTGGCACTGTTCAGCGCTGCCACCACGCGGCCGTTTTGCTGGGCCAGTTCCAGACGTCGGGCTTCGACGTCCATTTGCCGGATCGGTTCGAACAGCGAGGATTTCAACTTCAGGTAAAAACCCAGTTCGCGAAACAACCGCGCCAGGCTTTGCTGCACCGGCTGGTTGGAGAACATCGCCTGCCACAACACCGAGAGCAAGCCGTACCACGCGGCACCGGCAACCAGCAGCATCGGTTCATGCCAGAAATCGGTGACCGCGCCACCGCGCTGATCAACGCCGATCATCGTGTACACCGACAGGATCAACGTCGCCGAAGCAATTGCCCCATAGCGCTCGCCGAGCGCCCCGAGCATGGTCAGGCCGAAACTGGCCAGCGCCAGGGCAATGGCAAACACGATGGGGTAGGGGAAGAGCAATTCCACCGACAGCGCGGCGATGCTGAAACACACCAGCGTCACCGCGAGGGCATTGAGGCGGCCCTGCCAACTGTCGTCGGTTTCCGCCAAAGCGCTGGCGATGATGCCGAGGAACAACGGGATCAACAGGCCCATTTCATCCTGATACCAACACAGCGCCATGCTGCCGGTCAGGGCGATGAACACCCGCACGCTGTAGCTGAATTTATCCAGCGCCCACAGGCGCCGCAAAGACTGACGAAACGAGGTCGAGGACATGAAGTGCGAAGGCCTTCCGAGGCGATGCCGCTAAATTGAGCCAGTAATGACGCCGACGCAATGGCGCCGATCACATCTGACAGCAAAAAGTGTTCCTTGATCGCCCCGCGCTCTCTGTAGGAGCTGCCGAAGGCTGCGATCTTTTGATCCTGTTTTTTAAGATCAAGATCAAAAGATCACAGCCTTCGGCAGCTCCTACATGGAGGGTTTTGTATTTGGCTTTGAGTTAGACGTACTGCGCGGCGGCGTAGCCGGAGGCCCAGGCCCACTGGAAGTTGAAGCCGCCCAGATGGCCAGTGACGTCGAGCACTTCACCGATGAAGTACAGGCCCGGGCTTTTCAGCGATTCCATGGTCTTGGACGACACCTCGCGGGTATCGACGCCACCGAGTGTTACCTCGGCAGTGCGATAACCCTCAGTCCCCGCCGGCACGACTTTCCAGCTGCCCAGCTTGTCGGCGATTTCTGCCAGTTCCGCGTGGGTGTACTGCTTCATCGGCTTGGACACGAACCAGTTGTCCGCCAGCAGATTGGCCATCTTCTTGGTGAAGATCTCGCCGAGCAGGGTTTTCAGCTCGCTGTTCGGCCGCTCGGCTACTTGCTGTTGCAGCCAGGCGGCGGCGTCGTGATCCGGCAGCAGGTTGATTTCCACGGTGTCGCCGGATTCCCAAAACGAGGAAATCTGCAAGATCGCCGGGCCACTGAGGCCACGGTGAGTGAACAGGATGTTCTCGCGAAAGCTCTGATCGTTGCAGCTGACCAGACAATCCACCGACGTCCCGGACAACTCGGTGCACAGTTCCTTGAGCTGGTCGGTGATGGTAAACGGCACCAGTCCTGCGCGGGTCGGCAGCAGTTCATGGCCGAACTGTCTGGCGACTTGATAGCCGAAACCGGTAGCCCCCAAGGTCGGGATCGACAGACCGCCAGTGGCGATCACCAGCGACTGGCACTGGACTTGGCCCAGGGTGGTGTCGAGCAGGTAACCGCTCTCGACTTTCTCGATAGTCTGGATCGAGGTATCGAGGTGCAGTTCGACGCCAACTTGATCGCACTCGGTGAGCAGCATTTCGAGGATGTCGCTGGATTTGTTATCGCAGAACAACTGGCCGAGTTTCTTCTCGTGATACGGCACGGCGTGTTTGCCGACCATGCCGATGAAATCCCACTGGGTATAACGCGCCAGCGCGGATTTGCAGAAGTGTGGGTTCTGCGAGAGGAAATTGCTCGGTTCGGTGTACATGTTGGTGAAATTGCAGCGGCCACCGCCCGACATCAGGATTTTCTTGCCGGCCTTGTTCGCATGGTCGAGCAGCAACACCTGACGCCCACGCCCGGCGGCGGTCAGTGCACACATCAACCCAGCGGCGCCAGCGCCAATGATCACGACTTCGGTAGAGCGCAAAACGGTGTCCTCTTGGTGGGTCGCTACAAAACAAACTGTGGGAGCGAGCCTGCTCGCGAAAGCGGTGTGTCATTCAACATTGATGTCGACTGACAGATTGCATTCGCGAGCAGGCTCGCTCCCACAAGGGATCTTCGTTAAATGGAAGATCGTTTACAAAATACGCACGCGCAACGAACGGCCCTTGATCTTGCCGTCGTTCAAACGCTGCAAAGCCTGCATGGCCACGGTGCGGTCAACGGCTACATAAGCCTGGAAATCGAAGATCGCAATCTTGCCAACCTGCGCACCCGGAATGCCGGCGTCGCCGGTCAATGCGCCAAGAATGTCGCCCGGACGCACTTTGTCTTTACGACCAGCGCCGATGCACAGGGTAGTCATTGGCGGTTGCAGCGGTGCAAGGCCCTGGGACTTGAGGTTGTCGACCTGATCCCAGTTCAGCGGCGATTTCTGCAATTGTTCGATGGCTTGAGCGCGATGCGCTTCGCCCGGTGCAACCAGACTGATCGCGATGCCTTTCTCGCCAGCACGACCGGTACGGCCGACGCGGTGAATGTGGATTTCCGAATCGCGGGCCAGTTCGACGTTGATCACCATGTCCAGCGCGTCGATGTCCAGACCACGGGCGGCGACGTCGGTGGCAACCAGTACCGAAGTGCTGCGGTTGGCGAACATCGCCAGTACCTGATCGCGATCACGCTGTTCCAGATCGCCGTGCAGGCCGACGGCGGAAATGCCTTTGGCGGTCAGGTGATCGACGGTTTCCTGCACTTGCTGCTTGGTGAAGCAGAACGCCACGCAGGACGCCGGGCGGAAGTGATGCAGGACTTTGGTCACTGCGCTCATGCGATCTTCCGGGGAAATCTCGTAGAAACGCTGCTCGATCTGCGTGTCATCGTGGAACGCTTCGGCTTTCACCGTTTGCGGGTCACGCATGAACTTCGAGGCCAGTTGCTTGATGCCCACCGGGTACGTCGCCGAGAACAACAAGGTCTGACGACGCTCCGGGGTCTTGACGATGATGTCTTCGATGGCGTCGTAGAAGCCCATGTCGAGCATGCGGTCGGCTTCATCGAGGATCAGCGTGTTCAGGCCATCGAGGACCAGCGAGCCCTTGCGCAGGTGCTGCTGGATGCGCCCCGGGGTGCCGACGATGATGTGCGCGCCGTGTTCCAGCGAAGCGATCTGCGGGCCGAACGACACGCCGCCGCACAGGGTCAGCACCTTGATGTTGTCTTCGGCACGGGCCAGACGACGGATTTCCTTGGCAACCTGATCGGCCAGCTCGCGCGTCGGGCAAATCACCAGGGCCTGGCAACCGAAGTAGCGCGGGTTGATCGGGTTGAGCAGGCCGATACCGAATGCGGCGGTCTTGCCGCTGCCGGTCTTGGCCTGGGCGATCAGGTCCATCCCCTTGAGAATCACCGGCAAGCTCTGCGCCTGGATCGGCGTCATCTGGGCATAACCGAGGGATTCGAGGTTAGCCAGCATGGCGGCGGACAGTGGCAGAGTATTAAAAGCGGTGGCGATGGTGGTCACGGGACTGGCCTGCAAAACAAAATGTCGCGCAGTGTAGCAGCCCCGTGCCACTTTCTTCGAAAGTTCTGGACGAACAGTGGTCAGTGTTCGATGTGTTCTTGCGGGCGTTTGGCGCGGCGGCCGTCTTCTTTCGACAGTTGCGAGAAGATCGTCGCGGCAAGCATCGCCATGATCCCGACGGTGACGAAGGTCAGTTGGAACGCGCCCAGCACGGTCTCGACGCCATCGTTACCAATCTCCGCAGTAAATCCGCCGAGCAACGCACCGGCGCAGGCAACCCCAAGACTCAACGACAACTGCGCCACCACCGAGAGCAAACTGTTGCCGCTGCTGGCGCTCGCATCATCGAGGTCGATCAGGGTCACCGTGTTCATCGCGGTAAACTGCAGCGAGTTGATCGCTCCGAGAATCGCCAGCAGACACAGCAACAACCAGTACGGCGTCTGCTCGCTGACCAACCCCATGCTCGCCAGCATAATCCCCAGCGCCAGCGTGTTGCCGGTGAGGACAATGCGATAACCGAGTCGCTCGATCAGCGGCCGCGCCACCCACTTGGCGATCATCGCCGCCGCGGCCAGCGGCAGCATGCTCATCCCCGCCTGCGACGGTGAATAACCCAGCGCCACTTGCAGCAGCAACGGCACCAGAAACGGCAGTGCGCCGCTGCCCAGACGGGCGAACAGGTTGCCGAGAATACCGACGGCAAAGGTGCGGGTCTTGAACAGCGACGGTGCGAACAGCGGGTTTTCAATGTGCCCGGCTCGCAACCAGTACGCTGCCAGACAGGCCATGCCGCCGAACAGCAGCAACATCACGCGCAGGTGCGGCAAGTGCAATTCGCCGAGTCCTTCCATGGCGATGGTGATCAGGATCATCGCCGCGCCGAACAGCAGGAAACCCAGACTATCGAAGCGCGTGCGCTCGGTGCCGCGCAGATCCGGAATGAATTTCCACACCGCGTAGCAACCGATGACGCCGACCGGCAGGTTGATCAAAAAGATCCAGTGCCACGTCAGGTATTCGACCATCCAGCCGCCCATGGTCGGGCCGATCAGCGGGCCGAGCAGGCCGGGGATGGTGATGAAACCCATGATCCGCACCAGCTCGGATCGTGGATACGCGCGCAGTACCACGAGCCTCCCGACGGGCAGCATCAGTGCGCCGCCCAGGCCCTGAATGACGCGCGCACCGATCAGCATGCTCAGGCTGCTCGACAGGGCGCAGAGCAGTGAGCCGAAGCTGAACAGCAGGATCGCGCCGAAGAAGATTTTCTTGGTGCCGAAACGGTCGGCGATCCAGCCCGAGGCCGGTATCAGCAAGGCCACGGTGAGCATGTAAGAGATGACCACGCCCTGCATGCGCAGCGGGTCTTCGGCGAGATCGCGGGCCATGGCGGGCAGCGCGGTGTTGAGGATGGTCCCGTCGAGGGACTGCATGAAGAACGCGATAGCGACGACCCACGGCAACCAGCGGGCGGTGATGGCGTCGAGAGGCGGGCGGTTGGGCATGGAACCTCTTGTCGTTGGAGTTAATGCATATCCATTGTCGAGCGCGGTCAGTGTGGGAGCGAGCCTGCTCGCGAAGAGGCCATTTCACTCAACATTGATGTCGACTGAGCTACCGCTTTCGCGAGCAGGCTCGCTCCCACAGGTTTTGCGTTTACAGGGTCAAGGTCAGCCGGCTGACCAGCGCGCCCGGCAGCAATGCCGAGGAGGTATTGCGCTGGCTATACGTACTCGCCGACAGCAGCAACTCGCGCTCGGCGGTCAACGCCTCCAGCTGCGAACCGAGCAGGCTGTAGGCGCTGTCATCGAAACGCATGGTGCTGACCGGCGCCTGGATCTCGCCGTTCTCGACCCAGAAGGTCGCGAAGCGGGTCATGCCGGTCATGCGCGCGGCCGGTTGATCCGAGTAGTTCAGGTACCACAGGTTGCTGATGTACAGCCCGGTGCCCAATTGCTTGAGGATCTCTGCTTGCGACAGATCACCCGCCGCCATGTTCAACGCACTCGGCATTTCACCGCCGCCGGCGCCGTTGGCAGTCAGACCGTATTCGGCGGCACTGCGCGAGCCCACCAGTTGATCACCCGCCTTGCCTTCGACGATCAGGCGCAAATCACTGCGTGGATAACCTTCGCCGGAAAACGCCGGGCTCAACGATTCGCTGACTTTCTCGTCCAGCGACAGCAGCGGACTGAATGCCTGATCGCCGACGTACAGCTTCTGCAACGGGCTGCTCTTGCTGGCAATCGACTGCGCCGAGAAACCGCCCCAGCTCAACATGCCCATGATTTCCTCCAGCGCCGCTGGCGCCAGGTATGCGCGGTACTGCCCCGGTGCCAAGGTGCGCAGCGGACGACCGAGAAATTCCAGTTGCTCGCGTGCCTGCTGGAAACGCTTGGCAAAACCTTCGCTGCTCCAGTCGTGTCCGGCGTAGCTGGCTTTGACCGCTTCGCCGTTTTCGTGAAACAGGCTGAAGTCGAAATTGAAGCTGTTGGCCTGATGCCAGCCGAACGCCCCTGAAGAACTGGCGAAACCACGGCTGATCGGGCCGGCGGCATAGAAGCCCACCAGATCCAGACCTTCAGCGGCGGCGCAGATTTCATCGACCACCTGTTCAGTGTCCGGCAGCGGATGTTCCTGCACGTTGTGGCTCTGCCAGCCGTTGTGGTTGAGCAGCAGATACGGATCCTGCGGCAGCAACGGCAAGGTTTCGCGCAGTTGTTGCAGGCCTTCGGCGAGGCGTTGCAAATCGCCTTCCTGATCACCGGACAGGGTGACTTGCAGGTCGGCGTGACGCCCGTCGTTGATCAACTTCAGAACGATGTTGGCCTGCTGTACTTGCCCGGCCTGACGCACCTTGGCGTGATTGAAACGCACAAACGCCGAAGACTCGGCGGCGTAGCTGAGGGTGAACTGCTCCGGCTCGCGCACGCTGTCACGCAGCCAATTGACCATGACCTTGAAGGCGTCGGACTGACTCTTCGAAATGCTCATCAGGCGTCTCCCCCAAACACATCAACGTTGCTGAATACGCAGGCCGGCGAAGCGTGGCCGACGCGGATCACCTGATTCGGTTCACCCTTGCCGCAGTTCGGCGTGCCCAGCACCTTGACGGTGTTGGCGTCGCCGACGGCGCGCAGGCTTTTCCAGAAGTGCGCAGAAATTGCCCGGTAGTTCGGATTTTTCACCACACCTTTCAGTTCACCATTTTCGATCAACTGACCCCATTCGCAGCCGAACTGGAATTTATTGCGCGCATCGTCAATCGACCACGAACGGTTGGTGCTCATCAAAATGCCGTGCTCGATGCCTTTGATCAACTGCTCAAGTGGCTGGTCGCCCGGTTCGATATTGAGGTTGGCCATGCGGTCGATCGGCGCGCGGTTCCAGCCACAGGCGCGACTGTTGGCGACGCCTTCCATCCCGGCACGATATTGCGACAGCGCACCGCCCAGCGGCCGCAGCAGCAAGCCATCGCGAATCAGAAATTGTTTGCTGGCCTGGGTACCGTCGTCATCGTGGCCATAGCTGGCGAGTTCTTCGGGAATGCCCGGATCGAAGGTCACGTTGAGCAGTTTCGAGCCGTATTGCAGGCTGCCGAAGTCACTCGCTTTAACAAAACTGGTGCCAGCGTAATTGCGCTCGTCGCCGAGGATGCGGTCGAGTTCCAGCGGATGGCCGATGGATTCGTGGATTTGCAACATCATCTGATCGGGCATCAGCAGCAGGTCGCGCGGGCCTTGCGGGGTGTTCGGCGCGAGCAGCAGTTGCAGGGCCTGATCGGCGACTTGCGGGCCGGCGCCGACCAGACCGCAACGGCTGATCACGTCAGCACCGCCCTGTTGGCCGAAGTTCTCGCGGCCGAGGCTGCGGGTCTGGCTGTCGTTGCCGTCGTAGGCGGTGACGTCGAGGCCTGGATAGACGAAGCGCTGGGCCTGGCGCAATTCGGCCCCGGCGCTGCTCAGGTAGATCTGTTCGACGTGGGTGATGCCGATGCTCACTTGCCAATTCACCAGGCGCTCATCCTTGGGCACCGAGGCGGATTCCGCGCCGAGCAGCTCGAAGCATTCGCTCAAGGACGGGAAGGGTTGTTCGAGATTGGGTGAAAAGTAATCAGCGCGGTCGCTCGATACGGGCTGATCACGCAGGTCGAGCAAGGCGTGCGGCTTGAGCCGACGGGCTTGCAGCTCGGCGCGTTCGAGGGCGGCTTGCAGGCCACGCTGCGACAGGTCATTGGTGGCGGCGTACGCCTCAACGCCGTTGACGCGAACGGTGAGCATCGCACCTTCGTCGCGGCTCAGGCTCGGCGGTTCGGCGACGTTCTTGCGTACCGACAGGTACTGGCCGGACTCGCGTACATACCGCAGGGAAAAAAACTCGGCGCCCGTGCGCAAGGCAGCGAAGCGCTGCTTGAGCTGGGGGTGGAAATCGAACATTCGGGAACCTCCTTGTCAGGGGGAAGCGGTAAAGCGACGGCGGGGAGGGGGTGAAATGGTTGCGCGAGGTCTAGAGTAGGCCTGCGTGGGGGTAGGATCAAGTGAAGAGGGGCTGTAGGAGGATTTACTGTGCAGCGGGGGAATTTGTGCTGAATGTGAGGGCCCCTTCGCGAGCAGGCTCGCTCCCACATTAAATCCTGAGCGCTCACACATTTTGTGTTCGCTGGAGATCTACTGTGGGAGCGAGCCTGCTCGCGAAGGCCGCGCCTCGGTATTACGTCTTACTGAGCAACCGGCGTGATATCACGCATCGGCTTGCCCTTCACCGGCGCACCGCCCGCTACGTAGTAGGCGGCGTTGCTGCGCGGCAGTGGCTTGCGGCCACGGATCTTGTCGGCGATTTTCTCGGCGATCATGATCGTCGGCGCGTTGAGGTTGCCGGTGGTGATGATCGGCATGATCGAGGCATCGACCACACGCAGGCTCTGCATGCCGTGCACGCGACCTTCGCCATCCACTACGGCCATCTCGTCGGTGCCCATCTTGCACGAGCAGGACGGGTGGAACGCGGTTTCGGCGTGCTCGCGGATGAACTTGTCCAGCTGCTCATCGGTTTGCACTTCAATGCCCGGGCTGATTTCGCGGCCGCGGAAAGCGTCCAGTGCCGGCTGTTGCATGATTTCACGGGTCAGGCGGATGCCGTCGCGGAATTCCTGCCAGTCCTGCTCGGTGGCCATGTAGTTGAACAGAATGCTCGGGTGCTGGCGCGGGTCTTTCGACTTGGCCTGGATGCGACCACGGCTTGGCGAACGCATGGAACCCATGTGCGCCTGGAAACCGTGCTCTTTCACACCGTTGCTGCCGTTGTAGTTAATCGCCACCGGCAGGAAGTGGTACTGGATGTTCGGCCATTCGAATTCCGGACGCGAACGGATGAAACCGCCGGCTTCGAACTGGTTGCTGGCGCCGATGCCGGTGCCGTTGAACAGCCACTCGGCACCGATCGCCGGCTGGTTGTACCAGAGCAGCGACGGGTACAGCGAAACCGGTTGGGTGCAGGCGTATTGCAGGTATAGCTCAAGGTGATCCTGCAGGTTTTCACCAACGCCCGGCAGATCGTGAACGACCGGAATGTCGAGCGATTTCAGCAGTTCGGCAGGGCCGACACCGGAACGCTGCAGAATCTGCGGCGAAGCGATGGCGCCGGAGCACAGCAGCACTTCCTTGCGGGCTTTGACGTCAACACGCTCTTCAGCATCGCCGACCAGGTAACGCACGCCAACGGCACGCTTGCCTTCAAACAGAATCTTGTCGGTCAGGGCGTGGGTGACGATGGTCAGGGTCGAACGCTTCTTGGCGACATCGAGGTAGCCACGGGCGGTGGAGGCACGACGGCCTTTCGGCGTCACGGTGCGGTCCATCGGGCCGAAGCCTTCCTGCTGATAACCGTTCAAGTCTTCGGTGCGCGGGTAGCCGGCTTGTACGCCAGCTTCAACCATGGCGTGGAACAGCGGATTGTTGCCCGCCTTCGGCGTGGTCACGCTGACCGGGCCTTCGCCACCGTGGTAGTCGTTCGGGCCGATGTCGCGGGTTTCGGCTTTGCGGAAGTACGGCAGGCAGTCGAGGTACGACCAGTCTTCCAGACCTGGCAGTTTCGCCCAGCCGTCATAGTCCATCGCGTTGCCACGGATGTAGCACATGCCGTTGATCAGCGAGGAACCGCCGAGGCCTTTGCCGCGCCCGCATTCCATCCGGCGACCGTCCATGTGTGGCTCTGGATCGGTCTCGTAAGCCCAGTTGTAGCGACGACCTTGCAGCGGGAATGCCAGAGCAGCCGGCATTTGCGTACGGAAGTCGAAACGATAGTCAGGGCCGCCGGCTTCAAGCAGCAGAACGGTGACGCCTTCGTCTTCAGTCAGACGGGTCGCCAGGGTGTTACCGGCCGAGCCGGCACCGATGATGATGTAATCGAATTCTTGGGACATTGAATGCACCCTCTTTGATAGTGGTCAGGTCGGGCCTGACGAGTGCTTTGCACTCGATTCGCGAGCAGGCTCGCTCCCACAGGAGACACTGTTCCAATGTAGGAGCGAGCCTGCTCGCGAAGACGGCCTCACGAGCAATACAAGACTCGGGTCTTAGAACACCGAGACGTAATCGCCCAGCTCGACCTGTACCGATTTGATGCGGGTGAAGTTGTTCAGCGAGCTGATGCCGTTCTCACGGCCAACACCCGACTGCTTGTAACCGCCAACCGGCATTTTTGCGTCGGACTCGCCCCAGGCGTTGATCCAGCAGATACCGGCTTCCAGTTGATGAATCACGCGGTGCGCGCGGTTCAGGTCTTTGGTGACGATACCGGCGGCCAGGCCGAAGTCGGTGTCGTTGGCGCGACGGATCACTTCTTCTTCGGTTTCGTAGGAGAGGATCGCCATCACCGGGCCAAAGATTTCTTCGCGGACGATGGTCATGTCGTCGGTGCAATCGGTGAACACGGTCGGAGCGACGAACGCGCCTTTGGCGAATTCGCCGTCGGTCAGACGCTCGCCGCCGCACAGCACGCGGGCGCCTTCTGCTTTACCCTTGGCGATGTAGCCGAGCACGCTTTCCATGTGCGGGAAGCTGACCAGTGGGCCGAAGTTGGTGTTTTCGTCTTCCGGGTTGCCGATGCGGATGCGCGCAACGCGCTCAACGATCTTGGCTTCGAAAGCGGCTTTCAGGTGCGCCGGAACGAACACGCGAGTGCCGTTGGTGCAGACCTGACCGGAGCTGTAGAAGTTGGCCATCATCGCAGTGTCGGCAGCGCGATCGAGATCGGCGTCGTCGCAGATGATCAGCGGGGACTTGCCGCCCAGTTCCATGGTCACGTCTTTCAGCGACGAAGCCGAAGCGCTGGCCATAACCTTCTTGCCGGTGTCGGTGCCGCCGGTGAAGGAGATCTTTTCGATGCGCGGGTGCTCGGTCAGCCAGGTACCGACTTCACGGCCGCTGCCGGTCAGCACGTTGAACACGCCGTTTGGAACGCCGGCTTCGGTGTAGATCTCGGCCAGTTTCAGGGTGGTCAGCGAGGTGACTTCGCTTGGCTTGAAGATCATCGCGTTACCGGCGGCCAGGGCTGGCGCGGATTTCCACAACGCAATCTGGATCGGATAATTCCACGCGCCGATACCGGCGACAACGCCCAGCGGCTCGCGACGGGTGTAGACGAACGAAGTGTCGCGCAGTGGAATCTGCTCGCCTTCGATCGCTGGCACCAGGCCTGCGTAGTATTCCAGCACGTCAGCGCCGGTAACGATGTCGACGTACTTGGTTTCGGAGAAGGATTTACCGGTGTCCAGGGTTTCCAGTGCGGCCAGTTCATCGTTGCGCTCGCGCAGGATGTCGACGGCACGACGCAGGATGCGCGAACGCTCCATGGCGGTCATCGCGGCCCAGATTTTCTGGCCCTTTTCAGCGCTGACCACAGCGCGCTCGACGTCTTCCTTGGTCGCACGTTGCACCAGTGCGAGGACTTCACCGTTAGCCGGGTTGATGGCTTCGAAGGTGGCATCGCTGCCGGCGTCGGAGTACGCACCATCGATGTAAAGTTTTTGCAGTTCGAAACGGGCCATAGTGTCCTCGCAAGTGCATTAGTGGTTGGCGTGACCACCGCGGTGAGGCTGCGGTGGCGTTCAGGGGCCGAGCGTTTTCTGTGTGCTCTAGCTCACCTTCTTGGCCAATTGGAAATCCATGTATTCGTAAGCGATCTGTTGCGCCTGCGCCGTGTCGAAAGCGTCTCCCGACAAAGCGCCGCGCAACCACAAGCCGTCAATCAACGCTGCCAGTCCTCGCGCAGCACTGCGCGCATCTTCGAGCGGCAACACACGGCGGAACTCGCAGCACAGGTTGGAATACAGACGGTGATCGTTGATCCGCTGCAACCTGTGCAAAGACGGCTGGTGCATGCTGGTGGCCCAGAAGGCCAGCCAGGTTTTCATTGCCGGGCCATTGACCTGGCTGGCGTCGAAGTTGCCTTCGATGATCACCTGCAGATGCGCCCGTGGGCTGTCATCTGCCAGCGCTTGGCGGCGCAGGGTGACGTTCTCGCTGAGGACGCTCATCAGATACCGCATCGTGGCGGCAATCAGGCCGTTCTTGTCCTGAAAGTAATGACTGATGATGCCATTCGAGACACCGGCCAAACGGGCGATCAGCGCAATGCTGGCGTCCCCCATTCCGACCTGATCGACCGCCTGCAAAGTGGCTTCGATCAGTTGTTGGCGGCGGATGGGTTGCATACCGACCTTGGGCATCTTGCACATCTCCTTAGGCCTTCCGAGCGGCGAATCACGCCTATCGGATTGAGGGCCAGTCTATTTTGTTTTGATTGAACGTTCAATCAACAAAGAATAAGATCTGCGACAAATCGTCGCTGCCTACAGATTTTTCCTACGTGTAAGTGGCGATAAAACCGACATGCGAAACAGCTCGAAACCTGCGTGGGGCATGGCGCGGTTCGCGATTCGATGGACGTGTTGAAAGGGCAAGACGCTCAGGGCCAGGTTTCGGATGAACGTCCGTCCACCTTCGGCCACGAAAGCGATTCGCAGCGCCATTTCGGCAGGTTCGGGCTTTTTTCGGGATGTCTTTATATCACCCGCCGGTCGGCTGCCAACTAACCGATTGGTCGGGTTCCGTGTTGCCTTGTGTTCTTCTCTCGCACTGCCTGGAGCATTTGTGCCATGAGTTCTGCCTCGCTTATAAAGACCCCGCCCGAGAAGGTGACGGTCAACGGTTGGGTGTTTTACACCTCTACCGCGCTGATTCTGTTGTTGACCGCCATTCTGATTATCGCCCCGCAAGAGGCCGGCAGATTGTTGGGTATCGCTCAGGCCTGGTTGTCGCGCAGCTTCGGCTGGTACTACATGGTGGTGATTGCCGCCTACCTGGTATTCGTCGTGGGCCTGGCGTTTTCCTCCTACGGCAAACTCAAACTGGGCAGCAAGGATGACACCCCGGATTTCAGTTACGGCGCCTGGGCGGGGATGCTGTTCTCGTCGGGTATCGGTATTTCGCTGCTGTATTTCGGCGCGTCCGAGCCACTGGACCACTACTTCAATCCGCCGGAAGGCGCATCGGCCACCAACATGGCTGCGCGTCAGGCGGTACAGCTGACGTTCCTGCACTGGGGTCTGCACGGCTGGGCGATCTACGCACTGGTCGGTCTGGCCGTGGCGTATTTTGCTTACCGTCATAACCAGCCGCTGGCCCTGCGTTCGGCGCTGTATCCGCTGGTCGGCGAGCGTTGGGTCAAAGGCGCGGCCGGTCACGCGGTGGACGGCTTCGGCATGTTCGTGACCCTGCTGGGTCTGGTGACGAACCTGGGGATTGGCTCGCTGCAAGTGTCGTCGGGCCTGGAAAACCTGTTCGGCATGGAACACAGCAACACCAACCTGCTGATCGTGATCATTGTGATGAGCACCGTGGCGACCATCGCTGCCGTGTCCGGTGTGGAGAACGGCATCCGTCGTTTGTCCAACCTGAACATCGTGCTGTTCAGCGGCCTGCTGATTTTCGTGCTGCTGTTCGGCCCGACCCTGCACTTGCTCAACGGCTTCGTGCAGAACATCGGCGACTACCTCAACGGCGTCGTGCTGAAAACGTTCGACCTGTACGTTTATGAAGGCGACAGCGCCAAGTCCGACCGCTGGTTGGGCCTGTGGACCCTGTTCTACTGGGCGTGGTGGATTTCCTGGGCGCCATTCGTCGGCATGTTCATCGCGCGTATTTCCCGTGGTCGTACCGTGCGTGAGCTGGTGGCGGGCGTGCTGCTGATTCCGCTGGGCTTCACCTTGGCCTGGCTGTCGATCTTCGGTAACTCGGCACTGGATCTGGTGATGAACCAGGGGGCGGTGGAGCTTGGCAAGACGGCGCTGGAACAGCCGTCGATGGCGATCTATCAATTGCTTGAGCACTACCCGGCGTCGAAAGTCGTCATCGGTGTGTCGATCTTTGTCGGCTTCGTGCTGTTCCTGACCCCGGCCGACTCTGGTGCGGTAATGATGGCGAACCTGTCCTGCAAGGGCGGCAACGTCGATGAAGATGCGCCGCACTGGCTGCGGATCTTCTGGTCGGTGGTGATCACCCTGGTGACCATCGGTCTGCTGTTCGCCGGTAACTTCGAAGCCATGCAAACCATGGTGGTGCTGGCCGGTCTGCCGTTCTCGGTGGTGCTGGTGTTCTTCATGTTCGGCCTGCACAAGGCGATGCGCCAGGACGTGCAGATCGAACAGGAGCAGGCGCAACTGGCGGAGCGTGGTCGTCGTGGTTTCAGCGAGCGTTTGACGCAGCTGGACCTGCAACCGAGCCAATCGGTGGTGCAGCGTTTCATGGACAAGCAAGTCAGCCCGGCGCTGGAAGACGCGAGCGCACAGATGCGTGCGCAGGGTCTGCAAGTGCAGACGTTGCTGGGCAAGTCCAAGCGTTGCATGGGCGTGCGCGTCGAGATGGAAGAGGGCAACCCTTTCGTCTACGAAGTCAGCCTGGACGGCTATCTGGCGACCCCAACCGAATCGGCTCAGTCCGATGAAGCGCGCCAGCGTTACTACCGCGCCGAGGTGTATCTGCACAACGGCAGCCAGGATTACGACCTGATGGGCTTCACGCAGGATCAGATCACACGCGATGTGCTCGATCAGTTTGAAAGCCATCGGCAGCTCCTTGGCCGGGTGTATAGCTAAAGTCAAAAGCTCCCTCACCCCGACCCTCTCCCGGAGGGAGAGGGAGCTGACCGAGGTGTCTGGCGTAGTGCACCGAAATGGAAGATCGAGTCGATTATGGATTCGGTAAAGCAGGATCAGGTCGGTGTAGCTCTGCAGCATCCCCCCAATCAGTCCCCTCTCCCTCTGGGAGAGGGCTAGGCGGGCGGCGTTCCGATGAGGGGCTTTTCCCTGACCCAATAAAAAAGGGATCGCTCACCGCGATCCCTTTTTTTATCCCGTCTTAACCGAGATTCTTGCCCAGCAACGCGTGATACAGCTCACTGTCGCCCAAGATCCCCACCACATGATTGTTATCGTGCAGCACCAGCTTGTTGCCGGTCTGATAACGAATCTGCAACGCATCGCGCATGCCGATGTTCGAATCCACCAGCGTCGGCTTGCGTTCCAGGCCTTCCACCGCTTGTCCCGGTGCCCAGTTCTGCAGGTTCAGCACCGAACCGTTCTGCCGCGCACCCTTGATGGTGTTGCCTTCGGCCAGGTCCAGCCACGAGTCGCCGCCCGGATCGAGGCACACCGAACCGTTGATACGCTTGCACTTGTCCAGCGTGCGCATCAGGCTGCGGCCGCAGAGCACGTTGAGCGGATTGGTGTGCGCCACGAACGTACGCACATAGTCGTCCGCCGGGTTCAGCACGATCTCTTCCGGTACGCTGTACTGGATGATCCGGCCGTCTTTCATGATCGCGATGCGGCTACCCAATTTGAGCGCCTCGTCGAGGTCGTGACTCACGAAGACAATGGTCTTGCTCAGCTTGCGTTGCAGTTCCAGCAGTTCATCCTGCAATCCCTGCCGGATCAGCGGGTCGAGCGCCGAGAACGGTTCGTCCATCAGCAGAATATCGGCGTCCATCGCCAGCGCCCGCGCCAGACCGACACGTTGCTGCATGCCGCCGGAGAGTTCGTCGGGCTTCTTGTTGCGCCACTGGGTCAGGCCCACCAGTTCGAGCTTTTCATCGACCAGTTTCTTGCGTTCTTTCTCCGGACGGCCCTGCATTTCCAGACCGAAACTGATGTTCTCGCGCACCGTCAGCCACGGCATCAGGGCGAACTTCTGGAACACCATGGCGATGCGTTTGGTGCGCATCATTTTCAGCTCGGCGGGGGTGCAGGAGGCAATGTCGATCTGACGGTTTTCATGCTCGACGAACAGCTTGCCGCGGCTCACGGTGTTGAGGCCGTTGATGCAGCGCAGCAGGCTCGACTTGCCGGAACCGGACAGGCCCATCAGTACGCAGATCTCACCTTTGTTGATGTCCAGCGTGGCTTTTTCCACGCCGACGATCTGTCCGGTCTTCTTCAGGATCTCGTTGCGGGTCATACCCTGATCCAGCAGCTTGAGCGCCTCGCGTGGATCCTTGGAGAAGATTACGTCGACGTCTTCGAAGCGAATTATGCTCATGCGTCACCCCCTACTTTGGCGTCGGGTTGTTTGCAGATACGGTCGAGCATGATCGCCAGCAGTACGATCGCCAGGCCCGCTTCGAAGCCCAGGGCGATATCAGCAGTGTTCAGTGCGTTGACCACCGGTTTGCCGAGTCCGTCGGCGCCTACCAGTGCGGCGATCACCACCATCGACAACGACAGCATGATGCATTGGGTGATGCCGGCCGCGATGCTCGGCATGGCGTGAGGCAGTTCGATCCGTGAGAGCAATTGGCGACGCGAGCAGCCGAAGGCCTTGCCGGCGTCCATCAGTTCTTGCGGGACATCGCGGATGCCCAGGTAGGTCAGGCGGATCGGCGCTGCGATGGCGAACACCACCGTGGAGATCAGGCCCGGCACCACACCCAGCCCGAAGAGGGTCAGGGTAGGAATGAGGTAAACGAAGGTCGGTACGGTCTGCATCAGATCGAGTACCGGACGCATTAACGTGTAGAACATCGGTTTGTGCGCGGCGACGATGCCCAACGGCACGCCGATGACCACGCAGACCAGGGTCGCGAACATGACCTGGGCGAGGGTTTCCATGGTTTCCTGCCAGTAACCCAGATTGAGGATCAGCAAGAAGGAGGCGATCACGAAAGCGGTCAATCCCCATTTGCGCTGGATCAAGTGCGCGAGCAGGGCGATCAGGCCAATCAAGACCAGTGGGTTGAACCAGGTCAGCGCAAACGTCACGCCGTGGATCATCGTTTCCAGGGTCACGGCGATTGCGTCGAAGGTGCTGGCGCCGTGTTGCGTCAACCATTCAACGAATCCCGCGATGTACTGGCCTAAAGGTATTTTCTGATCAATCAGCATGGTAGTGAACGTCCGCATGCAAGGAAATAAACAGCCCGGGTGGGCGAGCCCACCCGGCATAAGCGATTACTGATTCAGCTTGGCTTTCACGGCCTCCAGGCCAGGTTTACCGTCAATGGTGGTCACGCCAGCGAGCCAGGTATCGAGCACCTGTGGATTCTTTTTCAGCCAGGCCTTGGCGGCCGCGTCAGGCTTCATCTTGTCGTCGAGGATGTTGCCCATCAGTTCGCTTTCCATGTCGACGGTGAACTCCAGGTTCTTCAGCAACTGACCGACGTTGCTGCACTCGGTGGCGTAGCCCTTGCGGGTGTTGGTCGCCACGGTCGCAGCACCGAAATCGGGGCCGAAGAAATCATCGCCACCGGTCAGGTATTGGATCTTGAAGCGCTTGTTCATCGGGTGCGGCGCCCAGCCGAGGAAGACCACGGCGGTGTCGCGTTTCTGCGCGCGATCAACCTGCGAGAGCATGCCCGCTTCCGACGATTCGACGACTTTGAAACCGGCGGTTTTCAGGCCGAAGGCGTCCTTGTCGATCATGCTCTGGATCAGGCGGTTGCCGTCGTTGCCAGGCTCGATGCCGTAGATCTTGCCGTCGAGTTCTTTCTTGAATTTGGCGATGTCGGCGAAGTCATGCAGGCCCTTGTCATACAGGGCTTGCGGCACGGCGAGGGTGTACTTGGCGCCCTTGAGGTTGGTGCGTACGGTTTCCACGGTGCCGGCGTCGCGGTAGGCCTTGATGTCGTTTTCCATGGTCGGCATCCAGTTGCCGAGGAACACGTCCATGTTCTTGCCGTCGGCCAGCGACTTGTAGGTCACGGGCACGGAGATCATGGTGGTCTTGGTCTTGTAGCCGAGGGCGTTGAGTACGACGGAGGTGGTAGCGGTGGTGGCGGTGATGTCGGTCCAGCCGACATCGGAGAAGTTAACGGTACTGCACTGCGCCGGTTCTGCAGCTTGCGCCAGTAACGGCAGACTCAGCATGGCGGCCAACAACAACGACGGGGAACCTTTCATGGATGGACTCCTTGGTGTTTTTTTTGGCAGTGTTCCGACTGTGGACCACCGCACTTATAGGTTGCGGTTGGATGGCGTTCTGGAGACAGCTCTACCACGGCGCCTTGCAATCGAGTCATAACGATCATGTACCAGTGAAAATCTGACGCCTACAGGGGGGGTCGTATCCAGTACAGGGATGGTCGTATCTAGTGTCAGTGACGTCGTTTACAGCTTTTTTCTGCCCCGAATGACCCTCTGAGCCGCATAAAAACGGCGAAAAACCGGGAAGAAAACGGCGCGGCGCTGGTGGACATGAGTGCGTCGGTGTCAGACGCCGTGCGCCCCGACAAAAGCCTGATGATGCGGGCATTCCGGCGGATCGCAGCTTGAGCGTAGCAGCTCCGCCAGCGGGCGCTTCACGCCCCGGACCGGCATCCTCAGGAGCTCTGCAGCAATGGCTATCAGCGTTTTCGACCTGTTCAAAATCGGCATCGGCCCTTCCAGTTCCCACACCGTCGGGCCCATGCGCGCGGCGGCGTTGTTCGTCGAGTCGTTAAGGGGCAAGCATCAACTGGAACAGGTGCGGCGGATCGAAGTGCAGCTGTTCGGTTCGCTGTCTGCTACCGGCATCGGTCACGGCAGCGACAACGCAGTGATCATGGGGCTGATGAGCGAGTGGCCGGACGCAATCGACCCGTCGCAGATCGGCCCGCGCATTCAGGCGCTGCGCGAAACTCACACACTGCTATTGGACGGTCGTTTGTCGGTGCCGTTTGTCTGGGCGCGGGATATGCGCCTGATCGATGAAAACCTGCCGTTCCACCCCAATGCGATGACGATTGTTGCTGAGGGCGATCACGGCGAACTGCATCGCGACACCTACTATTCGGTCGGCGGCGGTTTCGTGGTGGATCAGGCACAGGCCTCCAGCGGTGTCGTCGATCTGGATCGCACTGAATTGCCTTACGACTTTTCCAGCGCGGTCGAGCTGCTGGAGTTGTGCAAGAAGAACAATTTGCGCGTCGCTGAACTGATGATGGCCAATGAAAAGGTCTGGCGCAGTGAAGAAGAGATTCGCGCCGGGCTGATGAAGCTGTGGCGGGCGATGCAGGATTGCGTCGAGCAGGGGCTGAAACACGAAGGCATCCTGCCCGGTGGATTGAATGTACGTCGGCGTGCGGCGAAGTTGCATCGCAGTCTGCAGGAGTTGAACAAGCCCAATGTGATCGGCTCGACGTTGAGTGCGATGGAGTGGGTCAACCTGTTCGCCCTGGCGGTGAATGAAGAAAACGCGGCGGGCGGGCGCATGGTCACGGCGCCGACCAATGGTGCAGCGGGGATCATCCCGGCGGTGTTGCACTACTTTATGAAGTTCAGTGAAGCGGTGACCGACGCCAACGTGGTCGATTACTTCCTTGGCGCTGCGGCGGTGGGGATTCTGTGCAAGAAGAATGCTTCGATCTCCGGTGCCGAGGTTGGCTGTCAGGGCGAAGTCGGTTCGGCGTGTGCGATGGCGGCGGCGGGGCTGGCGGAGATTCTGGGCGCTACGCCGGAGCAATTGTGCAACGCGGCGGAGATTGGCCTGGAACATAACCTTGGGCTGACCTGCGATCCGGTCGGTGGCCTGGTGCAAGTGCCGTGCATCGAGCGCAATGCGATCGCGGCGGTGAAGGCGATCAACGCGGCGCAAATGGCACTGCGTGGCGATGGTCAGCATTTTATTTCGCTGGATCGGGTGATCCGCACCATGCGTGATACCGGCGCGGATATGCATGACAAATATAAAGAGACCTCGCGCGGTGGCTTGGCGGTCAGTGCTGTTGAGTGCTGAATCAGTGACACCGAGGTGAGTTCTTCGCGAGCAGGCTCGCTCCCACAGGAGCATGCATTCCAAATGTGGGAGCGAGCCTGCTCGCGAAGGGGCCAGACCAGTCAAAACTGCTCGCTAACGGAACACCCGAACTCAAACACGCCACCTTTTAGCGCGTCGCTCTCAGACAAGAACCCTTCCCACGCACTGAGCGCGATTAGCGCCCCGACCGTCCGTCACCCGTGCTTGCGGTGACACTCCCCACAAACTGCGCGCAGGCCAGTTCCCACAAGTGCTACCGATTTGCTCACACACCTTGGGACAGCGCGCTCGCCGTCGCTAATGGCACTTCGAAATACCTTTTGTCGGACGGCTCGTATAGACACGTCGCGACGTCGTTTTCAGGAGTTATTGAACGGCCATCCAATTTTAGGCATGGCAATTGCTCTGTCATAACAAAGCCCGTCTCCCACGCGAGAACGCTGGCAATAACAAGAGCCTCCGCCTGAGGCCATCACCCGCTTTGTGTGAGGAGATACCGCGATGACGTCGTTCAACTCCGGGGCCCAACCCCAGAACCGTGCGCCTCAATCCATCGGCTTTCTGCTGCTGGACAATTTCACGCTGATTTCTCTGGCCTCCGCAGTAGAACCTCTGCGCATGGCCAACCAATTGTCCGGTCGCGAGCTGTATCGCTGGAGCACCCTCACCGTCGATGGCGGCCAGGTGTGGGCCAGTGACGGTCTGCAAATCACTCCCGACGCTTCCATGCACAAAGCCCCGCCACTGGACACCGTGATCGTCTGCGGCGGTATCGGTATCCAACGCACGGTCACCCGTGAACACGTCTCGTGGTTGCAAAGCCAGGCGCGTCAATCCAAGCGCCTCGGCGCCGTGTGCACCGGCAGTTGGGCGTTGGCCTGCGCTGGCCTGCTGGATGGTTTCGATTGCAGCGTGCACTGGGAATGTCTCGCGGCGATGCAGGAAGCTTTCCCGCGCGTGGCCATGAGCACTCGTTTGTTCACCCTCGACCGTAACCGTTTCACCAGCTCCGGCGGCACCGCGCCGCTGGACATGATGCTGCACCTGATCAGCCGCGATCACGGTCGTGAACTGTCCGCCGCGATCTCGGAGATGTTCGTCTACGAACGCATCCGTAACGAACAGGATCACCAGCGCGTGCCACTCAAGCACATGCTCGGCACCAACCAGCCGAAACTGCAGGAAATCGTAGCGCTGATGGAAGCCAACCTGGAAGAGCCGATCGACCTCGATGAACTGGCGGTGTACGTCGCCGTGTCGCGTCGACAACTGGAGCGGCTGTTCCAGAAATACCTGCACTGCTCGCCGTCGCGTTACTACTTGAAGCTGCGTTTGATCCGCGCTCGGCAGTTGCTGAAGCAGACGCCGATGTCGATCATCGAAGTGGCGTCGGTGTGTGGGTTCGTCTCGACGCCGCACTTCTCCAAGTGCTACCGCGAATACTTCGGCATTCCGCCGCGTGACGAGCGCGTGGGTTCCAACACCACCCAGCAAGTGGCGATGCTGCCGCTGCCGCAGGCGATCGTGATGTCGCCGCTGTCGGGGCCGATGTCGGCGTTGAGTCAGGCGCGTAACGAGTCGACGTTTGCCAGCGTGAGGCTGTAGACCGCGTCATCGTTCTTCGCGAGCAGGCTCGCTCCCACATTTAACCGAGTTCTTCCATGAAAACTCGATCAAATGTGGGAGCGAGCCTGCTCGCGAATGGATTTTTCAGGCGCTATGGGTTTGCTGGTATTGCGCCAATGCCGGCAACAATTGCTTGTCGATCGCCTGCCGCACCGCGGGCTGAATGCTGGCGCCGCTGGTGTACATGTCCTTGACCATCTTGCGCAGTTCAAACGCACGCACATTATCCAGGCCGCGCACTGCACACTCGCAGGCCTGCTCCGCTGTGGAGCCGCTCGGCACTTGAAACCCCAACGCCTTGAGCTGGCCCAACAAATCTTCCTGATCGATCAAATCGGCATACATCATGACGCGCATCCTTCTTCGGTAACGGAGGTCGTGGCTCGATTCTGGTAGGCATGGGGAGTGACGGCAAGGGCGATTTGTCGCAGTGGCCGCGACGGCTATGAACAGGTCGTTTTCGGCTAACTCACGATAAAGGGCAGTGGGCACACTGGCCTCAGCTCGCTTCACGAAGGTTTGGTCACCCGCGAATCGCAGCTCCTCAACAGTAGCTTGAGCCCCGATCCTGTCACGGCTGGTATCGGGGCTTTTTTTTGCCTGCTGAAAAGCAAAAGATCGCAGCCTTCGGCAGCTCCTGCATTGGAATGCATTTCCCTGTAGGAGCTGCCGAAGGCTGCGATCTTTTTACGGTTTAACGTTGCAATACCAGAATCCGCGACAACAACTCATCCCGGTCGACATAACAGCCCTGGAAATGCCGCGCCCCCGTGGCCGGATCAATGGCATTGCGCGCATGCAACGTGCGGCGGTTATCGAAGCACCACAGTTCACCGGGATTGAGCCGCTGCATCAGCCGAAACCGTGGCTCGCGAGTCATCGCAATAAACCGCCGATAAGCCCGATACAACAGCGGCATCTGTTCCACCGACGTATCAAACGCCCCGCGCAAAAAGTTCGCCATGCGTATTTCCGCCACGCGACCCAGGGCATCCAAAGCGATGATCGGCGCCAGACAGCGATAATCGCTATGCCGATCCTTGTTGCGAAACTCCACGGGGATTTCACACAGGGCCTGAAACGATGCCGGGTCTTCACTGCGCAACGCATCGGCAATCGCAAAGCCATCGACAAAAATGCTCTCGCCACCCTCGGCGTCATTCACCAGGCAATGCAGAAATTGCAGGCCCGGTTGCAGCTCACGAGTCGGCAGATCCGTGTGCAGCGGCAGGTTGAAAGCGGTGTAAGCATTGCTGTCGGCATCGGCCTTGGACTGCACGTTGAACAGCACGCCGAAGTTGCTTTCGCGGATGAATGAAATGCGCTGCGCGACGAGTTTCAGCGAACCGGGTTCGGTGGGCACACCGCGCACCTGCGTCAGGCCGGTGTCGCGGAGGGCGAGCAGCCATTGCAGCAGGGCGGCGTTGTCGTTCATCAGCGCCGTGTATTCGAACACCGGCAATTGCAGATCGCTGCGCCACAGATAAGGTTTGGGCTTGGCGGCCAAGCGTTCGGCGCGGGATTCATCGTCGTAGGCGTGAGCGCGCAACCAGCCCGGATCGAAGCGGCTGCGATGGCCGTCCTGCCAGTCGATGCGCAGGCAGCCGTCGGTATCGATGTGTGCGGCTGTGGATTTCAGATCTTCAGCCGCATCGACGATCTCGAAAACCTGCTCACGGGTGACGCTATAGACGCAGTGCTGACACGGGCAGTTGTCCCGCAGCCAGACGTGGTGAAACGGGCTGACGCGCCCGTCGGCCCATTCAATTGCAACGCGATCCGCCAGACTCTGCACGTCGCTCAGCGCGCTGATCAACGGATAAGTACGGAAATCGGCAACAGCGGCAGCGGTGTTCATGGCGGCTCCTTGCGATTGATGGATTTACCTTGCAGGTGGCAGCGCGATGACGCGGCCGATGTAAGCGGGGGCGGGCAGGTCTTTCTGTTCGGCGACGATACTTTGCAGGCGGCTCAAGGTATCGGGGCTGAACGGTGCCGAGCGCGGGCCGGCGAGGTCGACGTGCAGCAGCATTTGTTCATTGCCGGCCAGTTCCTGCTCGTCACCGACCTTGTGCAGGCTGTGATAGAGGTGCAGGCGCTTGCTGTCGTGGCCGATGATTTGTGTACGCACTTCGACCTCAGTGTCGAGCTTCACTTCGTGCAGATAGTTGAGGTGCAGTTCGAGGGTGAACAGCGAATGGCCGCTGGCTTCGCGGTTGTTGCTGTCCATGCCGAGGCGATCCATCAGGGCGTCGGTGGCGTAGCTGAAAATCAGCAGGTAAAAGGCGTCGCGCAGGTGACCGTTGTAGTCCACCCAGTCGGGGATGATTCTGGTTTGGTAAGTGGTGAGGTGCGGCATGGTTTGGATTCCGGCAGGTGGCGGGTGGTCAGGATCAAGAGCAACCCCCTCACCCCAGCCCTCTCCCCCAGGGGGGGCGAGGGGGAAAGGGAGCCGATCGGGGGCCTTTCAAAACTGGAGTTCGGCTCGGTGGTGCAGGTCGGTGCAGCTCGCATGAACACTGCGGTCAGTCCCCTCTCCCTCCGGGAGAGGGCTAGGGTGAGGGCAGCGGTTTGTAGCGAACCGATTACTCGCTGAACGCCATCCCATGCTTCTCCTTGGTGCTCTTCACCGCCTCCAGCACCGCCAGCAGACAATCATCACGATAGCGTTCCAGCGCCGATATGCTGTGCCGGCCGAGCTGATCGCTGGTGCCATCGACCACGTCATCAATCAACTTGTCGGTCAGCTCCGGGGCTGGCAGATACGTCCACGGCAACTGCAACGCCGGGCCGAATTGCGACATGAAGTGGCGCATGCCCGCGTCACCACCGGCCAACGTGTAGGTCAGGAACGTGCCCATGAACGACCAGCGCAAACCTGCGCCAAACCGAATCGCATCGTCGATCTCGCCCGTGGTCGCCACGCCGTCATTCACCAGATGCAGCGCCTCACGCCACAACGCTTCGAGCAAGCGGTCGGCGATGAAGCCGGGCACTTCCTTGCGTACGTGCAACGGGCGCATGCCGAGGGACTCATAAACTTTCATGGCCGCCTGCACGGCTTCCGGTGCGGTGTTCCTGCCACCGACGACTTCGACCAATGGCAGCAGATAAACCGGGTTGAACGGGTGGCCAACCACGCAACGCTCCGGGTGCGTTGAACTCTCGTAAAACTCGCTTGGCAGCAGACCGGAAGTGCTCGAACCGATCAGCGCATTGGGCTTGGCCGCAGCGCTGATTTTGCTGTGCAGATCGAGTTTCAGCTCCAGACGTTCCGGGGCGCTTTCCTGAATGAAGTCGGCATCGCGCACACACTCTTCGATGGTCGCGACAAAGCGCAGACGCTCTTGCGACGCGCCCGGCGCCAGGCCGTTTTTCTCCAGCGCGCCCCAGGCATTGGCCACGCGCTTGCGCAGTGCTGCTTCGGCGCCGGGGGCCGGATCCCAGGCCACCACGTCGAGGCCATGGGCGAGGGCGCGGGCCACCCAGCCGCTGCCGATGACACCGCTGCCCAGCGCGGCGAAGGTTTTGATTTCGGTGATAAAGCTCATGGTGATTTCCTGAAGATTGGGTGATCCCTGTAGGAGCTGCCGAAGGCTGCGATCCTTTGATCTTGCTTCTAAAAGTCAAAGTCAAAAGATCGCAGCCTTCGGCAGCTCCTACAGGTGAAATTGGCGGGCAGTCAGAGCCCCGTTTTTTGAGCTGAGGGTTAGCCGCGCTGGGTCAGGCCCATTTTCTTGCGGCCTTCCGCCGGGGTCAGCACGCGGGCACCGAGGCGGCTGAGGATCTCGGTGGCGCGTTCGACCAGTTGGCCGTTGGTCGCCAGCACGCCCTTGTCCAGCCATAGATTGTCTTCCAGCCCGACCCGCACGTTGCCGCCCAGCAGCACCGCTTGCGCGGCCATCGGCATCTGCATCCGGCCAATCCCGAACCCGGCCCACACCGCATCCGCCGGCAAGTTATCGACCATGGCCTTCATGGTCGTGGTGTCCGCCGGTGCGCCCCACGGGATGCCCAGGCACAGCTGGAACAACGGGTTATCGAGCAAACCTTCCTTGATCATCTGCTTGGCGAACCACAGGTGACCGGTGTCGAAAATTTCCAGCTCGGCCTTCACGCCCAGCTCGGTGATGCGCTTGGCGCCGGCCCGCAGTTGCGCCGGAGTGGAGACGTAAATAGTGTCGCCATCGCCGAAGTTCAGGGTGCCGCAATCGAGAGTGCAGATTTCCGGCAGCAGTGCTTCGACGTGGGCGAGACGGGTCAGCGGGCCAACCAGATCGGTGTTCGGGCCGAACTCCATCGGGTTTTCGCCGGCGCCGATTTCCAGGTCGCCGCCCATGCCGGCGGTGAGGTTGACGATGATGTCTACGTCCGCCTCACGGATGCGCTCCATCACTTCGCGGTACAGCGCCACGTCACGGCTGAACTTGCCGGTCTGCGGGTCGCGCACATGGCAGTGCACCACGGTGGCGCCGGCCTTGGCTGCTTCCACCGCAGCTGCAGCGATTTGTTTCGGGGTGACCGGCACGTGCGGGCTCTTGGCGGTCGTGTCGCCAGCACCGGTGAGTGCGCAGGTGATGATGACGTCGTGGTTCATGGTGCGGTTTCCTTCAGGCGTGATGGGTCTGTCCGCAGCCCTTTTCGCGGCTGCGAAGCTTCGGTAAGGCCCCTCTCCCTATGGGAGAGGGCCAGGGTGAGGGGCCTTTAAATAAGAGGGTTATTTACTGGTCAGCTGCAGGTTTTCAGCGGCCGGTTTGCCATCGAACGTGGTCACACCCTCAAGCCAGCGCTGCTTGTCTTCCGGGTGATCCTTGAGCCATTGCCTGGCCGATTCGAAGGCGTCCTTGTGATCGAGCAGCGGCTGCATCATCCGGCTCTCGTCTTCGGCGGTGAACGTCAGGTTGGTCAGCAGACGGCCCACGTTCGGGCACTGCTCGGCGTATTTCGGCGCGGTCACCGTCCACACGGTGGCCATGCCTTCGTTCGGGCCGAGGGCGTCATCGCTGCCGGTCAAATAGGTCATCTTGACGTTGACGTTCATCGGGTGTGGCGCCCAGCCGAAGAACACCACGGCTTCTTTACGGCGCACGGCGCGGTCGACGGCGGCAAGCATCCCGGCTTCGCTGGACTCGACCAACTGGAACTTGCCGAGGCCGAACTGGTTCTTGGCGATCATCGCCTTGATTTGCGTGTTGGCGCCCGAGCCTGGCTCGATGCCGTAGATTTTTCCACCCAGTTCCTTTTCGAACTTGGCGATGTCGGCGAAGGTTTTCAGGCCTTTGTCCGCCAGATAAGTCGGCACCGCGAGAGTGGCGCGGGCGTCTTTCAGGCTCGGCGCTTCAAGTACTTTGACCTGATTGGCATCGACGAACGGGGTGATGGTCTGGGTCATCAGCGGGTTCCAGTAACCGAGGAACAAGTCCAGGCGCTGATCGCGGATCCCGGCGAAAATGATTTGCTGGGAGGCGCTGGTCTGTTTGGTGTTGTAGCCGAGGCCGTCGAGCAGGACCTGGGTCATGGCACTGGTGGCGATCACGTCGGTCCAGTTGACCACGCCCATGCGTACGTTCTGGCACGATGCCGGGTCGGCCGCCATGACGCTGGCGCTCAAGAAAGCGGTACCGCTGAGTGCAAGAACACAGCTGCTGATCAGTCGTTTCATGTCGGGTTCCTCGGCAGGTCGTTTATTGTGGTTCCCGGCGTCTGATGCGCCGGTGATGCAAAGTTACGCAGCAATGCCCCGGTGAAAACGCACTGCGGCGACTGGCATTTGCACTGTAGCGACCTGTGCGCTTGAACGCCGACGACAATCGGCGTATCAACGAGCCACGCTACCCTCCTTCTCGTTACCCGCGAATCGAGTGCGCACATGTCTCAGGATTTCTACTTTCTGCTGATGCCGGGGTTCTCCGCCATCGGCTTTATCTCTGCGATCGAACCGCTGCGGGTGGCCAACCGCTTTCGCGGCGAGTTGTACCGCTGGCATGTGCTGAGTGCCGATGGCGGGGCGGTGCTGGCGAGCAATGGCATGTCGGTCAACGCCGATGCGGCGCTGGAGCCGCTGAAGAAAGGGGCGACGTTGTTGGTGGTGGCCGGGTTTGAGCCGTTGAAGTTCGCCACGCCAACCCTTGAACACTGGTTGCGGCGGCTGGATAACGAAGGCGTGACCCTCGGTGCCATCGACACCGGCAGCTTTGTCCTCGCTGAAGCGGGCCTGCTTGACGGTCATCGCCTGACCCTGCACTGGGAAGCCATCGACGCCTTCAAGGAATCTTATCCACAGCTCAGCGTGACCCAAGAGCTGTTCGAGATCGACCGCCGGCGCATCACCTCGGCGGGCGGTACGGCTTCTATCGATCTAATGCTCGATCTGATCGCCCAGGCGCATGGCCCGCAGCTGGCGATTCAGGTCAGCGAGCAGTTTGTGCTGGGGCGCATTCGACCGCGCAAAGATCACCAGCGCATGGAAGTCGCCACGCGTTACGGGATCAACAACAAGAAACTGGTGCAGGTGATCGGCGAGATGGAACAACACAGCGAACCGCCGCTGACCACGCTGCAATTGGCGGAATCGATCAAGGTGACGCGGCGGCAACTGGAGCGCCTGTTTCGGCTGCACCTGAACGATACACCGAGCAATTTCTATCTGCGCCTGCGCCTGGAAAAGGCCCGGCAGTTGCTGCGCCAGACTGACATGAGCGTGCTCGAAGTCAGCATCGCCTGCGGCTTTGAATCACCGTCGTACTTCACCCGCAGCTACCGGGCACGCTTTGCGCGCTGCCCCCGTGAAGACCGCCGTACCGCCCAGGCCTAAAATCAAAAGATCGCAGCCTTCGGCAGCTCCTACTTTGGAATGCATTGCCCTGTAGGAGCTGCCGAAGGCTGCGATCTTTTTGATCTTGCTGTTGGTTACTTCTTCACCAACGCCGAACACGCAGCCTTATAAGCTTCATGCTGATACTTGTTCAACGTCCCCGGCAGCTCAAAATTATGCTTTTTCGCCTGCGCATTGATCGTCTGCGGCGACAACAACGTCACCTCACAGCCATCGAGCAACTGCAAAATCCCTTCAATCTTGAACGTCGTCGGGCCACCGGCAAATTCACCCTTCTTGCTGCGCTTCTTTATCGCAATCCGGTCAACCGAATTCTCCCGCACAAACGACGCCACCTGCGCCGCGAACAGCTTCACGTTGGCCGCCTCGTCATCGTCTTCGAGGGCGATCTTCTTGGTAGCAAGGGGAACGTGGCTCAACGCCGGACCGTCGAGAGCGGCCACGGCGATGATCGCTTCGCTGCCTTTGATTTCAATGCCGCAGATGTTCATGGGGGATTCCTTGAAGTGAAGAGGGCAGCTTACAGCTCTAGCTGATTGGCGGTGATGCCGAACGCCGATGCAATTTTCTCACGCGTAGCCTTGCGAGGCTTGGCGACGGTTTCCTGCTGGGCGAACGCCGGTTGCGAAATGCCCATGCGTTTGGCGACTTCTTCCTGAGTCAGATTGAGGTGTTCGCGCCAGGCACGGATCGGTGTCGCGCCGTCGACCATCCGACTGACGACCTCATGGGGAATCAAGTCGGGCTGCATTTTCTGCGCAACGTACTGCGCGTAAGGGATGACGACGAAAGCTGGTTTGCCATCAGCGTTGTTGATGATTTGGATATCTGTGGGTAACTTCATATTCGGATAAATATAAGCCTTTTATAAGATTTCAGAATCTTTGCTTATATTTCTCCCAAGGCCAATCAACAAGAATTGACGGCATGTTACGAGTGGTCAGGATCACTCCTGCCCAATCGACTCCAAAAACTCCGACCGTTCATCACTCATCCGCGCGATGCAATCATTCTGCGCAATCGTGAACGCTTTGCTCCCCGCCGTCGCCGGGAACGCTTCCACCGCGCAATCGGCATCGCGAGTCTTCAGCCACTGCTGTTGCGCCGTTTTCAGTTTGGCGGTGATGTCCGCCAGTTGCGTCGGGTTCTTGCCGTAAGCCGTCTGCATGCGTTCGTTGAGGCTGGCGTAGTTGTCCTTGAGCAGGTCTTCGGCGGTGGTGCGGCTGTAGGTCGAGCATTCCAGGGTCTGCACGTCGTTTTCGACGGCGTCGCAGGGGTTGTTGTCGGACTCTTCGGCGGCGTGTACGCCGGTCGCCATCAGTGCCAAAGCCAGAAAGATCGATTTCATTGTTGTCGCCGCTCTAATCCAGTGGTGTATCCAAGATGCCGGAGATTCTGGCTCAAGCTGGCGGGCTTGAACAGGTAGCTGATCGGAGCGTCCGGCGACCCTTTGTCGCGGATTGACGCTTTCGGCAATTCCCCTGTCGTTTTTGCACCCGGTCGCCCCGGCACCGAGGCATATGCTGGCCCCAAAGCGCCGGCAGACGATTCGGCGCATGAATCGCCAATAAGGGGACGCCTGATGAGCCCAGCCGAATTACACGCCGACAGCATCGTTATCGACGGTCTGATCATTGCCAAATGGAACCGCGAGCTGTTCGAAGACATGCGCAAGGGCGGTCTGACGGCAGCCAACTGCACGGTGTCGGTGTGGGAGGGCTTTCAGGCGACCGTGAACAATATTGCCGCGAGCCAGAAGCTGATCCGCGAAAACAGCGACCTGGTGATGCCGGTGCGCACCACCGCCGACATCCGTCGCGCCAAAGAACAAGGCAAGACCGGCATCCTCTTCGGCTTCCAGAATGCCCATGCCTTTGAAGATCAGATCGGCTATGTCGAGGTGTTCAAGCAGCTCGGCGTCGGCATCGTGCAGATGTGCTACAACACCCAGAACCTGGTCGGCACCGGTTGCTACGAGCGTGACGGCGGCCTGTCGGGTTTCGGTCGCGAAATCGTCGCCGAGATGAACCGCGTTGGCGTCATGTGCGACCTGTCCCACGTCGGTTCCAAAACCTCTGAAGAAGTCATCCTCGAATCGAAAAAACCGGTGTGCTATTCCCACTGCCTGCCCTCGGGCCTCAAAGAGCACCCGCGCAACAAGTCCGATGAAGAACTGAAGTTTATTGCCGACCACGGCGGTTTTGTCGGCGTGACCATGTTCGCGCCGTTCCTCGCCAAGGGCATCGATTCGACCATCGACGACTACGCCGAAGCCATCGAATACACCATGAATATTGTCGGCGAAGACGCCATCGGCATCGGCACCGACTTCACCCAGGGTCACGGTCAGGACTTCTTCGAATACCTGACCCACGACAAGGGCTACGCCCGCCGTCTGACCAGCTTCGGCAAGATCATCAACCCGCTGGGCATCCGCACCGTCGGCGAGTTCCCGAACCTGACCGAAACCCTGCTCAAGCGCGGCCATTCCGAGCGCGTGGTGCGCAAGATCATGGGCGAAAACTGGGTCAACGTTCTCAAGGACGTCTGGGGCGAATAAGCCACCGCACTTCTGAATCCTTTCCCCCGGCCGTCCGCGCCGGGGGCAATACACAAATTTTTCTGGAGTTAAGTTTCCATGGCCAAGATCGCCCCGCAATTGCCAATCGAAGTCGACAGCGAAACCGGTGTCTGGACCTCCGACGCCCTGCCGATGCTTTACGTACCGCGTCACTTCTTCGTCAACAACCACATGGGTATCGAGGAAGTACTGGGCGCTGACGCCTACGCCGAGATCCTCTACAAGGCCGGCTACAAGTCAGCCTGGCACTGGTGCGAAAAAGAAGCTGAATGCCACGGCCTGGAAGGCGTCGCGGTGTTCGAGCACTACATGAAGCGCCTGTCGCAACGCGGCTGGGGCCTGTTCAAGATCCAGGACATCGACCTCGACAAAGGCACCGCCAGCGTCAAGCTCGAACATTCGGCGTTCGTCTACGTCTACGGCAAGGTCGGGCGCAAGGTCGATTACATGTTCACCGGTTGGTTTGCCGGGGCCATGGATCAGATTCTTGAGGCGCGCGGCAGCAAGATTCGCACGGTTGCCGAGCAAGTCTACGGTGGCTCCGAAGAAGGCCACGACGACGGCCTGTTCACCGTCAAGCCGTTGTAAGTCGAGGAACCCGCCATGGCTTTCGAAGCAATGTTCCAGCCGATCCAGATCGGCAAACTGACCATCCGCAACCGCGTGCTCAGCACCGCGCACGCCGAGGTCTACGCGACTGACGGTGGCATGACCACCGAGCGCTATGTCAAATATTACGAAGAGAAAGCCAAGGGCGGCATCGGCCTGGCGATCTGTGGCGGTTCTTCCGTGGTCGCCATCGACAGCCCACAGCAGTGGTGGAGTTCGGTCAACCTGTCCACCGACCGGATCATTCCGCACTTCCAGAATCTCGCCGACGCCATGCACAAGCATGGCGCCAAGATCATGATTCAGATTACCCACATGGGCCGGCGCTCGCGCTGGGACGGTTTCCACTGGCCGACCCTGATGTCGCCGTCGGGCATCCGTGAACCGGTACACCGTGCGACCTGCAAAACCATCGAGCCGGAAGAAATCTGGCGGGTGATCGGCAACTACGCCCAGGCTGCGCGCCGGGCCAAGGCCGGTGGGCTCGACGGCGTCGAACTGTCGGCGGTGCACCAGCACATGATCGACCAGTTCTGGAGCCCGCGCGTCAACAAGCGTACCGACGAGTGGGGTGGCACCTTCGAAGGCCGGATGAAGTTCGGTCTGGAAGTCTTGAAAGCCGTGCGCGCCGAGGTCGGTGACGACTTCTGCGTGGGCATGCGTATCTGCGGTGACGAGTTCCACCCGGACGGCTTGTCCCACGAAGACATGAAGCAGATCGCCAAGTATTACGACGACACCGGCATGCTCGATTTTATCGGCGTCGTCGGCTCGGGGTGTGACACCCACAACACCCTGGCCAACGTGATTCCGAACATGAGTTATCCACCGGAGCCGTTCCTGCATCTGGCCGCCGGGATCAAGGAAGTGGTCAAGGTGCCGGTGCTGCACGCACAGAACATCAAGGACCCGAACCAGGCCACACGGATTCTTGAGGGCGGTTACGTCGACATGGTCGGCATGACCCGCGCGCACATCGCCGACCCGCACCTGATCGCCAAGATCAAGATGGGCCAGATCGACCAGATCAAACAGTGCGTCGGCGCCAACTATTGCATCGATCGCCAGTATCAAGGTCTCGATGTGTTGTGCATCCAGAACGCCGCCACGTCCCGTGAATACATGGGTGTGCCGCACATCATCGAGAAATCCACCGGGCCGAAACGCAAAGTGGTGATCGTCGGTGCCGGCCCTGCCGGGATGGAAGCGGCCCGCGTTGCCGCCGAGCGTGGCCACGACGTGACGCTGTTCGAGAAGAAGGAATTCATCGGCGGGCAGATCACTACCGCGTCGAAAGCGCCGCAGCGTGACCAGATCGCCGGCATCACACGCTGGTTCCAGCTGGAACTGGCGCGGCTGAAAGTCGATCTGCGCCTGGGCACGGCGGCCGATGCCGACACCATCATGGACTTGCGTCCGGACGTGGTGGTGCTGGCGGTCGGCGGGCATCCGTACCTGGAGCAGAACGAACACTGGGGCGCTGCCGAAGGGCTGGTGGTCAGCAGCTGGGACGTGCTCGACGGCAAGGTGGCGCCGGGCAAGAACGTGCTGGTCTACGACACCATTTGCGAGTTCACCGGGATGTCGGTCGCCGACTTCCTCGCCGACAAAGGCAGCCAGGTCGAGATCGTCACCGACGACATCAAACCGGGCGTGGCCATCGGCGGTACGTCGTTCCCGACCTACTACCGCAGCATGTACCCGAAAGAAGTGATCATGACCGGCGACATGATGCTGGAGAAGGTCTACCGCGAAGGCGACAAACTGGTCGCGGTGCTGGAGAACGAATACACCGGCGCCAAAGAGGAGCGGGTGGTCGATCAAGTGGTGGTGGAAAACGGCGTGCGTCCGGATGAGGAAATCTACTACGCGCTCAAAGAAGGCTCGCGCAACAAGGGTCAGATCGATGTTGAAGCGTTGTTTGCGATCCAGCCACAACCTTCGTTGAGCGAGGCGGGCGACGGCTACTTGCTGTTCCGCATCGGCGACTGCGTGGCGCAGCGCAACACCCACGCCGCGATCTATGACGCCCTGCGGCTCTGCAAGGATTTCTAAGGGCTTGCACCAAACCCTGTGGGAGCGAGCCTGCTCGCGAATGCAATCTGTCAGTTGACGATGATGTCGACCGACCCACCGCTTTCGCGAGCAGGCTCGCTCCCACAGTAAAGCGGATCGTGTTTCTCCAGGTTGTACTGGTGGGAGCTTCACCATGTTGAACACCCTTCTTCCAATCCTGTTGTTCGCAGCCCTGGGCCTTGGTGTCCTCGGCGCATTGCGGCGGGTGGCCATGTGGCGTCGGGGCCGGGCCTCGAAGGTCGATCTGATCGGCGGCCTGTTCGCCATGCCCAAGCGTTACATGGTCGACTTGCACCACGTGGTGGCGCGGGACAAATACATTGCCAACACCCACGTGGCCACGGCCGGCGGTGCGGTGGCGTCGATTGTGCTGGCGCTGCTGGTGCACGGTTTCGGCCTGCATAACCGCATTCTTGGTTATGCCTTGCTGCTGATGACGGCAGTGATGTTCGTCGGCGCGATCTTCGTTTATTTGCGTCGACGAAACCCGCCGGCTCGGCTGTCGAAGGGCCCGTGGATGCGCCTGCCGAAGAGCCTGCTGGCGTTCTCGGCGTCGTTCTTTCTGCTGACATTGCCTGTGGCCGGGATCCTCCCGGAGAACTTCGGCGGCTGGGTGCTCGCGGTCATTCTGGGGCTTGGCGTGCTATGGGGCGTGTCGGAATTGTTCTTCGGCATGACCTGGGGCGGGCCGATGAAGCACGCCTTCGCCGGCGCCCTGCATCTGGCCTGGCACCGTCGCGCCGAACGCTTTGGCGGCGGTCGTTCCACCGGTTTGAAACCGCTGGATCTGAGCGATCCATCAGCGCCGCTGGGCGTGGAAAAACCCAAGGATTTCACCTGGAACCAGTTGCTCGGTTTTGACGCCTGCGTGCAGTGCGGCAAGTGCGAAGCGGCGTGCCCGGCGTTCGCTGCCGGTCAGCCACTGAACCCGAAAAAACTGATTCAGGACATGGTCGTCGGCCTGGCTGGCGGCACTGACGCGAAATTCGCCGGTAGCCCATATCCGGGCAAACCAATCGGTGAACACGCGGGCAATCCGCATCAACCGATCGTCAACGGTCTGGTCGACGCCGAAACCCTGTGGTCGTGCACCACTTGTCGCGCCTGCGTCGAGGAATGCCCGATGATGATCGAGCACGTCGATGCCATCGTCGACATGCGCCGGCACCTGACCCTGGAAAAAGGCGCGACCCCGAACAAGGGCGCCGAAGTCCTCGAAAACCTGATTGCCACCGACAACCCTGGCGGATTTGCACCGGGCGGGCGGATGAACTGGGCTGCGGACTTGAACCTCAATCTGCTCAGCGAAAAGAAATCCACCGACGTGCTGTTCTGGGTCGGCGACGGCGCCTTCGACATGCGCAACCAGCGCACCCTGCGCGCCTTCGTCAAAGTGTTGAAAGCGGCGAAAATCGACTTCGCCGTGCTCGGTCTCGAAGAGCGTGACAGCGGTGATGTCGCGCGGCGTCTCGGCGATGAAGCGACCTTCCAGTTGCTCGCCAAACGCAACATCCAGACCCTGGCCAAATACAGCTTCAACCGCATCGTCACCTGCGATCCGCACAGTTTCCATGTGCTGAAAAACGAGTACGGCGCGTTTGATGGCAACTACCTGGTGCAGCACCACAGCACCTATATGGCGGAAATCATTCAGGCCGGCGCACTCAATCTCGGCCAGCACAAAGGCAACAGCGTGACCTATCACGATCCGTGCTACCTCGGCCGCTACAACGGCGAGTACGAAGCACCACGTGAAGTGCTGCGTGCCCTCGGTATCGAAGTCAAAGAGATGCAACGTTCCGGCTTCCGTTCGCGCTGCTGCGGCGGTGGCGGTGGGGCGCCGATCACCGACATTCCGGGTAAACAGCGGATTCCCGACATGCGCATGGAAGACATTCGCGAAACCGGCGCCGAACTGGTGGCGGTGGGTTGTCCACAGTGCACGGCGATGCTCGAAGGCGTGGTCGAACCACGTCCGCTGATCAAGGACATCGCCGAACTGGTGGCCGACGCGCTGCTCGAAGACGCTGCGCCAGGCAAGCCTGCCACCCCGGCCAAACGTGAACCTGCGGAGGCCCACTGATGAGCGACATTATCCGCCGCGACCCGCGCGCCGAATGGATAGCGCGTAACCGTTTGCACCCGCTGCACGCGGCCATGCAACCGGCGCAACACAGCTGGATGGGGCCCAACGGCGTCATTCGCAAGAACCTGCACGGCATCGGTTTTATCGGTCCCAACGGTGTTAAACGTATCGACCGCAGCGGCGCGCAGCAGGGCGGGGCGGTCAAACGTTCGGCCACGATTGAGGTGCAATTGCCGCTGCATCAAGTGCCGGCCCCGGCGTTCTACATCAGCGTGGTACCGGACATGGTCGGCGGCCGCTTGAGCAGCCACGACCGTGATCTGCTCGGCCTTGCCCATCAACTCGCCGGCACGGACGGTGCGGTGTTGGCAGTCGTGTTTGGCGAGCATAAGGAAAACGCTTTCGCGACCGCCGGCGTCGATCGCTTGCTGGTGCTGGAAGGCGACCAGTTCAGCGGTTATGCACCGGAACAGCGAGTGCAAGGTTTGCGCGCTGTGGATAACCAGTTCAACCCACGCCACTGGCTGCTGCCGGACAGTCGCAGCGGTGGCGGTGAACTGGGTCGGCGCTTTGCCGCTGCACTGGGCGAGCGCCCGGCAACGCGGGTCTGGCAGGTCAAGGATCAGGAATGTATTGGCCGCGCTGGCGCTGGGCTGCAAGACCTCGCCCGTCCGGTCGCGCGGTTGATTCTGGCCGCCGCCGAATGCGCCGAGCCGGTCAGCGAAACCCGTCATGAAGCCTTGCCGGTAGAGTTATCCACAAGTGTCGCGCGCAGTCTGTCGCGGATCGAAGATCTCGGTGCGGTGGCGGTGGACCCGGCGGCAATTCCGATGGCCGAAGCCGAATTCATTTTCTCCGGCGGTAACGGCGTCAAGGATTGGCAGCTATTCCACGAAACAGCGGCAGCACTCGGAGCGACTGAGGGCGCGTCGCGGGTGGCGGTGGACGATGGCTTCATGGCTCGTGATCGCCAGGTCGGCGCGTCGGGCACCTGGGTCACGGCGCGGGTTTACGTGGCTGTGGGTATCTCCGGTGCGATCCAGCACCTGCAAGGCATTGGTGCCTGCGACAAGGTGGTGGCGATCAACCTCGATCCGGGTTGCGACATGATCAAGCGCGCCGACCTCTCGGTGATCGGCGAGAGCGCAGAGATTCTTCAGGCGTTGATCGAGGCCGTCGCGGCTTACCGCAACGACGCCAAGCGCGATGCGGCTTAAGGAAACGCTATGAACACGAAGATTATCAGTCTGGTTTCAATCGGCGCCCACCCGACCTCGGGCCGGCCGCGCCGCGCTGATCAGGACGCGCGTGCCGTGGAGCTCGGTTTGCAACTGGCTGGGGATAACCTGCAAGTGCTGCATGCCGGCGACGTTACGGAACCGGCATTGCGTGCTTATTTGGGCATGGGTCTTGAGCAGATGCACGTGCTGGAGCAACCGGCTGGCGCCGATGCGCTGCCGGCGCTGACCGCGTATCTGCGCGAGGCCGGGGCGCAGGTAGTGCTGACCGGTAGTCAGGCGGAAACCGGTGAAGGGTCGGGGATGCTGCCGTTTTTGCTCGCCGAAGGATTGGGCTGGCCGTTGGTGGTCGGGCTGGCGCAGGTCGAGTCGATCAATGACGGTTCGGCACTGGTGCTGCAAGCATTGCCCCGTGGGCAGCGGCGGCGGTTGAAAGTGAAGCTGCCGTTTCTGGCGACTGTGGATAACGCTGCGCCGAAGCCTCGGCAAAGCGCTTATGGCCCGGCGCGGCGCGGTGTATTGGCGGCTGCGGATGTCGAGGTTGTCGACGACGAACTCCTGTCGGTCGCCACCCTGCAACCGGCCAAACCAAGGCCCAAACGCCTGAAAGTGATCAAGGCCAAAAGCGGTGCCGACCGCATGAAGGCCGCGACCGCCAAAGCCAGTGGCGGCGGTGGACAAGTGCTCAAAGGCGTGACCCCGCAGGCCGGTGCCGAGGCCATCCTCAAGTTGCTGATCGAAGAAGGTGTGGTGCGCTGAAAATCCCCCAATATCTTTTAGGTCATTTTTTGACATGAAAAACATTGTGCATCTGATTGCAGCCGTTTTCAGACGCAGGTTAGAAAAGCCACTCACTACACAAGGAATTAAGTGAATGACTGTTGAGTTTCGACCTGCCCGGCGCACGGATGCGCGCGACATTGCGCGTTTGTTTCAGATTTCCTCGGAGGGCGCTTCGGATTACATCTGGAGTCAATTGGCGGAGCCGGGCGAGCCATTGCTGGATGTCGGCGAGCGGCGTTATGCCCGCGACGATGTGGACTTTTCCTGGCAGAACTGCCTGATTGCCGAAGCCGAGGGCCGCGTCGTTGGCATGATGCACAGCTATGTCACACGCGAAGACCCAGACCCGACACCGCCCACCGATCCAGTGCTGGCGCCTTACGCCGATATGGAAGTGGCGGACACGCTGTACATCTCCAGCTTGGCGCTGCATGAAGGCTGGCGCAATCAAGGGTTGGGAGTACGGTTCCTCCAGCACGCCCAGGCGCGCGCCGATCAACTCGCGCTCAAAGGCCTGAGCCTGATCGATTATGCCGCCAATACCGGCGCGCGGCGGTTCTATGAACGGCATGGCTTCATCATCGTCAAAACCTGCCAGGTGACGCCGCATCCGATGATCCGGGTGACAGGTGCTGCGTATCTGATGCACCGCGCATGATGCTGGTTATCCACTGACAGGGTTTTACGCACAATCCCTGTTGGTCAGTCTGTGGATAACGTGTTCGCGCTTCACTGCAAGTCACGTTAACCGTGGCTTGCAGGCCGCAGATCAAAAAACAACCAGCCTAAGTCACGGATTTTCAGGGCTTTTTCTCTTGGATAACTGAACAAGTTGCCCCCAATCTCTGTTGGCGCTTCTGTGGATAAGATGTTCGCTATCCGCTGGGGACCATGTAAAACGTGGCTTTCAAAGGTTTGATCAAAAAATAGTCAATTCACCTGTTTCAGCTGGAAATCCCTATGTAAACCCCGATTTCACACAGCCTCCAAGGTTTTTCCACAGATACCATAAAGTTACCCCCGATCTCTGTTGGCGCTTCTGTGGATAACGTGTTCGCCATCCGCTACAGGTCACGTGGAACGTGGCTTACAGGGAAGTGATCAAAAAACAGCCAATACCTCTCGCAAACCGTCCTTCCGGATAAGTCACGATTTTTCTTCACAAATCAGCAAGTTATTTTTCCAGTCATCCACAGTTACCCCCATTTGCTGTGGGCGGCTATGTGGATAACTTGTTCGTCAAACCCTGCAAGCCCCGTCCGGTATAGTCCAAACGGCAATTGATCACATTTCATACAGTTCTAAGGCGTTGCCTTGACTTCGATTCCTGCGCTGTCTTCACTGCAATGGCACAAGGACAGCCGTCAGTTATCCACATCAGGTTCTGGGAGAACGCATGATGGATAGTCGATCACGCCACCCCCCGCCCTTTCCCCGCAAGCGCACGCTACGTCGTGCCGCCAATCAGCACGCTCGCCTGTAGCGCGCCAACCTGCCAGACCGTTGTGCTGTCGCCGGACTTGATCCGGTGGCCAGGTGCTCGTTCGTCCATTGATTGCAGGCAACCGCAGAGTTGCCCCATCGGCCTGATTAGAGGATGCACCCCATGACACGGATCTCAACGCCCATCAGCGAGATCAAGGAACACTACGATGTGATCGTTATCGGTTCAGGCTACGGCGGCGGTATTGCTGCCTCGCGCCTGTCCCGTGCCGGCAAGCGTGTGTGCCTGCTCGAACGCGGTCGGGAAATACAGCCCGGCGAATACCCCAACACCATGATCGCCGCCACCGAGGAACTGCAAGTGCACGACCCGGATGGCCATATCGGCTCGCGCACCGGGCTGTTCGATTTACACGTCAACGCCCAGCAAAACGTCGTGGTCGGTTGCGGCCTCGGCGGCACGTCGCTGATCAACGCCAACGTTGCCCTCGAGCCGGAGCCTGGTGTGTTCGATGATCCGCGCTGGCCGCAAGCCGTGCGTGAACACCGCGACACGCTGCTCAAGGACGGTTACGCCCGCGCCCGCGAGATGCTCAAACCCAATCCCTACCCGAGCACTGCACCGAATCTGCCCAAGCTCGACGCCAACAAGAAATCGGCGGATTACCTCAAGCAAGGCGCGCACTTCTACAAACCGCCGATCAACGTGACCTTCGACAAACTGCCGAACAACCTCAACCACGTCGGTGTCGAGCAACTGCCGTGCAACCAGTGCGGCGACTGCGTTTCGGGCTGTAACAACAAGGCCAAGAACACCACGCTGATGAACTATCTGCCGGACGCCTGGAACCACGGCGCGGAGATTTTCTGCCAGGCCGAAGTGCGGCATCTGGAGCGTGATGGCGACGGCTGGATCGTGCACTTCCAGTACCTCGACAGTGGGCGTGAGATGTTCAGTGCACCGACGTTGTTCGTGAAGGCGGATATCGTCGTGGTCTCCGCCGGCACGCTAGGCTCGACCGAAATTCTCCTTCGTTCGCGCGACAAGGGCGTGGTGATGTCCGGCCAGCTCGGCGAAAACATGAGCGGCAATGGTGACATCCTCGGCTTCGGCCACAACTGCGAACAGACCATCAACGGCATCGGTTTCGGCGCGCACCCGGCCAAGGAACTGCACCCGGTCGGTCCGTGCATCACCTCGGTGATCGACATGCGCACCGAAGGCGACTGGCGCAGCCGGATGGTCATCGAGGAAGGCTCGATCCCCGGCGCCCTCGGTCGGCCCATGGTGCCGGCGATGGCCGGGTTTGCCGAGATGATCGGCGTGGCCACCGATGAAAGCTTCAGCGGCAAGGTGAAGTACAAGGAGCGCGAAGCGGAAAGCTTCCTGCGCGGCCCGTATTACGGCGCACTGCACAACATGCAGACCTACCTGATCATGAGCCACGACAGCGGCCAGGGGCGGATGGTCCTCGACAGCAAGGATCAGTTGCGTATCGATTGGCCCGGCGTTGGCGAGCAGGAGAACTTCACACTCGGCAACGAGCGTCTGCACCAGAGCACCAAGGCGTTGGGCGGGGTCTGGGTGGAGAATCCGATCTGGACCAAGCTGCTCAAGCACAGCATCGTCTCGGTGCACCCGTTGGGCGGTTGCGTGATGGGTGAAGACGCGGCACAAGGCGTGGTCAATCACAAGGGTCAGGTGTTCAGTGGTGCCGCCGGCACCGATGTCTACGCCAATCTGTACGTGACCGACGGCGCGGTCATTCCGACGTCGCTGGCGGTCAATCCGCTGCTGACCATTTCCGCCGTGAGCGAGCGCAACATGGGCCTGCTCGCCGCCGACCGCGGTTGGCAGATCGACTACACGCTGCCGTCGGCACCGCGCAAACAAGTGGCGCCGCCGACCCTCGGCGTGCAGTTCACCGAAACCATGAAGGGCTATTTCTCCCGGGCCTTCACCGCCGCGCAAAGCACCGATCTGAAAGTCTATGAGGCGGCGGCCAAACGCGGCGAGGCGGACAATTCGCCGATCGACTTCACCCTGACCATCACCGCCAACGACCTCAACCGGATGATCAAGGAACCCGAGCACGCGGCCACGATTGTCGGCACCGTCATCGCCCCGGCGCTGTCGCCAGAACCGCTGACCGCCAGCAACGGTGTGTTCAACCTGTTTGAGCAATTCGAGCAACAGGTCGACACGCGCCACATGAAATACGATATGAAGCTGACCGCCGAGGACGGCAACGATTACTTTTTCAGTGCCTTCAAAACCGTGCCGGAAGACAACGGCGTGCTGAATATCTGGCACGACACCAGCACTTTGTACGTGACGCTGTATCGCGGGCCGGACAAGACCGGCGAGGTGATCGGCTCCGGGGTGATGCACATTCATCCGACCGATTTCGCCAAGCAGATGACCACCATGAAAGTGCTCAATGCGCGCAACGAGCGTGAGCGCATTGAAGGGCTGGCGCGCTTCGGCAAGTTCTTCGCCGGGATTCTCTGGGAAAGTTACGGCGGCGTGTTTGCCGGCGATATCTACTTCAACCCGGATGCACCGCCACGGTTGAAACGGCCGCTGGATGCACCCGTTCCGGCGGTGCATTTCTTCCCCACCGAGGATGGGGTCGAGTTGCGCCTGACCCGTTATCAGGCCGGCAGCAAAGGCCCGGTGATGCTGGTGCATGGTTTGGGCGTGGGCTCGAATATTTTTTCCACCGACACCATTCAGACCAACCTGCTGGAATACCTGTGCAAGCACGATTACGACGTCTGGCTGCTGGATTTCCGGGTGAGCATTCTGCTGCCGGCGAGCAAGAAGGAGTGGAACGGCGACCAGATCGCCCAATACGATTTCAAGGCTGCCATCGCGCAGATTCAACAGCAAACCCAGGCCAAAGATGTGCAATGTGTGGTGCATTGCTACGGCGCGACGACCTTCTTCATGTCGTTGCTCGCCGGTTTGCAGGGCGTGCGTTCGGTGGTCTGCTCGCAGATTGCCGCTGACACCGTAGTCGCCACGGCCACAGGGCTGAAGGCCGGGTTGCACCTGCCGGGGATGCTCGATGCGATCGGCATAAAGTCGATGACCGCTTACGCCGACAGCAAGGAGAACTGGTTCAACAAACTCTACGACAAGGCTCTTAACGGCTATGCGCGAATCGAGGCGCAGGGTTATTGCACCAACCCGGTGTGCCACCGCATCACTTTCATGTACGCGTCGCTGTATCGCCACGACACCCTCAACGAAACCCTGCACGACAACCTGCACGAGTTGTTCGGCGAATCGAACATCGAGACCTTCGAGCACCTGGCGCTGATCGTGCGCAAAGGGCATCTGGTGGATTTCAAAGGCAACGATGTGTACATGCCGCACTTTGACCGGCTGACCCTGCCGATCTGTTTTATCAGCGGCGCCGACAACCAGTGTTATTTGCCGGAAAGCACCCTCAAGACCTACCAGCGTTTGTGCGATATGCACGGGCCAGAGCGTTACAGCCGACACGTGGTGCCGGGCTACGGCCACATCGACTGCATGTTCGGCAAGAACGCGGTGGTCGATGTCTATCCGATCATCCTTGAACACCTGGAGAAAACTGCCCTCGGTTGACTGCAGACCGAGTCGACCGCTTCGCGAGCAGGCTCGCTCCCACAGGGTTTTGTGCCAGTCACAAAACCAGTGGGCATCCCCAACCCAATGTGGGAGCGAGCCTGCTCGCGAAAGCGGTGCATCTGGCACAACACCTCTCAGGTCTGCACAAGGAAATGGATGATATGGACAGCTACATCCGCTGGTTTCAACGCTTCATCTGGATCGGCATTGCGATGAACATGGTGTTCGCGATCCCCGCGCTGTTCGCGCCGGGATTGCTGACATCGGTGGTCGGTTTGCCGCCGCAACTCTCCGACCCATGGCTGGAAAACGCCGGGATGCTGCTGGTGGGCATCAGCGTGTTTTACATGCCGTCGGGCTTCAACGCGCCGCGCTACGTGGTGCATTCCTGGCTGTGCGTACTGACGCGGCTGATCGCGGTGATCTTCTGGATTTACCTGATCAACACCAGCATCCAGGGCTCGGTGTTCGTGCCGATGTTGATGGGCGATCTGAGCTTTTTCCTGATCCTCGGCATTTTGCTGTACTTGGGCACCACGCCAGAGAACCGGCCATGTGCGCTGCTCTACGATGGCTGGCGCGAGTGGCGGGCGGCGTGGCAGCGGCAATGGCAGAGTCACGCCTTCAAGGTCGGCACGCTGGTGGTGGTCGCGGTGCTCGGTTTCATCGGTTACCAGACCTGGTATCAGATGCTCCGTGTCGTTCCTGAGCAGGAATACGCCGCCGACGAAGACCACTTCAAATACGCCGCCATTGGCCTCGGCATCGAAGCGCGCATCCCGTATTACCTGTTCGCCGTGCTGCCGCAAATGTGCCCGGAAAAGATGCCCAAACCCGGTGGCTGGGAAGTCTTCGGCTTTCTCTTCGAAAACGGCAAGGACCTGCCGATCGGTATGGCCAAACGGCAGATCGGCTACCCGACCGTCGAGCCGAACTGCGCGCTGTGCCACACCGGTTCCTACCGCGCCAATGCCAGCGACGTCGCCGTCAATGTGCCGAGCGCACCGGCCAACACCCTGCAACTGCAAGCCTTCCAGTGGTTCGCCTACGATTGCGCCAGTGACCCGAAATTCACCACCGACGCGGTGATGGCGGCCATCAACAGCAAGTTCCAGCTCGGCTTTTTCGAGAAGCTCTACAACCGCTACCTGATCATGCCCATGGCGAAAAGCGCGCTGCTCAAGCAGAAACAGGCCTACGCCTGGCAGAAGCTGCGTCCGCAACAGGGCCCGGGTCGCACCGACACCTTCAACCCGACGAAGATGGTGGTGTTCGGCTTCCCGGATGACTCGACCATCGGCACCGTCGACCTGCCGCAAGTGTGGAACCAGAAACCGCGCGAATCGATGTACCTGCACTGGGACGGCAATAACAACAAGATCCACGAACGCAACTACGCCGCCGCGATGGCCGTGGGTGCAACGCCGGAATCGGTGCTGCCGCCCAGCTTCAATCGCGTGACCAACTGGCTGCTCGGGCACAAGGCGCCGGCGTGGCCGTGGGCGCTGGATCAGGCGAAGGTCGCGCAGGGCAAACCGATCTGGGACAACAACTGCGCCGGTTGTCATGACTTCGGTCGCGCCGATACCGGACAGGTCACTACCAACATCGACCAGCTCGGCACCGATCCGCACCGGCTCGATTCGTTTACCACAGGCTTGGTGGCCGCATTCCACTCCTTCAAAAAACCGCCATTCGACTTCGGCGCCTATCGCAAGACCCAGAGCTACAGCAACACGCCTACCGACGGCATCTGGCTGCGCGCGCCGTACCTGCACAACGGTTCAGTGCCGACCCTGTGGGACTTGCTGCAACCGCCGGAAAAACGCCCGCAGGTGTTCATCACCGGCTCGGATATTTACGACCCGGTCAACGTCGGCTTCGTCACCAGCGGCGCCCAGGCCAAAGCCTCGGCCGACTTCAAATACGACACGCGCCTTGAAGGCAACCACAACAGCGGTCACCTGTACGGCACAACGCTGTCGGACGACGACAAGCGGGCGCTGATCGAATTCATGAAAACCCTGTGAACCCTTACGGATAGAGGAATACGCCATGTCACTGGTCAGTCATTGGGAACACGAGTACGACAAGGTCAAAGTGCGCATTCACGGCTTGTTCACGCGCATGGAAATGGCCTGGATGAAGCTCATCAGCGAGCTGGAGCCGCAGGAGTTTCAGGCGATCATCAAACTGCTGCAACGCGGCCACGATCAGGCGCAATACGTGCTGAAAAACGGCGAGTTACCGACGGATGAACCGACAGTGCCGTGGGAGTTGTCCCACGGCTTGTCGATCCTGCGTATCGGCAACGCCACACCGTTGCCGCAATCGACCGATCAACTGCAAACCCGCGTGCTCAAGGACGGCAGTCTGCTCGGTTGTCGCAAGTGGGAATTGCTCGATCTGTTGTGGAGCGAGGCGCTGCTGAAGTGGATCGAGAACCTGCGCCATCACGCGACGTTCGGCACCGACCCGGCCGTGGTGCAGATGGATCGCGACGTGACCCTGGCGATCGCCGGCGACTGGGGCACCGGGCCGTTCGACAGCCATGCGCCGGCGGTGTCGGTGGCCAATCAGATGCAACTGGCCCAGGCCGATTTCACTGTTCATTTGGGCGATGTGTATTACGCCGGCAGTCATTCCCAGGAAGATGTCGACATGGCCGGTTGGCCGATGGGCACCCACGGCTCGTTCACCCTCAACTCCAACCACGAGATGTACAGCGGCGCCCACGGCTATTTCAAGGAACTGGCCAAGCGTTTTCCGGGGCAGCAGGGCACCAGTTATTTTGCCTTGATCAATGATGACTGGCTGGTGGTCGGGCTGGATTCCGCCTACGCGTCAGACGCGATGAATCTGTACATGGACGGCACCTTGAACGAGCCGCAGATCGAGTGGATGAAAGGCCTGCCGAAACGCAAAAAGATCATGGTGCTCAGCCATCATCAGGGCTTTGATATTTCCGGGCATAACAAGACGGCGTTGTATCAACCGGTGTGCGATGCGCTGGGGCGTGAACCGGATTACTGGTATTGGGGGCATCTGCACAACGGCATCGTCTATGCGCAGCAGGGTGGTTTGCATGCGCGCTGCGCAGGGCACGGGGCGATTCCGTATGGCAATGCCAGTGAGCTGGACGGGCATTCGCGGGTGTTGTGGTCGGAGACGCAGAGTGCGAAGGACCCGGCGTATCCGGATCGGGTGTTGAACGGCTACGCGAAAATCCGCTTGGTGGGGGAGGATATTTTTGAGGAGTTTATTGGCGAGGATGGTTCGGTGAGGTGGTCATCCAAGTGACGCGGTGACTGGGCCGGCCTCTTCGCGAGCAGGCTCGCTCCCACAGTGGTCGGTGGTGATAACAGAATTTGTGTACACCGCCAGTCCCTGTGGGAGCGAGCCTGCTCGCGAAGCTTTTGCCTTTGATCTTAGCCCTGAACCGGGACGCCCTTGAGGTACGGGGCCGGCTCGGCACCGAGGTTGTTCAGCAGGCGCTCGCTGTACCAGTCGACAAAGTTGACCACGCCAAACTCATAAGTCTTGGAATAAGGCCCAGGCTGATAAGCCGTCGAGTTGATCCCGCGCTGGTTCTCCTCAGCCAGACGCCGATCCTGATCATTGGTCGCATCCCACACCTGACGCATACGATCCACGTCGTAATCGACGCCCTCAACCGCGTCTTTGTGCACCAGCCATTTGGTGGTAACCATGGTTTCCTGCGCGCTGATCGGCCACACGGTGAAGACGATGATGTGGTCGCCCATGCAGTGGTTCCACGAATGCGGCAGGTGCAGGATGCGCATCGAACCCAGATCCGGGTTCTTGATCCGGCCCATCAGTTTCGCGCAGCCCTGTTTGCCGTCGAGGGTCATCGACACGGTGCCCTTGAGCAGTGGCATGCGTACGATGCGGTTGCGCAGGCCGAAGCTGGCGTGGGCGTAGGGGATCTTCTCGGCTTCCCAGGCAGCGGCGGACGCGGCGACGTGATCCTTGAACGCCTGATCGGCGCGTGGGTCGGTGACGTCGTCCCATTCCAGCAAGGTTTTCAGCAGTTCCGGGTGCGACGCGTTGCAGTGGTAGCACTCGCGGTTGTTTTCCAGCACCAGTTTCCAGTTGGCCTTTTCCATCAAGGTGGTGGTGATCGCCACCTTGGTGTTCTCCATGTCGTACGGTTCCATGTAATGGTTCAGCGTCGACAGGAAGTCATCGATGGCCGGTGGATTTTCCGCCAGGCTGATGAAGATGTAGCCGCCGGCCGTCTTCACGTTCACCGGTTTCAGGCCGTACTGCTTCATGTCGAAGTCGGCGCCCATTTCGGTGCCGGCGAACAGCAGGCGGCCGTCCAGCTCGTAGGTCCACTGGTGGTAGTGGCAGACCAGTTTGGCAACCTTGCCTTTTTCACTGGTGCACAGGCGCGAGCCACGGTGGCGACAGACGTTATGGAAGGCGTGGACTACGCCGTCAGCGCCACGGATGACGATGATCGGGTTCTTGCCGACCTGCAGGGTCAGGTAGTTGCCCTTGGCCGGGATCTCGCAGGTCATGCCGGCGATCAACCACTCTTTCTGGAAGATCTCCTGCATGTCGATATCGAACAGCCGCTCGTCGCTGTAGAACGGTTGTGGCAGCGAAAACGTCCGCTCGCGTTCCTGGAGCATTTGTGCGGTGGCCTTGCGTGCGGGTTCCAGCGGATCGCCCAGGCTGATTTTTGCGGTGACGTCCATCGATGTGATCCTCATGGCCATCTGCGTGGCCGGCGAAAAGTGGCTAATCAGGTGTGCTGCTAACGGTTGCTACGCAAGGTGTAAAGAATTCGTCTTGGTGTTGGGGCGAGTGTGGGGCCGGCGCAGGGCGGAACCTTATCCATGGGCGACATGGTGCAATCTGTTCCCGACGCGCAACCCCCGGTGGTTGGGGGCTGGTCGCGATAAGTATGCCGATGTCGCGGATAGGTAAACGGACGGTCTGCGCTATACGCAGAATCGCCGACATGAGGCCGACAGTCGGCCGTGGAGAACAGCATGTCCAACAGCTTCCTGAATCCGGTCACCACCCAGACCTGGGCCAATGGCCGACACATCGTCCGTTGCGTCAAAGTCATCCAGGAAACCTGGGACGTGCGCACCTTCTGCTTTATGGCTGATCAGCCGATCCTGTTCTTCTTCAAGCCCGGGCAGTTCGTCACCCTGGAGCTGGAAATCGAAGGCCAGCCGATCATGCGCTCGTACACCATCTCCAGTTCGCCGTCGGTGCCGTACAGCTTTTCGGTGACGATCAAGCGGGTGCCGGGCGGCAAAGTCTCCAATTGGCTGCACGACACGCTGCATGAAGGGCAAGAACTGGCGGTGCACGGGCCGGTCGGGCTGTTCAACGCGATTGACTTCCCGAGCCCGAAAGTCCTCTACCTGAGCGGCGGCGTCGGCATCACGCCGTGCATGTCGATGGCGCGCTGGTTTTACGACACCAACGCCAACGTCGACATGACTTTCATCCACAGTGCGCGTTCGCCGAAAGACATCATTTACCATCGCGAGCTGGAACACATGGCGTCGCGGATCGATAACTTCAGCCTGCACCTGATCTGTGAGAAGCACGGCTTGGGCGAGCCATGGGCCGGTTATCGCGGCTATCTGAACCACAAGATGCTTGAGCTGATGGTGCCGGACTTCCTTGAGCGCGAAGTGTTCTGCTGCGGCCCGACGCCGTACATGAATGCGGTCAAGCGCCTGCTGGAAGTGGCCGGTTACGACATGTCGCGTTATCACGAGGAGTCCTTCGGCGCCACGCCGCCTGAAGCCCGTGCCGATGCGGTGGAACAAGCGGAACAGGCCGCCGATGCGCCGGAAATCGATGCGGCGGATCTGCATCAGGTGGAATTCACTTCGTCCGGCAAGAGCATTCGTGTGGCGCCGGGTGAGACTGTGCATGCGGCGGCGGCCAAGCTGGGCTTGATGATTCCGAAGGCTTGCGGCATGGGGATTTGCGGGACTTGCAAGGTGCTGAAGCTGGGCGGTGAAGTGGAGATGGAGCATAACGGCGGGATTACCGAGGATGACGAGGCGGAAGGGTTTATCTTGTCGTGCTGCAGCGTGCCGAAGGGCGATGTGCGTATCGAATTCTGAGTGGGGCGAATTTTTGCGTTCGGCTTGCCCCTCACCCCAGCCCTCTCCCGAAGGAGAGGGAGCCGACCGAGTTGTCTGGCTTTCTACATCGACCTGCACGACCTTATCGAATATGGATTCGGCAAAGCAGATTCAGGTCGGCGTATTCCTGGAGCATCCCCCAATCAGTCCCCTCTCCCTCCGGGAGAGGGTCAGGGTGAGGGGCTTTTCAGTCAACAAACAAATCCGTCATCAACGCCGCATCACTCCCCGGTTCGAACCGGTAATGCTCAAACTCGCTAACGCCGCTTTCCCGCAAAATCTCCTCATCAATCAACAATCGCCCGCTGATCTGCCGTCCGCGACTACTCAAAATCAAATGCGCCGCATCCGCCATGATTGCCGGCGTCCGCGCCTGTTTGAACGACTCCCGGTTGCCCAGCTGAAATTCAATCGCCGCCGTCGCAATCATCGTCTGCGGCCACAGCGAATTGACACTGATCCCGTAACTGGCAAATTCCTCGCTCATCCCCAGCGTCAGCATGCTCATGCCGTACTTGGTCACGGTGTACGGGCTGAACTGCGCAAACCATTTGCTCGCCAGATTCAGCGGCGGTGACAGGTTGAGAATGTGCCCGGCGGATTTCTTCAGATAGGGCAGGGCTGCCTGGCTGCACAGCAACACCGCGCGGGTGTTGATCTGGTGCATCAGGTCGAAACGCTTGAGTTCGATGTGCTGCACGCCGGTGAGCTTGATCGCCCCGGCATTGTTCACCAGCGCATCGATGCCGCCGAAATGTTCGTTGGCTTGAGCCAGTGCCTGACGCACGGCGTCTTCATCACGCACATCCACTTGCAGCGCCAAGGCCTTGCCGCCCGCCGCTTCGACTTCTTTGGCCACACTGTGGATGGTGCCGGGTAATTTGGCATGGGGCTCGGCACTCTTGGCCGCAATCACGATATTGGCCCCGTCCTTCGCAGCCCGCAGCGCAATCTCACGGCCAATGCCACGGCTGGCGCCGGTGATGAACAGGGTTTTGCCTTGTAACGACATGCCGATGCTCCTGCTTATTGTTAGGTGAGCGAAGGGCTCGACAGACAATGTAGACCAAGAGTCATCGCCATCCCTGTAGGAGCTGCCGAAGGCTGCGATCTTTTGATTCTGTTTTTAAATCAAGATCAAAAGATCGCAGCCTTCGGCAGCTCCTACAGGGGGGAGGGTGTGCAGTCAGGTCAGGCGGACATGACTTCGCGGATGTCGCGGGCCAGTTCGCGGACGCGTTCTTCTTCGGTGTCCCAGGAGCACATGAAGCGCGCGCCGCCCTTGCCGATGAAGGTGTAGAACCGCCAGTTCTTCGCGGTCAACGCGGCAATCGCCGGTTCCGACAGTTGCAGGAACACGCCGTTGGCCTGCACCGGGAACATCAATTCGACGCCGGGAATGTCGCTGACCAGTTCGGCCAGCAACTGTGCGCAGTGGTTGGCGTGGCGGGCGTATTTGAGCCACGCGTCGTTTTCGAGGATGCCGACCCACGGTGCCGAGAGGAAGCGCATTTTCGACGCCAGTTGCCCGGCCTGTTTGCAGCGGTAATCGAAGTCTTCCGCCAGTTTGTGATTGAAGAACAGGATGGCTTCACCCACGGCCATGCCGTTTTTGGTGCCGCCGAAGCACAGCACGTCAACACCGGCCTTCCAGGTCAGATCCGCCGGCGAGCAGCCGAGGAATGCGCAGGCGTTGGAAAAGCGTGCGCCGTCCATGTGCAGGTGCAGGCCCAGCTCTTTGCAAGTGGCGCTGATGGCGCGGACTTCTTCCGGGGTGTAGACGCTGCCGACTTCAGTGGCCTGGGTCAGGGTCACCACGCGCGGTTTCGGGTAGTGGATGTCCTGGCGCTTGAGCGCGACTTCGCGGATCGATTGTGGGGTGATCTTGCCGTTTTCAGTGCCGGCGATCAGCAGTTTCGAACCGTTGGAGAAAAATTCCGGGGCGCCGCATTCGTCGGTTTCGACGTGGGCGGTTTCCGAGCAGATCACGCTGTGGTAACTCTGGCACAGCGACGACAGGGCTAGCGAGTTGGCGGCGGTGCCGTTGAAGGCGAAGAACACTTCGCAGTCGGTTTCGAACAGTTGGCGGAAATGGTCGGACGCGCGTGCGGTCCATTCATCGTCGCCATACGCGCGCTGGTGGCCGTGGTTGGCCTGTTCCATTGCAGCCCAGGCTTCAGGGCAGATACCGGAATAGTTGTCGCTGGCGAATTGTTGGCTCTTGTCGGTCATGGCCGGCTTCCGTGGTCGAGACTCTTGTGAAGGCTCGTGGTCAATGATGGTGCGCACTTTACCGAAGATCTTCCGGGGAGCACACGGGATGTCGCTGGCAGAACATTACAGGGACGCAGGCCGATTATGCACCTGACTCAACGCGACGGCGTGCTGGATCTGCTCAAGTGGCTGGCGCTGCTGAGCATGTTGCTCGATCACCTGCGATATGTCGGGTTCTCCGCCGATTGGCTGTATGTGCCTGGGCGCTTGGCGTTTCCGTGGTTTTGTCTGGCGATGGCGGCGAATCTTTCGCGCGATGGTTCGCGGCGGATGGAGTGGCGGTATCTGGGGTGGTTGTTGCTGTTCAGCGCCGTCAGTGAAATTCCATATCGGTTGTACATTCCTGATCCGGATACTTTGAACGTGATGCCGACGCTGGCGCTGGGATTGCTGGTGGCGCGGGGCTGGCAGGATCCGGCATGGATTGCGCGACTGCTGGCGATTGTCGCGCTGGTGCTGGCCGCTGTGTTCCCTGAACGACTGATGTTCGGCTTCTTCGGCGTTCTGTTGCCGCTGGCGATGTTGTTGGTGTTTCGCCGTCCGTGGTATTTCAGCTGGCTACCGGGATTGATATGTCTGGCAGCGAATCAATGGCAGGTGCTGTACGACTCGGCGATGTTCGGCGGTAGCGTTGCCATCCTCGGCATTGCCACCTGTGTGTTTGCGCCAATGCTCGGAATGTTCCTGTTGCGACATGGGCGACATCTTCAGCCACTGCCGATGAGGCGCTGGGCATATGCCCTGTATCCCACACACTTTCTCCTGCTGCTCGCCGTCCGCCAATTGCTCGCATAACCCCTGTAGGAGCTGCCGAAGGCTGCGATCTTTTGATCTTCAAACAGCCAAAGTCAAAAGATCGCAGCCTTCGGCAGCTCCTACAGGGGGATGCATTCTCCGGGTCATTTCCCGCCATGTCGTAAACGCACCTTTGCGTGGCGCGCGCAGGCATTTGAGCTGTCTGCGCCGGTCATACCATCGGCATCAAAGGGCACTGCCATGATTGCCAGTGCCTTACCGAGACGAATGGCGCACAGATGCCGCTGGGAGAGACGCGATGTTCAGCAAGCAAGACCAGATCCAGGGTTACGACGATGCACTGCTGGCGGCGATGAATGCCGAGGAGCAACGTCAGGAAGATCACATCGAGCTGATCGCGTCGGAGAACTACACCAGCAAACGCGTCATGCAAGCCCAGGGCAGCGGCCTGACCAACAAATACGCCGAAGGTTATCCGGGCAAGCGCTACTACGGTGGCTGCGAGCACGTCGATAAAGTCGAAGCGCTGGCCATCGAACGCGCCAAGCAACTGTTCGGCGCCGATTACGCCAACGTTCAGCCGCACTCCGGTTCCTCGGCCAACAGCGCCGTGTACCTGGCGCTGATCCAGCCGGGCGACACCATTCTTGGCATGAGCCTGGCCCACGGCGGCCACCTGACTCACGGCGCCAAAGTGTCGTCCTCGGGCAAGCTCTACAACGCCGTGCAGTACGGGATCAATACCGACACCGGGCTGATCGATTACGACGAAGTCGAGCGTCTCGCCGTCGAATCCAAACCGAAAATGATCGTCGCCGGTTTCTCCGCTTACTCCAAGACCCTGGACTTCCCGCGTTTCCGGCAGATCGCTGACAAGGTTGGCGCGCTGCTGTTCGTCGACATGGCCCACGTCGCCGGTCTGGTCGCCGCCGGTCTGTACCCGAACCCGCTGCCGTACGCCGACGTGGTCACCACCACCACGCACAAAACCCTGCGCGGCCCACGTGGCGGCTTGATCCTGGCCAAGGCCAACGAAGAGATCGAGAAGAAGCTCAACGCTGCCGTGTTCCCCGGTGCCCAGGGCGGCCCGCTGATGCACGTCATCGCCGGTAAAGCCGTGTGCTTCAAGGAAGCGCTAGAGCCAGGCTTCAAGGCCTATCAGCAACAAGTGATCGACAACGCTCAGGCGATGGCCAGCGTGTTTATCCAGCGTGGCTACGATGTAGTGTCCGGCGGCACCGACAACCACTTGTTCCTGGTCAGCCTGATCCGTCAGGGCCTGACCGGCAAAGACGCCGACGCCGCCCTTGGCCGTGCGCACATCACCGTCAACAAGAACGCCGTGCCGAACGACCCGCAGTCGCCGTTCGTCACTTCCGGCCTGCGCATCGGCACCCCGGCGGTAACCACGCGCGGCTTCAAAGTGACCCAATGTGTGGAGCTGGCCGGCTGGATCTGCGACATCCTCGACAACCTCGGCGATGCCGATGTCGAGGCCAATGTTGCCCAGCAGGTTTCGGCCCTGTGCGCAGACTTCGCGGTTTATCGCTGAGCGGTTTTGGAGTAACGACTATGCAACGCTATTCAGGCTTCGGCCTCTTCAAACACTCCCTCAGCCACCACGAAAACTGGCAGCGCATGTGGCGCACGCCAACCCCGAAAAAAGTCTACGACGTGGTCATCGTCGGCGGTGGCGGGCATGGTCTGGCGACGGCTTACTACCTGGCGAAAGAGCACGGCATCACCAACGTCGCCGTGGTCGAGAAGGGCTGGCTGGGCGGCGGTAACACCGCGCGCAACACCACCATCGTCCGCTCCAACTACCTGTGGGACGAGTCGGCGCACCTGTACGAACACGCGATGAAACTGTGGGAAGGCCTCTCGCAAGACCTCAACTACAACGTGATGTTCTCCCAGCGTGGCGTCTATAACCTGTGCCACACCCTGCAGGACATCCGTGATTCCGAGCGTCGGGTCAGTGCCAACCGCCTCAACGGCGTCGATGGCGAACTGCTCAACGCCAAGCAAGTCGCTGACGAGATTCCGTACCTCGACTGCTCGAAAAACACCCGCTACCCGGTGATGGGCGCAACCGTTCAGCGACGCGGCGGCGTCGCCCGTCACGATGCCGTGGCCTGGGGCTTTGCCCGTGCCGCCGATGCCTTGGGCGTGGACTTGATCCAGCAGACCGAAGTGATCGGTTTCCGCAAGGAAAACGGCGTGTGCATCGGCGTTGAAACCAACAAGGGTTTCATCGGTGCCAAACGTGTCGGCGTGGTCACCGCCGGTAACTCCGGGCACATGGCCAAGCTCGCCGGTTTCCGTCTGCCGATCGAATCCCACCCGCTGCAAGCGCTGGTGTCCGAACCGATCAAACCGATTATCGACAGCGTGATCATGTCCAACGCCGTGCACGGTTACATCAGCCAGTCCGACAAGGGCGACCTGGTGATCGGCGCCGGTATCGATGGCTACAACGGCTACGGCCAGCGCGGTTCGTACCCGGTGATCGAGCACACCATTCAGGCCATCGTCGAGATGTTCCCGGTGTTGTCCCGCGTACGCATGAACCGTCAGTGGGGCGGCATCGTCGACACCACCCCGGACGCCTGCCCGATCATTTCGAAAACCCCGGTACCGAACATGTTCTTCAACTGCGGTTGGGGCACCGGCGGCTTCAAGGCCACACCTGGCTCGGGCAACGTGTTTGCCGCGAGTCTGGCCAAGGGTGAAATGCACCCATTGGCCGCACCTTTCTCCATCGACCGTTTCCACAACGGTGCGTTGATCGATGAACACGGCGCTGCTGCGGTTGCCCACTAACAGGAGAAATCCCCATGTTGCATATCTTCTGTCCTCACTGCGGCGAGTTGCGCTCCGAAGAGGAATTCCACGCATCCGGCCAGGCGCACATCCCGCGTCCGCTGGATCCGAACGCCTGCACTGATGAAGAGTGGGGCGACTACATGTTCTTCCGCGATAACCCGCGCGGTCTGCACCATGAGTTGTGGGACCACGTTGCCGGTTGCCGCCAGTACTTCAACGTCACTCGCGACACCGTGACCTACGAGATTCTCGAAACCTACAAGATCGGCACCAAGCCGCAATTCACCGACAAGGCTGATACGGCGAAAACAGCCACGCCGGCGCTGGGAGAGAAGGTATGAGCCAGACCAATCGCCTGTCCAACGGTGGACGGATCGACCGCAACAAAGTGCTGAGCTTCACCTTCAACGGTCAGAGCTACAAAGGCTTCGAGGGTGACTCGCTGGCCGCCGCACTGATCGCCAACGGCGTCGACATCATTGGCCGCAGCTTCAAGTATTCGCGTCCTCGCGGGATCTTTGCCGCTGGTGCCGAAGAGCCGAATGCGGTGTTGCAGATCGGCGCGACTGAAGCCACGCAGATTCCCAACGTGCGCGCCACGCAACAGGCGTTGTATCAAGGTCTGGTCGCCACCAGCACCAACGGCTGGCCAAGCGTCAACAACGACATGATGGGCATTCTCGGCAAGGTCGGCGGCAAGCTGATGCCGCCGGGTTTTTACTACAAAACCTTCATGTACCCGCAATCTTTCTGGATGACTTACGAGAAGTACATTCGCAAGGCTGCAGGTTTAGGTCGTTCACCGACCGAAGTCGATCCGGACACCTACGACTACATGAACCAGCACTGCGACGTGCTGATCGTCGGCGCTGGCCCTGCCGGTCTCGCCGCCGCCCTGGCCGCTGCGCGCAGCGGTGCCCGAGTGATTCTTGCCGATGAGCAGGAAGAGTTTGGCGGCAGCCTGCTCGATTCCCGCGAAAGCCTCGACGGCAAACCGGCGATGGACTGGGTCGCCAGCGTCATCGCTGAACTGAAGAACACCCCGGACGTGCTGCTGTTGCCGCGCGCCACGGTCAACGGTTACCACGACCACAACTTCCTGACCATTCACGAACGCCTCACCGATCACCTCGGTGACCGTGCGCCCATCGGTCAGGTGCGTCAGCGCATTCACCGTGTTCGCGCCAAGCGTGTGGTGCTGGCAACCGGGGCGCACGAGCGTCCGCTGGTCTACGGCAACAACGATGTGCCGGGCAACATGCTTGCCGGTGCGGTGTCGACTTACGTGCGCCGTTACGGCGTGGCTCCAGGTAAAAAACTGGTGCTGTCGACCAACAACGACCACGCCTATCGCGTCGCGCTGGATTGGCTCGACGCCAGTCTGCAAGTGGTCGCCATCGCCGATGCGCGCAGCAATCCGCGTGGTGCATTGGTGGAAGAAGCCCGCGCCAAAGGTATTCGGATTCTCACCGGCAGCGCCGTGATCGAGGCTCGTGGCAGCAAGCGCGTGACCGCTGCCCGCGTCGCCGCGATTGATGTCAAGGCACACGCTGTGACCAGTCCTGGTGAATGGCTCGACTGCGACGTGATCGCCAGTTCCGGCGGTTACAGCCCTGTTGTCCACCTCGCTTCGCACCTCGGTGGCAAGCCGATCTGGCGTGAAGACATCCTCGGTTTCGTACCGGGCGAAGCACCGCAGAAACGCGTGTGCGTCGGTGGCATCAACGGTGTTTACGCTCTCGGTGATTCGCTCGCTGATGGTTTTGAAGGCGGCGTGCGCGCGGCCGCTGAAGCCGGTTTCCAGACTGTCGAAGGCGTGCTGCCAAAAGCCTTGAGCCGTCACGAAGAGCCGACGTTGGCGCTGTTCCAGGTGCCGCACGAAAAGAACACCGCACGGGCGCCGAAGCAATTCGTCGACCTGCAAAACGACGTGACGGCCGCGGCGATCGAACTGGCAACCCGCGAAGGTTTCGAGTCGGTCGAGCACGTCAAACGCTACACCGCGCTGGGCTTCGGCACCGATCAGGGCAAGCTCGGCAACGTCAATGGCCTGGCCATCGCGGCCCGCTCGCTGAACGTGACCATCCCGCAGATGGGCACCACGATGTTCCGTCCGAATTACACGCCGGTCACCTTCGGTGCTGTGGCCGGTCGTCACTGTGGGCACATCTTCGAGCCGGTGCGTCATACCGCGCTGCATGCCTGGCATGTGAAGAACGGCGCCGAGTTTGAAGACGTCGGTCAGTGGAAACGTCCTTGGTACTTCCCGAAAAACGGTGAAGACCTGCATGCAGCGGTGAAGCGCGAATGCAAAGCCGTGCGCGACAGCGTCGGCCTGCTCGACGCCTCGACCCTCGGCAAGATCGACATTCAAGGCCCGGATGCCCGCGAGTTTCTCAACCGCGTGTACACCAACGCCTGGACCAAACTCGATGTGGGCAAGGCCCGTTACGGCCTGATGTGCAAAGAAGACGGCATGGTCTTCGACGACGGTGTGACGGCGTGTCTGGCCGACAACCATTTCGTCATGACCACCACCACTGGCGGCGCCGCGCGCGTGCTGCAATGGCTGGAGCTGTACCACCAGACCGAATGGCCGGACATGAAGGTTTACTTCACTTCCGTCACCGACCACTGGGCGACCATGACCCTGTCCGGACCGAACAGCCGCAAGCTGATCAGCGCCGTGACTGACATTGATCTGAGCAACGAAGCCTTCCCGTTCATGACCTGGAAAGAAGGTCTGGTCGGCGACGTGCCGGCGCGGGTGTTCCGCATCTCGTTCACCGGTGAGTTGTCGTACGAAGTCAACGTGCAGGCCGACTACGCGATGGGCGTGCTGGAGAAAATCGTCGAGGCCGGCAAGCAGTACAACCTGACCCCGTACGGCACTGAAACCATGCACGTGCTGCGGGCCGAGAAAGGTTTCATCATCGTCGGCCAGGACACCGACGGCTCGATGACCCCGGACGACTTGAACATGGGCTGGTGTGTCGGTCGTACCAAACCGTTCTCGTGGATCGGCCAGCGCGGCATGAACCGTGAAGACTGCGTGCGTGATCAGCGCAAACAACTGGTGGGCCTCAAGCCGATCGATCCGAACGTCTGGCTGCCGGAAGGTGCCCAGCTGGTGTTCAACACCAAGCAAGCGATCCCGATGACCATGGTCGGCCACGTGACTTCCAGCTATGCGCACAACTCCCTCGGTTATTCGTTTGCCATGGGTGTGGTCAAGGGCGGTCTGAAGCGCATGGGTGAGCGGGTGTTTGCACCGTTGGCCGATGGCAGCGTGATCGAGGCGGAGATTGTTTCTTCGGTGTTCTTCGATCCGAAGGGTGATCGCCAGAACATCTGACACTGATCGTTCCCACGCTCTGCGTGGGAATGCATCCCGGGACGCTCCGCGTCCCAAGAGCGGACGCCGAGCGTCCATGGCGGCATTCCCACGCAGAGCGTGGGAACGATCAACAGAATTCAGGAAGGTGCTTTATGACCACAGCCAATGTTTACCAACAACGCCCGACCACCGGGGCCCGTGCCGAGTCGTCGCTGCACCATGCCGACCTCGCCAGCCTGGTCGGCAAGGGCCGCAAGAACGCCGGCGTGATCGTGCGGGAAAAGAAACTCCTCGGCCACCTGACCATCCGTGGCGATGGCCACGATGCCGCGTTCGCCGCCGGCGTACATAAAGCGCTGGGCATCGAACTGCCCGGCGCCCTGAGCGTGATCGTCAAAGGCGAAACCAGCCTGCAATGGATGGGCCCGGATGAATGGTTGCTGATCGTGCCAAGCGGCGAAGAGTTTGCCGCCGAACAGAAACTGCGCGAAGCGCTGGGCGATCTGCACATTGCGATCGTCAACGTCAGCGGCGGCCAGCAAGTGCTCGAACTGAGCGGGCCGAATGTGCGTCAGGTGCTGATGAAATCCACCAGCTATGACGTGCACCCGAATAACTTCCCGGTAGGCAAAGCGGTCGGCACGGTGTTCGCCAAGTCGCAACTGATGATTCGCCACACCGCCGAAGACACCTGGGAATTGCTGATTCGTCGCAGCTTCTCGGATTACTGGTGGTTGTGGTTGCAGGATGCTTCGGCTGAGTACGGGTTGAGTGTTCAGGCCTGATGGATGATCGTTCCCACGCTCTGCGTGGGAATGCATCCCGGGACGCTCCGCGTCCCAAGAGCGGACGCCGAGCGTCCATGGCGGCATTCCCACGCAGAGCGTGGGAACGATCAGAGGATAAAATATGAGCCGCGCCCCAGACACATGGATTCTGACCGCCGACTGCCCCAGCGTCCTCGGCACCGTGGACGCGGTCACGCGTTTTCTGTTCGAGCAGGGTTGCTACGTCACCGAGCACCATTCCTTTGATGATCGCCTCTCCGGGCGTTTTTTCATTCGCGTGGAGTTTCGCCAGCCCGACGGTTTCGACGAACAATCCTTCCGCGCTGGTCTCGCCGAGCGCGGGCAGGCGTTCGGCATGATCTTCGAGCTGACCGCGCCGAACTACCGGCCAAAAGTGGTGATCATGGTTTCCAAGGCCGATCACTGCCTTAACGACTTGCTCTATCGCCAGCGCATTGGCCAGTTATCGATGGACGTTGCCGCTGTCGTCTCCAACCATCCGGATCTGAAACCGCTGGCCGACTGGCACCAGATTCCCTACTACCATTTCCCCCTCGACCCCAACGACAAACCGTCGCAGGAGCGTCAGGTGTGGCAGGTGATCGAAGAGTCCGGCGCCGAACTGGTGATCCTCGCCCGCTACATGCAGGTGCTGTCGCCGGAGCTGTGCCGCAAGCTCGATGGCAAGGCGATCAACATTCACCACTCGTTGCTGCCGGGATTCAAGGGTGCCAAGCCGTATCACCAGGCCTACAACAAGGGCGTGAAACTGGTTGGCGCGACCGCGCATTACATCAATAACGACCTCGATGAAGGGCCGATCATTGCCCAAGGCGTCGAGGCGGTGGATCACAGTCATTACCCTGAGGATCTGATTGCCAAGGGGCGCGATATTGAAGGCCTGACCCTGGCTCGTGCCGTCGGTTATCACATCGAGCGGAGGGTGTTCCTCAACGCCAATCGCACGGTCGTTCTTTAGATTGCTTTCGCGAGCAAGCTCGCTCCCACATTGGAATGCGTATCCCTGTGGGAGCGAGCTTGCTCGCGAAGAGGCCATAACAGGCAACACATAAACAGCATCTGTACCCGAGCACTCAACGCGCTGCCTGCCTGGGCAACGCGGTTCCATAAAAACAACAGCGAGGTGAAAGCATGTCTGGCAATCGTGGTGTGGTGTATCTCGGCGCTGGCAAGGTCGAAGTACAGAAAATCGACTATCCGAAAATGCAGGACCCGCGCGGTCGCAAGATCGAGCACGGGGTCATTCTCAAAGTGGTTTCCACCAATATCTGCGGCTCCGATCAGCACATGGTGCGCGGCCGTACCACGGCGCAGACCGGTCTGGTGCTGGGCCACGAGATCACCGGCGAGGTGATCGAAAAAGGCTCCGACGTCGAAAACCTGAAAATCGGCGACCTGGTTTCCGTGCCGTTCAACGTGGCTTGCGGGCGCTGCCGTTCCTGCAAAGAGCAACACACCGGCGTCTGCCTGACCGTCAACCCGGCCCGTGCCGGCGGCGCTTACGGCTACGTCGACATGGGCGACTGGACCGGTGGCCAGGCCGAATACGTGCTGGTGCCGTACGCCGACTTCAACCTGCTGAAACTGCCGGACCGCGACAAGGCCATGGAGAAAATCCGCGACCTGACCTGCCTCTCCGACATTCTGCCGACCGGTTACCACGGCGCCGTTACTGCTGGCGTTGGCCCGGGCAGCACCGTTTACATCGCCGGCGCTGGCCCGGTTGGTCTGGCGGCTGCCGCTTCGGCACGGCTGCTGGGAGCTGCGGTGGTGATCATCGGCGACGTCAACACCATCCGCCTGGCCCACGCCAAGGCTCAGGGTTTCGAAATCGTCGACCTGTCCAAAGACACGCCGCTGCACGAACAGATCGCAGCCCTGCTGGGCGAACCGGAAGTCGATTGCGCGGTGGATTGCGTAGGCTTCGAAGCCCGCGGCCACGGCCACGATGGAGTGAAATCCGAAGCCCCGGCCACCGTGCTCAACTCGCTGATGGGCGTGGTGCGTGTTGCCGGCAAGATCGGTATTCCGGGCCTGTACGTCACCGAAGATCCGGGCGCTGTGGATGCCGCCGCGAAAATGGGCAGCTTGAGCATCCGCTTCGGTCTGGGCTGGGCCAAGTCGCACAGCTTCCACACGGGTCAGACTCCAGTGATGAAGTACAACCGCCAACTGATGCAGGCGATCATGTGGGATCGCATCAACATTGCCGAAGTGGTGGGCGTGCAGGTCATCAGCCTCGATCAGGCGCCGGAAGGTTACGGCGAGTTCGACGCTGGCGTACCGAAGAAGTTTGTGATCGATCCGCATAAGTTGTTCAGTGCGGCCTAAGCGATGTGGCAATAAAAAACGGCGACTATCGGTCGCCGTTTTCACATTCGCTTCAGACTTCCAGGAAGTCCGTTCAACGGTTCACCGGCAGCGCTGACATCGTTGGCACCGCGCAGTGGTCGAAACCGGACACATCGGCACTTGTGCAACCGTCGCTCAATGCTCTCTGAACTGGAGCGGTTCAGCGACGGATGCACAGTTCACAAGAACGCGATCACGGGAGCAGCAGGGCATTCACCTCCAGTTAAACCGCTTCACTTCGGTACATCTACCACCCTGTGCAGCCTCAATAATTGTTCGATGTCAGGGCGCATTGCCGAGTACGTTTGCAGACTGGCAAGTACCGGTTCATCAGTGGCTTCGGTTTTATCTTGTACCTCGTATGAAATATCGATGTCCTCGTGAGCATGGATGACAATCGGATAACGGCTGGCGTAAGGCAGGCCGTTACCCATGAGCATCAGCCGGATGGTTTGGTCAGGAGCGTTGAGACATTGCGGGTTGCCTGGGAAAAGGGCGGGAGGGGGAGCAATCTGGTAGTAACCCGACGCAGACTTGAGGAGTTCTCCTAACAGTGTCCTGGGAAAGTAGGTCGGGAACGGGTTGCAATCGCCTTCTACCGTCACGCTTGCGTTGATCACCACGACGAGTTTGTCTTCGTCATTGCGTTTCTTCAGCCAGATGATGTGTTTGCGGTAGGGCTCGCGCACGGGTGCGTTTTGCGGATTGAAAAACCAGTCGGTGGGGTTGAGTGCTGTCAGAGCGGTAGTGACTGTTTCGGTGATGATGTCTTGAACGTTTTGCATATTCGGCCTTTTCAGTTTGATGGTTGTGTATCTCCGTTTGATTTAAACCGTTGTTCTACCGTCAAGTGCGGTACATATGTATTGCATCTGTTTTTTTTTCGGGCGCGGATTTAACGCATGTGTTCCGTGCTTCACTTCTACCTTGATGAACTTATTGAAACGAATGTGTTGTCTGCAACACACTGCCCGAATCCCTTTCACTGGTGAAAAAAAGGGCAACCCTCGGGTTGCCCTCCTTACGCATTATTTCTTCTTTTCTTTAAACGAGCATTTGCTAGCGTCTCCATCGGTGACTAGGCAATCATCCGAAGGTTCGCCTTTCTTATCTTTCCAACCGGCTCCGGTGGCTTCGACCGGAGTGCCGTTCCTGTAACCGGACGAGGCGCCGAGGTCGTCCTTGCCTTCGTAGCGACAAATGACAACCGAATTGGCAGTGTCCTTATCTTTAAGGCGTGCAGAGGTGAAAGTGAGATCTTCGTTGTCTTGAGAATGAGTAATTGAAAGTGTCGGGCAAGTTGCTGCATAGGCGGTGCTCATCATGGCCAGGCTAACCAGAACACCAGCGGCAATTTTCAGCTTCATTATTTGTACTCCGTTACGTAATGGGAGCGGAAATGTTGGCGGTATTAAAGGTTTATGCCAACTGTCAAACCTGACAGGGTTTCTAGTTTTATTGGAAATAACGATGAGCATCTTAAGAGGAAGTGGAACTATAAAGATCGCAGCCTTCGTCAGTTCCTACACGTTCCCTGTAGGAGCTGCCGAAGGCTGCGATCTTTTGATCTTGGCAATTAGAGGGCTGCCAAAGCACCCTGATAAAGCACCGGTCCAGTCGGCTGCCCGGTCGGCGAACCACCCTTCGGCTCGAGGCTTACAGCCAGCGCAATCGGTTTACCGATCAAGGCTCTTTGCGCCTCACTCAACTCAACCTTGCCTTTGCCACCCGCCGGTATCACTCCCAGCGAAATCGGCTTGCCATCCACCGGAATCGCCCACAGTTCCAGGCTGCGATCGGCATCAACTGCCGCCAGCGTCAGCGGCTCGACTTGCAGATAATCCGCATGCGCCTCGACCTTCAGCGCCGGTTGCGCATCGGCCGTCAGCAGGGTGGCGCGGTAGCGGGCGTCGTCGCGGTTGTACAGCGAGCCGAGGAAGAGCAGCACCACGATCGAACACAGCGCAGCGGTAACCCGTAGCCAGTTCCAGAACGGGCGCTTCTCGGGCACATGCAGCACTTGCGGTTCGATCCGCGCGGTGATGCCTTGCCACACGCGGTCGGGCACCGGATGTTCCGGCAGCGCAGCGGTGAGAGCGGCGAGGCTTTCCTGCCATTGCGCCAGTTCAGCCCTTAATGCCGCGTCATCCAGCAGCAACTGGTCAAAGCGTCGCCGCGCTGCCGCAGGCATCAACCCGATGGCGTAATCGGCAGCCAGGGCGCGGCGCAGGGCAGGGGTCTGGTAGTTCATGACTCAAGGCACCGGCGCAGGCGTTCCAGGCCACGACGGATCCACGATTTCACCGTTCCCAGTGGCGTGGCCAGGTGTTCGGCGAGTTCCGTGCACGATAATCCCTGAAAGTAGGCCACGGTGATCGACTGGCGTTGCATGCTTTCAAGGGTGTCCAGACAGCGGTTCAATGTCTGAGCCTCGCGGGCGCTGTTCAGTTGGTCGTGAGCCGAGGGGCTTTCGTCCGGCAGTGTGTCCTGTTCGAGATCGGTCAGTGGCCGTTCACGATGTTTGCGCAACTGATCGATGGCCTGATTACGGGTGATGTTGATCATCCAGGTCAGCGGCGCCGACAGGTGCGCTTCGTAGCGCGAGGCGTTGTTCCAGATGCGCACGAAGCTTTCCTGCAGCACTTCCTCGGCCAGATCGGTGCGGCCCATAAAACGCAGGGCAACGCCGTGCAGGCACGGGCCGACGCTGCGGTACAACGTTTCGAAGGCGCGACGATCACCCAGTGAACACTGGGCCAACAGCTGTCGCAGCTGATCGGTGTCGGCGATGGAAATGACGACTCTCCAGGCAAAGGTCGAGCGACGAGGGCTGGGCTCGGACTGTTCACAGGCTAGTTCAGCGACAGCGGTTGTGCCATTCATCGCGAGGGCGTCCGGGATTTCACGTTTTATATACGCAGGCCGGATGAAAATGGATGCGCCGCGCCGGAACATGCCGGCGGATACCCGGTCAAACCGGCAGTTTCGTCGCCTTTCGATGGGCGATTTTTACAGCGCAAGAGGATGTCTGAATGAAGATTTCACGCGGTATTGCCATGGCTTCACTGATGACCCTTGCGGCCAGCCCGGTGTTTGCCGGTTTCAGTCTGGACGATGTGACCAAGGCGGCTTCGAGCATGCAGGGCGGCAATGCTGCCACCGCTGCCGCGCCGACCTCGGAAACGGCTGGCCTGCTGCAAGCCGTGACCGGTTTGGGAGTGACGCCGCAACAAGCCGTCGGCGGCACCAGCGCCATGCTTGGACTGGCGAAGAACCAATTGAGCAGCACCGATTATTCGCAGTTGGCCAAAGAAGTGCCGGGCATCGACAAGCTGTCGGGCGGGGGCGGCAACCTGGCGGCACTGAGCGGGTTGCTGGGGTCGTCGGGCAAGTCCGCCGGGCTGGAAAACGCACTGGGCAACGTCAAGGACACCAACGACTTGAACAATGCCTTCGGTGCGCTGGGCATGGACAGCGGCATGGTCGGCCAGTTTGCCCCGGTGCTGCTCAAGTATCTGGGTGACCAAGGCGTCGGCGGCCCGCTGCTGCAGAGCCTGGGCAGTATCTGGGGCGCCGGCACCGGTAGCTGATTCAGCCGCGCTCGCTGCGCAGTTCGGCGATGCGCTGATCCTTTTCGCTCCAGAGCTGGTTGACCCAGCTCTGGACGGTCTGGCGAAACGCCGGATCATTCTCGTAATCGCCCTGCCACAGCGCCGGGTCGAGTTCGCGGGTCTTGATGTCGATGATCACGCGCGGCACGTTGCCGCTGATCAGATCCCAGAATCCCGGGATTTTCGCCTGTGGATAAACCACCGTCACATCGAGAATCGCATCCAGCTGTTCACCCAATGCTGCCAGGACAAACGCCACGCCGCCGGCCTTGGGCTTGAGCAGGTGATTGAACGGTGATTGCTGCTGCGCGCTTTTCGCAGCGGTGTAGCGCGTGCCTTCCAGATAATTCACCACGGTAACGGGCTGTCGCTTGAACAGCTCGCAGGCCTGTTTGGTGATTTCCAGATCCTTGCCGGCCAGCTCAGGGTGCTTCGCCAGAAAGGCTTTGGAGTAGCGCTTCATGAACGGGTAATCCAGCGCCCACCACGCCAGCCCCAAAAACGGCACCCAGATCAGCTCTTTCTTGAGGAAGAATTTGAAGAATGGCGTGCGCCGGTTGAGGGTCTGGATCAGCGCCGGAATGTCGACCCATGACTGGTGATTGCTGACCACCAGATACGAGGTATCGCCGCGCAAATCTTCGCCGCCGCGAATGTCCCACTGGGTCGGGATGCACAGGCGGAAGATCAGCTTGTCGATCTCGGCCCAGGTCTCGGCAATCCACATCACCGCCCACGACGCATAGTCGCGCCAGCGGCCGGGCGCCACCAGTTTGAGCAGGGCAAACACCAGCAACGGCCCGATCAGGATCAGGGTGTTGAGCAACAGCAGCAGGGTGACGAAACAGCCGGTGAGCAGGCGGCGCATAAGCAACTCTTTGCAAACGGATGGGCGCGCCATGATAAGCAGCTTCGCGCGACAGGCCAAATCGGCACTGACGAATGTTTCACTTTAGTCGCGTTAACCTGATCGTTCCCACGCTCTGCGTGGTAACGCCGCCCGGGACGCTCCGCGTCCCTGTGACGCAGAGCGTCACTGGATGCATGCCCACGCAGAGCGTGGGAACGATCAAGCGCGCAACGGTCTAAAATCCCGTTGCCCAACCTCTCAAGGAAGCCCCTTACGTGAAATCCCTCCTTGCACTGTTTGCCCTCGTCGCCCTGCCGGTCATGGCCGCCGAGCCGACCCTGTACGGGCGCTACGAATACATCGCGCTGCCGGAAATCGGCGGTGAAGTGCTCAAGGCCAAGATGGACACCGGCGCACTGACCGCTTCGCTGTCGGCCAAGGACATCGAAACCTTCACCCGTGATGGCGATGAATGGGTGCGTTTCCGTCTCGGTACCAAGGACGCCAGCAACAAGGTCTACGAACACAAGGTGGCGCGGATCAGCAAGATCAAGAGCCGTTCGGATGAAGAGGACGAGGGCGAAAGCACCGAAGTCGCCAAACGGCCGGTGGTCGATCTGGAGCTGTGCCTGGGCAACGTCAAGCGTACCGTCGAGGTCAACCTGACCGACCGCAGCAACTTCAACTACCCGCTGCTGATCGGTGCCAAGGCCTTGCGCGAGTTCGGCGCGGCAGTGAACCCGGCGCGGCGCTTCACCGCCGACAAGCCGGACTGCTAAGTGGTCTCATTGACGTAACGTCAGGCTTGGGGCACCGTTCGCGCACTTAACCTACGGGCTCGGACGCCATGCCTCATATCCTGATTGTCGAAGACGAAGCGGCGATTGCCGACACGTTGATTTTTGCCCTGCAGGGCGAGGGGTTCAGCACCACGTGGCTGAGCCTCGGCGCGGCGGCGCTGGAGCATCAGCGGCAAACGCCGGCGGATCTGATCATCCTCGACATCGGCCTGCCGGACATCAGCGGTTTCGAGACCTGCAAACAGTTGCGACGCTTCAGCGAAGTGCCGGTGCTGTTCCTCAGCGCCCGCGATGCCGAGATCGATCGCGTGGTGGGCCTTGAGATCGGTGCTGACGACTACGTGGTCAAGCCGTTCAGCCCGCGTGAAGTCGCCGCGCGAGTGAAGGCAATCCTTAAACGCATGGCACCGCGCCCGGTAATTGAAGCCACTTCCACGCTGTTTCGTATTGATCCGGAACGCATTCAAATCATGTATCGCGGCCAGACATTAAGCCTGACCCGCCACGAATTCCGCCTGCTGCAATGCCTGCTTGAACAACCAGAGCGGGTGTTCAGTCGCGAGCAGTTGCTTGATGCGCTAGGCGTGGCGGCCGACGCCGGTTACGAGCGCAGCATCGACAGCCACATCAAAAGCGTGCGCGCCAAACTGCGGCTGGTGCGTGCCGATGCCGAGCCGATCCAGACCCATCGCGGCCTCGGTTACAGCTACAGTCCGGGGCACAGCTGATGTCACTGGGGCTGCGGATCTTTCTGGTGTATGTGCTGTTTATCGGCCTGACCGGTTATTTCGTGCTCAACACGGTGATGGAAGAAATCCGCCCCGGCGTGCGCCAGTCCACCGAAGAAACCCTGGTCGATACCGCCAACCTGATGGCGGAAATCCTGCGCGACGATTTCAAGGCCGGCACCCTCAGCGAGAACCGCTGGCCCGAGCTGCTACGCGCCTATGGCGAGCGCCAGCCGCAAGCGACGATTTGGGGCTTGCCGAAAAATCAGGTCAACCACCGTATCTATGTGACCGACGCCAAGGGCATCGTCGTGCTCGATTCCAGTGGCGTGGCGGTCGGTCAGGATTATTCGCGCTGGAACGATGTCTACCTGACGTTGCGCGGCGAGTACGGTGCGCGTTCGAGTCGCAGTGATCCCGACGACGCGAGTTCGTCGGTGATGCATGTCGGCGCGCCGATCCGTGACAACGGCAAGATCATCGGTGTGGTCACCGTGGCCAAGCCCAACAGCTCATTGCAGCCTTATGTCGATCGCACCGAGCGGCGTTTGCTGTTTTACGGTGCTGGGCTGATCGGCCTCGGTTTGTTGTTCGGCGCCTTGCTGTCGTGGTGGCTGAGCCGCGCGCTGCACCGTTTGACCGGTTATGCCCAAGCGGTGAGTGAGGGCCGAAGGGTGGAAGTGCCGCACTACCGTGGCGGTGAACTGGAACAACTGGCCACGGCCGTTGAGCAGATGCGCACGCAACTGGAAGGCAAGGCTTACGTCGAGCGCTATGTGCACACGCTGACCCACGAGCTGAAAAGTCCGCTGGCGGCGATCCGTGGCGCGGCGGAGTTGCTGCAAGGGGAAATGCCGCCGGTTCAGCGACTGCGCTTCGTCGGCAACATCGACAGCGAAAGTGCGCGGATGCAGCAGTTGATCGAGCGGTTGTTGAATCTGGCACAAGTGGAACAACGTCAGGGCCTTGAAGAACGGGTCGCTGTGCCGTTGGCGGTGTTGGTTGATCAGTTGTTGCAGGGGCAGGCGGCGCGGATCGAAGGCAAACAGCTGCGCATCGAACAGGCCATTGCGGCGGATCTGCTGCTGATCGGCGAGCCGTTTCTGCTGCGTCAGGCGCTGGGCAACGTGCTGGAGAATGCGCTGGATTTTACCCCCGTGCAGGGGCTGCTACGTTTCAGTGCCGAACGCCGGGGAGAGCAGATCGAACTGCGTCTGTTCAATGAAACCGCCCCTATTCCCGATTACGCCCTGCCGCGTCTGACCGAGCGTTTTTACTCGTTGCCGCGTCCGGACAGTGGGCGCAAAAGCACGGGGTTGGGGCTTAACTTCGTGGAAGAAGTGGTCAAGTTGCATGGCGGGGCGATGCAGATTCGCAATGTCGAGAATGGGGTTGAAGTGACATTGCGCTTGCCTTGATTCCGTCAAAAGATCGCAGCCTTCGGCAGCTCCTGCATAGGGTCGCGTACATCTGTAGGAGCTGCCGAAGGCTGCGATCTTTTGATCTTTCCACACAATCTCCATATTCCCCCCACATTCCCCTCATACAGCGCCAGCAGACTCTGCCCATCCAAACAGGGAGAGTCCCATGAACAAGAATCTGACCATCAAGCTCGGCGCCATCGCCCTGCTGATCCTGCTGTTGTTGATCCCGCTGCTGATGATCGACGGCGTCATCGACGAGCGCCAACAGTTGCGCGACGGCGTGCTTGAAGACATCGCCCGCAGCTCCAGCTACAGCCAGCAACTGAGCGGGCCGGTGATGGTAGTGCCGTATCGCAAAGTGATTCACAACTGGAAAACCAACGACAAAACCAACCAGCGTTACGACGAGCCGAGCGAAGAGCGTGGGCGTTTGTACTTCCTGCCGGAGCGTTTCGAACTCGACGGCCAAGTGCAAACCGAACTGCGGGCGCGGGGTATTTACGAGGCGCGGCTGTTCCACGCCGACAACCGCATCAACGGCCATTTCTCGTTGCCGGCGCAATTGGGCATCAAAGAAGATTTCAGCGACTACCAGTTCGATGCACCGTTTCTCGCGGTCGGCATCAGCGACATTCGTGGCATCGAAAATGCGCTGAAGCTGGAACTTGACGGTCAGCGTCTGGACTTTGTGCCGGGCACTCAAGTCGGCTGGCTCGGTGAAGGCGTGCGAGTGACGTTGCCGCAACTCGACACCAGCAAAACCACCGAGCTGAGCTTTGGTTTCGACCTGCGCCTGCAAGGCACCGGTTCATTGCAGGTGCTGCCGGTGGGCAAGACCAGCAGCGTCAGCCTCACCGCCAACTGGCCGCATCCAAGCTTTGTCGGCAACTTCCTGCCGGGCAAACGTGAAATCAATGATCAGGGCTTCAGTGCCGATTGGCAGACCACGTTTTTCTCCACCAATCTGCAAGACGCCATGAGCCGTTGCGTGAGCAGCAACGATTGCGAGGCGTTCAACGGTCGCAGCTTCGGTGTGAGCTTCATCGATCCGGTGGATCAGTACCTGAAGAGCGACCGGGCGATCAAATATGCGCTGCTGTTCATTGTCCTGACGTTCGCCGGTTTCTTTCTGTTCGAAGTGCTCAAGAGCCTGGCCGTGCACCCGGTGCAATACGCGCTGGTGGGTGTGGCCCTGGCGTTCTTTTATCTGTTGCTGCTGTCGCTGTCGGAGCACATTGGTTTTGCCCTGGCGTATTTGTTGTCGGCCTGTGCTTGTGTGTTGTTGATCGGGTTCTATGTGTGCCACGTGCTGCGCAGTGTGCGCCACGGGTGGAGCTTTTCGGCGGGGTTGGCAGCGCTGTATGGCCTGCTTTATGGATTGCTGAGTGCCGAGGATTACGCGTTGTTGATGGGCTCATTGCTGCTGTTCGGTCTGCTTGGTGTGTTCATGGTGCTGACGCGCAAACTGGATTGGTACGGGATCGGGCAGAAGCCGGCCAAGCCGCTGGAGTTTGATGTGGGGGCGATGCAATGAGCCGGTCGCTGGGGTTGCGTGAGGATCAGTGCTGGAAGGATGAGTTGATGACGCGGATTATCGGGTATTTGCCTGTGGAACCGAGGTGGTGCATTCGCGAGCAAGCTCGCTCCCACAGGCGTGCACATTCCAATGTGGGAGCGAGCCTGCTCGCGAAGAGGCCGGAACAGGCGCCGCCGATTTAGGGCTTGGGCATCGTCGCGATCATGGACGGTCGCTGACTCACTTCAAAGAACCAGTTTGCCAGTTGCGGGTTGGCATCACGCCAGCCCAGGTCCGGGAAGCGCAGGTCGAGGTAACCCAGCGCACAGGCCACGCTGATGGCGGCCACGTCGAAGTGGCTGGTCAGCTCGGCAATCGCATCGCTTTCCAGCACGGCGAGGGCGCGGCGGATTTTGTCGCGCTGGGCGTCGAGCCATTCGTCCCAATGCTTTTCCGGCGCACGCAAAACCAGCTCATAACGCACCATCACCGACGCATCCATGATCCCGTCGGCCATCGAGGCCAGGGTCAGACGGCGCCAGCGGGCCGCACCTTCGCGGGGGATCAACGGGTTGCCGACGTGTTGCTGGTCGAGGTATTCGAGGATCACGCGGCTGTCATGGATGACATTGCCGTCGGCCAGACGCAGCGCGGGAATCTTGCCCAGCGGGTTGTCGGCATTGAGCTCGGCACTCGGGCTGACCGGGCTGAGCACGCAGTCTTGCAAGGCGACGCGATCCTGCTGACCGGTTTCGTGCAGCAATACCATCACTTTGCGCACGAACGGGGAGAGCGTGTTGTGGTACAGGGTCATGCTGGGGGCGGACATTGGCAGGGTCTCGATCAGAACGATGAGGGAGCAGCATAGCGCGTAACGCCACGTCCTCAAGCCCAGCGCAAAACCAATGTGGGAGCGAGCCTGCTCGCGAAGGCGTCGGTACAGTCAACATTGGTGTTGAACGTCAGAGCGCTTTCGCGAGCAGGCTCGCTCCCACAGGTTTCTTTAGCTTCGCTGCAACAATCCTCGTATCGCCAGAAAGGCCGGAACACCCAGCCCGAGCCAGCTCAACGCATCCCAGATTCCGTCCCCGAGCAACGCCGCAAACAACCCCGCTGCACTGAGCAATGCAATCACGATCGGCGTGCTGAACACCTTCCAGAAATTCGACTGACGCGGCTTCATGTGGAGGCCTCCGCCGTTTCCGGTACAGGCTTGGCCGCTTTGCGCCGTACCACCCACAGATACACGCCACTGCCGAGGACAATGATCGTCAGCACATCGAGCGTGGCCCAGAGAATCTTCATCGGCATGCCGCCGTAGTCACCGAAGTGCAGCGGTTGCGACATGCCCATGGCGTCCATGTACCACGGCCGTTCGGCCACGGCGGTGACTTGCAGCGTGGTGGCATCGATCAGCACCGGCGTCAGCAAATGCGAGGTCAGGTGCGTGCCGCCCTTCATGAACACCGAATAATGGTGCTCACTGGAAAAGCGTGTGCCGGGGAAGGCAATGAAATCAGGCTCCATCCCCGGTGCCACTTCGGCGGCGATGTCGAGCAAACGCGTGGCCGGGGCCAGATGCGTCAGCGCAGGTGCATCGCGGTAAGGTTCGATCAGCGCCGTCAGCGCATCGTTGCGCCAAGCCGCGATCAGCAGGTCGGCGCAGGCGCTGATCACGCCGGTCACGCCGACCACCAGTGCCCACGTCAGCGTGACTACACCAATCAGGTTGTGCAGGTCGAGCCAGCGCAGCCGTGTCGATTTGTCCTGACGTACCGTGCCGAACTTCAAGCGGCGCATGAACGGCAGGTACAGCACTGTCCCGGACACGATGGCCACGACAAACAGCAGCCCCATGAACGCCAGCAACAACTTGCCTGGCAGCCCGGCGAACATGTCGACGTGCAGGCGCAGGATAAACAGCATCAAGCCGCCGTTTGCTGAAGGCGTTTCCAGCGCCTCACCGGTACGCGCGTCGAGCATGAAGGTGTGCGACGAATTCGGTTCGGTGCCGGCGGTTTTCGCCATGATCGTCAGCACGGCATTCGGCTCATCGTCATCGAAACCGAAGTACTGCACGACTTCATCGGGGCGATGTTTTTCGGCGGCCTCGACCAGTTGCGCCAGGTTCAGCCGTGGCGTGTCGGCTGGCAGCTCGCGCACTTCGGGCGCGTCACCGAGCAAGTGCTCGATTTCGTGATGAAAGATCAGCGGCAGACCGGTCAGTGCCAGCATCAGCAAAAACACGGTGCAGACCAGACTGGTCCAGGTGTGGACGAACGACCAGCGACGAATTGTTTTACTTTTCATTTCATGACCTTCAAAAACACCAAAGCCGTCCACGAGGGACGGCCTGGTCACAGGGCCTGTTTCAGCTCAGTTGCTTACCACTTGTAAGTGGCGCTGGCGACGACGCTGCGCTGGTCGCCGTAGTAGCAGTAGAAGCTGTCGCAGGTGGAAATGTAGTCCTTGTCGAACAGGTTGGTCGCGTTGACCGCCAGCGACGCGCCTTTGAGGCTGTTGTCCAGACGGCCGAGGTCGTAATGCACGCTCGCGTCGAACACGGTGTAGGCATCGGCCTTGCCCAGCCAGGTGTTGGCCTTGTCGCCGTAGGTGTTGCCGGTGTAACGCACGCCGCCGCCAATGCCGAAGCCGTCGAGGACGCCGGCGTGCCAGGTGTAATCGGTCCACAGCGAAGCTTGCTGATTCGGCATCAGTTGCAGGCGATTGCCCTTGTCGACGCCATTCTGCACTTCGGATTTGGCCAGGGTGTAGGCGGCGATGACTTTCAGGTTGTCGGTCACGTCGGAAACCGCTTCCAGCTCCAGACCTTTGACTTTCACCTCGCCGGTCTGGCTGGTGATCGACACGTTATTGACGAAGGTGTTGACCGAGACGTTCTTCTGGGTGAGGTCATACACGGCGGCGGTCAGCAGGGTTTTGCTGCCCGGTGGCTGGTACTTGATGCCCAATTCCCATTGTTTGCCTTCGGTCGGCTTGAGCGAGCCGGTCGAGGTGGCGTCGGCGCCCGTGGTCGGCTGGAAGGATTCGGCGTACGACAGGTACGGCACGAAGCCGTTGTCGAACACGTAGCTGAGCGCAGCGTTGCCGCTGAACGCCTTGTCACGCTGGGTGTTGGTGGCATCGCCCTTGTTGATGAACCGGGTGCTGGTGTGCACCCAGTCTTCACGGCCGCCGAGGGTCAGGCGCCACTGGTCGAGGGCCATCTGATCCTGCACGTACAGGCCGGTCTGGTAGGTCTTCTGGTCATAATCGTAAAACGCGGTGGAGCGCGCTGGACGTACGATCGGCTGACCGTAGATCGGGGTGATCACGTTGGTGCCCGGAGTGGTATCCGAAAAGCCGAAGATCGAGGTGTAGTTGGTGTTACTGCGCTGGTGGTCCAGACCCAACAACAGGGTGTGACGGATATCGCCGGTAGCGAAGTCGGCCTGGAAGTTGTTGTCCACGGCGAACTGGCTGATGTCTTCTTCGACGCTTGTACTGGTGCGCCCGACGTTGCCTTGATCATCCACTTCGGTGAATGGGTACGACCCCGGCGTCAGCGACTGGAACGACAGGTCCGACTTGGTGTAACGCAGGTTCTGCTTGAACTGCCAGACATCGTTCAGACGATGTTCGAAGGCGTAGCCCAGCGCGTAGTAGGTGCGATCGTAGTATTCCCAGTCCGGATCACCCAGATTCTTGTGATGGGAGATATCGCCGAACGGTGACTTGATCTTGGTGCCCTGCACCGGCAGGAACTGGCTGGTGATGCCGGTATCGTCGCGGGTGAACTGGCTCAGCAGGGTGAGCCTGGTGTCGTCGTCGATGTTCCAGGTCAGGCTCGGCGCAATGTTGTAACGCTTGTTGTCGACGTGATCGACCTGTGTGCCGCTGTCGCGTACGACGCCGCTGAGGCCATAGAGAAACTGGCCGGCGTCATCGATCTTGCCGGTGCTGGCAAAGTTGATCTGGCGGTGGTTGTCACTGCCGTACTGCAGCTGGATTTCGTTGCTGGCTTCAGCACTTGGGCGGCGGCTGACCATGTCGAGCAGGCCGCCCGGTGGGGTCTGGCCGTAAACCGAAGAGGCCGGGCCGCGCAGCAGGGCGAGGCGGTCGAGGTTCCAGGTTTCCTGTTTCGGGTTGGCGTACACGCCTTTCGGCAGCGGCAGGCCGTCGAGGAACTGGGTCGGTTCGAAACCACGTACACGCAGCCAGTCGGCGCGGGTGTCGCTGCCGTAGCTGCTGGCGGTGATGCCCGGCATGTAGCGCACGGCGTCATCGAGGCTGTGCACGCTGCGGTCGTCCATTTGCTGACGGGTCGCCACCGAGATCGAACGCGGTGCTTCGACCAGCGCGGTGTCGGTCTTGGTGCCGGCAGCGGTACGGGTGGCGGTATAGCCTTCGACCGGGCCCCAGGCACTTTCGAGGTTTTCCACGCCGATGACCGAAGTTTCCGGCAACGCCAGGGTTCCTTCAGGCACCGCGACCAGACTGTAAGTGCCGCTGCTGCTTTGTTCCAGTTGCAAACCGGTGCCTCGCAGGGCCGCGCGCAGAGCCCCCGCCGCATCGTACTGGCCGCTCACTGGCGCCGAGGTTTTGCCCGCCGCCAGCGACGGGTTCAGCGACAGCGCGAGGCCGCCCTGGCTGGCGATCTGGTTCAACGTGGTGGATAGCGGCGCCGCCGGCAGATTGTAGGCGCGCACGCTGGACGCTTGTTCAGCGGCGAGCAACGGGCTGCTGATCAGCGGCGCGCTGAGCGCGATGGCGACGGCCAGCAGACTGGGGCGCAACAAGGTGTCTAGCGAACGGGACATACGGCGGCTCCTGAATGGAAATATTTCTCAATTGCCTGTGTGCCGGATGAAAAGCAAAAAGTGATAGGGCGAGATGAAAATAATTTCGATTAACTGGAAAACAGCCACATTTCTGTGGGGTTGATCGTTCCCATGCTCCGCGTGGGAATGCCTCAATGGACGCTCTGCGTCCGCTTCGGCAGGGACTCAGAGCGCGGGAACGATCAGGTCAAGGAGAGGAGGGCTCAGCCTTCGCGACTGTGACCCAATAAGGCGTGTGCCGCTCGATCTGCACCGGCAAAGTCGGCAGCAATGCGCTCAAGGCCTTGTCGGTGTCATGCAGCGGGAAGCTGCCGGTAATCCGCAGATCTGCCACTTCCGGCGCCACGCCCAGATGCCCGCGGCGATAACGGCCCAGCTCATGCACCAGATCGCCCAGCCGTGCGTTGTCGACCACCAGCATGCCGCGAGTCCAGGCGTCGGCGCCGGGGTTGAGCGCGACAATCGAGCCCAGTCCGTCACTGCGCAGTAACACTTGCTGACCTTCGCGCAGAATCTGTTCTTCGGGATTCGCTTGCGCATGCGCCGCCACCGCCGACTGCAACACGCTCAGACGCGTGCCTTCTTCTTCACGCTTGACCAGAAACCGCGTACCCAAGGCGCGCATGCTGCCTTCGCGGGTTTCAACGATGAACGGGCGCGCATCGCCATGACCGGTTTCAACCAGAATCTCGCCTTCCTGCAACACGATCAGCCGGCGCTTGTCATCGAAACGCACGTCCACCGCACTGTGGGTGTTGAGATTCAACACGGTGCCGTCGGACAGGCGCACGGTGCGTTGCTCACCCGTGGCGGTGCGTTGATCGGCGAGCCAGTAATCCAGCGGCATAAACCGTTCGCTGGCGAACAGCCCCAGACCGACAAGCACCACCACGCTGGCCAGCCCACTGCCGAGCTTGCGCACCCGCCGGCGAATGCCTTCGCGCGATTGCAGCAAGGCACTGCGGGCCGGGCCCTTGGCCACGCTGAAACGTTGATCGAGCATGCCCAACTGCCGCCAGGCGCGGGCGTGTTCTTCATTGGCCGCATGCCACTTGGCGAACTCTTCGCGCTCCAGCGGACTGCTGGAATCGAGGGTCAGTTGCCAGGCAATCGCCGCATCCAGTACATGCGCCGGTACGGGACTGGAACTGGCCGGACTCACGTCGGCTCACCGTACAGGGCGATGTAGCACTGACGAATGCCTTGGGCCAGATATTGCCGAACGCGCGGCACTGAGACGCCGAGCTTGTCGGCGATCTCGGCATGGCTGAGCCCGTCGAGGCGGTTATAGAGGAAAGCGGCACGGGCCTTGGTCGACAGCTTGCCGAGCAAGCGGTCGATGGCTTTGAGGTCTTCGAGGATCATTTGCTGTTCTTCCACCGACGGTTGCTCGCCTTCGGGGATCAGCATCAATTCGGTGAGGTAGGCCTGTTCCAGCGCCGCGCGGCGGAAGTAGTCGAACAGCAGGCCTTTGGCGATTGCCACCAGAAAGGCGCGCGGCTCGCGGGGTGTCAGCATGGCGTCGCGACCGAGCAGGCGCACAAAAGTGTCCTGGCTGAGGTCTTCGGCACGTTGCGGGCAGGCCACATTGCGCCGCAGCCACGCCAGCAGCCAGCCGCGATGGTCACGATACATCGCACCGACGAGCTCACTGTGAGGGCTTGGGACTGACGACACCGGACATCACCGATTGGGAAATGTTAACTAACGCGAATTGTTCGCGATTGTGGCAGAGGTGGGAATGGTTAGCAATTGGCCACTGGTCAGGTGGGCGGCTAAAGGCAGAACCTCACCCTAGCCCTCTCCCAGAGGGAGAGGGGACCGATCGGGGGATATTCTGGAGGTACACCGATCTGAGCGATCTTTAGTGAATCCATAATCGACTCGGTTTCTCAGGTCGATGGAAAACCCGAGACACCTCGGTAGGCTCCCTCTCCCTCTGGGAGAGGGCTGGGGTGAGGGGCTTTTGATTTAAAACGACGGCACCTGCTGCCTACGCTTCCACTGACTCAACCGCTGCTGCAAATTCAACGGACTGTGAATCTGCTGCTGCCGCGCCCGGCTAAACAGAATCAAGGCCAATTCAGCCGTCGCCAGCGCATCGGCGCTCGCGTTATGCCGTTCGAACACCTCAAGCTTGAACCAGTCGATCCACTCATCCAGCCCGGCCTCACGAATCTGCGCCTGTGGACACACCAGCGGTGCAATGTCGGCGACATCCAGAAACACCGGCTGCAACTTGTGCCCCAGATGTTCCTTCAAGGCACGCCCGAGCATGTGCTGATCGAACGGCGCATGAAACGCCAATACCGGGCTGTCGCCGATAAATTCCATGAGTTCCAGCAACGCCTCGGCCGGCTCACTGCCCGCCGCGATCGCATTCGGCCCCAACCCGTGAATCAACACGCTGGGACTGAGCTTCAGTTCGCGACATTGCAGCGTGCGTTCGAATTGCTGGCTGAAATCGATCGCGCCGTCCTCGATCACCACCGCGCCAATCGACAGCACGCGATCCTTGTTCAGGTTCAGCCCGGTGGTTTCCAGATCCAGCACCACCCAACGTTGTTCGCGCAGCGTGCATTCGCTCAGCTCGGTGGTCGCCGGCAGCTTCGCCAGACGCTGCTGAAAATCCGCCGGCAGCGCCGGACTCGCCGGGCGCAGCCACGAAAACAGGCTCATAGCTGATACCGCAAGGTCAGGCTGCTTTGCAGGCGCTGAGCCTGGCGCAGGGATTCACGCAGGATGCGCCGGTCGAGATGATTGAGGCTGTCCGGGTCGACACGGTTGGAGTAGGGCAGGTTCTCCCGCGTCTGCAATTGATGTTGTTGCATGCGCGTTTGCTGAATGAAGTGATAGGCCTCTTCATACGCCGCGCCGTCCAGCCGCTCGATCACCGCTTTTTCGACCAACTGACGGAAGCGTTCGAGGGTGTTGTTGGCATCGATGCCATTGGCCAGCGCCAGCAGCCGCGCGCCATCCACGAACGGCGTCAGGCCCTGTACCTTCAGGTCCAGCGTGGCTTTCTCGCCATTCTTGCGCGCCAGTACAAACTCGCGAAAGCGTCCCACCGGCGGACGATTGCGCAAGGCGTTCTCGGCCATCATGCGCTGGAACAAACGGTTGTCGCCGACCTGGTCAAGAATGCCCCGGCGCAACTGTTCGCAGCTTTTTTCATCGCCCCAGACCACGCGCAGATCGAAATAGATGCTCGACCCAAGAAGATTTTCCGGCGTCGCCTCGCGAATGAACGCCGCAAAACGCCGCGCCCATTCCGCTCGCGACAAACACAACTCGGGGTTGCCGGCCATGATGTTGCCCTTGCACAACGTGAAGCCGCACAGCGCCAGGCTGTGGTTGATCTGCTGGGCAATCGGCAGCAGCTTGCCGCGAATCTCCGCCGCATGAGCGGCGTCGCGGGCAGCAAACAAAATGCCGTTGTCCTGATCGGTGTGCAGCGTCTGCTCGCGGCGGCCTTCGCTGCCGAAACACAGCCAGCTGAACGGCACGCCGGGATCGCCTTTTTCGGCGAGAGTCAGTTCGATCACCCGGCACACGGTGTGGTCGTTGAGCAAGGTGATGATGTGGGTGATCTGCGTCGAGGACGCGCCGTGGGCGAGCATGCGTTCGACCAGTTGACCGATCTCGCCGCGCAGGCTCACCAGTTGTTCAACGCGCTGTGCGCTGCGAATCGTGCGCGCCAGATGCACCAGGTCGACTCGTTGCAGGGAAAACAGATCGCGCTCGGAAACCACGCCGCACAGGCGCAGATCCTTGACCAGACAGACGTGCGCAATGTGCCGTTCGGTCATGGCAATCGCCGCATCGAACGCGCTGTGATCTGGCGACAGATAGAAGGGCGCGGGCGTCATGTGGCGTTCGATGGCTTCACTGAAATTGCCAACGCCTTCAGCCACGACATGGCGCAGATCGCGCAGGGTAAAAATGCCCAGCGGTGCCTTGTGTTCATCCACCGCCACGATGCTGCCGACCTGCTGCTCGTGCATCAACTTTACCGCTTCACGCAACGGCGTGTCGGGGCTGCAGGTTACCGGGTGACGCATCGCCAGTTCGCCCAGCCGGGTGTTCAGCGAGTACTGCGTGCCGAGGGTTTCCACGGCTTTTTGTTGCACTTGCTGATTGACCTGATCGAGCAGGCTGCTGACCCCGCGCAAGGCGAAATCACGGAAGGCGCTGGACAGGGCGAACAGCTTGATGAACGCCAGTTTGTTCAGTTGCAGGCAGAACGTATCTTCGCCGGCCAGATGCTCGGTGCGCGTCGCGCGTTCGCCGAGCAATGCAGCCAGCGGAAAGCATTCTCCGGTGGTGATTTCAAACGTGGTCTCGGTGCCGGGTTTGGTGATGTGCTGACGTTCGCCGACCACCCGACCCTGTTTGACGATAAAGAAGTGTTCGACCGGGCCGTCGGCGGGTTTGATGATGCTTTCGCCCTGGCCATAGAAACGCAGCTGACATTGTTCCACCAGATACGCGAGGTGGGCGTGTTCCATCTGATTGAAGGGCGGGAAGCGCTGGAGGAATTGCAGGGTGCCCTGAATGTTCTGCAATACCGCGGTTTTCCCTGCCTGGGTGAAGGCATCCGCTTTACTCATAACCATTACCGCAGTCTTTTTCGAATTGTTGTTGTCGGATCGTTACGGCCATGGTCGGCCCCTATGGACAGGGTGCCCATTGGACGTAAGTCTAGGTTTTGCCACCATTGGCGCCGTTTCGGAGATGCCCTACGCCAACAGTCGGAAATTCCCTCGCTTACCCCCTTGGAAAAAAATCCGACGAAGTGCACATTGAAGCTCTGCCCTGCGATGTCTGACCACTTGCCAAGGGATTGATTTGAACATTTAGAGAACGCCATGTCCGACCACGATATTTTGAGCGATGCCGAGCGAGAAGCGCTCAGTGCAGTCATGCTCGAACCTGACCTGCCACCGCAGCGCGTATTGATCGTCGATGACGACAAGGACGCCCGGGAGCTGTTGTCGGAGATTCTCGCGTTGGACGGCATTCGTTGCATGACGGCGGCCAGTGGTGAGACTGCGCTGAAGATGCTGGAGGAGAAACCTTCGATCGGGCTGGTCATCACCGATCTGCGCATGGGCCATGTAGGTGGGCTCGAGCTGATTCGCCAGGTGCGTGAGTCGGTAAGGGCGGCGATGCCGATCATCATCGTCTCGGGCGATGCCGATGTGAAAGATGCGATTGCGGCGATGCATTTGAGCGTGGTGGATTTTCTGCTCAAACCGATTGATACGGGCAAGTTGTTGGCGTTGGTGAAGCATGAATTGGGGATTGAACCCTGAGGTTTGAAGATCAAAAGATCGCAGCCTTCGGCAGCTCCTACAGGTGATGTCATGTAGGAGCTGCCGAAGGCTGCGATCTTTTGATTTTGCGTTTCCAAAGAAAAAGCCCTGATCTCTCGACCAGGGCTTTTTCACATCAGCGCAAATTTACAGGCCGTTAGCCGCCTTGAACTCGCGACGACGACGGTGCAGCACCGGCTCGGTGTAACCATTCGGCTGCTTGGTGCCTTCGATCACCAGTTCGACCGCCGCCTGGAAGGCGATGTTGCTGTCGAAGTTCGGTGCCAGCGGACGGTACAGCGGGTCGTTGGCGTTTTGACGATCCACCACCGGCGCCATGCGCTTGAGGCTTTCCATCACTTGCGCTTCGGTGACCACACCGTGGCGCAGCCAGTTGGCGATGTGCTGGCTGGAGATACGCAGCGTGGCACGGTCTTCCATCAGGCCGACGTCATTGATGTCCGGCACCTTCGAGCAGCCAACGCCCTGGTCGATCCAGCGCACCACGTAACCGAGAATGCCCTGGGCATTGTTGTCCAGTTCGTTCTTGATCTGCTCTGGCGTCCAGTTCGGGTTGACCGCCAGCGGGATGGTCAGGATGTCGTCCACCGAAGCGCGAGCACGTTTGGCCAGTTCGGCCTGACGGGCGAACACGTCGACCTTGTGGTAGTGCAGCGCGTGCAGTGCTGCGGCAGTTGGCGACGGAACCCAGGCGGTGTTGGCGCCGGCCAGCGGGTGGGCGATTTTCTGTTCAAGCATCGCGGCCATCAGGTCGGGCATCGCCCACATGCCTTTACCGATTTGCGCACGACCTTGCAGGCCGGTGCTCAGACCGATATCGACGTTCCAGTTTTCGTAGGCGCCGATCCACTTCTCAGCCTTCATGTCGGCCTTGCGCACAACCGGTCCGGCTTCCATGGAGGTGTGGATTTCGTCGCCGGTGCGGTCGAGGAAACCGGTGTTGATGAACACCACGCGTTCGCTGGCCGCTTTGATGCACGCCTTGAGATTGACCGTGGTGCGGCGCTCCTCGTCCATGATCCCGACTTTCAGCGTGTTGCGCGTAAGGCCCAGCACGTCTTCGATGCGACCGAACAACTCGTTGGTGAACGCCGCTTCTTCCGGGCCGTGCATCTTCGGTTTAACGATATAGACCGAACCGGTGCGGGTGTTGCGACGCGAGGTGTTGCCGTTGAGGTTGTGCATCGCCGCGAGGCAAGTCACCAGACCGTCGAGGATCCCTTCCGGCACTTCGTTACCGTCTTTGTCGAGGATCGCGTCGATGGTCATCAGGTGACCGACGTTACGCACGAACAGCAGCGAGCGACCGTGCAACGTCACTTCACCGCCATTCGGCGCGGTGTAGGTGCGATCCGGGTTCATGGTGCGGGTAAACGTCTGGCCGCCCTTGGACACGGATTCCGCCAGGTCGCCCTTCATCAGGCCGAGCCAGTTGCGGTAGATCACCACTTTGTCGTCAGCATCAACGGCGGCGACGGAGTCTTCGCAGTCCATGATTGTGGTCAGTGCCGCTTCCATCAGGATGTCTTTGACGCCGGCCGGGTCGGTCTGGCCAACCGGGGTGGTGGCATCGACCTGGATTTCGAAGTGCAGACCATTGTGTTTCAGCAGGATGGCGATTGGCGCGTTGGCGTCGCCCTGGAAACCGATCAGTTGCGCATCGTCGCGCAGGCCAGTGTTGCTACCGCCCTTGAGGGTGACCAGCAGTTTGCCGTCAGTGATTTTGTAGCCAGTCGAATCGACGTGGGAGCCAGCAGCCAATGGCGCAGCTTCGTCGAGGAACGCACGGGCGAAGGCGATGACTTTGTCGCCACGCACCTTGTTGTAGCCTTTGCCTTTTTCCGCGCCACCTTCTTCGCTGATCGCGTCGGTGCCGTAGAGGGCGTCGTACAACGAACCCCAGCGGGCGTTCGAGGCATTGAGAGCGAAGCGGGCGTTCATCACCGGCACAACAAGTTGCGGGCCGGCGGTGCGGGCGATTTCATCATCGACGTTTTGTGTCGTTGCCTGGAAATCAGCCGCTTCTGGCAGCAGATAACCGATTTCTTGCAGGAAGGCTTTATAGGCCACGGCGTCGTGCGCCTGACCGTTGCGTTCCTGATGCCAGGCGTCAATGCGTGCCTGGAAGTCATCGCGTTTGGCGAGTAGGGCTTTGTTCTTCGGCGCCAGGTCATGAATGACCTTGTCGGCACCTTCCCAGAATTTGTCGGCGGTGAGGCCGGTACCGGGAATGGCTTCGTTGTTCACGAAGTCGAACAGGACTTTGGCGACCTGCAGGCCACCGACTTGAACGTGTTCAGTCATTGCTTGCCTCACTCTGCTCAGCTATTTCGCTTTTCAGCTCTTCAATTTGACAATGAAGCCTCTGGCCATTTAAACCACAAACCTGCCGACCAGTACATGCCATTGCTGGCGGCTGGGCTGGGACCAATCAACGGCTTGGGGCCTTGCTGACGGGGCTTTCAGGGTTGCGAGCATGCCTTGGGCAGACATCGATCCAGCGTTATGTAGTGCGCGCTGCGGCATACTACATGATGAGTTGCGCTTGTGAAAATCAGACTAATTACGTCGTTCTGCGACCTCATGTCGCATTGCGGTCACATCGCGGAACGGGATGTTCTCAAAAAACAGATGGATTGTTCCAGCTAAATATAAAAAGTTGTACACGATTTGTCGTTTCAGGCGTCTGAGGCGGCTGACGGTCCCTTGCCTATACTTGCTCTTCTACAACAAAAGTCATGACAAGAGGGCTGCGCCATGGACCATCTCGTACTCACCGTGTTCGCCCCGGACAAACCCGGGCAGGTCGAGCGCATTGCCCAATGCATCGCCGAGCACGGCGGCAACTGGCTGGAAAGCCGCATGTCGCGGATGGCCGGGCAGTTTGCCGGCATTCTTCGGGTCGGCGTGCCGGCGGAGGCTTACGACGAATTAGTCGATTCCTTACAAGCATTGTCGACGCACGGCATTCGCGTGCTGATCGCCGAGAGTGGTATCGAACAATCCTGCACCTGGAAACCGATAGCCATGGAATTGGTGGGTAACGATCGGCCGGGGATTGTGCGCGACATCACACGGCTGTTGAGCGAGCAGGGCGTCAACCTTGAGCGGCTGGTGACTGAGGTGCGTCCTGCACCGATGAGCAGTGAACCGCTGTTCCACGCTGAGGCGATTCTTGCAGTGCCATTGACCCTGTCGCTTGATGTCTTGCAGTCGCGCCTGGAAACCCTGGCCGACGATTTGATGGTAGAACTGGTGTTACGCACAGATGTTTAAGCGCTGATCGGGTTATCCAGTTTAAACGTGCACCTGCCTGTGGATAACCTGTAGAGACACCCCGCAACGCGAGGCCCGCCGTGGCTTTGCCGCAGATGATCAAAAAACCGCCAACATTCAGTGACTTGCACACAAACGGCGGGGATCACGCTGTGGATAACCTTAGGAAGGAACGATGCAGGCCACGAGAACCGTGGCCTGTGAAGGTTTGTACGTTTTTTGATCAGCCGCGCCGGCGCAAGCTGATCACGGCATCGACGCTGTAAACGGCCAGGCCGGCCCAGATGAAAATGAACGCGACCAGTGTGCTGGACGATAGATGTTCACCGAACAGCAGCACGGCTTGCAGCAGCACCAGCGTCGGCGCCAGGTATTGCAGGAAGCCGATCGTGGTGTAAGGCAGGTGGCGCGTGGCGGCGTTGAAGCACACCAGCGGGATCAATGTCACCGGACCGGCCGCCACCAGCCACCAGGCTTGGGACGTGGTCCAGAACTCTGGTTGAGCGCTGGTCGCGGTCTGGTTAAAGAGCAGCCAGGCGATGGCAATCGGCACCAGCATCCAGGTTTCCACTACCAGCCCTGGCAACGCCTTGACTGGCGCCTGCTTGCGGATCAGACCGTAAAAACCGAACGTCAACGCCAGCACCAGCGACACCCACGGCAGACTGCCGACCTGCCACACCTGTTGCGCCACACCGACCGCCGCCAGACCGACCGCGATCCACTGCATCCGCCGCAAGCGTTCGCCAAGAATCAACATGCCCAACAGCACGTTGACCAACGGGTTGATGTAATAACCGAGGCTCGCTTCGAGCATGCGCCCGTTGTTAACCGACCACACGTAGGTCAGCCAGTTGGCCGCGATCAGCGTACCGCTCAAGGCCAGAATCGCCAGTCGCTTGGGATTGTCGAGCAACTCGCGCAACCAGCCCGGGTGTTTCCACACCATCAGCAGCAGCGCACCAAACAGCGCCGACCACAGCACCCGGTGGATGATGATTTCGACGGCTGGCACTTCGGCAATGGCTTTGAAGTAGATCGGGAACAGGCCCCAGATGATGTAGGCGCTCAGGCCCAGAATATACCCGCGACGCGGGTTGGCGGCTTGCATGCAGAATCCTTGCTCAGGCAGCTGACAAAGGAGGGATTGTAAGGAGGTTGTATAGATGTGTCGTGTCCAGAAAGCGAAAAGATCGCAGCCTTCGGCAGCTCCTACAGGGGAATGCGATCCATGTAGGAGCTGCCGAAGGCTGCGATCTTTTGATCTTTAATTCAGAACAACTTCAAAGGTTCTTCGTTAAGCGCGGACAGCTGCTCACGCAACGCCAACACCTGATCGCCCCAATAACGCTCAGTACCGAACCACGGAAAGCTGTGCGGGAACGCCGGGTCATCCCAGCGCCGCGCCAGCCAGGCGCTGTAGTGCATCAGGCGCAAGGCGCGCAACGGTTCGATCAGCGCCAGTTCGCGCGGGTCGAAGTCGTGAAACTCGTTGTAGCCGTCCATCAATTCCGACAACTGCCCCAGACATTCCTGACGATCACCGGCGAGCATCATCCAGATGTCCTGTACCGCCGGGCCCATGCGGCAGTCGTCGAGGTCGACGATGTGGAACATTTCGTCGCGGCACATCATGTTGCCGGGGTGGCAGTCGCCATGCATGCGGATGTTCTGGTGCGGCGTGTTGGCGTAGGCATCTTCCACACGCTTGAGCAGGTCGCGGGCCACGGACTCGTAGGCCGGCAGCAGGCTTTTCGGAATGAAGTTGCCTTCGAGCAAGGTGTTCAGCGAGGCGTGGCCGAAGTTCTGCACGGCGAGCGCTTCACGGTGTTCGAACGGCTTGGTCGCGCCGACCGCGTGGATGCGGCCAAGCAACTGGCCGAGGCGATACAGCTGATCGAGATTGCCCGGCTCTGGCGCACGACCGCCGCGACGCGGGAACAGGGTGAAGCGGAAACCAGCGTGTTCGTGCAGGGTTTCGCCGTTGTGGATCAGCGGTGCCACGACCGGGATTTCGACGTCGGCCAACTCGAAGGTGAACTTGTGTTCTTCGAGGATGGCTTCGTTGGTCCAGCGCTGCGGGCGATAGAACTTGGCAATCAGCGGCTCGGAGTCTTCGATGCCGACTTGATAGACGCGGTTTTCGTAGCTGTTGAGCGCCAGAATGCGCGCATCGCTCAGGAAGCCGATGCTTTCAACGGCATCGAGCACGAGGTCGGGGGTGAGGGTTTCAAACGGGTGGGCCATGCTGACTCCTGCGCGCAGCAGGCTGCCGCGTCCGGCCCAGCATGGTAGCGCAGATGGCGGCGGGGGAGTTGGTTGGTGTCTTCACTGACGCTATCGCGAGCAGGCTCACTCCTACAGGGGAGCGCATTCCAAATGTAGGAGTGAGCCTGCTCGCGATGAGGGCCTGTCAGGCGCCGACGATCCCGCCATCCTCACGGGTAATCGCCATCACCGAAGACCGCGGTTTGCCATTGGGCAAATGCTCAGGGAAGGTCGACCCGCCGTTCTCCCCCGGATGCTGGATCCCGACAAACAAAGTCTTCTGATCCGGCGAGAAGCTGATCCCGGTCACCTCACAGCCAATCGGCCCGACCATGAACCGACGGATTTCACCGGTCTTGGGATCGGCGCACAGCATCTGGTTATTGCCCATCCCGGCAAAATCCCCAGCGTTGCTGGAGTCGCCATCGGTGAGAATCCACAAGCGCCCGGCCTTGTCGAAGCCCAAACCGTCCGGGCTGTTGAACATGTTCTGCGGGGTGATGTTTTTCGAGCCGCCCTTCGGCGTTCCGGCGTGCACGCCCGGATTGCCGGCGACTACAAACAGGTCCCAGGCAAACGTCTTCGACGCGTGATCGTCGCGGTCGGTGCGCCAGCGCAGAATCTGCCCGTAGACGTTCTTCTCGCGCGGGTTCGGCCCACCGACGGGTTGGCCGTCTTCGCCACGCTTGGCGTTGTTGGTCAGGGTGCAATACACCTGGCCGTCCTTCGGACTGACGACGATCCATTCCGGGCGATCCATGCGTGTCGCGCCAACCACGCTGGCGGCAAGGCGCGCATGGATCAGCACTTCGGCCTGATCGGCAAAGCCGCTGCTGGCGTCGATGCCGTTCTTGCCGTGGGTCAGCTCGATCCACTGGCCCTGGCCTTTGGGGTGATCGGGGTTGCCATCGCCAGCATCGAATTTGGCCACGTACAGGGTGCCGTGGTCGAGGATGTCGCGGTTGGCCTTGGCATTGCGGTGGTTGATGCGGTCGCGGCTGACGAATTTGTAGATGAACTCGCCGCGCTCGTCATCGCCCATGTACACCACGGCGCGACCGTCATCGGTCTCGGCCAGTGCGGCGTTTTCATGCTTGAAGCGGCCCAGCGCGGTGCGTTTGACCGGGGTCGATTGCGGATCGAACGGGTCGATCTCGACCACCCAGCCATGTCGGTTGAGTTCGTTGGGGTTTTTCGCCATGTCGAAGCGCGGGTCGTACGGGTGCCAGTTGATTTCGCGGCTGGCGACCGAGACGCCGTAGCGCTTTTGCGCCGGGTCGAACTGCTGCTGGGCGTTGCTGCTGCCGAAGCAGTCGGTGAAGTTTTCTTCGCAGGTCAGGTAAGTGCCCCACGGGGTCTTACCGTTGGCGCAGTTCTGGAACGTGCCGAGGACTTTCTTGCCGTGTTTGTCGGCAGCGGTTTTCATCAGATCGTGACCGGCCGCCGGGCCGCTGATGCGCAGCGGCGAGTTGCCGTGAATGCGGCGGTTGTAGCGTGAGCCCTGAACAAACTGCCACTGGCCGTTCTTGCGCTGCACTTCAATCACTGACACGCCTTCGCAGGCCAGCGCCTTGCGCACGTCTTCGGCCGATTGCGGCATGCCGCCGTGCGGGTAGAGGTAGCGGTAGTTGGTGTATTCGTTGTTGATCGCCATCAACGCGCGGTTGCGGTCGTCGGGGAAGGCGAACAGGCTCATGCCGTCGTTGTTGTCGCCGAACTGCACTTCCTGTGCGGCCGCGGTGCCGTTACCGCTCGGGTCGAAGGCCGGGCCGTTTTTGTGCAATGGCTGGCCCCAACTGATCAGCACCGAAGACTTGTAGCCCTTGGGCAGGCTGATGACGTCGGTGGTCGCGGCCGGAATGCTCTCGAAACCGAGCAGACGGCTGTTGCCGGCGCTGACGCCGGTGGCGAGTGCGCTGCGGCTCAATAGACTGCCGCCGAGGAACATCGCTGCACCGCACAGCGCACCCGCGCCGATGAAACCGCGACGGCTGAGGCCGACCATCTTTTCCAGATCAGTGGATTGGTTTTCTTCTAATAGGCTCACATCAGGCTCCCTGCTTGGTTTTGGCAGCCACCTTAATGAGCGTCGATGACGCTTTCGTTGCAACGCCTGATTACAGCGGCGTGCCGATCAGCACATTGGCCGGCGAAAACTGCACCTGCACTATTTGTCCGACGCTCAGTCCGCGCGTACGCAAATCGAGTGGCTCGGCCAGAGCGCAGAGGGTATGGCCGTTGGGCAGGGTAATACGCACTTCGCTCGGGCCGTCATCGGCGTCGAGAATGGCTTCGATGGTGCCCTTTAGAAGATTGTGACCAGACGTTGCAGATTGCTCGTTGCTCAGCAATTCCAGCCAGCCGGCCTTGATCAGGGCCACCACTTCGGTGCCGGGTTGCAGCTCCAGGTGCACGGTGCTGTCGTGGGTAATCTGCGCGTCGAGGCACAGACCTTCAGCCAGCTCAAGGCGGATCAGGTCATTGCGGCCCTGCGCTTCAATCGCCACGACTTTGCCGTGCAATTGATTGCGCGCGCTGGTTCTGAGCATCAAGCGACCGAGCAGATCCAGATCGCTGGCATCTTCCGCAGCTTCCAGCACCTGCGCCTGCAAGGCCTGCAGTTTTTGGTAGAGGCGCAAAACGCGCTCGCCTTCGCTGGAGAGTTTCGCGCCGCCACCGCCCTTGCCGCCGACGGCACGTTCGACCAGCGGTTTTTGCGCGAGATTGTTCAGCTCATCGATGGCGTCCCACGCGGCTTTGTAGCTCAGGCCTGCACTCTTCGCGGCGCGGGTGATCGAGCCCTGTTCGGCGATGTGTTGCAGCAAAGCGATGCGCTGCGGACGGCGGACGATGTGCTGGGATAACAGCGAAGGCATGGACATGGACAGGGCGCTTTTTTGCTGTGGCGGTGGGGGAGGACGTTGGCCGCTCGCGACGCGAGAGTCAAGCCAAACCCAATCCCCTGTAGGAGCTGCGGCACGCTGCGATCTTGTTTTTAAAGATCAAAAGATCGCAGCGTGCCGCAGCTCCTACAGAGGTTATGTGATGGCTTCAGGTACCGGGTTTCGGCGTGCGGGCCACGCAGTAGACGTCAACCCGTGCCGCGCCAGCGTTCATCAGCAACCGGGCCAGCGCCTGGGCGGTGGCGCCGGTCGTCAGCACATCATCGATCAACGCCAGATGTCGCCCCTTCACTGGCGCATCGGGATTCAGTCTGAAGGCTTGGCGCAGATTGCGTTTACGCGCCTTGGCATCGAGATCCTGCTGCGCGCTGGTGTTCTGAATTCTGCTCAGAACATCTTCCTCGCAAGGTAAATCCAGCGACTTGCCCAACCAACGCGCCAGCATCGCAGCCTGATTGAAACCGCGCTGACGCAAGCGCTGTTTCGCCAGCGGTACCGGCAACAACGCATCCGGCCTTGGCAAACCCTCATCCAAGCGATGTTGCAGGTATTCCCCAAGAACGTCGGCGAGCAGGTGGCCAAACGGCCATTTCGCGTTGTGTTTAAAGCGCGTAATCAGACTGTCGACAGGGAAACCATACAGCCATGGCACGACCACCTGTTCGAACGCCGGCGGCTCTAGCAGGCACTCGCCACAGGTCAGGCCCGCTGCGGCCAACGGCAAAGCGCAGGTGACGCACTGCTCGCCAAGCCAAGGCAGATCGGTTTCGCAGGCGCTGCAGATGGGCATTTGTGCTTCTGCCGGTTCATCGCAGAGCAGGCACGTCTGTATATTATTTAAACAGATGTAAACCGGTCCTTCGTATCGTGGTTGACAGCGCATGACTCTTCCTTAAATATGCCGAACATCCGTGTAGCACCTGTGGGTATTCCGTTCCCGCAGCCGCAAGCCAAGCATAACCAAGGAATTGCCCATGAGCGCGAGCACCACTGCCACCCTGCGTCACGACTGGTCTTTGGCCGAAGTCAAAGCACTCTTCGTACAGCCATTCAACGACTTGCTGTTCCAGGCGCAAACGGTGCACCGCGCACATTTCAACGCCAACCGCGTTCAGGTTTCCACCCTGCTGTCGATCAAGACCGGCGCTTGCCCGGAAGACTGCAAGTACTGCCCGCAGTCCGGTCACTACAACACCGGCCTGGAAAAAGAAAAGCTGATGGAAGTGCAGAAGGTCCTTGAAGAGGCCGCTCGCGCCAAGGCCATCGGTTCGACACGTTTCTGCATGGGCGCGGCGTGGAAGCATCCGTCGGCCAAAGACATGCCGTACGTGCTGAAAATGGTCGAAGGCGTGAAGGCCATGGGCCTGGAAACCTGCATGACCCTTGGCCGTCTCGACCAGGATCAGACCGAGGCACTGGCCAAGGCCGGTCTCGATTACTACAACCACAACCTCGACACATCGCCCGAGTTCTACGGCAGCATCATCACCACCCGTACTTACAGCGAGCGCCTGCAAACGCTGGCCTATGTGCGTGAGTCGGGGATGAAGATCTGCTCCGGGGGCATCCTCGGCATGGGCGAGTCGCTGGACGACCGCGCCAATCTGCTGATCCAGTTGGCCAACCTGCCGGAGCATCCGGAATCGGTGCCGATCAACATGCTGGTGAAAGTCGCCGGCACGCCGCTGGAAAACGCCGAAGACATCGACCCGTTCGACTTCATCCGCATGCTCGCCGTGGCGCGCATCCTCATGCCGCAATCCCACGTGCGCCTGTCCGCTGGCCGCGAAGCGATGAACGAGCAGATGCAGGCGTTGGCGTTCTTCGCTGGGGCCAACTCGATTTTCTACGGCGACAAGTTGCTGACCACCGCCAACCCGCAGGCGGACAAGGACATGCAACTGTTTGCGCGCCTGGGCATTCAGCCTGAAGCCCGTGAAGAGCATGCCGACGAAGTTCACCAGGCCGCGATCGAGCAGGCGCTGGTGGAGCAGAAGAGCAGCGAGCAGTTCTATAACGCTGCCGTCTGATCACCATACGGATTCCATGTAGGAGCTGCCGAAGGCTGCGATCTTTTGATCTTGTCTTTTAAAAAACAACACCAAAAGATCGCAGCCTTCGGCAGCTCCTACACAGTCTTTTTTTCAGATGCGAGGCCTGCATGTCTTTCGATCTCGCCGCACGCCTTGCCGCCCGTCGTGCCGAAAACCTCTACCGCCAGCGACCGCTGCTCGAGTCCCCGCAGGGGCCGCAAGTGGTGGTTGACGGCAAACCCTTGCTCGCCTTTTGTAACAACGATTACCTGGGCCTGGCCAATCACCCGCAAGTGATCGAAGCCTGGCGCGCCGGCGCTGAACGCTGGGGCGTCGGTGGCGGTGCATCGCATCTGGTGATCGGCCACAGCGGTCCGCATCATGCGCTGGAAGAGGCACTGGCCGATCTCACCGGGCGCTCGCGTGCTTTGTTGTTCACCACCGGTTACATGGCCAATCTTGGCGCCGTTACGGCGCTGGTCGGGCAGGGCGATACAGTGCTGGAAGATCGCCTCAACCACGCTTCGCTGCTGGATGCGGGGCTGTTATCCGGTGCGCGCTTCAATCGCTATCTGCACAACGACGCGGACAGCCTGGCCAAACGTCTGGAGAAAGCCACCGGCAACACGCTGGTGGTCACTGACGGCGTGTTCAGCATGGATGGCGATCTCGCGAATCTGCCGGCGCTGGCCCGTGAAGCCAAGGCCAAAGGCGCCTGGTTGATGGTCGATGATGCTCACGGTTTCGGCCCGCTGGGTGCGAACGGCGGCGGCATCGTCGAGCATTTCGGCTTGAGTCAGGAAGACGTGCCGGTACTGGTCGGCACCCTCGGTAAAGCCTTCGGCACCGCTGGCGCTTTCGTCGCGGGCAGCGAAGAGCTGATCGAAAGCCTGATCCAGTTCGCCCGCCCGTACATCTACACCACCAGCCAGCCGCCCGCGTTGGCCTGCGCAACGCTGAAAAGTCTGGAGCTGCTGCGCACTGAACACTGGCGACGTGAACATCTGCGGACGTTGATCCGCCAGTTCCGCCGTGGCGCCGAGCAGATCGGGCTGGACCTGATGGACAGCTTCACGCCGATTCAGCCGATCATGATTGGCGATGCCGGGCGCGCCGTGCGGCTGTCGCAGATGTTGCGCGAGCGCGGCCTGATGGTCACGGCAATCCGCCCACCCACCGTGCCCGCCGGCAGCGCGCGGCTGCGCGTGACCCTGACCGCAGCGCACAGCGAGGCGCAGGTGCAGCTATTGTTAGAGGGACTGGCCGATTGCTTTGCCCAACTGACGTCGGAGCCAAGCCATGCGTGATCGCCTGATTCTGCTGCCCGGCTGGGGCCTCGGTGTGTCGCCGATGGAACCTCTGGCCGCCGCTTTGCAAGGGCTCGACGAACGTCTGAAGGTTGAAATCGAGCCGTTGCCGGAGCTGGATTCCAGCGACCTGCAAGATTGGCTCGAGGAACTCGATGAGAGCATTCCTCAAGACGTCTGGCTCGGTGGCTGGTCGCTGGGCGGCATGCTTGCGTCCGAACTGGCGGCACGGCGCGGCGAGCGTTGCTGCGGGTTGCTGACGCTGGCGAGCAATCCTTCTTTTGTTGCCCATGAACAATGGCCGAACGCGATGCCGGGCGAGACCTTCGATGCGTTTCTCGCCGGTTGTCAGGCCGATCCGCGCATGACCCTCAAACGTTTCTCGCTGCTGTGCGCTCAAGGCGCTCAAGATGCGCGCGGCTTGTCGCGGCTGATGCTCGGCGGCGCACCGCATACCGCGCCCGATGTGTTGATGGCCGGACTGGAATTGCTCGCGCAACTGGACACCCGCGAAGCATTGCAGGCGTTTCGTGGCCCACAGTTTCATCTGTTTGCCGGCCACGACGAACTGGTGCCTGCCGAAGCGGCAGGCGCGTTGTTCACCTTGTTGCCGGATATCGAAATTGGTCTGATCGAACAGGCCAGTCATGCGTTTCTTCTGGAAGACCCCCACGGACTGGCGGGCGCTATTCAGGCTTTTCTACACGAGTGCGGTGATGACTGATTTGTCTCTTGTGCTGCCTGGCGGCTTGCCTGACAAGCGTCAGGTCGCGGCCTCTTTCTCCCGCGCGGCGGCCAGTTACGACAGCGTCGCCGAGTTGCAACGTGATGTCGGTACACAGTTGCTGCAGCGCTTGCCGGTGGATTTCGTACCGTCGCGCTGGCTGGATCTGGGCTGCGGCACGGGTTATTTCACCCGGGCGCTGGCCGAGCGTTTTGTCGACGGGCATGGACTGGCGCTGGACATTGCCGAGGGCATGCTCAATCACGCGCGTCCATTGGGTGGCGCTGAGCATTTCATTGCCGGTGATGCCGAGCGGCTGCCTTTGCAGGATTCGACCTGCGAGCTGATCTTTTCCAGCCTCGCCGTGCAGTGGTGCGCGGATTTCGAAGCGGTGCTCAGCGAAGCTTTTCGCGTGCTGAAACCGGGTGGGATTTTTGCGTTTGCTAGTCTTTGTGCAGGGACGCTATTTGAGTTGCGCGAGAGCTGGCGGCAGGTCGACGGGCTGGTGCACGTCAATCGCTTCCGCGAGTTTGCCCGTTATGAGCAGTTGTGTGCGGCGAGTGGCTTGCGCACGCTGAGTCTGGAGAATCGACCGCACGTGCTGCATTACCCGGATGTGCGCAGCCTGACCCATGAATTGAAAGCCTTGGGCGCGCACAATCTGAATCCCGGGCGACCGGACGGATTGACCGGGCGCGCGCGGATTCTCGGGCTGGTCGAAGCTTACGAGCAGTTCCGTGAGACGTCGGGGTTGCCGGCGACTTATCAGGTGGTCTACGCCGTGTTGGAGAAACCCTTATGAGCGCAGCCTATTTCATCACCGGAACGGATACCGATGTTGGCAAGACCACCGTTGCCGCCGGGTTGCTGCATGCAGCTCGTTCGGCAGGGCTAAGTACGGCGGCGGGCAAACCGGTGGCGTCCGGGTGCGACGTGACGCCCAAGGGGTTGCGCAATGCCGACGCGTTGGCGTTGCTGGCCGAATGCTCGTTACCGCTAAGTTATCAACAGGTCAATCCGGTGGCGTTCGAGCCTGCGATTGCTCCGCATCTGGCAGCGCGCGAGGCCGGTGTAGCGTTGACCGTGCAATCGTTGCTGGCGCCGATGCGTGAGATTCTGGCGATGAATGCCGATTTCACTCTGATCGAAGGTGCGGGCGGCTGGCGAGTGCCGCTGGCAGATCAGGACAATCTGTCGGATCTGGCGATTGCGCTGAAGCTGCCGGTGATTCTGGTGGTGGGCGTGCGGTTGGGGTGCATCAGTCATGCCTTGCTGACGGCCGAGGCGATTGCTCGCGATGGGCTGCAACTGGCCGGGTGGGTGGCGAATATCATCGATCCGAAGACTTCACGGCTGGAAGAAAATCTGGCGACGTTGGCCGAGCGGATTCCGGCGCCGTGCCTGGGGCGCGTGCCGAAACTCAAGGTCTTGAGCGCAGAAGCGGTGGCGGATCATTTGCAACTGGATTTGCTCGACTAAGCTTTTCTCTATGGGCAGGCACTGTGCCATTAGTGTTTTTGACGGGCGTTTTCCTGGCGCCTCTGGTTCAATGGCGCCATTGATCCTTCGCAAGGATGAGAATCGTTATGGAAATCTCCGGTAGCACAGCGTTTTATGCAGGTCTGAGCTCGATTCAGAGCGGGCAGAACCGCGTCGATCAGGCCGCCAGCCAGATTGCCAACAACACCATTGAGCGTTCGGTTACCAGCCAGTCTTCGGAGGCACAGGTCGATCGTCTGCGTGGCGTGGATCGCAGCCAGCAAATGGACCTGGGCAGCGACATGGTTCAGATGGCCCAAGGCAAATTCCAGGTGGAACTGGGCGTGAAAGTCGCCAAAGCCTCCGACGAAGTGCTCGGTACGATCATCGACACCTTCGCCTGATTTTTTCGCAATCTGCATCCTGAACGCCGCGCCTTGTCGCGGCGTTTTTCGTTGTAAGTCCTTCTCCCTCAACTAATCTTTTTTCAGCGCCCGTGGCTCGTTCGAGATCATGGCGGTTTGCTGTGCCCCGCGTTTGAAAGGTCTGATGACGAACGGCAAAAGATCGATGCTTGACAAGATTTCGGCGTAAACGTATGTTTCAAACAACTGTTTGACCGTCACAACAAATCAACGCGGTCGTTCATTCCCGGTTACATCAGCAGAGGTTTATCGCTATGCCTGACTACAAGGCCCCCTTGCGTGATATTCGCTTCGTTCGTGACGAACTGCTCGGCTACGAAGCGCACTATCAGAGCCTTCCGGCTTGCGCAGACGCAACTCCGGACATGGTTGACGCCATTCTCGAAGAAGGCGCCAAGTTTTGTGAGCAGGTACTGGCACCGCTGAACCGCGTGGGCGACCTCGAAGGTTGCACCTGGAGCGAGTCCGGCGTGAAAACCCCGACGGGCTTCAAAGAGGCTTACAAGCAATTCGTTGAAGGCGGCTGGCCTAGCCTCGCTCACGACGTCGAGCACGGCGGCCAAGGCCTGCCGGAGTCGCTGGGGCTGGCAGTGAGCGAAATGGTTGGCGAAGCCAACTGGTCGTGGGGCATGTACCCAGGCCTGTCGCACGGCGCGATGAACACCATCTCCGAGCACGGCACTCCAGAGCAGCAAGAAGCCTATCTGACCAAACTGGTTTCCGGCGAATGGACCGGCACCATGTGCCTGACCGAACCGCACTGCGGCACCGACCTGGGCATGCTGCGCACCAAGGCCGAACCTCAGGCTGACGGTTCCTACAAAGTCTCCGGCACCAAGATCTTCATCTCGGCCGGTGAACACGACATGGCCGACAACATTGTCCATATCGTACTGGCCCGCCTGCCGGACGCACCGGCTGGCACCAAAGGCATCTCGTTGTTCATCGTTCCGAAGTTCATGCCCAATGCGGATGGCACCGTCGGTGCACGCAACGCAGTGACCTGTGGTTCGCTGGAACACAAGATGGGCATTCACGGCAACGCCACCTGCGTGATGAACTTCGACGGCGCTACCGGTTACCTGATCGGCCCGGCGAACAAAGGCCTGAACTGCATGTTCACCTTTATGAACACCGCACGTCTGGGTACCGCGCTGCAAGGTCTTGCCCATGCCGAAATCGGTTTCCAGGGCGGCCTCAAATACGCTCGCGACCGTCTGCAAATGCGCTCGCTGACTGGCCCGAAAGCACCGGACAAAGCCGCTGACCCGATCATCGTGCACCCTGACGTACGTCGTATGCTGTTGACCATGAAGGCTTTCGCCGAAGGCAACCGCGCGATGGTGTACTTCACCGCCAAACAGGTCGACATCGTCAAATACGGCGTCGATGAAGAAGAGAAAAAGAAAGCTGACGCACTGCTGGCGTTCATGACCCCGATCGCCAAAGCGTTCATGACCGAAGTCGGTTTTGAATCGGCCAACCACGGCGTGCAGATCTACGGCGGCCACGGCTTCATCGCCGAGTGGGGCATGGAGCAGAACGTTCGCGACAGCCGCATTTCGATGCTGTACGAAGGCACCACCGGTATCCAGGCACTCGACCTGCTGGGCCGTAAAGTGCTGATGACTCAAGGCGAGGCTCTGAAAGGCTTCACCAAGATCGTCCACAAGTTCTGCCAGAACAACGAAGGCAACGAAGCTGTTCAAGAGTTCGTCGCACCGCTGGCTGCAATCAACAAGGAATGGGGCGAGCTGACCATGAAGGTCGGTATGGCTGCCATGAAAGATCGCGAAGAAGTCGGCGCGGCCTCCGTGGACTACCTGATGTACTCCGGTTATGCCTGCCTGGCTTACTTCTGGGCCGACATGGCTCGTGTGGCAGCCGAGAAACTGGCAGAAGGCAGCGGCGACGCGGCGTTCTACACCGCCAAGCTGCAAACCGCGCGCTTCTACTTCCAGCGCATCTTGCCGCGTACCCGTACGCACGTGGCCACCATGCTGTCGGGCGCCAACAACCTGATGGACATGAAAGAAGAAGACTTCGCACTGGGCTACTAAGCCTTAACGCGGTCTATTGAAAAACCGCTGCTCCTTTGGGGCGGCGGTTTTTTTTTGCGCTGGATTCAACCCCCAACTCTGGGGGCGATTACCCAGCAGAAACGGTGGCTGCCAGCAGACGACTGCTGTGTTTATTGATGCAAAATGTTTCTACAGGGGCTGGCCAATTAATTGCACTGCGCAGATTAACCGGCGCAAACGAGACATCCAGTCCTGTTCCACGACGCCTCTCGCCCGGCAAAACGCATAACAACAACCGTCAGGGTGAAGCACATGAACATCTGCCGACTTGTCTGGTTAGCCCTCGCATTCGCCACTTTCAACACGCTGGCCGCTACACCGGCCGAAGTCGATCCGCCGGTTCCGGAGGTGCCAAGCCTGCAGTCCTTGCGCGGCATGACGCCGCCCGATCCCTCTGGAACCGAGGGCGGGCGCAAGGTCGACCTGATGACCGACTACGTGCTCAACCGCTCCGCCGCGATCCTGCTCGGCAAGGCGCTGTTCTGGGACATGGAGGTCGGCAGCGATGGCGCCACGGCATGCGCATCCTGTCACTATCACGCCGGCGTCGATCATCGCATCACCAACCAGCTCAACCCCGGCCAGGCGCACACCAATGCCAACGTCGCCTCGATCTTCAACAAGCCCTTCGTCGCCTCGGACATTCCCGGTGATGTGGCGTCCTACGCGACGCTGTCCGGCGGTAAGGGCGGGCCGAACTACACGCTGAAGAAAACCGATTTCCCTACCCACGTGCTGAGCAATCCACTGGAGCGCAACTCGCCGATCGTGTATTCGAGCGATGACGTTGTCGGGTCTCAGGGCGTGTTTGACGCCAACTTCGTCAAACCCAATCAGCCGCGTTTCGACAAATGCACCCAGCAACCGGATGGCATCTTTCAGGTCGGCGGCATTAACGTGCGTCGCAGCACCGGGCGCAACGCGCCGTCGGTAATCAACGCTGCTTTCAACGTGCGCAATTTCTGGGATGGCCGGGCCAACAACGTGTTCAACGGATTCTCGCCGTTCGGCAATCGAGATCCCGACGCCGGCATTTACGTGACCAGCGAGCGCAGCACCGTGGCGACCAAAGTCAGACTGGCGCTCAACGATGCGTCTGCCGCTTCGCAAGCCGTGGGCCCGCCGGGCAGCGCAGTGGAGATGTCCTGCGGCGGTCGCACCTTTGCCGATATCGGCCGGCGTATGCTGGATCAGTTGATGCTCAAGCAACAGCGGATTTCCTCCAGCGATTCCGTGCTCGCCCCCGTATCCGGCGCGAGACGCCCGACCTATCGCGAACTGATCAAAAACGCCTTCCAGCCACGCCTGTGGAACGCCACGCAAAATGTGCTGGTCGGCGGTGCGTCGTATACGCAGATGGAGGCCAACTTTCCGCTGTTCTTCGGATTGGCGATTCAGATGTACGAATCCACCCTGATTTCTGATCAGGCGCCGATCGATGCCTATCTGCAAGGCGATTCAACCGCCATGAACGCGCAGCAGGTTCAGGGCATGAACCTGTTCCTCGGCAAGGGTAAATGTGTGAACTGCCATGGCGGCCCGGAGCTGACCAACGCCGCCAGCCGTTTGCTGATGCACCCGCGTGAACGCATCGAGCGTATGGTCATGGCCGACAACCTCACAACGCTCTACGACAACGGTTTCTACAACACTGGCGTGCGCCCTACCTCTGAAGACCTGGCGCTCGGTGGTGCGGATGCCTGGGGCAACCCGTGGTCGTTCAGCCGTCAGTACAACAAGCTGTTGCAGGGCGGCAGCATTCCTGATCCGCTTGACGTCGATGTCTGCACCTTTGAAGCGCCACTCAGCGCCGCGATTCCGTGCGATGCCACGCTCAAGCCCAACGTCGGTTTCCGCGATTCGGTCGACGGAGCCTTCAAAACCCCGACCTTGCGCAACATCGCGCTGACCGGGCCGTACTTCCACAACGGCAGCCGTGCCACGCTCAAGCAGGTGATGGAGTTCTACAACCGTGGTGGCGACCGTCGTGGCGAAGACGCCAACAATACCAGCGGCTTTGAGCACCCTTCGGCGAATCAGCACAACACCTCGAACCTCGATCCGGACATGACCAACCTCAACCTCACGCCGGATGAAGTCGACGCGCTGGTGAAGTTCATGGAAGTCGGCCTGACCGATCCGCGCGTGGCGTGGGAGCGGGCGCCGTTCGATCACCCGTCGTTGGTCATCCCGCAGGGCCATATTGGCGATGAAAACGCCGTGACCCAACGCCCGGCCAGTCCGAAGGTTACGACTCGCCAGGCAGCGGATGCTTCACTCAATCTCAAACCCTACGGTGCTGAGGGTCGCAGTCCTGCGGAAGGCCCGCTGTTGCCGTTCTATAACGATCTGTAAGGGGGAATTGCGAGCCTGGCCATCATTGATGGTGGCCAGCGGCTCGCGGATGGCAAAAAACTTGGCAAATCGCTCAGATAGTCAGGTTTTCTGCCGTTAAAGAGACTGCGTGTGATCTGGATCACATTGTGTGTGCTTAACTGGCCACATTGCAGGCACAATGCCATCTCTTTGATATGACGGGTCGGAGCTTTACCCTTGCCGCGTTCTTCCGCTGTACGTTTCAGCCATTTCCTACCTTCACTGCTGTTGTTACTCGCGGGGTTGGCGGCTGCGTACGTCAAAGACCTCAACGTGTTCTTCACTTCCCTGTTCAACGTGTTGCCGACGTTGGTGCTGCTGTTGGGTGGCGCGTATTGCGCGGTTTACCGACGCCAGCGTGAACTGTTTCTGATGCTCACGGTGTACATCGCCTACTTCTTGCTCGATACCCAAACCGATTATTACCGCGACAACGGCAAGGTGCGAGAAGACGCTGCGGTGGTCTTCCACCTCGTTTGTTTATTGCTGCCGTTGTTGTTTGGGCTGTTTGCGGCGTGGCAGGAGCGCACGCACCTGTTTCAGGACATGGTTGCGCGTTTCGCCGTGTTGCTGGCCTTTGGCAGTGTGGCATTGGGCCTGGAGCAAAGTTACCCACAGGCATTGCTGATCTGGCTTTCGGAAATCCGCTGGCCGGCGCTGCACGGCGCCTGGATGAGTCTGATCCAGCTGTCCTACCCGGTGTTTATCTCGGCGTTCCTGCTGCTGGCCTGGCAATACTGGCGCAATCCACGCCCATTGCACGCGGCGCAACTGGTCGGCTTACTCGGGGTGTTCTGGATGCTGCCGAAAACCTTCATCCTGCCGTTCACCCTGAACATCATGTGCAGTCAGGTGATGTTGATGATCGCCGCTGCAGTTGCGCACGAGGCTTATCAAATGGCCTTCCGCGATGAGCTTACTGGTCTGCCGGGGCGCCGCGCGCTCAACGAACGCATGCAGCGCCTTGGCCGCAACTATGTGCTGGCGATGAGCGACGTTGACCACTTCAAGAAATTCAACGACACCCACGGCCACGATGTCGGTGACCAGGTGCTGCGATTAGTCGCCAGCAAGCTGTCGAAAATCAGCGGTGGCGGTAGGGCATATCGTTATGGTGGTGAGGAATTTGCCCTGGTGTTCGCAGGCAAAACCCTTGAAGAGTGCATGCCGCATCTTGAGGTGATCCGCGAGTCGATTGCTTCCTACAACATCCAACTGCGCAATCAGGAAAATCGACCGCAGGATGATCAGCAAGGTCGTCAGCGCCGCGCGGGCTCGGGGGCGTCCAGTGTGTCGGTGACGGTGAGCATCGGCGTCGCCGAACGAGTGGAGCAGCGCAACCCGGAACAAGTGCTGAAATCTGCCGACGAGGCGCTCTACGCCGCAAAAGGCGCAGGGCGCAACTGCGTGATGGCCTACGGGCAAAACCGTCGCGGCGCGGTGCGCATGGACACGGCCACAGGTTGAGTGATGACGGCGCATTCAGCGCCTGCACAATGATTGTCCGGTGTGGTGGCCGGCAGTAGGTTGAGGCAATCTGCTGACGGAGAAGCCACCATGCCTGAGTACAAAGCTCCCCTGCGCGACATGCGCTTTCTGATCGACCACGTCTTCGACTTCCACGCCAATTACGCCGCCCTCGGCGCCCACGACGCCAGCCCGGACATGATCAACGCGATCCTCGAAGAGGGCGCGAAGTTTTGCGAGAACGTGCTCGCGCCGCTCAATCGCAGTGGTGACGAAGAGGGCTGCCAGTTCGACAATGGCGTGGTGACAACCCCTACAGGCTTCAAGCAGGCTTTCGCACAATACGTCGAGGGCGGCTGGCACGGTCTGGCCGCAGACCCGACCTACGGCGGCCAAGGCCTGCCCATTTCGCTGGGGCTGGTGATCAGCGAAATGGTCAGCTCCAGCAATACGTCCTGGGGCATGTACCCGGGCCTGACCCATGGCGCGATGTCGGCCATCCACGCCCATGGCAGCGCCGAGCAAAAAGAAACCTACCTGAGCAAACTCACCGCCGGGCAGTGGACCGGCACCATGTGCCTGACCGAAGCCCATTGCGGCACCGACCTGGGCATCATCAAGACCCGCGCCGTGCCTCAGGCCGACGGTAGCTACGCGGTCACCGGCAGCAAGATTTTCATCTCCGCCGGTGAACACGACATGAGCGACAACATCATCCATTTGGTGCTGGCCAAGTTGCCGGACGCGCCGGCCGGGACCAAAGGGATTTCCCTGTTTATCGTGCCGAAGTTCTTGCCGGATGCTGCCGGCGAAGCGGGCGAGCGCAATGGCGTGTCCTGCGGTTCGATCGAACACAAGATGGGCATCAAGGCGTCGGCCACTTGCGTGCTGAACTTCGACGGCGCCAAGGGCTATCTGATCGGCGAGGCGAACAAAGGCCTGAACTGCATGTTCACCATGATGAACCATGCGCGCCTCGGCACCGGCATGCAGGGTCTGTGTCTGGGCGAGGCAAGTTTTCAGGGCGCCATCAAATACGCCAACGACCGCTTGCAGATGCGTTCACTGACCGGCGCCAAAGCCCCGGACAAAGCGGCTGACCCGATCATCGTCCACCCCGACGTTCGGCGCATGTTGTTGACCATGAAAGCCTTCAACGAAGGCAACCGCGCGCTGACCTACTTCACCGCGCAGTTGCTCGATGTCGCACATCTGAGCAGTGACGCCGAAGCACGGCAGGACGCCGAGGATTTGTTGGCGTTCCTCACGCCGATCTGCAAAGCGTTCATGACCGACACCGGCCTGGAAGTGACCAACCACGGCATGCAGGTGTTCGGTGGCCACGGTTTCATTCGCGAATGGGGCATGGAGCAGTTGGTTCGCGACTGCCGGATTGCGCCGATCTACGAAGGCACCAACGGTATTCAGGCACTGGATCTGCTGGGTCGCAAGGTGCTGGGCAGTCAGGGCAAGTTGCTGCGCGGTTTCACTAAAATCGTCCATAAGTTCTGCGCGGCCAACGCTGAGCATCCACAACTGGGCAGCTTCGTTGCACAACTCAATGAGCTCAACCAGCAGTGGGGCGACCTGACCCTGAAAGTCGGCATGGCGGCGATGAAGAACCCGGATGAAGTGGGTGCAGCGTCGGTGGATTATCTGATGTACAGCGGTTACATCACCCTTGGCTATTTGTGGTTGCGCATGGGCCTGGTGGCGCAGGCGCAGCTGGAGGCGGGCGAGGGTGAGGCCGATTACCTGCGGGGCAAATTGGCGACGTGCGAGTTTTACTTCAAGCGCCTGTTGCCGCGTACGGCGGCGCATCGGGCGGCGATTGAGGCGGGGAGTGATTGCTTGATGAAGCTGCCGGCGGAGTTGTTTGCGTTGTAAGGCAAATCAAAAGATCACAGCCTGCGTCAGCGCCTATACGGGATCGAGTTTTATCTGTAGGAGCTGCCGCAGGCTGCGATCTTTTTGTGGTGACTAAAAATAACAAATCGGTCACCGGTTGACCCTATGTGTCGCAAAAGTTGTTGAGGTACACTCGGGCTCAGAAAACATCATTCCACGAATCACCTGTTTAGATCTTGCGAGGTTTGCCATGGCTGACTACAAAGCGCCGCTGCGCGATATGCGCTTCGTCCTCAATGAAGTGTTCGAGGTCGCCAAACTCTGGGCCGAACTGCCGGCTCTGGCCGAGACCGTCGACGCCGAAACCGTTGAAGCCATTCTCGAAGAGGCCGGCAAGGTCACCAGCAAAAGCATCGCGCCACTGAGCCGCGCCGCTGACGAGGAAGGTTGTCATTGGGCTGACGGCGCCGTCACCACCCCGGCTGGTTTCCCACAGGCTTATCAGACGTATGCCGAAGGCGGCTGGGTCGGCGTCGGCGGTGATCCGGCCTACGGCGGCATGGGCATGCCGAAAGCCGTGTCGGCGCAAGTCGAAGAAATGGTCAACTCCGCCAGCCTGTCCTTCGGTCTGTACCCGATGCTGACAGCCGGCGCTTGCCTGTCGATCAACGCCCACGCCAGCGAAGAACTGAAAGCCGCCTATCTGCCGAACATGTACGCCGGCGTCTGGGCCGGTTCCATGTGCCTGACAGAGCCGCACGCCGGCACCGACCTGGGGATCATCCGCACTAAGGCCGAGCCTCAGGCTGACGGTTCCTACAAGGTCAGCGGCACCAAGATCTTCATCACCGGCGGCGAACACGACCTCACCGAAAACATCATTCACCTGGTGCTGGCCAAACTGCCCGACGCCCCGGCGGGCCCGAAAGGCATTTCGCTGTTCCTGGTGCCGAAGTTCATGGTCAACGCCGACGGCAGTCTGGGCGCGCGCAACCCGGCCAACTGCGGTTCGATCGAACACAAGATGGGTATCCAGGCCTCCGCGACCTGCGTGATGAACTTCGACGAAGCTGTCGGTTATCTGGTCGGCGAGCCGAACAAAGGCTTGGCCGCGATGTTCACCATGATGAACTACGAGCGTCTGGGCGTCGGCATTCAAGGCCTGGCCACCGGCGAACGTTCGTATCAGAACGCCGTTGAATACGCCCGCGACCGCCTGCAAAGCCGTTCGCCGACTGGCGCGCAGAACAAAGACAAAGTCGCTGACCCGATCATCGTCCACCCGGATGTGCGTCGCATGCTGCTGACCATGAAAGCCTCGAACGAAGGCGGCCGTGCGTTCTCCACCTACGTGGCGATGCAACTCGATACCGCCAAGTTCAGCGAAGACGCCGCGACTCGCAAGCGTGCCGAAGATCTGGTTGCGTTGCTGACGCCGGTGGCCAAAGCGTTCCTGACTGACCTGGGGCTGGAAACCACCGTGCACGGCCAGCAGATTTTCGGCGGCCACGGCTACATCCGCGAGTGGGGCCAGGAACAACTGGTGCGTGACGTGCGCATCACGCAAATCTACGAAGGCACCAACGGCATTCAGGCGCTGGATCTGGTCGGGCGCAAGATCGTCGGCAGCGGCGGTGCGTTCTACAAGCTTTTCGCCGACGAGATTCGCCACTTCACCGCGACGGCCAATGCCGACTTGGGCGAATTCACCAAGCCATTGAACGACGCTGTCGACACCCTCGACGAGTTGACGTCGTGGCTGCTGGATCGGGCGAAAAACAACCCGAACGAAATCGGCGCGGCCTCGGTCGAATATCTGCAAGCATTCGGATACACGGCGTATGCCTACATGTGGGCACTGATGGCCAAGGCGTCGTTGGGCAAAGAAGCGCAAGACGATTTCTATGCCAGCAAGCTCGGTACTGCACGCTTCTACTTCGCCCGCCTGTTGCCGCGTATTCACTCGCTGAGCGCGTCGGTGAAGGCCGGCAGCGAGTCGCTGTTCCTGTTGGATGCAGCGCAATTCTGACGATGTAACGTCATGTAAGCATTCTCTTACATGACGTGCTGCTGTTCTCCCATATGCGCGGATTGGATCCAGAGCTAATCTACATTTCATGGACGTCGCGCAGGAAGCGCAAAGCAACAACACGGACACGTAGGATTCTGCCAGGGTGGCGGAGTGAAAGGGATGTCAGGGAAACAGTCTGCAAAGCCCCGCTTCGGCGGGGTTTTCTTTTGCCTGCAGAAAAGTGCTCAGGCCAAGGGATCCAGCGGCGGTTTCATTTCACGTTCCATCACTTCTTCCAGCAATGTCCGCAACAACGCCAACGAGGCTTGTTGGCGTTGCACATCGCGACAGACCAGTCCAACTTTCAGCGGCACCCGAGGTTCGCTCAGCGGCTTCCAGAGCAAATCCTGATCGTCGTATTCCTTCTGCGAACGCCCCGGCAGCACCGTCGCAAGTTTGGTGTGTGGCAGACTGTCGAGAATCCCCACCATATTGTTCAACTCGGCTTGTACATGCGGGCGGCGCCCCAAGGCTGTCAGTTGCGCTTGCCAGATCTGGCGGATCTGGAACTCTTCTCCCAATAGCAACATCGGTAATTCAGCGGCCTGACGCATCGAGACTTTCTTGAATTCACGCAGCGGATGATCCGCCGGAATCACCAGCGTCAGTTCATCTTCATACAGCATGACGCCATGCAGGCCCGGTTGGCGCGGAGGGAGATAACTGATGCCGATATCTAGCGAGCCGTTGAGCAGGCGCCGTTCGATCTCCAGTCCGGTCAACTCATAGATCTGCACCACCAGATGCGGCTGCGCCTTGCGCACCCGCTCAAGCATTTGCGGTACCAGACTGGTGTGTACCGTTTGCAAAACGCCGATCGCCAGCGTGCGCAAGGCCTGGCCCTTGAAGTTGCCCAGCGCCTCGCGTGCCCGTTGCAAGCCATCAAGCAGCGGCAAGGCATGGTTGTACAACGTGTGCGCGGCGAGGGTCGGCAGCAGGCGCTTGCTGCTGCGCTCGAACAGGGTGACATCGAGGTTCTGCTCGAGCTGGCGGATCTGCTGCGACAGCGCCGGTTGCGAGATCGACAGGCGTTCAGCCGCCCGGCCGACATGACCTTCTTCATAGACCGCGACGAAATAACGCAGTTGTTTGAAATCCATAAGTAACGCTTATCGAAAATGCTGGTAAATCGAAATGGCCCGGAGCCGTCAGTACGCCTAGTCTAACCGCATTCACAAGGCTTACAGGGCCAGAAAGCGCGATGAATAGCGTTCGCTTCGACAGTGTTTGCATAGGCAGTTCAAAAAACCTCGAACGAGGTTTTTTTCAATGAATCTGTTCAGTTTGCGGCGGCAGACGCCAAGTCTTGATGACCTTTCCTTCGAGGCCAATCCGTCCGAAAACAGCGAAAATCTTAACGCCGAACGGTTGATGCCCAGTGTCGAACGGCCGCAACAGGTGTTCGTCCGTGGTCAGGGTTCGTGGCTGTGGGACCGCAACGACCGCGCATATCTCGACTTTTCTCAGGCCGGTGGTGCCAACAGCCTTGGCCACAGCCCTTCGGCGCTGGTCAAAGCCATCAGCAGTCAGGCGCAGGCGCTGATCAACCCCGGTTTCAATCTGCACAATCGCGGCATGCTCAGCCTCGCCGAGCGCCTGTGCGCTGCTACTTCCAGCGATCAGGCTTACCTGCTCAACAGCGGCAGCGAAGCCTGTGAAGCAGCGATCAAACTGGCGCGCAAATGGGGCCAACTGCATCGCGGCGACGCCTCGCGGATTATTGTTGCGAAGCAGGGTTGTCATGGTCGTAGCCTGGCAACGATTTCCGCATCTGACAGCTGCAATCTGCACAACCGTTTTGCGCCACTGCTGCCGGGTTTTGATCGGGTGCCGTTCAACGACCTGCCGGCGCTGCACGCTGCGGTCGATGCGCAAACCGTCGCGATCATGCTGGAGCCGATCCAGAGCGATGCCGGTGTTATTCCGGCCACCGAGCATTACCTCAAGGGTGTCGAACGACTCTGTCGTGAACTGGGCATTCTATTGATCCTCGACGAAGTGCAAACCGGCATCGGCCGCTGCGGCGCTCTGCTCGCGGAACAGTCCTACGGCGTGCGCGCCGATATCGTCGTGCTCGGCAAAGGACTTGGTGGCGGTGTGCCGCTGGCGGCGCTGCTGGCTCGGGGCAAGGCGTGCTGTTTCGAAGCCGGCGAACTCGGCGGCACCCATCACGGCAATGCGTTGATGACAGCGGCCGGTCTGGTGGTACTCGACAGCGTGCACGACCGCAGCTTTCTACAGCAGGTCAACGATAACGGCCAGCACCTGCGCGAAGGATTGGCGCGATTGGCGCACCGCTACGACCACGGCGAACTGCGCGGCCAAGGCCTGTTCTACGGTCTGACCCTGTCGGACGATTCCGCCGACGCTGTGGTCCATGCCGCCCTGCACGAAGGCCTGCTGCTCAACGCCACGCACCCCAACTGCCTGCGCTTCACCCCGGCACTCACCGTCAGCAAAGCCAACATCGACGAAATGCTTCTGCGCCTGGGCCGTGCTTTTTCGCGAGTGCGCACCGCTCAACTGCAATGCCGCAAGGGGATTGCCGTTTGAGCTGAAGTTTCCCAGCCGATTCCCAGAACCGTCTCGCGGTATAACGCACGCCCCACGCCTGATTCTTTTGGCGTGGGGCGTTTTTTTGTGGCCGGATTTTGCAGATGGCGTTTAGAGCTTGAGAGTTCGTCGTACGAATGGTTTTTTAGACGGCACTGAACTGAAGGATTTAAGAAAGTTAGCCAAGGCGTACGCGCAACTGACCGAAGAGCAGATTCGGGATTTGTTGGCGATGAAGGAGTTTGTGGAGATATTTCATGAGTAAGAAATTTAAAAGTGAGGTTTCTGAATCGATACACGAATCAGCCAGCGCTCTACTGGCTGTCGGAGCAATCAGCAAGGCAACAATGCGCGAGTTTGATGAGTCGTGTCTGGCAACGGTTCCTGAAGCGATCCCGGCGGAACAGATCAAGGCTCTGCGCGAACGCAATAACGTTAGCCAGCCGGTATTCGCTCGCTATTTGAACACTAGCGCGTCGACGGTCAAGCAATGGGAGTCGGGAGACAAACACCCGAGCGGAATGGCGCTGAAGTTACTGAGCATCGTGCAGAAGCACGGACTGCAAATTCTTAGCTGAGCTATCAGTTTGATACCGATACCGTGATTAGTACTGAACCCTGACGAACGGCGCAGGTCGATTAGCTTGTATGGCTCAAGCGAGCCAACCCCCATACAGGAGCTGCCCCATGGATTTCATTCGCATCATCATCGCTATTCTGTTGCCACCACTGGGCGTGTTTCTGCAGGTCGGGTTTGGCGGGGCGTTCTGGTTGAACATTCTGCTGACGCTGTGCGGGTATATTCCGGGGATCGTGCATGCGGTGTACATCATCGCCAAGCGCTGATTTCGGCGGCATCCCCTGTAGGAGCTGCCGAAGGCTGCGATCTTTTGATTTTAATTCGAGGATCAGGATCAACAGATCGCAGCGTGCCGCAGCTCCTGCACGGAGAGGGTTTCAGTCCGAAAGCCCCATCACCCGCCGATAAAACTTCCACTCCTGCTCCAGCGCATGCGCCTGATTGGCGGCGCGGCGGAAGCCGTGGCGTTCATCGGGGTAGTAGTGGGCTTCGACCGGAATGCCGTTGTGCTCCAGTGCCGTGACCATATCGCGGGTTTGTTGCGGGACCACCACAGCATCCAGTTCACCCTGAAAGAAGATCACCGGTACGCGGATGTTGCTCGCGTGCAGCAACGGCGTGCGGGCAGCGTAGCGTTCGGCATCTTGTCCGGGGTCACCGATCAACCAGTCCAGATAATCGCCTTCAAACTTGTGTGTCGCTCGCGCCAACGCAACTGGATCGCTGACGCCGTAGAGGCTGGCGCCGGCTCGGAAGACTTGCTGAAACGCCAGTGCGCACAACGTGGTGTAGCCGCCCGCGCTGCCGCCTCGAATGAACGCGCGTTCACCGTCGATCAAGCCTTGTTCGGCAAGATACGTGACGACGGCACAAGCATCCTCAACATCCACCTCACCCCAGCTCAAGTGCAGCGCTTGCCGATATTCCCGGCCATAACCACTGCTGCCGCGATAGTTGAGATCGGCGACGGCGAAGCCGCGTTGCGTCCAGTATTGAATGCGCGGGTCGAGCATCGGATAGCAGGCTGACGTCGGGCCACCGTGGATGAACACCACCAACGGCGGTTTCGTCTCACCGCTCATGGCGGGATAGAAAAAACCGTGAGCCTCACCCGCGCCACTCGGGTAACGCAGGGTTTGCGGACGGCTGATGCGTTCGGCAGGCAGGGGCGCTACGCCACCGGCCAACACCTTCACTTCGCGCGTAGTTCGATCAATGGCGATGACTGCCGAAGGACTGATCGGTGAGGCGGCGATGCAGTAGATAAATTGCGCATCCAAAGCCAAATGCCGGAAACGGCTGTAGTCACCGGTGAAGTCGTCATCGCCTAAAGTCAGACGGCCGAAGCCGCCTTCACTCCAACTGGCTAAAACCGAATGTTCAACAGGCAACCAAGTGCACCCGCCCAATTGCCAAGGCGCCGGAGCGTGATCGGCTTGCGCAGCAGGTAATGGCTCCAAACCGGCGGAAGTCTCAGCCCACGGCTGCCAGAATCCACCACGATCAGTCAGGCAATAAAGGCGATTTTCGGCATCGAATCGAGGTTGTTGGATGGACTCTTCAATCTCGGCGCCGGCAACGCATCGCGGCGAACCGAAGGCGCCGTCAGTCAAGCGCTCAGCCACCATCAACCGGGTCGACGTCCACGGCTGATGGGGTCGACTCCACTCGATCCACGCCAGGCGCCGACCATCCGCACTGATCGTGGGTGCAGCATAAAAATCCGCACCCTCAGCCAATAAATGACGCGCCCCGTCAGTCAGATCAATGGCTACGAGCCGATGCAGATCTTGCTGTTCTTCCACCGCCAGCACCTGGCCGAAAGCAAATTGCAGATCGCCGTAACGACATTCACCCAAGGTCAATGCTTGCGGCTCGCCACCGAACTTTTGGCGATACAACTGCTGATCCGCCTCAGCGACAAAAACCACCCCGTCCGGCGCCAGACAAAACGCGCCACCGCCATATTCGTACACCCGACTGCGCACGCTGAAGCCATTCGGCGTCAGACATTTCGCCACGCCATCGCGCCAATGCCAGATCCGACATGCGGCATCCTCCGGACGATATTCATTCCAGAACAGCCCATGGGCACCGAGCTGGAGTTCAGCGAAATCCATGCCGGCAGCGACGGCTTGCGAGGCGCTGAAAGGCTCAGCCCTTGGCGATGAGGCGTGAGTTTCGTTCATTGCGAAAGGCCAGTTGTTCGATGGTTTGGGTGGCGGTCTCGGCTTCTTCGCGGGCCTTGAGAATCACGCCGTGATGTTCTGACTTGCTGCACACAGGGTCAGCGTTGCTTGCATCACCGGTGAGCATGAACGCCTGGCAGCGGCAGCCGCCGAAGTCTTTTTCTTTCTCGTCGCAAGAGCGGCACGGCTCGGGCATCCAGTCATAACCGCGAAAGCGGTTGAAGCCGAACGAGTCGTACCAGATGTGCTGCATGCTGTGATCGCGCACATTGGGAAATTGCACTGGCAGCTGGCGGGCGCCATGACAGGGCAGGGCAGTGCCGTCCGGGGTAACCGTCAGAAAGATGCTGCCCCAGCCGTTCATGCAGGCTTTCGGGCGTTCTTCGTAGTAATCCGGGGTGACGAAAATCAGCTTGCACGGATGCCCTTCGGCTTCCAGTTTTGCGCGGTATTCGTTGGTGATGCGTTCGGCACGCACCAGTTGTTCCTTGGTCGGCAACAGGCCGACACGATTGAGTTGCGCCCAACCGTAGAACTGGCAAGTGGCGAGCTCGACGAAGTCGGCTTCCAGCGCAATGCACAGCTCGATGATGCGGTCGATCTTGTCGATGTTATGTCGATGGGTGACGAAGTTCAGCACCATCGGATAACCGTGTGCCTTCACTGCGCGAGCCATTTCCAACTTCTGCGCGAAAGCCTTTTTCGAGCCAGCGAGCAGGTTGTTCACTTGCTCGTCACTGGCCTGGAAACTGATCTGAATGTGATCGAGGCCAGCCTTCTTGAAGTCGCTGATTTTCTGCTCGGTCAGGCCGATGCCGGAGGTGATCAGGTTGGTGTAGAAACCCAGCTGCCGCGCTTCATGAATCAGCTCGGCGAGATCCTGACGCACCAGCGGCTCGCCACCGGAAAAACCCAGTTGCGCCGCGCCCATCTCCCGCGCTTCGCGGAATACCTTGATCCACTGCTCGGTGCTCAGTTCTTTGCCCTGCTCGGCGAAATCCAGCGGATTGGAGCAGTACGGGCATTGCAGCGGGCAGCGGTAGGTCAGCTCGGCGAGCAGCCACAGCGGCAGGCCGACTTCAGGTTTTGGCGGTACTTGCACCGACGAATCAGGCAAGTTCGATCCAGTGCTGCGCACGGGCAACCTCCATGAATTGCTCGATGTCGTCACCGAGCTCGGGCACGCCGGGGAACTGCTCATCGAGTTTGGCGATGATCGCCGCGACATCGCGTTGACCGTCAATCAAACCGCCGATCAGCGCGGCGCTGTCGTTGAGTTTGATCATGCCCTCGGGGTAGAGCAGCACGTGGCCTTTCTGCGCCGGTTCGTACTGGAAGCGGTAGCCGGGACGCCAGGTCGGGACTTTGCTGCGGTCGAAACTCATAAGGTGATTCCTTTATGCCAGACGCGTTGTTCGGTCACGCTGTGGTACGGCGGGCGGTTCAGTTCGTAGGCCATGCTCATGGCATCGAGCATGCTCCAAAGAATGTCGAGTTTGAACTGGAGAATTTCCAGCATGCGCTCCTGGCCTTCGCGGGTCTTGTAGTGCTCCAGCGTGATCGCCAGACCGTGCTCGACATCACGGCGCGCCTGACCGAGGCGGGTACGGAAATATTCGTAACCGGCCGGGTCGATCCACGGGTAATGCTGTGGCCAGCTGTCGAGACGCGACTGGTGGATCTGCGGCGCGAACAGTTCGGTCAACGAACTGCTGGCCGCTTCCTGCCAACTGGCGCGGCGGGCGAAGTTGACGTAGGCATCGACGGCGAAACGCACGCCGGGCAGCACCAGCTCCTGGGAGCGCAGTTGATCCGGATCGAGACCGACCGCTTGACCGAGGCGCAGCCAGGCTTCGATACCGCCGTCTTCACCCGGAGCGCCGTCGTGGTCGAGCAGGCGCTGAATCCATTCGCGGCGGATTTCCCGGTCCGGGCAATTGGCGAGGATCGCCGCGTCTTTCAGGGGGATGTTCACCTGATAGTAGAAGCGGTTGGCGACCCAGCCCTGGATCTGTTCGCGAGTGGCGCGGCCTTGGTACATCGCCACGTGGTAGGGGTGGTGGATGTGGTAGTAGGCGCCTTTGGCGCGCAGGGCCGCTTCGAATTCGGCGGCGGACAGCGGGGTGTCGGTCATTGCGGTTCTCCGGGGAACAACCGTTGGAATCTCTGGTGTCTGTGCCGGCCTTATCGCGAGCAGGCTCACTCCTACAGGTGATCGCATTCCAATGTAGGAGTGAGCCTGCTCGCGATAGACCGCGCAGCGGTCTCAAATGCTTACAGCACAATACTCATGCCATCGAACGCCACTTCAACATTGCGCCGCGCCAACTCGGCACGCTCCGGCGAATCTTCGTCGAGAATCGGGTTGGTGTTGTTGATGTGGATAAGCACCTTGCGCTGCTCGGGAAGCTGTTCCAGCACTTCGAGCATACCGCCGGGGCCGTTCTGCGCCAGATGGCCCATCTCACGGCCGGTGCGGGTGCCGACGCCCCGGCGCTGCATTTCATCGTCATCCCACATCGTGCCGTCGACCAACAGGCAGTCGCTGCCCGCCATGATTTCCAGCAACGGTGCATCGACCTTGCCCAAACCTGGCGCATAGAACAATTTGCCGCCGGTCTTCAGGTCTTCAACGATCAGACCGATGTTGTCGCCCGGGTGCGGGTCGAAGCGGTGTGGCGAATACGGCGGCGCCGCGCTGCGCAACGGCAACGGGGTGAAGCGCAGGTTCGGGCACGCCGCTACGGTGAAACTCTGGTCGAGTTCGATGCGGTTCCAGTCCAGCCCGCCGTTCCAGTGGGTGAGCATCTTGAACAACGGAAAACCGGTGCTCAGGTCTTCGTGAACCATGTCCGTGCACCAGACCTGATGCGGGCAGCCTTCGCGCAGGCTGAGCAGGCCGGTGGTGTGGTCGATCTGGCTGTCCATCAGGATGATCGCGCTGATGCCGGTGTCACGCAGGGCGCGGCCCGGTTGCATCGGGGCGAAGCTTTGCAGTTGCGCACGGATGTCCGGCGAGGCATTGCACAGCACCCAGTTCACGCCGTCATCGGAAATCGCGATGGACGACTGGGTGCGGGCCTTGGCATTCAGGCTGCCGTCGCGAAAACCTGCGCAGTTGACGCAGTTGCAGTTCCACTGCGGAAAACCGCCGCCAGCGGCCGAACCCAGAATCTGGACGAACATGAACACTCCATCATTTCAACGCGGAAAATAAAACGCCCCGGCGAGCCGAGGCGTTGCACTGCAGTTCTCTGTAAGCAGAACTCAGCGGCTGGCGAAGTACATGGTGACTTCGAAGCCGATACGCAGGTCGGTGTAGGCCGGTTTTGTCCAGGACATGGGTGTCTCCTTCAGGGTGGGGGGGATAGCGCTGTCCATAGGTATAGTCCACGGCAGCGCAACGATGTTCCAAATAGTTAGGCGGCTATGTTACTCAAAATTTCACCGGGTTTGCCCGTGAATCTTTGAGAAAGCTCCTTGCAGCCTCGGTAATGATCAATTTACTGCTTGCCATGAGGTCTCGGGCGCCGCATCGCTGGCGAGGCAGAGCCAGCCGCCTTCGGCGTTGATCAAGAGCTGTGCAGCGCTGAGCAATGTCTGGCGATCCAGTTGGCCGATGGCGGCGACCAATTGCTCAAGATAATCCGACGAGTGGCCTGCAAGCCTGGCCTGCCAGAACAGTTCGGCGGCGTCTTTGCCGGACAGGTTGGCGTCGTCGAATTGATCGGCGAGGCTCTGACGCTGTTGCTCGAAGCTCGACTCATCAATCTTTTCGACCAGCATTGGCAGGCTTTCGAAGAACTGCCGAATGTGCCCGAGCAGTTCCACGGGTTGGGTGTTCGGGGATTGCACGCCGAACAGCATGGCCGTTTGCCCGTGCATCTGGCGCAGTGCGCTGAAGACCGCATAGCCCAATTGCAATTCGACCCGCAGGCGCTGATAGAAAGGTGTCTGGCACAACTGCGCCAACAGTCGCCACGCGGCTTCGTCGGCGATGCTGCGGCTGGCGGTCGGGCAGAACAGCAACGCGGCGTATTCGCTGGACGCGGTAACGATAGGTCGCCAGTGCTTTTGCGCGGTGATCGTCGTCGGCGCTGGCAACTGATTGTCCGCAATCCCGGGAATCCGGCTCAGGGCCAGGCCCATGGCAGATTGAGTCTGTTGATTCAGACCCAAGGCGAGGCCGTCCCAGCGTGAAGTTGTCCACAGGTGTTTGGCGTCGTCGCCGGTTTTGGCTGATTCCAGCAGCTGTTCCGGCAACGCTTTCAACAGTTGGCGGATAGGGTTCAACGGCGCTTGCGGCTCACTGCGCGGCGAATCGGCGTCAACTTGCGTCAGAGATTTCAGCGCGTGTTCAAGGACGCTGGGCATTGGCTCTTGCAGCCCAATGAGTTTCAGCAGCCATTGATTGCCAGAGGCGCTGAAAGACAGGTCGACGCCGGCCTCTCGGGCGTCTTGCTGCGTTTGCCGAAGACTACGCTGCAGCCTCGATTGCAGATCAGCGCTGGCTGCAGACTCCACCTGCCAACGCAGATAAATCGCGCCTTCATCCGTGTTGTCCGGCAACGCCTGACTGAACTGCATCGGCGAGCGTTCACGACGGCCCCGCGAACGATCCTGAGCGAACGTGCGCAGCCCCCGGTGGGCGCTGGTCTGGCCGCGAATCAGCCCGGCGTTGGCCAAGGGTTCGCTGGCTCGCAGGAAAGGGTTGGCAGCAGGCAGGCTCCAGTGATCGCTGAAGTTATCCACAGTGCCGATTTCGTTGAGTATCTGTTCAAGGGCTTTAACGCCGGAGTCAGACAACCCGTCTTCGAACGCTTCACTATCGAGCCGCGCCAGTTGCAGCGCACCGTAGACTTGCTGCTGACGTTGCAGCAATGCCGCGTATTCTTTGCGAAGAGGCGCCCAGTCCTGCTGAGCAAAGAAACTCAGCCAATCGAGAGCGTGCTCGCGAATGACATTGAATGGCTTGGAGGGCGCGCTGAATTGCAGATGCAACAACGCTTGCCCGGCAAAGTGATAAATCGGCGCGGCGTTCAATCCATCCGCCACATTCTGCTGCTGCAAATGCGCCAGCAAGCCTCCGGGTTTTGTGCTGTTCAACCAATGGCAAAGAAACGCCAAAGCCTCGGCAGACGACTCAGGCAAGGCATCAAACGCAAACAACAGACTGCCGCGTTGTTCACCGACCTGTTGATAACTTTTCACCGCCAACGGCAGTGGCTTGGCCTGCGCAACTTTATCCCCAGTTGGTAAAGTTTCCGCGAACGTCTCCGCCAGCGCTTTCAGTTCTTCAAGGCTCTGTGGCCCAACCAGACTCAAGGCCATTTGCCCGGTCTGATAAAACTGCCGGTGAAAGTCTTTCAACGCCTGTTGAAACTCAAACTGTTCTACCTGAAGGCTGTCCCGATTCCCTGCATGAAACCCGCGCAATGGATGCTTTACCGGTAAACCCTCGTGCAAGGAAAACTGCTGCTGCGCCGCAGAGTCCTGCGACCAAGCGACAAATTCTGCCTGCAACACTTCCCGTTCCCGCAACTGCTCGTCCAGATTCATACGCGGCTGGGCGAGCATGTCTGACAGACGCTCCAGCCCCTCGCTGAATGCGCGCGTCGGCAATTCAAAGAAAAAGTCAGTAGCACGTTCGCGCGTGCTGGCATTCACTTGCCCGCCGTGACGCTGCACGTAGGCCATCAGCCCTTCACCGGCAGGAAAACGCTCGGTGCCGAGAAACAGCAAGTGCTCGAGAAAGTGCGCCATTCCCGGCCATGCCAACGGCACATCATGGCTACCGGCAGCCACGCGCAACACAGCGGCGCTGCGCTTCAGACCGGGCACATGACGCAGGGTCACACGCAAGCCGTTGGCCAGGGTTTCAGAGTGGGGGCGGGGCTGAGTCGGCGCAGGCATGGGCACTTCCAGAACAGTGAAGTGCCAATGCTAGCGGATTAGCGCTGGTTGAGCGCGCCGTAAAGTTCGGGGCGACGGTCGCTGAGGTAGCGATTGGCGGCGCGGGAGTCGAGCAACAGCTGTCGATCGAGTTCGCCGATGATCAGCGCTTCGTCGAGTCCGGCCTGGGCGATGCGGCTGCCATCCGGCGCCGCGAGGCTGCTTTGCCCGCAATAATGAATGTCACCTTCGTGGCCGCAGTAGTTGGCGTAAGCCACGTAGCATTGGTTTTCGAAGGCACGCGAACGCACGGTGACGTCAGCGACGAAATCAAACGGAATCATGTTCGCCGTCGGCACCACAATCAGCTCGGCGCCGGCGAGGGCCAGACGTCGGGTGTTTTCCGGAAACTCCAGGTCGTAGCAGATCAGGAAACCGAGCTTCCAGCCGTTGAGTTCGACGATGGGGAAGTCATCATCACCCGGGCTGAACATCGAGCGATCCAGATCACCAAACAGATGCGTCTTGCGGTAATTGCACAGGCGCTCACCGCTCGAATCGATCAACTGCACGGCGTTGTAAATCTGCCCGTCGGCGGTGCGCTCCGGATAACCGTAAACAATCGCCAGACCCGCAGCCTTGGCGATCCGGCCGATCTGCTGCGCCCATTCTCCGTTGTAGACCTCGGCCAACGTGCTGACCGCTTCGGCGCCAATGTTGTAGCCGGTCATGAACATCTCCGGTAGCACCAAGAGATCGGCGCCCTTGGCCTCCATCGCCAGTTGATGCAGGCGTTGCAGGTTGGCGGCGGGCTCCAGTGGCAGCGGTGGACATTGATAAAGGGCTACACGCATCAGGAATTCCTCTTATTCGGGCAGGGCGATAGGGCCGATGTCTTTGAACACATCACCCGGGCCTGGGTTCGCTTTATGTGTCGAACCACCGAAATGCTTCATGATCCCCCACACCGCGTTGAGCGACGTCTGCACTGCGCCTTCGACCCATGCCGGGGTCCACGAAACATCGTCGCCAGCGATGAAAATCCCGCGCTGCTCGGCAGGCATGTCGTCCTGCATGAAGTGCGCGTACATGCGCTGGTTGTAGCGATAGTGGCCGGGCAGGGCGCCTTTGAAAGCACCGAGGAAATGCGGGTCAGCCTCCCACGACACGGTGATCGGGTCGCCGATGATCCGCGCGGCGATGTCGACTTTCGGGTAGATCTTTTTCAACGCGTTCAACGCCAGTTCGACGCGTTTTTCTACCGGATGCGGCAGCATCTTCAGCGCGTCGCTCATCCACGAGTAGGACAGGCAGATCACGCCCGGCTTGTCGTCGCCGTTATCGAAAAGATACGTGCCGCGGGTCAGGCGATCGGTGAGGGTCATGCTCATCAGGTCGCGGCCGGTTTCCGGATCCTTGTCTTTCCAGAATGGCCGGTCGACCATCACGAAAGTCTTCGACGACTGCATGTAGCGGGTGCGGTCGAGGGCCATCCACATCTTTTGCGAGAACAGGGTTTCGTCGCATTCGATCTGGGTGGTCAGCAGCCAGCTCTGGCAAGTGGTCAGCACGGCGGCGTATTCGCGGGTGTCGCCATTGTTGTCGGTGACGGCGAAACGGCCATCCGCCGCATGGGCAATTTTCTTCACGCCGGAGCGCGGCGCACCCCGGTGCAGGGATTTCAGGCTGGTGCCTTCGGGCCAGTGCACGCAGCGCTCCGGCACATGCCGCCAGATGCCCTGCGGTACTTGTTCGACGCCACCGACCACCAAGTGCTGGTGATCGTCGCAGTTGGTCATCACCACGCGGAAGATTTCCAGCATCGAGTTGGGGAAGTCCGAGTCCCAGCCGCCGGTGCCGAAACCGACCTGCCCGAACACTTCGCGGTGATGGAACGACAGTTTGGCGAAGGCCTCGGAGGTGGCGACGAAGTCGTAGAAGGTGCGGTCGTCCCACAACGGCACAAGCGTGTTCCACAGCTCTTTCAGGCGTGGCACATCGCGATCGCGAATGGCCTGCTGGATGTCGGCGAACTGCGAACCCGCTTCCAGCGCATCCGCCCAGGCGTCAGCCACCTCCTGAAACAGTGCAGGAAGATCCGCCAGTTTCTGTGCGTAGTGGGTTTTCCCTTCCAGGTCGATCACGGTGCTGCCAGAGGCCGGCGTCAGCGGGTTCGGGAAAGGTTTGGTTTCCAGGCCGAGCTTGTCGACGTAGTGATAAAACGCGGTGGAAGACACCGGGAAACGCATGCCACCGAGTTCAGCGACGATGCCGTCGGTGCCGTTGAAGGCCTGCGAGCGCAGACGGCCACCCAGTTTCGAGGCCTCGTAAACCACGGGTTTCAGACCGAGCTTCATCAGTTCGTAAGCGGCCACCAGGCCGGCGATGCCGGCGCCGACGATCGCCACTTCAGCGCCGTGATGGTGCTCAGGAATTGTGCCGAGACCGGCCGGGTGTTCGATCCAGTCGTCAAACGCGAACGGAAAATCCGGGCCGAAAATGGTGACGGGTTTCTTACCGTCTGCAGGATGGCGATTGTTCTTGTTCATGGCTGACCTTGCTGGCGACCCGACGCGGGATGCGCGTCTGAGTATAGGAAAAGATGCCAGCCATTCTAGGGAGCGCAGAACACGTTAATAAGACGCAAAGTGTCGTCGTTTTGCTATTAAATTGTTCATAATGACGATGTTGGACTTCATTTCGACCGAGAAATCTCGGTGAGAAAATTCAAACCGGCTGCCCCCGATCAATCTTGCTGCTCAGAATGATCGACGTCGTGGTCTTCTCCACCCCATCCACACTGCCAATCTGATCCAGCAACTGATCCAGTTGCTCCGGCGAATCCGTACGCAACCACGCCACATAATCAAACTCGCCACTTACTGCACACAGCTGCTGGACCTGCGCCATCGCACTCAACCGGCGCAGCACCTCTTTGCCGGAGCGTGGCTGCACCTTGATCCCGACATACGCCTGCAACCCGCCATCGACCACGCGCTGACCCAGGCGCACGCCATAACCGGTGATCACTTTGGCTTTCTCCAACCGCGCCAGCCGCGACGTCACCGTGGTACGCGCAATGCCCAGTTGCCGGGCAAGCATGGCCACGCTTTCACGGGCATTGATCTGCAGGGCAGCGATCAGCTGGCGGTCGATTTCATCGAGCACGGGTGGGCGGATGTCTGGCAAGGGGCGGCTCCATAGGGCGCGGATTCTGGAGCGAGCATGTTACAGGCTCAACCGGCTAGACGCTTGTGGACGGTAATCGAATGGTTTGCCACATTGGGGAGCGAAGAGTTGAAACGAAAAAGCAGCGCAATTGCGCTGCTTTACATGATTCGGATCGCCGGTTATTTGGCCATTCTGCGTAACGCCTGATCGATAAGCTCGATCTGAAAGCGGTATCGCAGATTTACATGTTTGAGCAATACCGCTCCTATGGAAAGACCAAGTACCAAGGCGATGATCATCAATAAGGCGCTATTTCCCCAGTTTCCGCTCACAGGTCCGGCCAACAAGGTCTTACTGATCCAGGGAAAACCACCGAATTTTTCCGCACAGACGTAGGCCGTGCCCAACAAAGCAAGGGCTGCAGCTTTTTCTCCAAAAAACAGGGCAACACGTGCTTCTGCTCGATTGATTCTGAGTTCGAGCCAATATTTTGCATCCAGAAGTGCCACTTCCGGATGAGGTTGAAGTGAATCTACTAATGCATTCTCGTGTTTTACATCGGCAATCATGCTTTTCAAGGTGATGGTCTCCCATCGGAAGAGCGCATGGATCAGTGCCAGAATAGGTGTAAGCAGCGACAGCAAAGTAGCGATTGTCGAGGCGAGCACAAGATAAAGAGCCAGGTATTTGGCCCCTTCCGGCAGCGGATTCTGCGATGTATGCCAGTACGCCATGCAGGCAGCGACGGCCATCCCGGTACCGCCGAGAACGAGACACCAATTGGCAAATTTCTCTGCATTCACTTCGAGTCTGCTACGCCTTGCAGATGCCTTCAGGGGCCTGCATGTACTCAAGTGTTCAAGAACTTTGATGGTGTCGTCGATGTGTATTTCTGGAAGTTCCTTTTCCATTACGCTCATTGCGTGCTCCGCGATTTGATTTACGTATGTCCCGCACGCACCTCTCACATCCAAGGGGATGAATTCGGCTGATTGGCTGACGAGACACAAAAACAAAAAAGGCCTACGCCATCTAGCGTAAGCCTTTGTTTGTTTGGTGGGCCCACACGGACTTGAACCGTGGACCAAAGGATTATGAGCCCGAGTTAAAGTACCGTGGTCATTGAGCAAAACCCGCAAACCAATGGTTTTCGAACGTTTCTGTGTATATGTGCAGTAATGAAAACTGTCTAAATTGGACGGACTTTGGACGGAAAAACTAACCGCGTTTGCATGCCCTTTCAAAACCTTGCACATCATGAAATGCCCGCCTGCCCTGGCAACCCGCCGGCCCGCTTGATCCCGAGGGGCAATTGCACTCCCTTAGCGCTTTGCACAAAAAACTGATGCAAAGCCCGTCGGCGGGAGGGGGATAAGTGCTTTTTCAGCAGTTTTTTTCTTGGCGGCGGGATTTCCCAGAGAGGCGGAGCGATCAACGCCCCAGGCGCAAAAAAGCCCCCGACAGCCAGGGCTGTGGGGGCTTGTCTCCAACGCTCTGCCGCTGGGCTTAAGCTGCTTCCATCGACACCGATAGTCGTCGCCCAAGCTGCTGCAAAGCGCGTTCGACGTTCGCAATCTTGGAGTGGTGTAGGAAATCGACCAAACGATCCACTTGTGGCCGCTGTACGTCCAGGCGGCGTGCCAACTCGGCTTTGCTCATTCCAGATTCCAGGAGCTATGCCGTCGAGTCTCTACTCGACCTCAACGCAGACGAGTAGGGGGAACATGCACGTATTGGCCACACCCATGCGCTTGCGCGGTGTCGCGCTCGATCCGAAAGAGCGTCGGCGCTATCCGGCGATCCGGGGCAACGTGATGGTCAACTCTACGGTCTGCCATGAACTTGGTCGTGCAGCAAATGTTGCCCGCGTCGAGGTGGGTAGCTGGCTATTCATCTGTTCCACTAGGTCGAGCAAATTACACAGCACCTGCAACACATTCACTCCGCTCGATCCGATCCAGGTCTTTGGCACCTCCAGTCGTTGACTGACTTTGGCCACGCTCTGACGTAGCCCCTGGATCCGTTCCTGCATATCGTCGGCCACCGTGGCGTTGTACTTCTGCCCCACGACCAGAGTCAGATCCCGGCACGTGGCCTGGTGCAGATCGTCCACCGCCGCCAGGCTCGCGGATCGCCCGACATCAGCTTAAGTGCGCCCAGCGCCTCGATCGTTTTCACCCCACCCACCGATTCGGTTGGCACAGATTTATGTCGACCATCGGATAGTGACTCGCTGTAAATGTTGGCGAAACGGGTGACTGCATAACCTGGATCCTGCATCCACCCTTGGCACAAACCTTTCGTCCACAACAGCTACCGTCTATCGCGCACCAAAGAGAATAAGACTTTTCTCATTTTCACAGATAACGCGGACCTTCAAAATTCACCCTGAAGAACTACTCTTTCTCGACAAATGAGGGTGGCAAAGAACTGCGGAGCACTTTCTCATAACGCATTCAAAATACCAGCACTCTATACGTGGCAGAACTCCAGCGTAAAAGCGAAGGTGATAATTTGTGAAGGTAAAATACATCGGTTTGTTGGCAGCACTGTTAAGTTGGTCACTTAATGCTTCGGCTGTTTGTGAGTTTTACGCAGGACACCGACAAAACCCAGTAAATCTTGTGATCCCTTCAGATATTTCATTACCCTGGGACGCCCCAATTGGAAGCGTGATATTTGAGTCTCCTGAAGTCACATTGGGGACAATCGCGAGTTCTTATAAATGCACAGCTGCGTTCCCCCTAGGCATCAAGAACAACGTGGGCACTACCAGACCAGGAGCTCGAACACACCCAATAGGCGATACGGGAATTGCATGGAAAGTCATTCAAGGAAGCGCGGAAATAGGGCTTCAAGGATATCCAAGTCCCTTGCTGAATCCGTCTGGTGCCTTCGGATTTAATGGCGTTAGATACCGACTGCAATTAATTAAGGAAGCAGCTGTGACTGGAAACACGGTAATTCCTTCTGGTATTCTCGGTTATTACTATACTGGAGAAATTTCTCCAATATTTTTTCAGACCAATGGCGCTACCCTGAAACTGCCAACCTGCGAAACACCGGATATCACTGTCCCAATGGGTACTTTCACGCTCAGCGAAATTGGGAGTGCACCGGGAAGCACCGCGACTCCTGTTGCTTTTGGCATAAAACTGAATAATTGCCCAGCAGGCATGAATAAAATAAGTTATAGCTTCATGAGAGTCGGCGAGACCGCCGGTTTCCGATATGGAGTCATCCGATTGAATTCCGGCTCCACGGCTAAGGGTCTTGGCATCCAGATAAAACATTCCGATGGCCGGCCAGCGGTAATTGATGGCGTTACCCAAGAGGTTTATGACGGCTATGATTCAAAAGGTGGAAACTTTGAAATTCCAATGACCGCCGCATACTATCACATAGATAATGAAGCGCTAAAGCCCGGCACGGCCAATGCTGAATTGAGCTTTATAATTGAATATTTATGACTGGGGAATTTTACGACTAACAAATAAAAAGAGTGCAGCCTGATTGGTTTTAGCCACAGTGTTACGCCTGGTAGCGCCGACTCTAGTTGCGCATTTAATTGAGCGCTCATAAATACAGCGCACTTTATTGGCGCCGCAGGCTCGGCTATAACGTTATTTTTTTGAGTTTCACTTGGTGTGTAGAAGCTCGCGATGCATATGAGGTGAAGTTGCCCGCATTGTTCGGTGCGGGTGTGACGCTATGATTGTGCATAGCGATTTGCACATTCATATCCTCAATTAATTCAAGCACATCGCAAACAACCTGAATAAGTTAATCGATTCCGACCCAATCCAGTTCTTCGGTGACAACAGGTGCTGCTCCTTCGCAGCGATGCTGCGGCGCCCCCCCCTCAATTCGCTCTTGCATATCACCTCCCACCGTGGCGTTGTGCTTTTGCCCCACAACGACGTTCATATCCTGACCGGTCGCCTGGTGCAGATCGTCCACCGCCGCCAGGCTCGCGGATCCGCCCGACATCAGCTTAAGCGCGCCCAGCGCCTCGATCGTTTTCATCCCACCCACCGATTCGGTTGGCATAGATTTCTGTCGACCATCGGACATTGACCCGCTGTAAATGTTGGCGAAAACGGATGACTGCATAACCTGGATCGTGTATCCACCCTTGATACAAACCTTTCATCCACAGCAGCTAAGCCTATCGCGCGCCAAAGAGAATGAGACTTTTCTTGTTTCTACATACAGCACGAACCTACAGAGTACTCCTTAAATAACCACTCTTTCTCCACAAATGAAGATTACGAAGCACTACAGCTAACTTTCTCATCAGGAATTCAAAATCCAGCACTCTATACGTGTCTGAACTCTACCATGGAAACGAAGGTGATAATTGATGAAAATAAGATATATTGGTTTGTCTGTAATACTGTTAAGTTGGTCATTTAACGCAGTGGCAGTCTGCCAGTTTCTCAGCGGACATCAGCAAAATCCCGTGAATTTTCAAATCCCTTCAAATCTTTCAATACCCCGTGATGCCCCGGCTGGAACTGTGATATTTCAATCCCCTGAAATTTTGGCGGGAACAGTTAATAGCTCGTATAATTGCTCAACCTCATATCTGGTAGGTGCCAAGAACAATGTGGGCACTACTACGCCAGCGGCATCACTATTTCCAATAGGCAATACAGGAGTCTCCTGGAAATTGTATGCGGCCTCATTCGGACAGCTAACGGGTTATCCAAATCCAAGCCACACAAGTAATGCGGGCACCTTTGGCTTGAATAACTCGGGCTGGCAATTGAGCTTAATCAAGGAAAAAGACGTGACGGGCAGCATCACAATCCCAGCTGGAATTCTCGGCTACGTCCAACTCGGAGAAATATCTCCAATATCTATTCAAATCAACGGTGCCACCGTCATAGCGGCCTCCTGCACCTCACCAGACAACATAGCTGTAGACATGGGTAAGTACACCCTCGCCGATTTCATGTATGAAGCACCTATTACTAGATGGTCGCAGATTGGAATTCGACTAACAAATTGCCCCCAAGGCATTAACAGCGTACAACTAAGCTTAATACCTACTGCCTCATCCCCGGTCATCTCCCCAACCACCGGCCTAATAAGGTTGAACCCAAGTTCTACGGCCAAAGGAATAGCAGTCCAAATACTTTTTCCAGACACTAGGGAGTTTAACCTCAATAAAAAGTATACTTTTACTGGCTTCTCGTCTGGATCAGATATTTGGATTGAATTGCGAGCAAAATACTATAAGTATACCGCCGGATACGAGATTGAACCTGGTACTGCCAACGCGGAAATCATGTATATGATTGAGTACCTATGATGAAAGCAAACCTACCGGTGTCAATCTTTTGGGCTACAGCGTTATTTGCCTGAGGTTCAGCGTACTGGCAGACGCTTTTGATGCATTAGAGGTGAAATCGCCCGCATTGTTCGGTGCGGGTGTGACCCCATGATTGTGCATAGCGATTTGCACATTCATATCCTCAATTAATTCAAGCACATCGCAAACAACCTGAAATAAGTTAATCGATTCCGACCCAATCCAGTTCTTCGGTGACAACAGGTGCTGCTCCTTCGCAGCGATGCTGCGGCGCACCCCCTCAATTCGCTCTTGCATATCGCCTCCCACCGTGGCGTTGTGCTTTTGCCCCACCACGACGTTCATATCCCGACCGGTCGCCTGGTGCAGATCGTCCACCGCCGCCAGGCTCGCGGATCCGCCCGACATCAGCTTGAGCGCGCCCAGCGCCTCGATCGTCTTCACTCCTCCCACAGATTCGGTCGAGTGGTCATCAATCGTCTGCGTGTGACTTTGGAACTGCTCGCGGTTGTCCAGGGCTTCAACTTCGCGCTCGATCGCCTGATCACGGATCTTGCCATCGGTTTGGCGTAGCCAGTTGCCGTCGGCGTCGACGCGCTGCTGGGCGGCATCGCTGTGCTGCCACACCTGATCACCTTTAGGCACCTTCGGCATGCTCAGCCCGTGCGGCAAGATCGATTGAATGTAGGGCTTGTTCGGCAGGCCGTAGGCGAAACACACCACCACCCGCGTACCTTCTTCGGGAAAGGCATAAATGCCCATTTCCTCGCCACCGGTTGGAAGCGGCAACGGAACGCCAGTGAGCGGCGGCATGGCCGGATCTGGTTCGTCATCTGGGCCGAGTACGACGATGTCCACGGCGTAGCGCGGGCGGAAGTCGTCGCAGATCCCGGCGTCCGCCGGCGCATCTGCCACGGCGGTGACCTGGGCAAAGCGCGGCAAGTGGTAACCGCCGGTGAGTTCGGGGAACTGGCGCTCTACAGCGCGGCGGATTGCGTCTTCCATCGGATGGCCATCTGGTCATTGGCGAGTGCCACACTGGTGACACGTTCGCCGGCGTTGATCGTTGCACCTGGTCGCAACCCGGGAAGGGCCGCCACCATTGCGCTCTGGTTGCCCTGGTAGCCGTCGAACAGCTCCGTGGGGATCTGCAGCGCCGTCCGGGCGCCAAAAAAACTGTCGGCCCAGCTGCCGGCGAACACTTCGCCGTTGCCCAGCTGGTGCCAGGTAAAGTCGGGAATACTGAACACGCGGGCTAGGCTGTCCATCGCCTGGTAACCGGCGGCAAGGCTGTAGAAGTACGGCGCCTTCACACCGGCGTATGGCTGGTCGGGCACCCGAAAGCGCAAGCCGGTTTGCTCACTGACCTCGGCCAGCACAGCGCGCAGATCGACGTGACGCAGGTTCAACGGCAGCGGGTTGGCCAGCACAGCGGCCAACTCGCGGCAGAACAACACCTGCTCCACCGCGTTGGCGGCGGTGCAGCGCTCGATGTAGCCGATGAAATGCCGTTGCAGCGTGCGCTCGTTGTAGCCGATATCCAGCGTCACCAGTCCTTTCAGCGGCACAGGGGATTGAACGGTGAAGTTCGCCCGGCCAGGGCTGGTAGCGTCCAGCCTGACGTCCTCCTTGATGAGAGCGATCGGGGCGCCGTTGATGGAAAGTATCTTGTGCAGCTTCACGTCTGCTCACCCCCGCCCAGCCACTTATCCACACGTCCCAGCACCTTTTCGAAGCCGCTCAGCGCGGGGTTGTCGCTGGTTCCTTCGCCGTTGCCGGTACCGCCGTCACCGACCGGACTACCCGGGGCGCCTTGAGCGTCTACCTTGTTGCCGGCGCGTCGACTTTCGACTTTCTCAGGGTTCGATTCGCGCTCGCTCAGCGTGAATTGCACAAGCCAGGCTTTCAGGGTGTCGGCCTCCCTAGCGCTGACACCGTCGGAGAATTCCACCTGACGCACGCCGAAGGTTTCAGCCGTGTCGTTCACGATCCGGTACAGGTGCAATTGCCCGCCGCTGGCCGTGGTTTCAGCCATGCGCATCAGATCTGTCAGTTGGGCTTTATCCACAAAGGGAATCATCAGCGAGACGGCCAGCGTCTTGGGCTTGAAGCCCTTGTGGGCCTTGTCGGTGTTGCTGGTCTGGCCGGACATGTCGCCGCTTTCGATGCGCAGGTTGGCGGTGACCTTGAGGTTTTTGCCCTGAACTTTTTGCCCGTCGAGTAACAGCGTCATAGGCCCACCAGTTCCCGCACAAAGCTCAGTCCCTCTTTGCTGCCGACCAACAAAACCCCGGCGCATTGAATCCATTCGTGGCCCGGGGCATCGCCGGCCAGCAGTTCGCGGTGCAATTCGCTGGCATTGCCCGGACCTATAAGGCGTACCCGCATGCTGACGTCAGGGTTTCCCCCTGCCAGCAGCTCTTTCAGCTCAGCCAATTGCTTATCCCGCCCCTGCTGCTGGGCGCTTTTGCGCGCTGCCAGCGCCGCCAGATCGGCCAACGGCGAGCTGTCGGCGGCGTAGCCTTCCAACACGGCCAATTGCCCCGCCATGGACTGTTTGGCGGCTTTGACCACCGTGCAACGCTCCAGCGGCAAACCCTGCCAGCGTGGCAGCGGCCCGGCGGCGGGGATCTCCCACTTTTCGCTCTCCAGTTTCACCAGATGTTGAGCGCGGCGCTCAGTGCGCACCAGGTCAGGGATCGGCAGCAATGCATTGAATCGCGCCAAGCTGCTGGCCAGCTGTTCCAGGCGGGTGCCCAGGAACAGGATCGATAGTGCGTATTGCGGCCCAGTCGGGCGCCCGCTGTCGCTGGCGTCTTCCAGTTTCTTGGCGAGATGTTCCAGCGCGTTGGGCGCGGACAGAAACCGCTGATAGCCCGTGCCCTGGCCGATACCGCTTTGAAACGGTGTCACGACCAGGCACGCCGGCACCTGGCCCAACTGCTCGGCCAGCGCTGCGCGTCCGGCTGCGATCGCGCTTTTTGCAGCATCACCGACTGGCCCCGGGTTGGTATTGGCCAACCCGCTAAGCCCGGCCAGACGCTGAGCGGTGCTGGCCAGCTCCCCACCGGCCATATCCTTGGCCGCTGACAGTTCGCCCATCCATTGCGTGGCCTGCTCTGGCCAGCGCATCGTCACTGGCGCCCAGGTCATGCCGGCGGCGTCCAGGTGATGGCTTTCATTGCCTTCAGGTCTTTGTCTTTCTGCGCCTTTGCCACAGCCTGACGCAGTGTCTCCGCGTGCTGCTGCGCCGCTTGCCTGAAGCGCACCAGGTCAAGACTGACTTTCTGCAACTGGGCGATCGTGTGCGGCAGAAACACCATCACCTGATGACTGTCATAACAAGGGTAAATTTCGTCTACGCCCAGCAGCACCAAGCCATTCAAATTCACTTGGTCATCAATCGCGCTGCTGTAACGGTAGGTCTCGCCCAAGGCATTCGAGTTGAACCCTCCAGCAATGTAGGCGGCGCAGTCTGAGCCGATCGCCTGCATTGTTTTTTGCTGGAGCGCAGTTAATACAGAGTCGAGGTCATCTATCCATTCACCGTTCTTCCAGATCTGATTCGGCTTGGGCGCCTTCATGGTGTAGCCCGCCGGAACTGGTTCAAACCCTTCCAGCGTGCGCGGCTCGCCAGTGGCGGTGCTGTACACAACTACGCCGCCGAAGTAGTCCACCAACTGCCAGTTTTGGCCGTTCCACCAGGCGGCTTGGTGGTCAGCGATCGCCGGCGGCGGGATCTCCACACAGCCGCCCGGAATCATGTACACACCCGGCTCCAAAGGCGATTCATCCGCCACCACCTCGGCGACGAACAGGCCTAGATGATTTGTCTGATAAACGATCTTGTCAGTCATGTTCAATCTCAATACTTGATGCAAAAAAGTAGGGCGACGTTTCGCGGCCGGGTTTCGGCTCCGCCGGCAGCGAAAACGCTGATGCCATGCGAGTGGCCACCGGCGCCACCAATGCCGACGTTGTGTGCGTGCTGGCCGGCGGCGCCGATGCCGACGTTGTGAGCATGGTTGCCTTGATAGTCGGTACGCATTGGTCGGCCATCAGCGTTCTTGCCACCGGGGATTTCCAGTTCAGTGAAAACGCTTCCCCCTGCTGGATAGCCCACATTGATGCCTGCGCCGGTATCGACAATTCGAAAACCGTGATCGTGGGTGCCTTGAGCATCCGTCCAAGCACTGTGATTGTGGTTGCCTTGCGCGTCCGTCCAGGCGCCGTGGACGTGGTCAGCGACATAACCAGACGAAGCCGCGTGAACGTGAGACTGAATAGACATAGCTTGGGACGAGCCAAAATCCCGGCCGATATCCACCCCGCGTCCATCATCAAACCCACGCGCAAACATCCCGCGCATTTCGGGCAAGTTAAACGTTGTGGATCCGTCGCCGGCGCCGTAATGAACCCCGAGCAAGGCAAACAACCGCGCGTAGGTAGTGCGCGAGACTGCCGCGCCGTTGCACTTCAACCAACCCTCCGGCGGCCAACTCATAGAGAACGCCGCCACCATACCGGTCATGGAATCCCCGACCTGCTGATGTAACCGGTTAAGCGCGGCGGTAGTGGCCAGAATCTCGCTACTATTGGTAGCCGGATCGTCGCTGATTGCGTTGGGCAGGTTGCCCAGATCGACGTCTTCTTTCGTCGTTCCCCGAGCGCGCAGGTTCGCGTAATCACCTTCACGAGCCGCGAAGTGTTGAACCAATGGCCCGGCGATTGGCTCCTGCTGGCGTGCGTCCCAGAACTCAGTCGTGGACGTGTAAAAGGCGATAGGCACGCAGTAATGTCGGACACCAGCGGCGTCGGTGTAATCGGCCTGTTCGCCGTAGACGACTTTCCATGTCGCGACCCGATCGCTTAACTGTCGTTCCAGGCAGACGTCGAGCGTAATTGTTCCAGCCGGAATAACGCCGGTGAATGGCCAAGGCTTGTCCATGAAAACGCGGATGCCTTCGATGTAGGCAATACCTGCGCCCAGCTGAAAACCGTTTTCGCTCTTGCCGAATGCCAGTGAGTTACCAAAAAAGCAGGCACGGCCGTACACCTCACGGTTGCTCAGGCGTTCGCGTTCATCAATGCCGGCAAGGCGCACCGTAAAGTCATGCTGCCAGGTGCTGGCATCGATTTTGATACCGGTGAGCTGCATGGCGCCGTCATAGGCCACCAGGAAATTTCGGGTGACGTTGTTGCCGATCTGCTCCGGCGGAATGTTCCTGCGCTTCTGTTGCAGAGGTACGTAAGACACGGCGAACAGGAGGCCGTCTGCGTCCTCAAGACCGACCCAGTTAAAGTCCCAGTCGCCGATATCTGCCCCCAACTGAGCGCTGTACACGACCTGGTTGGGATTCACGAAGCCGGCGTTTTCCGGCGGAATGTCGTAGACGTGAACGATCTGGCCGGCCTGCGGTTTGCCCGCTGCTCGATCTACCGGGGTTTCCGGGTTGAGCTGTGGAATGTTGGCAAAGATGAATTTGCTGACGATCAGCGGCTTTTTCTGGCTTTGTTTTAGGGCAATCTGGCTTTCGCCGGCCAAGGTAATACTGGCGCTCACGGTGCGCTCCTACAGGCTGGCGACCAGCGTTTGCTGGTCGTCGTTGAAGTCAATCAGGGCGATTTGTAGCCCCACGGGGGTCATGGTTACGAAGTCGTAGCGACGGCACGTTCGACCGTATTGCTGGATCAGCACACGCAGCAACTCGGGATTGAGCGACAACTGTGCGTTGCTGAACTTCAGCAGCACCACGTCCCAATCCCGGTCGGGCTGGCGTTCCTCGATCTCGACGTAACCCACACCAAGACGCTCAAAAATGCGCTTCAGGCCGGCAGTGCTACCGGCGTCGACCGAGTTGATAAACGCGTATTTCACGCGCAGTCGAAACAAGGACTCGGGTTCGCCCTTGAAACGTGTCACGTCCCGCTGCCAGGCCCACAGTTCAAGGATGCTCATGTGACAGGTGTCAGGATCGATCTGCGAGTAAGGCCAGCGCAGCCAGCCGGTCACGGTTTCCCACCACGCTTGCGCAGCCGCAACCAGCTTTGACAGCTCAGTGCCACCCAGCCAAAACGGCAGTTTGAGTTTGTTCATTGCACGTTCACCTTCAGCGACGTCAGGCGCGGGATGTCTAACCCGCTGGTGATGTCGACGCCCGGGGTAAACCGCAGTGAGGCTATATCGGCAAACTGCTGGTGCAGTTCTTCCGCGAGGCGACTGAAGCTGAAACGCGACTGGGGATAAGTCAGTGTCGGTTGATAGTCGCGCGGCGTGCTTTCCCGGAACGCTGCCCGGATGAACAGCTCGATCTCCCCCTTCAGCGAGTCGATTTGCTCGGCGCTCAAATTCGGTTGCGGCCAGAGGCTCATCGCGACACCCACTGGCACTTCCGGCATGACCATGGCCAGCAGATCATCACCGTGTCCGTGGTTGCCCAAGTCGCGAATGTGCGAATTGATTTGCTCCAGGTAAGTCGCCGCCGGCACACCAGCGTCGAACAGCACGTAAGCATTTGCACTGCCCGGCCCACGGGGTGCGCCGTGTTCGAAGTAGACGCCGTCCGGACGCACGCCGGGGAAAGCGGAGATCATGGCGCGATACACCGCATCGGTGTGCCACTGGTTCACCGCCGAGAACTGGTTGCGCACGCGCAAACGCAGCTGGTCGTTCGGCTCCGGATCAGCACCTGGCGAATCCAGCCAACCGTCCTTGTTCACCACCTGGACAATGCCCGGTACCGGAACTGGCAGGATGGCGTAGTAACCCGGGGCAAGATTGAAGCCGCTACCGGATTCGATCGCCTCCACCGGTACTTCCAGCTGCAGCTGGCCCGCGATGAACGTCGCCGGCGCCGTGGTAATCAATTGGTACACGTTGCCGTTGATGGCGGCGGACTGCACCACAATGCCTTGTTCCAATTCCATGACGCCGTCCGGCAAGGCTCGGGTAAACAGCAATTTACCGAGAGCTTTGGTGGCGCCTTTACGCTCGACGTTGACCGCCCAGGCGAGCATGTCCAGCCAGGCATCTACAGCCGTTTTGACAAAAAAGTTCGGCAGCACCGTCAGGCACAGAAAGTCCAACAGCCACAACACCGGTTTGGTCACCAGCGCGGTCATCACCCGCCAGAACGGCGAATAACTGCTGGTGTTGGCCACCTTCGCGCCCTGGGCTTCAACTTCCTTTTCCCACGCAGCCTTCAAACCGGCCTCGGTGGTCGGGATGCCGGCGTCGGCGATCACCTTTTTAAAATCGACCTGGCTCACAGACTTACCTCAATCGAACCAAATTTCAGGGTTTTCGCAGTGACCAGGTACACGCCTGGCTCCTGCTGGATGATCCGCGCCGTACCCGGCACCAGGCGTTGGTCGTCCTCCACCAACAGTTCCAGTTGCTGGATGCAGTCACGCTGCCGCAGCCGATCGCGCTCGGCCACCAATGTCACCAGCAACCCGCTGTCGCGGATCATGTGAGCGATGTCCTGGGCAATGCAGGCGCGGTCATCGATGAGCAAAGGTTGATGCGACGGATCCAGTGCCAGGTCGTTATCGATGATCAGCAGATCCACGTACTCGCTCATCCGCCGACCGCCATTGCGACCATGTTTTCCATCTCAAGCGGCGTCATAGTCTTGCCCGTGTGAATGTTCACGTTCTCCACATGCGTGCCCTTGCTCTGGCTGCTGTTGTTGTTCTGGATGCTGGTCAGCAAGCCACCGGGCGGCACCGCTGAAGGGCGCGCCGGCGAAAGGCTGGGGATTGCCGCGTTAATGGTCTGCTGGGCTTTCTGCGCCGCGTTGGCGGTGTCAGCAGCATTGGTCGCGGCATCGACGCCAGGCACTTCAGGCATGCCGCCGAAACGCGCTTCGATGTTTACGCCCGGGATGCTGTTCAGCAGCTCGATCACGCCGTTAACGGCCGTGGTGAAAATGCCGACGATGCTGTCCCATGCCGCCTTGGCCATGCCTGACCAACCGCCCATTGAGTTAAACCAGTCGGACAGCTTCTGGAGCTTGTCGGCGACGAACTGGAACGCGGCCGTGTTCATCAGGGCAGACGTCCATTCGTCCCAGTAGTGAACCGCCGCGACAATGACCGCCACCAACGCGAGAACACCGACCACAACCCAAACCATCGGGTTGGCCAACAGTGCCGCGTTGACCAGCCAGATCGCGCCCTGCCACAGCAGCATGGCGCCGCGCACCAGGGCAAGACCGGCGCTGAGCGTGTAGATCACGGCCATGTACGCTAGGATCGCCAGTTTCTGCAGGGCGAAGCCGACGACCGTGCGCAGGTTGAGCAGCTGAACAACCTTCCACACCGACACCAGGCCAAGCCAGGTCATCCGCGCAACGCCTACAACGACGGTCAACAACGACATGGCGCCAATGATCGCCATGATGGTCAGTGCGGTGATGCCGATCACCCGGGTGATGTTGGGAAACATCTGCGACCAACGCACCAGGGTTTTGCCGATGTCGACCATCTTGTTCATGAACGGCGTCAGTACCGGGATCAGCACCTGGCCAAACACCACCCGCATGACTTCGACCAAGGACGCCCACTGTTGCCACGGGTCGACCATGGCCCGGGCCATCTGCTCGGCGTTCTCCAGTCCGCGCACCTTGCCCAGCTGCTCGATGCCGTTACGCAGTCGATCGGTATCCTTGGCCAGCGCGCCAATCACCTGGGCGCCTTCGCCGCCGAAGGCCTCCATTAACTTGGCCCCGGCCGACGCGCTGGTCAGATCACCGAACTTGCCCTGCAGCTTGTCCAGAATGGTCATCATCGGCAGGACTTTTCCCTGCTGATCGGTGAACTGCATGCCCAGCTTTTCCGAAGCCGCGCCGATGTTTTCGAAGAACGCTTTGTAGCGCCCGCCGGCGTCGCCGCCTTCCATGGTGCTGCTCAGCGTGCCGATCACCGCCATCTGTTCGGCAAGGTCGACGCCGGATGTGGTGGCGATCGCTCCGGCTTCCTTGAATGCATCTTTCATCGCCGCGCCGCTGGTGCGAAACAGTTGCACGGCCAGCGCCGTTTGCCCGCCGAGCTTTTCTACCCACGCGCCTTTCCCCATCGCGTCGGCTTGGGACTTTTGCAGGTTGTAGAGCGTGCCGACGTATTCGCCCATGGTTTCGGCGTCGGACTTGGTGGCCTTCGCCAGCAAGTTGCTGGTGTTGGTGAACGTGGCGAGCTGGTTGCCGGCAAGCCCCTTGATGGCGCCCTCGATCAGGTAAGCCGAGGCCACAAAATCCTTGGCGTTCTCGCCGTAGCTCACCGCAAATTCCAGCGACTTGGCATTGAGCGCAGACAACGCATCCTCAGCCACGCCCAACGATCGGACGTCGCCCAGGGCGCGATTGACCTCCAGCGCCGGTTCCATGGACTCGCGAATCCCGACCACTGCTGCCGTCACGCCGGCCATGCCCAAGCCGATCGTCTTGATGTGCTTTTCGCTCTGATCCGCAAGCTCGGAAAAGCCCATTTTCACCTTGCCCAGGGGCGCGGTGACCTTGTCGGTCAGGCTCAGGATGAAAGCCAGGCTGGCGCTACGGTCTGCCAAAGTCGTTACCCGTTCAGCGCAAGGGCGATGCCGTTAGCCACGGCAAACTCCATGCGTCTCCAGTGTTCGTCCTCCAGCCACTTGGCCGTCCCCATCGCCTCGGGCGTGGGTTCGGCACCAGGTAGCCAGTGGTTCGTCAGGGCCACCAACTGGCCCAAGCCGTTTTCGCTTAAGCGCTCAGCGTGGCCGAGTGCTTTTTTACGAGCACCTCAACCTTCGGGCCGTACTCTTCCAGCAGCGCGCCGGCGAGCTGCATCACCATCACCGGGTTGCCCAGCAGCGGTTTCAGCACATTTTTTTGTTCCTGCAGTACAGTGGTCATCAACAGGTTGTTGCCTGGGGCGACCTTGTTGGTTTGGGTCAGGGCGTTGAAGTACTTGGTGACGTCGGCCGGGGTCAGGTTGAAGGTGAATTCCTGTTCGCCGACTTCCAGGGTGATTTCGGTGTTGTTCTGTTGGCTCATGGGGTTGGTCTCTTGTTGAGGTTGGAAGAATTCGTGTCCTGGTGCGCTGGCGATCGCAGGCACACGCCACGGACGTATTGCTGCAGTCCGAGAATCATTTGCCGGCTTAGGGCGAGCTGATTACGGAGGGTGAAATAATCCGGTCGAGCGTCTGCTGCGAGTTCGGCGCGTCCTGCATCAGCCACGCGGGCGGTGCTGGCGGTGGCGGGCACAGATCCGGCGGCGGTACAGGTCGCGCGGACATGCAGCCGACCAGTGCCATCGCCAACAGAGCGGCGCAGGCGCTTGTTTTCAGTGAGTACATCGGTCAATTCCTTGGTGTTTCGTTGGTCGATCGCGTCCCGCTCGGCCAGCATCTCGCCGCTGATTCGGGCCGCTTCCCGCAGGCCGCTGGCCTCCCATTTCGCGCTATCACGCTCGCGCCTGGCTTCGTCGCGCTGACCTTCGAGCGAGTCAAAACCGATCCAGGCGACTAGGCACAACACGACCAGGAACAAAGCTTGGCGCAGCATCACAAGCCCTCCGCACACAGCCGGGATTCGGCCAGCCGACGGTTGTGCAGGCCCGGCACAAAGCGCTTCTGGCCCTTGGCGTCAGTCACAAAGGCCCATACCGGCGTCTTGCCGTCCGGCGCCCATGCCAGAGCTTTGCAGCCCTCGGTGATGCGGCCGGCGTTGATAAGCGCGACCGCTCGACTGGCGCAGGTGCTGGTCACACCGAAGTTGTGGCCGTGACTGGTGAGTGCGTCGAACGTGTTCTGGCTGGCGTTCGGGTTGGTGATGCACTCGGCGAGCTGCAGCTGCGTTTTGCGGATCACCAGTTGCTCCACCTCGGCGCACTTGGCGGGTGACCAGTAGTCGCCGACAACGACCGGGTAAGGGCTGGTAAACCGGGTGATGCCTTTGCAAACCGTGGGCAGTCCGCCGGCGAGCTTGTCCGCGTAAACGGTGTTCTGGCCGTTGCCTTCCCAGGTGCCCAGGAAGATCACCAGCGGCGTGCTGGCCAGCGCGATCGCACCGGCCATGATCCTGCCGCGCAGGCTCATGGGAACCACATCCGCAACAGTGCCGGCACCACCATCTGCAGGACGGCGCCAACCAGCGTCAGGATGGTCAGCAAGCGCCCGACCTTAGAGCCGATCACGTTGACCGCCAGGGTCAACTCCTGCTGGCCTTTGTTCAGTTCCTTGAGCTGGCCAGTCATGTTTTCGAATTGCTGCTCAAGCTTGGTCACGCGAGTCGGCACGGTTTCGTGACGACCTTCAAACTCGTTCATGCGGTGCTCGATCACGGCAAGTTGCCGCTCCAGCGTTCCCAGACGCGAAGTTTCAGTGGTCATCGGCGTTTACTCTTCTCGACGTCCGCCTGGCACGGGACGCACCGGGTTATGCCACCGTGCGCCTGGCGCGCCGGCGGGATTGGTGTGTCGCAGTCCTGGCAATGGGTCAGGCTCGGCCCGACCGGCACGGGCTTGCTCAACTGGACCTTTATCGCCTGGTCACGTTGGCGTTGCTCCAGCTCCTGGGCACGGTCGAACCAATCCACCATTAGCGCAGCCCCTCGATCTCTGTCGCAGCCAGGTACGGCACGCCGTTGATGTGAATGAAATCCGGGCTGGTCACGTCGAACGGAACCTTGTGTTTGCTCTTCTCGCCGCCCTTCGGATCGATCGCCAGCAGGCTGGAGAGCTTCACCTTGCAGCCGAATGCTTCCACCCGCAGTTCCTCGTCTTCGCCGGCCTTGGCGAAGAACACCGCATCGAACGGTTTGAGGCCTCGAAAGCTGCCCGCCGAGCGCGCCGCGTCGATCAGCAGGTTGAAGTTGGTGGTATCCAGCTCAAATTCGCCGGCAGCGGCCACGTCACCGTCCACAGTGCCGTCTGGCACACCCCGGGTTTGGGCCACTGCCGAGTTGTCGGTGATATCCAAAGTGCAGCTTTCGACGTGCAGCGCGATATCGCCCAGGCTCACGTCAAAGTTCTTGCCGCCAATCTTTGCCATGGGGCGTTACTCCGCTTTATCAGTGGAAAGATCCAGGGCAATGTTCGCCGTGAGGTCTTTCGGGCAGTTGAGGGGTTTGAGCTTGATGTAGGCCGCGACTTTGGTTTTGCTCTGCCACTCCAGCACCAGGTCGCCGTCTTTCGGCGGCTCGATGTCACCGGGGAACACCTCGCCGTTGAACTTGATGGACTTCGCCATGGCTCGCAGTGGCGCCATCAATTGGTTGGTGTTCACCGCCATGCTGTTGGGCGTGTTGTTCAAGCGACGATCAGCGACACGGCGGATCAGCAGCGGACGGATCAGGCGAGCGGCCTTATCGGTGATGCGCAGGTATTCCACGACCTGAAAGTCACTACCGGGGGTGTCCAGCATGTTGCAGTCACCCCAGTACACACCCGGATAGTCGGGGTAGGTCTGGGTGACAGAAAACCGAGCCCGATCCAGTTCACTGCGTACAGCGGACGGCAGCGGAATCAGCTCGCTATCAATAGGCACGTCGCCAAGCCCCAACACCGGGCCGGTGGCCACGCGCATCGGGCTATCAGCGATGCTGACTGCCGAATTAGCCAAGCGGCCAGCCAGCACGCCCAGGTCATTGCCGTGCAGTTGCGGTACAGGTGAAACGCGCGGCGCTGCCAGACCCGCTACCAACGCTTTTTGCTCGGTGAGGTACTGCGCCCAGGTCTGGTCGACGGCGATGCCGGCACTGCTCGCCAGAAAGAAAACCCGGCGGCCGTAGGTGTTGTTCAGGGCAACGGCCGCGTCATGCATGGCCGACAGTTCGTCACCCTTTGTCACGGGTTTGGTGACAATTACCCCTTCCACCGACACCCCTTGTTGCTGGGTTTTCTGCAGTGCGGTGGCCCAATCGCCTTCGGGGCCGACCGGAGCCGCCATGCAGGCCCAGCGCTGGCCACCGTTCAAGCGAGCGGCGGTAATCTGGGTTTTTAGGTCGCTCGCCGGGATGCCCAGAGCGGCGTCCAGGTCGCTGTCGGTGTTCAGCGGGATGAACTGACCGACGTTTTTGGCCGCAGGGCCGATGAAAAGAAAGTAACGCTCAACCTCTGTCACGGCACCCTGGCCTAGATTGAGATTGTCGACGGTGACTTGACCGAGTGCCATGCAGTGCCTCGTTAACGGGGTGAAGTTAGGATCTGTTGAAAGACCTGGTTAATCAGGTCACGGGTTTCATTGCCGGTTGCCACGCCGAGGAACTGACGTTTTGGCAGGGTGATGTCCCAGCTTTGCGCGCCAGATGTCTCGGTTTTCTCATCGTTCAGAATGCGGATCAGCAGACCGGCCTTGGCGTAGTTCACATGCTGTTGAATCCATGCAACCGAAGGCCGGGCCGGCGTCTTTTTGCCCTTCTGGCGGACGCGAAAACCCAGACGGCGCAGGCGTTTCGCTTGTTTTTCAGTGCATGCGATGCCAGGCGGGACGGTGTTCCAGCGACGCATCTGCGCAGCAGTACGCCGCTCGGTAGCACCGTTGTGCTGCTGAGTGGCGACCCAGCGAGTCAGCGCGTTTTTCCAACCCAGTTCGGCTTCGTCGGCGCTGACTCGCGTGACTTGCAGCAGCTTGGCCAGCCCGGCTTCCATCTTTTTCTTGCCCTTGGCTGATCCCTTGCGATCAGCGAACGGCGAGCCGTCGACGTTTTGCTGGGCGCGCTGATGCTTGCGGCTCATCGAGCGCACGCGCTTGGTCACGTTGTTCAGCAGGCGGCGGCGCAGCACCGGTGGCAGTTCCAGGAGCGCCAGTTGAGCGTCGACGTTGAGTAGCCCCCTGACATCGAGGTCGCACGGATTAGCGCTCACCGGTGGCCACCTCGCCGTTCTCGGCAATCCACAGGTCAAACGGCACGAAAGCCCAGCTCTTGCCGAAGGCGTCGATCTCGCCGGCAGGGTCTTCGGCCAGATACTGCGGCTCGACAAACTCCAACGTGATTTCCACGTCGAACAGGTCGTTGTCCAACGGATCGACAGCGAAATCCGGCGCCGGCAGTTCGTACCGGTCGCGCTCGGTGTCGTGGTTTTCCAGCCAACTACCCACCAGGGCCATCAGGCGCGCTGGATGGTCGGCGAAACGCTCCAGGACAATCGCGGCGCGATAGTGCATGTCGGCAAAGTGCATGCCGGCGACGTCGGGTTTCCAGATCAGCGAAAGCTTTACCTGCTCGGTGAAGCTGTCGAGCTGTTCAGGCGCGACCAGACGGCGTTCCAGCAAGTACGCAGTGAGTCCTTGTAACTTGATCACAGGAGCGCCGCCGTAATGCGGCCACGGCCTTGCAGTACACGGACGGCTTGCTGGCTGAACTCCAGAAAGGTTTCGCCGCGTTCGGGCAATTCCTTGCCGATGTTCTCTGCGTTTTCGCGACGGTTCACTGTGGCGAACTGGGTCAGCAAACTGGCCTTGGCGCGGCAATAAACGGCGCGTTTGTACGTTGCTGCGTGAAACGTGCGCTCAGGCAGCACCATGGGGTCGGCTTTCTCCACGGTGATGAGTCCGACGTTCTGCCAGTCACTTTTGCGCTTGGCCAGGTCGCGGTTGACCTCGATCATCGCGGTATTCAAGTCGGTGACCAGCAGCTCTACCAGGTACTCCGCCGGCAGGCGGTAACCTTTCTGGAACTCGGCCACGGAGAGGTTCGGCCAGAAGCCGTCATTCTCGATGTTCTGTTCCACGAAGGTCGTGGGTTTCCCTGAAAAGCTCATTGCTGGGCACTCAATAGGGCGGGGAAACTGTTTCTCATGGGGCGGGCCATAAATGGCCGACTCATGTCCACAGTTCCCCGCAGGGGGGGTAGTCGGTTATTCGGAGGCGTTGTCAGCCTGTTGTTTTTCCAGCGCCTTGCGAGCGCCTTTCAGACGGGTTCCCACGCCAATTTCCGAATGCAGCTCAGTGGCCCGTTCAAAGTGATGGATGGCGGTTTCCCAGGCCTTGGCGTCAATGCCGCGGATGCCCAGCAACTTGTGATAGCGCGCCGGGATTTGTGCCGGCAGATCCCATTCACCATCCACGAACGGGATCATGTCGCTCAGGTATGGTTCGGGGCTGCGCCCGCACTTCTGCTCGTTCTCGGCCCAGTCGATCACCGCGTCACCCACGAACGTCGGCACGTCGCGCTTGAATCCTTCGGGCATCGACTGGCCTTGCTTGATGGCAAACATGGCGACCTGCAAACCCAATTCGAATTGCTCGGTGTCGAACAGCCAGACCAGGACATGCACTAGCACCGGATTGGGGTGATTCAGTCCCGAGTCGCGGTAGCGCTCGACGTATTCCATGTACTTAGGCAGCAGCTCGTCACGCTTAATCAGGCGGCGCGTTTCGTGGTTGTTGATGTTGCTGAGCCGCTCCAGATCCACGGCCAGCGCGCTTTCCATCAGCTTGAGGTGCTTCTGTGCATTGGCAGGACTGGCCAGCGCGGTGCTGGAGCTATAAGGCTCCGCACTGGCCACTGTGCCCGGGCCTTCCGCGAGAACGCGCCGCTTGTGGGCCAGGGCGATACTCACGGCAGCAACTCCAGATTGCCGGCTTCGATCGCCGCGAATTTCTCCAACTGCTCGATCACATAGCCTTCATTGCGGCCGTTGTAATCTTCGACGCGGGAACGTTTCGGGTTCTCGATCAGATGGCGGCGCCAACTGCTGTCCTGGAAGTAAATCGAAAGGTTGTCCCAACTGGTCACGACAACGCCGGTGGATGGAAAGTGCGGGATGACGAAGGACGGCAAACCGCCGTAGGTGTCGATCACCTGCGCGTTTTCGATGCGTTCTTTTTCGGTCGGCGTGTCGCCTTGCTTGGCGTACAGCTTGCCCTTGTCATTGGCCAACAGATCGCTGCCGATGATTGCGATGAGGTCGCCGGCATCACGGAAAACCGGATCGATCATCTGTTTGACGTCGTGCACCAGGGCGTCAAGGTTGGCGTAGTCACCATCAGGGCCGAGGGTGATTTTGCCCGCGACTTTGCCTTCCTTCAGCACCTGAGCAGGGATCTGCTCGCGAGCCAGTTGCAGCCAACCTTTGTTGACGTCTTGCAGCATCGGGTGGGCCGCAAGGTCGGTCTGTACCGCCGCTTCGACACCGTGCCAACCGATCATGATGCGATCGAGCGCAATCTGGCGTTGCACCGCCGCGCTGTAGCGCTCTGCGAAGTCCGGGAACTTGGCCCAGCTATCGATCTTCGCGAAGGGTAGGCCGACGTCGGATTCGGTGTGGAACAGCTCGTAGTCCAGGCCCGATACGTCGCTGAAGTCCTTGGCTTCGCGGTCTTTGGTTTTGGTATTGGTGCGGCTGGACACCGGGCCTGTCACGCCGAGCATGACCTTTTGCCCTTTGATTTCACTGACGGGAACCACGTTGATGCGACTGAGAAAGTCGGATTTTTCAGTGATTTTGTCGTTCAGCTCTTGGGCAATGCTCGGTTCAACCGCGAACTGGCGAGACACGTCATGGACGTTGTACGACTCGGCCATGTCGTCCTGCAGAAGTGCGAACTGCTCCTGGGCGTGGCTGCTGAGAGAGGCGCCCATTTACAAGGTTCTCCGCTTCTGGCTCTGGGTCGCGCCGGTGGTGCGCGGGACGTTGCGGCCCTTCGGCGTATCCAGTAGAGCGGTGAATTTCTTGTCCAGGTTTGCCATTGCCTTGACCAGTGCCTGGTTGCTGGTCACGCCTTTGCGACGGCGTGAAAACTCTCGTTCTTCCTCAGCGGTGTCGAGAATTTCCTGAACGGAAGTTTCGACGGTGTCGATTTGCTCCGAATCTGCTTCGACTTCGGCAGTGTCTGGCGCGATCAAAGTTTGAATGCCGGCAGCGACGACCAACAACTGTTCGACCAGTGCGGCCAGCGCTTTGGCTTGGGCTTCATCCATTGGGGTTTGGCTCTCTGATTGGGGGTTCGGGGTTTCGGGGGGGGCTTCGATTCCGAAGCGCTGGAACAGCTTTGTGAGCAAGGCGGTCAACTTGCCTACTTCGTTCTTTGGCTCTGCTTCCAGCAGTTGGCCAAGCGCTACCGACGCCGCGAAATAAGCGGCCTTGCTGGTTTTATGGGAAAAGTAGAGTTCTTGAGTGCCCAGGCTGGCCGGCGAGTCGGTCACCGCGAGGCCTGACAAATACGCTTTGCCGGTACCGGCGAAGTTCGGAGTGATTTCGATGCTGGTGAACAGCTTTTCTCCCCGGTCGTTCAATGCCAGCAGCTTGTCGTTCGGCTTCAATTGCGCTTCTAAGGCGATCTGGCCGGGGTCCAAATCGCCGCCTTCTTCTACGACGCGCACCGCGTAAACAGTGCCGTGTGCGCCCATCCAGCGTTCGTGTTCGCTCCAGATAACAGCGGTGTACTTCGACGGATTGTAGGTCTCGGCGCAGTCGCGCAGCTCCTGTGGAAGGATCTCGCGACCATCGGCGGTGATGCCGCTGGTGGCGACACGTTTCCAAAGCGAAACAAGGGAACGGGGCATTGGCGTTTCTGCGCTCAATCGGTGGTTTGAGCCGCCACGATAGGGAGCCAATGAGCGCCAAACAAACGCTTTGCTTTTGCTTTTCTCCTATTTCCACGATCTAGGAGAATCGCAGAATTTAACCTCGCGTTTTCGGCGTTTTCGCCGCATAGACTGCGGTCCATGCTCTATTCAATCGAAGTCAAAGAAGCCGCAAAACGTCTCTATTTGCGTCGGTGCAAGCCGAAAGAGATTCAGGCTCAACTCAAGCTGCCGAACATCCGAATCGTCTACTACTGGATCGCCAAGGGCGGCTGGGACGAGATGCTGTCGGATGAAGAACCGCTGACAGCGGTCAGCCGGCGCCTGACGTTGATCCTTGAGAAACAGACCACGCTGACCAAAGGTGAGCTGGATGAACTCGACCGGTTGACCACCGTCCGCGATCGGCTGTTGAAGCAGTCGAGCAAACCGGCGCCGGTTGTCGCAGGTGAGTCGCTGGCGCATGACCAGGGCGAACGCAAGGATAAGCGTAGGGAGCGCGGCGACAGGAGCGGCAAGAAGCGCGAAAAGAAGGTGAAGAACGATGTTTCGGGCCTGACCGAAGTCAACTTCCTGGATAAGTTCATCAGCAAGATGTACGGCTATCAGAAGGAATTGTTTGCAGCCAAACAAAACCCGCTGACGTGCCGGATCCGCAACGTTTTGAAGAGTCGACAAGTAGGCTTGACCTACTACTTCGCCGGCGAAGCATTCATGGATGCGGTGCTGACCGGGGACAATCAAATGTTCTTGTCGGCCAGCCGTGCCCAGTCGGAAATTTTCCGAAGCTATATCGTCCAGTTCGCCCAGCAGTGGTTCGGGCTTGAGCTGACGGGCAACCCGATTTTGCTCAGCAACGGGGCGGAACTGCGCTTTCTCAGTACCAACAGCAGCACCGCCCAAGGCCCTCACGGCCATGTTTACGTGGATGAGTATTTCTGGATCCGCGACTTTGAAAAGCTGAACACCGTAGCCAGTGCAATGGCCACTCACAAAAAGTGGCGCAAGACTTACTTTTCAACACCCAGTGCTGTTTCGCACCAGGCTTACCCCTTCTGGACTGGGGAGAAGTTTCGCAACAGCAAACGCAAGACGGCCAAGGATCCGTGGCCGAGCGACAAACATGTCAGCGCCGGCGCGCTATGCCCGGATGGGCAGTGGCGCAAGATCATCACCATTGACGATGCGATTGCCGGTGGTTGCGATCTTTTCGACATCGAGCAACTGCGCTTGGAGTATGACGAGGATAAGTTTGAGCAGTTGTTCCGGTGCAAATTTATCGACAGCAGCATGAGTGCTTTCGCGCTGTCCGATTTGGAGCGCTGCTATTCCGACCTTTCACTCTGGACGGACTACGACCCGGAGGATCCGCGACCGTATGGCAACAGTCCCGTTTGGGTCGGCTACGACCCAAGCCGCACCCGTGATGACGCAAGCTGTGTGGTCATTGCCCCGCCGCTGGAGCCTGGCGCCAAGTTCCGAATTTTGGAAAAGCACAGTTGGCGTGGGCAATCCTTCAAGTTCCAGGCTGATCAGGTCAAGAAGCTCACAGAGCGATTCAACGTGCAGCACATTGGTATCGACACCACCGGTATTGGCTACGGCGTGTTTGACCTGGTGCGCGATTTTTATCCGCGTGCGACCTCGATCCATTACAGCTTGGAAACCAAAAACACACTGGTGCTCAAGGCGCAGGACACCATTCAAGGCAGTCGCATCGAATGGGACGCGGGCTGGAACGATATCGCCCAAGCATTCCTGACGATCAAGCGCGGCACCACAGGCGGTGGCCAAGTCACCTACAGCGCTTCACGCACCGACGCTTCAGGCCATGCCGACATTGCCTGGGCAATCATGCACGCGCTGGCTCACGAACCACTGAACACCAACAAACAGCGCCGAAGCTCCTACACACTCAGCGGAACAGGTACACATGGGCAAGCGAAGAAACCAGCAAACCGGCAATCCAACACAAGGGCGAGTGCGGGCGTTTTCGTTCGGCGCTCCCGAGCAGGTACTGAGCGAAAACATCGGTCAATATCTGGGCACATTTGCCAGCCACGACGGCCGAATTTACACGCCTCCAGTGTCGCGCCAAGGGCTGGCGAAGTTGTTGCGGGCCAACGCGCACCACGGCGCCATTCCCGGTTTCAAGCGCAACCTGTTGCTGCGTGAGTTCATTCCTTCGGCGGGGTGCAGCATTCGCACCATGAGCCGTGCGGGGCTGGATTTCATGGTGTTCGGCGAGTCCTATTTCCTGAAGAACCGCAACGTGTTCGGCGAAGTCCTGGAAATGGATCACCTGGCGGCGATCAACATGCGAGTAAAAGTAGACGGCGGCTTTGTGATGCTGCTGCCGGACGGCAAGGAAGTGGAATTCGAACAGGAAGACGTCGAACATGTGATGAATTACGACGTGGAGCAGGACGTCTACGGCATTCCCGATTACCTGGGCGGTATGCAGGCATTGTTACTCAATGAGGCCGCGACCCTTTTCCGCCGACGCTATTACAGCAACGGTGCCCACGCGGGTTATATCTTCTACACCAACGACCCGAATTTGACCGAAGACGACGAAAACGAGCTGCGTGCGCAGATCAGTGCGAGCAAGGGTGTGGGTAACTTCAGGTCGATGTTCGTGAACATCCCGGGCGGTACCGAAAAGGCGATTCAAATCATCCCCGTGGGGGACTTCCAGGCGAAAGATGAGTTGGAGAAGGTGAAGAACATCACCCGTAACGACGTCATTGCGGCCTGGCGGATGAACCCGGCGCTGGCGGGGATTATTCCGGAGAACAGCGGTGGTTTTGGCGACATTGAAAAGATCGATCGGGTTTACACCAACAATGAAATCCGTCCGATCTGTCAGTTATTCGAGCAATTAAATGATTCACTGCGGCCTGATCGGCGTCTCGGATGGCGTGAACCCATTGAGCCAGGCGCAGCGATTTGAAGTGGCTTCACGTAGAATAGTGTGCGTACGTACACCATTGAGAGGGGGCGCAATGCGGATCACTTGTAGGGACTGTGGGGGTAAGGCTCGGATCGAGTCGCGAGAAAACATGAATCGGGAATACGCAAAGCTGTATTGCCAGTGCCTCAATCTACATTGCGGGCATACGTTTGTGATGAGCCTTACCTACTCGCACCCTTTGCGCCCCTCGGCCCAGTCGGTCGATCAATTGATTTTCGACCGGCTACGTGCGATGCCGATTGCTCAGCAACGTCAGTTATTTGATCAACTCAGTTCATTGCCCGTCTGATTAAACAATTCTCCCAGCTCTCTGGAACATTCCAGTAATCGACCATGACTCCAAGTCATGGTTGCTACAACTCCGCCGCTTTCTTCCTCGTTAAGTGGTCGAGCACCGACTGACACGCTTAACGACATTAATACTTTTGCAACTTCTTCTAAAATATCTCTCGTGTTGATGATTACGCGCTCGTCCATTACTTCGGCTCCATGCTGGGCGGATCAATTGCAGCGCACTTTACGAATTTAAAAATTAGATTGTCAATTAGTATTTTGATTGCGTTTGGTGTGTGTTTTACGTTGCCTACATATCAAAGCTACACGGTTCTCGTATATCTGGGAACCCTCGCTTTCTGGAGCTTTGATAGCATTTTTATTTGTTTAGAATCAAAGCTGTCTGCACGAATTTATATTTTCATGCATGCGTAATTACTTAAGTGCGTAGATTCCTGCTTTCCGGGTTGTAGGTTTTTTTAGTTGAAGGAGGCTATTATTGTCGAAGTAGAGCTAAAGTTTTGCGACTTTCTTAATTTATTTGATCGTTCTTGCTGTTGGGTGCCGTCTAGTTTGTTTGCATGAAACTATGTTTTCATGCAAATAAAACATTGTTGCTCGCGGTGATACAGTGGCCTTGTTAAGACAAAAAAGGGCGCCGGAGCGCCCTTGTCAATAAGACAGTTCTGGAATCCAAACTGCGGAAAATTATTACGGTTTATTTCGATGCATTGTTAGAGAGACGACACCATAACGCCTATTTCCTCTCGGATCTTCGAACGCGGCAACCACCAAGCCCGCTGGCAACGGAATATGCGCCATGCCATTTCCGGTGTTGTGGTGGAGTAGGGCGGTGGCCGCAACCAAGTGAAAGTCGGCAGGCAACTCCATCTGTTCGCGGGCGTCGTCGTACTGCGCCTCACTGACTGCTACAAACTGACCGTCGATCAGCATGGGCTAACTCCTTTCTGTTTTACTGCTATTGGTTTGGCGAGCAGTCGAGCGACCACGTCAGCATCGCGATCGGACAGATCGCCCAGGGTTTGAGCCATTTCGGCCAGGCTTTCGAGACGCTGCCGGGCGTCCGGCGTTTTGTGTACCAGGTAGCCGATCAAAGCCGCTCCAATCATCGCCGTGGCCAACAAAGGGCGAGGGGGCATGAAGGTGCTGCTGCGCTGGCCGGGCGGTGTGATAGCCTTGCTACCGCTGCTGCTTGGGTGCTGTGCTTGCATGGTGTTGCTCCTCTTGTGGTGGTTGGTGTCGGGGAGGTGCGAACTCCTCGACACCGTCTCTCTCACGCCTGCCGCAATTGGCTTGCCGTGAATACCGGGCGCTGTTCACAGCGCACTTCAAACAATCCCAGGTCATGCCCATCAACGTCGCGCATATGCACCACTGTGACGAACGTCGGCGTGTCCTCCGGGTGATCCCTCCAATGTGCGGCCGCTGCCAGCTCGGCCAGATCTTCCGGTGAGCGCTGGTCGACGTAGCTGCTCGGTAACGGCAGCTCGCCGGGCAGGGTGTTGGCTACGAAGCGAATAATCATTGTTGCCCCCTCCTTACGCTTGGCGCACCAGGTGAACCACAAAGTCAGATGGAATTCCGGAGTGAATGCCTTGGGCTTGCAGATTCATCGCGGCTTTGATCTGGAACTGGGTGCAGTCGTCGGCTAGGAATTGCTTGGCCCCAGCCAGTGCTTTCTCTGCGATCAGGTTCACGAAGTACGGGGTAGTCCACTGTTGGCCGACGAGGATTGGCGCCTCGATCCCCTGCTTTTGCAGTTCGGCTTGAATTGCGCGTAGCCGGGTGGTTTTGCCTGTGGCTTGGCCGCCGGTGATGACTTGTACTTGCATGGTGTTGCTCCTTCTTTATGAGCCTGGGTCTCTTGATCCAGGAGGGTGAGTCGAGTCCGCCAGTAAAAAACGCGCGCAAGACCGCTCGGAGTCCGGAACATCCGGAACATTTAAAAAGTGATTGGCTGTAACCATTGATTTACGGGGCCTGTAGCTGAGCGAAAATGTTCCGGTACTACCGGAACATTCCGGAACACGTTTTTTTGTGAATCGGCTGTAAGCCTTGTGTTGTAAGGGCTACAGCCGTGTTCCGGTAAAAACGCTGACCGGAACATTGCCGGAACATGCCGGAACACAATCCGTTCCGGTGTGTTCCGGAATGTTCCAGTGCGACCGGAACATTTTTTTGTAAGTAAGTGACTGTATTTATTGATGTTTATATCTATTGAATAGAAATGTTCCGGATGTTCCGGACAAACAAGGGGACTTCGCACAAAAGCCAAGCTCTTACCCATGCACACCCGATACACCTGCTGACCCATACGTTTCATGATGCCTCCCCCCGCTTGCTGAAGAACCACAGCCACAGAGAACGCTTCTCCAGTCGTGACCGTGCTTTACGCGTCTCAATGAATTTGTGGGTGGTGCTGGTGGCCAATGCACGGCGCAACTGGGTGTCAGGAATGACGTCTTGGCCAGCCTTTCTACAGGCCTGCTGGAAATGCTCGATGTTGATGCCGATGAGTTCTTTGTCGATGCTGTGGTTGAGCGTTTCGCGGGTCTCTTCACGTTCGCCTTCGGCATCGATGATGGTCACCACGTCTTCATTCAAGTAGTGATAGATCTGCCAGAACTTGGCGGCGGTCGGGTTCTCCGATCGGCAGCGCTGTTGGCGATCGATGGCGCGGGCCTCCAGATGCTTAGCCAGGCTTTCTGTGTCTCTGTCCGTCCAGGTGGGAAACAGCGCCTGGGTTGCGTAGGCCGCTGCAAGGACTTGCGCGAAGCTCTGGACGATCCGCGCTTCCGTCAGGGCGTTGATGGACTGAAGACGTTTCTCATAGCGCGGGAATGCCTCGAAGTAGCGTTCCAACCATTGCTTTTCGAAAGCCAGTACACGGCGCAGGAAGCCGCCCAGCTCCTTGGCTTTCATGATCTTCAACCGATCGGCCATCGGCTTTAGGGCCAGCGAGTGGTGATCCTTGGTGCAGTGCATATGCACGATGCGCGAAAGAATGGCCTCGGAGCCATCCACGGTTTCGTTCTGTGAGATGGCCAAGGCACCGCGCCAGATGCTGGTGCGCGTCTCGTTACCGGTAGTCTTCGCGCCGGTTACACGTACAGGGGCGTGATAGTCATACAGCGTCTTCATTTCATCCCAGGCGAACTGCACCGTCACCGAACGGCCCTGAGCATCGGTGTAAGTCCGATCGGATTCGATTAGGACAACCGGTAAGTTGCTGACTTCGGAAAGGGCGCGTGAAAGGCCCACGGCGCTGGCACCGGTGCCACTGGGTTTGATCCCTTCCATATTGTCGCGACCGATCAGGCGCCACAGGAATCGCAGTAGGGTGGACTTGCCCGCGCCTGGTTCGCCGGTCAGCTCGAGGAAAGGGAACGACGCCTGCTGAACGCCAATCTGTTGAACGAACAGCGACGCTGTCCACCACGACAATGCCGCAAGGCCATTCAGGCTATGAACTGCCAGGAAGTCGGGAAACCACTCCGGATCAAAGTCGGTACCGCGTTCGAACTTTGTGTTTACCAGGGCGGTTTTCACCCCGGCGCCTTTGACTTCGATGAAGCCGTGACTGTTGACCTGCAGCTCTCTACCGCCATGAAATCCGAACTGGGGATAGCAGTAGGTGCCTGAGTCTTCGTCGTAGCCAATGAACGGCAGGCTGCGAACAGTGCGCACCGGACGCCGCTCATCGTTCAGCCATTTGGCTTTGAGCATCGCCAGCTCACGAGCGCCGCCCTCAAAGTTTCCGCCTGGCGTGAAGTCGAGCATTGCCCGAACGAAACCACGCGGCTCTGCAATGGCGCTCGAAGGTAGTGGTGCCTGAACGCTCCGACTGCGATCGGGAAAACGGAAGTCGAAGTAGTAGCGTTGCTCGCCGGTGATAATGTCTTTTTCGAGATAATCCAGGCTGGGGATGCAGTTGGAGATTTGCGCTATCTTCACATTGCGGGAAAAGATCTCGCGGTTGCCGTCCACCTTGTCTTCGCCCAGATCCTTGCTCAGGTCTGCTTGATTGACCCGGGCCGAATACAGTTGGTTACGAAACTCCAGCAGATAGAACCCTGCTGGCCGGCGCAGGTACAGCAAGTAGGCAAGTTTGTTTGTGCTTTCAGCGGTGAACAGCCGGCCGCGATAACAAGCGTCGTCCAGAAATTTGTCGTCCAGTTCACCATCCCGGTATACATCATCCCAATCGCGTTCACCGGCGAGAGCAACCCAGGCTATTTCCGTCATGCCGCGCAGCATCTTCAGATACTTGGGAATGTATTTGTGACCGGCTTTGTCGTCATCAAGGCCGATGACCCATGTCACCAGCTTGCCTTTATTCGCTTCCACGATCGCCCAAGGGAAGTTCACGCAACTGATCGATGCGATCGCCTTTTTGCCGGCCAGGTGTAGCGCGATCGCGTGGAAGATCCCTTCCACGATGTAGACCCGATCGCTCTTTTCAATGGTTTGCCCTGGTGGCGTCCAGCCGCTGTTCTGGTAAGACATTTCGAACTTGATGCCGGCTTTGTCGCCTTTGTTGGCGGCAACCATGCTCTCGTCGATGATCCTTTCCCAATAACCATTGCACAGCGGAAAACGCACGGTATCGGCCCAAACGCCCGACTTCATCTTGCGTTTAGCTTGGGTGTACCAGCCGGCGAGTTTGGCTACATCAAAACCGCGGTTGCGCTTTAGATAGGCGTCTGCCGTGGCGTTGGGATTGGCTTCAGTAGCCGGGAAACGCTCGCTCAAGTTTTCGAACAGGTAGCTGTAACGCTCCCGTGTGTTCTGTTCGAACTGGCACTCGTTATCGCGGTTGCACTTCAACCGATAGGGTTTTTCTCTACTGATGAATAGCTTTTGCTGACCGCAGTTAGGACAAGTGCCTTTCTGTAGGTACTTGTCACTGACGTCCTTGAAGTCCAGCTCTCTATCGTTCTCCAGCGCCTTGACGACGTCAGTCTGATAGATCTCTTCGAATTGGTCGGAGGTAATGCGTGTTCTTGCGTTCATCACCGGGCCTTAGCGCTTGGAAGAGGTCGGTTTGGCAGACACGCGTTCGGCTTGTTCTGCTGCTTCCATGGCCAGGGCGACCATATTGATCAGCAGAGCTTCTTTGGATCCCTCGGCCTTGGCACGGATAAGGATTCGGCCGCGCGCGATGTCGTTACGGATCGCACGTTCGGATTGTCCCGACCGACGCGCAAGCTCCCGAACTGTTGTGTAGGGCGTGTCTATGGTGATCTGCATTTGATAAGCTCCTTCGTCATATGTGCAGCAAAAGTACACATATGAGGATATTAAGTACTCAAATGAGCAAGGTCAAGGGGCGCACATGGAACTCGGGCAAAAGCTCAAGGAAATTCGTTTAACCGAGCGGCTGACTCAGTCGGAAATCTGTGAAGTGACAGGGATCAAGCTTGGGACATGGAAGGGCTACGAATACGGGGCACGGAAGGAGGTGAGTTCAGGCGAGTTACTGAAAATCACCACCCATCCTCGGTTCATGAAATACGCGCTCTGGCTGGTGACGGATCAGACGGCACCTGACTGTGGCCAGATAAGCCCAGTGATCGGTCAGTGAACCTCGGTGAAAAGCTGCGCCTTATACGTACTCGGGAGCGGCTTACCCAGTCTGAGATGTGTGAGCTTTCAGGTATCGGGATCAACACCTGGAAAGGGTATGAGTACGGGAGAAGTAAGACAGTCGCGTCGTCGGAGCTTCTGAAAATTACTCAGCACCCTCAGTTCACCAAATACACGATGTGGCTGATGACCGGCCAAACCATCCCGGAGGCAGGGCAGATCAGCCCTGTGTAAACCCGTGCCGATAAAGAAACTACCGGATGGCCGCTACGAGGTTGATTGTCGCCCCGATGGCAGCTACGGCTATCGAACCCGCAGAATTTTCCCTACCAAAAACGAAGCGACCCATTACCACAGTAAGGTTATGGGAGAGGCTGCGTCGGGGCGGGTTGCCAAACCTGCCAAGCACGACGCCAGAAGCATGCTTGAGCTGGTTAATCGCTGGTACGTCGTTCATGGGCAAAACCTGAAGACCGGCAAACAGCGTCTGGCGCTTTTGATCAGCATGGTCAATCGAATGGGGAACCCGAAGGCGCACAAGTTTACGTCTGCTCACTTTGCGCAGTACCGCGCCGAGCGCGCAGAAGGTAAGCACTCCAGGACGACACCAGGCGCTGGCTACTCAAAGGGCGATGCGGATCCGAAGCCCGTCAGCGCGAATATGCTGAATCATGAGCTGACGTACCTACGTGCTGTCTTCAACGAACTGGCCAGGCTGGGCGAGTGGGACGCCGACAACCCGTTGGACAAGGTGCGCAAACTCAAGTTTGACGAAACAGAGATGGCCTACCTACTGGCGGATCAAATTAAGCTGCTGTTGAGTGACCTGGCTACACGGGATTCAAACGCCGGGCTGATCGCTGAGGTGTGTCTGGCCACCGGTGCCAGGTGGGGCGAAGCGGAAGCGCTTCAACCGCGCCAGGTGCGAAATCAGATGGTGCATTACAGCCGCACGAAATCCAGCAAGAACCGGTCTGTGCCAATCTCGAAACGGCTTGAGGAACGATTGAAAGCCGCGCTGCCGTTCAGACCTTGCGCCATCACCTTTCGGCGTAGTGTTGAGGCGATCGGATTAGAGCTACCCGATGGGCAGATGACGCACGTCCTGCGACACACCTTCGCATCCCATTACATGATGAACGGCGGGGATATCCTGACGCTTCAAAAGGTGCTTGGGCATGCGACGTTGGCCATGACTCAAAAGTACGCTCACTTCAGCCCTGGACACTTGGCCGAGGTCGTCAATCTGAATCCAATGGCCAGCCTCTTGGAGGCGAAATCGGCAGTCGTTGAGGTGGAGTAAACGTCCGTCCAAAACTGAAATTGGACGAATTTTGGACGGAGCGCATTTTGTGCAATTCATCTGACCGACTTTTTCAGATGCCAGAAACGACGAAAGCCACGTAATACGTGGCTTTCAATTTGGTGGGCCCACACGGACTTGAACCGTGGACCAAAGGATTATGAGTCCTCTGCTCTAACCAACTGAGCTATAGGCCCTCAGTAGGTCGCGGATTATAGCGACGGTTTCTCGGCTGTGCTATCCGAATAATCCGATACGGTTACACGAAGAAACGTTGCCGCGAATTCTTCCGGTGGTAGCGGCAGGCTGACGATGTAGCCCTGGATCTGTTCACAGCCTTCGGCGGCGAGAAATTGTTGTTGCGCCTGGGTTTCCACGCCCTCGGCGATGACCGTGAATTGCATGCTCCGCCCGAGCGCGATGATCGCCCGGACAATCGCCGCATCGTGGGGGTCGTCGGGCAGTCCGCGAACGAATGACTGGTCGATCTTGAGGATGTCCAACGGCAGGCGTTTGAGGTAACTGAGCGAAGAATAACCGGTGCCGAAGTCGTCGATGGCCAGTTGCACGCCGAGGTGTTTGAGTTGGTGCAGCACGGCCAGCGCTTCTTCGGCCTGACTCATGATGAAATTCTCGGTAATTTCCAGTTGCAGTAAATCCGGCTGAAGGCGGTTGTCCTTGAGCAGTTGTTCGATGCGTCCGAGCAGATTCGGCTGACGCAGCTGTGCACCGGCGAGGTTTACCGACAGTGGGCCGAGGCTGTCGTAGACCTGGTTCCATTCAAACATCTGCCGGCAAGCGGTCTCCAGCACCCAATCGCCGATCTGCAGGATCATGCCGTTTTCTTCGGCCAACGGAATGAAGTGTTCTGGCGGCACTTCGCCGAAAGCCGGGTGGCGCCAACGGATCAACGCTTCGGCACCGACCAGACGATGGTCATCGAGGCTGATTTTCGGTTGGTAGTAGAGGAACAGTTCGTCACGCTCAATGGCTCGGCGCAATTCGTGCTCCAGCGCTATGCGCTCGCTGGCCTGGGCAGTGAGGTCGCGGGTGTAGCTTTCGACACGGTTGCGCCCCTTGGCCTTGGAGCGGTACATCGCCGCATCGGCGTTTTTCACCAGTGTGGCAACGTCGCAACCGTCCCGTGGATAGAGGCTGGTGCCGATGCTGGCGCTGATGAAGAACTCGTGTTCGCCGGCCTGGAATGGCGCGCCGAAGCAATTGAGCAGTTTGAACGCAATGTTGTCGGCGTCGCTGGCCTGTTGCAGGCCGGGTAACAGGATGATGAATTCGTCACCGCCCAGGCGCGCCACGGTATCGATGTCGCGCAGTTGCTCTTTCAGGCGCACGGCGATGCCCTTGAGCAGCAGGTCGCCGACCGGGTGACCGAGGCTGTCGTTGATGTGTTTGAAACGGTCGAGATCGAGAAACAGCACGGCGCCCTGACCGCCGTTTTCCTGCTGACTGTTCAACGCCATCAACAAACGGTTTTCGAACAGCGTGCGGTTCGGCAGGCCGGTCAGTGGGTCGTGGTGCGCCTGATAGTCGAGTTTGGCCTGCGCATGTTTGAGGCTGGAGATGTCGGCAAACACCGCGACAAAATGGGTAATGAATTTGTCGCGGTTGCGCACGGCACTGATGGTCAGCCAGCTCGGGTACAACTCGCCGTTCTTGCGCCGGTTGGAGATCTCGCCTTGCCAGTGACCTTCGTCGGTCAGCTGGTGCCACATTGCCGCGTAGAACGCGCTGTCGTGCAGGCCGGAGGCAAGCAGGCGCGGTGTATGCCCGAGCGCTTCGCTTTCGCTGTAGCCGGTAATCTCGGTGAAGGCGCGGTTGACCGCGCTGATGTGCTGTTGGGTGTCGGTAATCAGCACGCCTTCGGCAGTGCTTTCGAACACGGTGGCGGCCTGTTGCAGTTTTTCCTGCATCAGGTGGCGCTCGGTGATGTCGCGGGCGATGGTCAGCATGCAGTCTTCTTCACCGATCGGCAGCGGACGGCTGGACACTTCGCACAGGCGAATCTGCCCGTCACTGCGACGGATATGGCAGGTGAAGTCACGGACGAAGCCATCGCGGTGCAACAGGTCGAGCATCTGTTTGCGCTCGTTGAGGTTCACCCAGATGCCCAGATCCAGCGCCGAACGATCCACCGACATGGCGCTATTGAAACCGGTGATACGGCTGAAACCTTCGTTGACCTCCAGCAGCAGGCCATCGCTCTGCCGTGACAACAACAAACCATCCGGCGAGGCATGGAAGGCTTTGGCGAACTTCTCTTCGGAGGTTTGCAGTTGCTGCTGGGTTTCCTTGAGCTGAGTGATGTCACGCACAACGACGACCAGGGCTGGCGTGGTGTCCAGATCGAAGGGTTCGGCGGAAATCAGGCCAGTGAACAGTTGGCCGTTGTTGCGGCGAAAAGGCATCTCCAGATTGCGAATGCTGCCCGCCTGCAAACGTTGCAGCAGGCCCGGACCGACGCCGGGAATTCCCCAGATATTCAGGTCGGTCGCCGTTTGCCCAAGCACTTCCTCGGCTTTCAGTCCGATCTGTTCTTCAAACGCTTCGTTGACCTCCAGCAGGCAACCATCGGATAGCCGTGCAATGACCAGAATGTCCGGGCACTGCTGGAATACCGAGGCGAATTTTTGCTCCGAGAGCCGCAGCGCCTCTTCAGTGCGCTTGATTTCGCTGATGTCGATCATCAAGCCGCGCATCACCGGCTCGTGACCATGTTCGATCAGGCTGACGATGTCGCGCACCCACAAACAGCGGCCATCCGCGGTGATCACGCGATAATCGACGATGTGATCGCGACCCTCGCGAAGCGCCTCTTTGCAGTAGCTCTGTGTGCGGGTCAGATCGGCGGGGTGAATGATGTTGTGCCAGAAACCGGGGATCAGCCAGTGCGATTGTGGATAGCCGAGCAAGTCTTCGGCGTGGGGCGAGACATAGCTGTAGGTGAAGTCGCTCATTCGCGCTTCCCAGGCGATGGCCGACAGGCTCTCGACCAGGCCTCGATAGTGATACTCGCTGCTGCGCAGTTCCTGTTCGAGGTCGATGCGTCGGGCGATTTCCGAGCTCAGGCGTCGGTTGATGCGGATCACCACGGCGAGGATCGTCACCAGCAGCAACAGCCCCGGTAGGCCGTAGATCAGCAGATCCGACCAGAATGTCCGATGATCTAGGACGTTGCCGACCCAATGCTCCTGAATGCTGCTTATTTCATCAGGGCTCATGTCCGCGAGCACTTTGTCGAGAATCCCCACCAATACCTTGTTGTCGCGCGGCACAGCCATGGCCAGTTGGTAGCGATACGGGGTTTCGCCACTGACGTACAGACCGTCGAGCTTGAGCTGGCGCAGGCTCCAGACGCTGGAGGCGAGGTCGCCGACAACGGCATCCACTTCGTCGGTCGCCAGCGCCTGCAACGCTGAACTGACATTGGGCATGGCCACCAGATTCAGATCGGGGTGGTGGGTGCGCAGCAGTTCGTGGGGCGCGTAGTTTTCCACCACGGCGATCTTCAGGCCGTACAGATCGTCAAGTTTGCGCGGTTGCGCGCCACCGATATGGGCGAGGATGACGATCGGGAAGTCGAGATAAGGGCGGGTGAACGACAGGTAGGTCTGGCGTTCGGGGGTGGACATGATGCCGGGCAGAAGGTCGATCTTGCCCGCCTTGACCTGTTCCAGCACCACCGTCCAGCTCACTGGCTCGATGGGGGTCAACTTGATTGCCAGGCGTTGGCGAATCACATCGATATAGTCGGCCGCCAGGCCCTGATAGCGGTTCTGGTCGTCACGGTATTCAAAGGGCGGCCACGATGCATCGACACCCAGGCGCAAGTCCGGGTGAGCCGCCAGCCAGCTACGTTCTTCATCGGTCAGAGTCAGCGCGTCAGCCGTTGCGGTCCAGATCATCAGTGACAGCAAAAAAAGCACGGACGCCAATCTGGGCATAACGCTCTCGTTATGGCTCGGGGATGATTGTTTCGAGTGTAGACGGGGTATGCGGGGGAGGGGCGTTGCGAGGAATTTAATCTGCCATATAAACAAAACCCCCGGCCTGGGCCGGGGGTTCTGGTATCACTCGTCGAGGAAGGAGCGCAGGTGCTCGCTTCGCGTCGGGTGGCGCAGCTTGCGCAGCGCCTTGGCTTCGATCTGACGGATCCGCTCACGCGTTACGTCAAACTGTTTGCCCACTTCTTCGAGTGTGTGGTCGGTGTTCATGTCGATACCGAAACGCATGCGCAGTACTTTGGCTTCACGGGCAGTGAGGCCGGACAGCACTTCGCGAGTCGCTTCTTTGAGGCTCTCAACAGTGGCGACATCGATTGGCGACTGCATGGTCGAGTCTTCGATGAAGTCACCCAGATGGGAGTCTTCGTCATCACCGATCGGGGTTTCCATGGAGATCGGCTCTTTAGCGATCTTCAATACCTTGCGGATCTTGTCCTCAGGCATTTCCATGCGTTCGCCCAGCTCTTCCGGGGTCGGTTCGCGACCCATTTCCTGCAACATCTGCCGGGAAATGCGGTTGAGCTTGTTGATCGTCTCGATCATGTGCACCGGAATACGGATGGTGCGGGCCTGGTCGGCGATCGAGCGAGTGATCGCCTGACGGATCCACCAGGTGGCATAAGTCGAGAACTTGTAACCACGACGGTATTCGAACTTGTCCACCGCTTTCATCAGACCGATGTTGCCTTCCTGGATCAGATCGAGGAATTGCAGGCCGCGGTTGGTGTACTTCTTGGCGATCGAGATCACCAGACGCAGGTTGGCTTCAACCATCTCTTTCTTCGCGCGGCGGGCCTTGGCCTCACCGATCGACATGCGACGGTTGATGTCCTTGATTTCTGCGATGGTCAGACCGGTTTCGGTTTCCAGCGCGATCAGTTTCTGCTGGCAACGAATGATGTCCGGCTGCACGCGACCGATGGCTTCGGCGTACTTGCTCTTGCCTTTGGCCAGGGCGTCGGACCAGCTTTCGTTGACTTCGTTGCCGGGGAACTGACGCAGGAAATCAGCGCGTGGCATACGTGCATCACGTACGCACAGTTGCATGATCGCGCGCTCTTGCTGACGCAGACGATCCAGGGCACCGCGAACACGCTCGACCAAGCCTTCGAATTGCTTCGGTACCAGTTTAATCGGCATGAACAGCTCGGCCAGTGCCAGCAACTCGGCAATCGCTGCCTTGTTGTTGCGACCGTGCTTTTTCAGGGCCTTGCGGGTGATTTCCATCTGGTCAGCCACGGCGCCAAAGCGCTGGGCAGCGATGACCGGATCCGGACCGCTTTCGGCTTCTTCTTCGTCATCGGAAGATTCGGCTTCATCGTCATCGGTGTCGTCGTCAGCTTTCGCCGCTTTCGCTTCGACAGGCGGCGGCACCTCGGCAGGCGGCGCAATGCCGTCGTCCGGGTCGATATAACCGCTCAGGACGTCGGACAGGCGACCCCCTTCGGTGGTGACGCGAGTGTACTCGGAGAGGATGTGGTCAACCGTGCCAGGGAAGTGCGCGATTGCGCTCATCACTTCACGGATGCCCTCTTCGATACGCTTGGCGATTTCGATTTCGCCTTCACGAGTCAGAAGCTCGACCGTACCCATTTCACGCATGTACATGCGCACTGGGTCAGTGGTGCGACCGATATCCGTCTCCACCGCTGCCAACGCAGCCGCTGCTTCTTCCGCAGCGGCCTCGTCGGTATCGGCGTCGGCCAACATAAGGGCGTCCGCATCCGGAGCACTCTCGTGTACGGGGATCCCCATGTCGTTAATCATGCGGATGATGTCTTCCACCTGCTCTGGATCTGAAATATCCTCGGGCAGGTGGTCGTTGACCTCGGCGTAAGTCAGATACTTCTGCTCACGACCCAGTTTGATCAACTCAATAATACGAGACTGCTGTTGCGCTTTTCCGGACATAACACCCTATCCACTGAAGGTCTTGGCGGGCAAAAAACAAGCCGAGGATTATACCTGAGCTATGACCTCACGCGCCAGTTGAGGTCGGGTTTGATGCGGAAACATTGCGACTTAGAAGGTCGCGCAGTTGATTTTTCTCTTCAATACTCAGTTCGCTTTGACGCGCTTTCCTGAGCAACTGTTCCAGATTTCGCTCGCGTTGGCGGGCTGACAAGCTAGTAATGGTGTCGAAAAACTGTTGTTCAAGGTTATCTCCGTCAATCAGCCACTCCTTTTCTGCCAGTGCCTTGAGCAAGCGACCCTGTTCAGTGCCGTGCCATCGCGCGATCAACTGAAATGAGTTTAGCTTGGGATTCTTCTGTACGGCTTCGAGCAGCGCCACAAGTAGCTGGGCGTTGGTCTGATTCTCGTCTGCAATGTGCCCGGCATCTTCGACGCGCTCGGCCAGTTGCGGGTGATGAAGCAGGGTGCGCAGGGCGGTCAGGGTCGGCGACTCGACACCAATCGGCGTGCGCGGGCGTTGCTGATCGCGATCACCGCCACGCTTGCCGTTCTTGTCCCAGGGTTTCTTGTCCCATTTCTTGCCGCCCGCGCCGGGTTTCTTTGGCGTCCACTCCTGCTGCGGCACATACATGTCCTGTGCCTGCGGCTGATGGTAGTCGCTGTAGTCCGGCATTGCGTCGTAATTGATGCCCGGATCGTAGGCGGGCGGCGCTTCCTGCGGCGCGCTTTGTGCGAGCTGACTGACGGTCTCGCTGCTCAGGCCGGTAATTTCGGTCAGGCGCTGGCGCATCAGGATACGCAGGTTGGCGCCCGGCACTTTGTCGATCAGCGGGGCAGCGAGGGTGGCCATATGGGCCTTGCCTTCGAGCGAGCGCGGATCGGCTTCTTCGGTCAGTTGCTGGAAGAAATAGTCCGCCAGCGGCTGTGCGTGCTGATTGATTCGCGCCTTGAACGCATCGGTGCCTTCGGCGCGCACCAGGGTATCCGGGTCTTCGCCTTCGGGCAGAAACAGAAAGCGCGCACGGCGTCCGTCCTGCAGGCACGGAAGTGTTGCTTCCAGTGCGCGCCAGGCAGCATTGCGGCCGGCCTGGTCACCGTCGAAGCAGAAGAGTACGTTCGGCACTACCCGGAACAGGCGCTTCAAGTGTTCTTCGCTGGTCGCAGTGCCGAGCGTCGCGACGGCATTTTTCAGCCCCTGCTGGGCGAGAGCAATGACGTCCATATAGCCTTCGACGACGATGATTTCGTCGAGGTTGCGGTTGTTCTTGCGTGCTTCATAGAGGCCGTAAAGTTCCTGGCCTTTATGAAATACCGGGGTTTCCGGTGAGTTCAGGTATTTCGGTTTGTCGTCGCCGAGTACGCGGCCGCCGAAAGCGATGATGCGCCCACGGGTGTCGCGGATCGGGAACATTACGCGATCGCGGAAGCGGTCATAGCGTTTGCCGGTTTCAGCGTTCTCGATCAGCAGGCCGGCGTCGATCATGGCCTTCTGCTGCAGGGTGTCGCTGCTCAAATGCTTGAACAGGTTGTCCCAGCCGGGCGGCGCGAAGCCGAGCCCGAAATCCCGCGCGATTTCGCCTGTCAGGCCGCGGCCCTTGAGGTAATCCACGGCGGCTTTGCGCGCGGGATGGCTCTTGAGCGCCTGCCGGTAAAAGTCGGCGGCGGCAGTCAGCAGCGGATACAGCGGCGAATCGGTCGGCTGGCGCGGTTTGTGCGGGCGGCCGCTTTCCTCGCGAGGGATTTCCATGCCGGCGGCTTTCGCCAGATCTTCAACGGCCTGGGGGAAATCCAGGTTGTCGTGATCCATGAGAAAGCCGAGGGCGTTACCGCCGGCACCGCAGCCGAAGCAATAGTAGAACTGCTTGTCGGGGCTGACGCTGAAAGACGGGGTTTTCTCTTTGTGGAACGGGCAACAGGCGGTGTAGTTCTTGCCGGCCTTCTTCAATTGCACGCGCGAACTGACCACATCGACGATATCGGTGCGGTTCAGCAGGTCGTCAATGAAGCTCTGGGGAATCAGCCCGGCCATGGCGTTCTCGTCGTCTGCGCTGTAATGAGTCCGATACGAACGGCTGTCGGACGCGGGTCGTTACTGTAGGCACGCAAAATAGGCGGCTCGACCGGTGTCGTCTGCGTTATCGCTGTCGGGAAGTGTATCTGCCGAAAATCCACTGACGTTAGTACCGATCAGTCTTCGACTATTTGAAAGTGTTGCGCTGAATCCGCTGACGGCCGATAAAGGGCCTCGGATAGCTCAATAAAGCGGGCACGCATGCAGGTGCCTTGGGCTGATCGTCGTAAGAGGAATCAGTGGGTGTGCTCGTCAGTAGCCTTGAAAGGCTCGTCAGAAAAGACGTGCACCGCTGGCAAAAGAGCCAGGTCTGACGCGTGAAGCAGATTTGTCTTGGTCGCGTGTGCGGCTTCGACGGTGAAGCATCAAGCGTTTTACGCAAATGCCATTAGCCCGGCTCAGAGCCGGGCTTAGGCAAGAAGCTTGCTACGAACGTCTGTGTATTAGTACAGACGAACGGCGCGGCGCTGTTCGCGCTGAACTTTCTTGGCGTGACGCTTAACAGCGGCTGCTGCTTTGCGCTTACGCTCAGAAGTTGGCTTCTCGTAAAATTCGCGGCTACGAACTTCAGCCAGTACACCGGCTTTTTCGCAGGAGCGCTTGAAACGACGCAGAGCTACGTCGAAGGGTTCGTTCTCTTTAACTTTGACGGCTGGCATCCAGAGCTACCTTCATTCATTACCGGGGTCAACATCCTCGCGGCAAAAGAGCACTTGAAGACGTCGGTTTTTAAGGGTTGCGGATGTTAACCCCTCATCGCTCGGAATGCAAAGCCTCTGATCGAAAACCGCTGGTCGGGGCATCACGTGGCGACTATTATGCGCGCCTTCGAATTCAGCCTAAACAAGGCGCAAACCCATGCTAGTACTGGGATTAGAAACCTCCTGCGACGAAACCGGCGTCGCATTATATGACAGCGAACGCGGCTTGCTGGCCGATGCATTGTTCAGCCAGATCGACCTGCACCGCGCCTATGGCGGCGTGGTGCCGGAGCTCGCCTCGCGTGACCACGTCAAGCGCATGCTGCCCTTGATTCGTCAGGTGTTGGCCGAGGCTGACTGTGTGCCGACCGAGATCGACGCCATCGCCTATACCGCGGGTCCTGGGCTGGTTGGCGCGTTGCTGGTCGGTGCTTCCTGCGCTCAGGCGCTGGCCTTTGCCTGGGGCATTCCTGCGCTCGGCGTGCACCACATGGAAGGGCATTTGCTGGCGCCGATGCTGGAGCCAAAACCACCGGAATTCCCGTTCGTCGCTTTGTTGGTCTCCGGAGGTCATACGCAGCTGGTTCAGGTCGATGGTATTGGTCAATACAGCCTGCTCGGCGAGACGCTCGACGATGCCGCCGGCGAAGCGTTCGACAAGACCGCAAAGATGATGGGCCTCAATTATCCGGGCGGACCGGAAATCGCCAAGTTGGCGGAGAAGGGCGTCGCGGGACGTTTCACCTTTCCGCGTCCGATGTGTGATCGTCCGGGTCTGGATTTCAGCTTCAGCGGTTTGAAAACCTTTGCCCTGAATACCTGGCAGCAGTGTGTCAGCGCCGGAGACGACAACGAGCAAGCCCGTTGCGACATCGCGCTGGCGTTCCAGCAGGCCGTGGTGGAGACTTTGACCATAAAGTGCAAGCGAGCCCTGAAGCAGGCGGGCATGAAGCGTCTGGTGATCGCTGGCGGCGTCAGTGCCAACAAGGCCTTGCGTGTTTCGCTGGAGAAGATGCTCGGCGACATGAAGGGCGATGTGTTTTACGCCCGCCCGGAGTTCTGCACCGACAATGGCGCAATGATCGCGTTCGCCGGTTGCCAGCGCTTGCAGGCCGGTCAGCAGGAAACTCTGGCGATCAGCGTGCAGGCGCGCTGGCCAATGGAGCAATTGTCGCCGTTGTGATGAGAGGCGTCGTGGGCGCTATTTAAAAATGCCGTTCGCGCCCGGCAAACAGGTCGCGTAGATTGCCGCGGTGGCGCCAGACGATCAGCAAGGTCAGTGCGCTCATCGGCAACAGCGCCTCTGGTTCCTGCCAGGCCAGCAACGGCAGGGTCAGTGGCGTGGCGATCAGGGCAGCAAGCGAACTGGTGCGGGTCAGGTAAAACGTCAGCAACCAGGCGCATACTGCCAGCAGCGCGGCGGGGGGATAAAGGCCAAGCAGCATGCCGGCGGCGGTGGCGACGCCCTTGCCGCCACGAAAGCGAAAGTACAGAGGGAACAGGTGACCGATCACGGCGCACACGCCGATCCATGCCTGATCCTGCAGCGAAAGGCCTGCAGCCGAGGCGATCAGCACCGGCACCAGGCCTTTGCACAGATCACCCAGCAGGGTCAGGATCGCGAGTTTGCGACCGGCCAGGCGCAGCATGTTGGTGGCACCGGCATTGCCCGAGCCACTCATTCGCGGATCCGGATTTCCGGTCAGGCGGCTGAGCAAAATGGCGAAGGACAGCGAGCCGAGCAGGTAGGCGAAAGTCGCCAGTAACCAAAACATGCTAACTATTCCGGGCGAGGACGCCCTGATTCTAACGGCGCATTGCGCCCTTGTCGTGCAGCGGAGAGAAGTGCTTGGACAGAGTGTTTATCGAGGGCCTGGAAGTCGACACCGTCATTGGTGCCTACGACTGGGAGCGCGGCATCCGACAGTGCCTGCGACTTGATCTGAGCTTCGCCTGGGACAATCGCCCGGCCGCCGCCGGTGACGACCTGACCCTGGCGCTCGACTACGCCAGCGTTTCTACGCGAATTCAGGCTTTTGCCGAGCAGGCGCAGTTTCAACTGGTCGAGACATTCGCCGAGCGTCTGGTCGAAGTGCTAATGAGCGAATTCGGTATCACCTGGGTTCGCCTGAAGTTGACCAAGCCAGGCGCTGTCCCGGCTGCGAAAGGTGGCGTGGGTGTGGAGATCGAGCGCGGATGTCGCTGACTCAGGTCTACCTCGGGCTCGGTAGCAATATCGAGCGCGAAACCCATTTGCGTGCCGGGCTCGATGCTTTGGCGACGTTTCTGGTAGATATCCGCTGTTCGGCGGTTTTCGAGAGCCAACCGGTAGGGATCAAGAGCGGGCCGTTCTTCAACTTTGTGGTGTCGGCCTATACCGATCTGCCATTGATGGAACTGGATCGACGCTTGAAGTTCATTGAGGCGGATAATGGCCGCTACGCGCCGGATCGCAAGGGTTTGCCGCTGGATATCGACGTGCTGTTGTACGGCGAACTGGCGGGAAATTTCGACGGTCTGGTATTGCCGCGTGCGGAAATTCTGAAAAATGCTTTTGTGTTGTGGCCGTTGTCGTTGATTGCGCCGGATCGTGTGCATCCCGGTGTGGGAAAAAGCTTCGCGACGTTGTGGGCTGAGGCGCAGATTGATCAGGTTCTGGCGCCGGTTGCATTCGAATGGCGGGGCGCGCAATTGACCCCGCAGAATCTTTAAAAGCAAAAGATCGCAGCCTTCGGCAGCTCCTACAGGAAAACGCTTAATCCCATGTAGGAGCTGCCGAAGGCTGCGATCTTTTGATCTTGCTTCAGGCTTTCTCTTTGTAGGCCTTCAGCGCCTTCAGTCGCTCACGCTTCAGCGCCTCGCCCAGTTCCGGCCCTTTGAATCCCTTCTCCAGCAACGGCTGCACCGCAACTTCCCGCGCAGCCTTGGCCGCGCCACGCAAGTAATCCGCCTGTGGATAACTTCTCTGCTCCAGCCCTTTGCGGCCTCGGGCGTCCATTTCGCACGCGACGATAAACTCCTCAAATCGCTGCGGCCGGCGATACACGTCAAAACTCTGCAGCAGCTCCAGCAGCGTCGAAGCCTTCAGCTCCAGCGCCCGGTGGCCATGGGTGTGGTACTGGCCGACCAGTAACGCCAGTTCCTGGCAATCCTTTGGCGCCTTGAAGCGCTCGTTAACCGCTTTGATCAGCTTCAACCCGGTGTGTTCATGGGCGATGTGCCGTGGCCACTCTGCTTCCGGGGTCAGGCCTTTGCCGAGGTCGTGCAGCAGGCAGGCCCAACGAACCGTCAGCGGTTGTTTGTGTAGCGCTGACTGTTCCAGCACGCTCAGCGTGTGCAGGCCGGTGTCGATTTCCGGGTGATGCGCTTCCGGTTGTGGCACACCAAAAAGTGCGTCGACTTCCGGCATCAGTACTTTCAACGCGCCACAGTCGCGAAGCACCTGAATGAACACTTGAGGCTGATCTTCCATCAGCGCGCGGGAGATTTCTTTCCAGCTGCGCTCGGCGGTCAGTGCCTCCAGTTCGCCGGATTGGCTTAGCTGCCGCATGAGTTCCAGCGTCTCGGGCGCGACGGTGAAGCCTAATCCGGCATAACGCGCAGCGAAGCGGGCAACACGCAGCACTCGCAGTGGATCCTCGGCGAACGCCGGCGATACATGGCGCAGAATTCGGGCTTGAAGATCGCGCTGGCCATGGTACGGGTCCGTCAGATTGTGCTGGTCGTCCTCGGCCATGGCGTTGATGGTCAGGTCGCGGCGAATCAGGTCTTCTTCAAGCGTCACTTCAGGGCTGGCATGAAAGGTGAAGCCGCCGTAACCGCGACCGCTTTTGCGCTCGGTGCGGGCGAGGGCGTATTCCTCGCCGCTTTTTGGGTGAAGAAACACCGGGAAATCCGCACCGACCGGACGATAGCCCTTGGCGAGCATTTCTTCCGTGGTGGCACCGACCACCACCCAATCGATGTCGGTGACCGGTTTGCCCAGCAAGCGATCACGAACCGCGCCGCCAACCTTGAAAATCTGCATAAAAAACCTCCGTTAGCCTGACAGGATAACCCTTGCGTCAGACTTTCGGAGGCCGCAAGCGAATCAAAGATGAATGACGGCCAGATCCAGTCGACCGTAATCCCCTTCGCTGTGTTCACTGCGTGGCGGAACGTGATGGGTTTTCATGATCTGGTCGCCTTGCAGGGTTTCCAGATGAATATCGAAGCCCCACAAGCGATGCAGGTGTTTGAGCACCTCGTCGGTGGAATCGCCCAGCGGTTTGCGGTCGTGCTGTTGGTGACGCAAGGTCAGTGAGCGGTCACCGCGCCGGTCGATGCTGTAGATCTGCACGTTGGGTTCGCGGTTGCCGAGGTTGTACTGCGCGGCGAGGGTTTCGCGAATGATCCGGTAACCGGGTTCATCGTGGATGGCCGGCACCAGCAGGTCGTCCTTTTGGTCATCATCGAGAATGCTGAACAGTTTCAGGTCGCGGATCACTTTCGGTGACAGGTACTGCAGGATAAAGCTCTCATCCTTGAAGCTGCTCATGGCGAACTTGATGGTCGACAGCCAATCGGTCCCGGCGATTTCCGGGAACCAGCGACGGTCCTCTTCGGTAGGTTCTTCGCACATGCGCCGGATGTCACGGTACATCGCAAAGCCCAGCGCGTAGGGGTTGATGCCGTTGTAATACGGGCTATCGAATCCAGGCTGAAACACCACGCTGGTGTGCGAGGTGAGGAATTCCATCATGAACCCATCAGTGACCAGGCCTTCGTCGTACAGGTCATTCATCAGCGTGTAGTGCCAGAACGTCGCCCAGCCTTCGTTCATCACCTGGGTTTGACGTTGTGGATAGAAATACTGGGCGATCTTGCGCACGATCCGCACGATTTCGCGCTGCCACGGCTCCAGCAACGGCGCGTGTTTCTCGATGAAGTAAAGGATGTTTTCCTGCGGCTCGGCCGGGAAGCGTGCGTTGTCCCTGTCGCTGTACTTGTCCGCGCCTTTGGGAATGGTGCGCCACAGATCGTTGATCTGCTTTTGCATGTGTTCTTCGCGATCTTTCTGCCGCCGGCGTTCCTCTTCGGCGGAAATCGGATACGGACGCTTGTAGCGATCGACGCCGTAGTTCATCAGGGCATGGCAGGAGTCGAGCAAGTCTTCCACCGCATCGATGCCATGGCGCTCTTCGCACTGCATGATGTATTGCTTGGCGAACACCAGGTAATCGATGATCGAGCTGGCGTCGGTCCAGGTACGAAACAGGTAATTGCCCTTGAAGAAGCTGTTGTGCCCGTAGCACGCGTGCGCCACCACCAGCGCCTGCATGCAGATGGTGTTTTCTTCCATCAGGTAGGCAATGCACGGGTCGGAGTTGATCACGATTTCGTAGGCCAGGCCCATTTGCCCGCGACTGTAGGATTTTTCGGTGCTGAGAAAGTGTTTACCGTAAGACCAGTGGTGATAGCCCAGCGGCATGCCCACCGAGGCGTACGCGTCCATCATCTGCTCGGCGGTGATCACCTCGATCTGGTTGGGATAGGTATCCAGCGCATAGCGGGCCGCGATCCGGGCGATTTCGCGGTCGTAGGTCTGAATCAGCTCGAATGTCCATTCGGAGCCGGTGGAAATGGGTTGGCGCTTCTGCTCTTTGGCGGTCATGTCACTAACCTGCGCTGGAAGAGTTCACGGAAGACCGGATAGATATCCCCGGCCGAGACCAGTTGTTGCTGGGCAAAAGTGTCAGAGAAGGCTTCGGCAATGCGTTCGTACTCGTACCACAAGGCCTGATGTTCGCGCGGGGTGATCTCCACGTAAGTGTAGTACTGCACAAACGGCATGATCTGGTTGATCAGAATGTCACGACAGATCGGCGAGTCATCGTTCCAGTTGTCGCCGTCGGAAGCCTGGGCCGCGTAGATGTTCCATTCATTGCTCGGATAACGCTCGGCCATGATTTCCTGCATCAGCTTCAGGGCGCTGGATACGATGGTGCCGCCGGTTTCCCGCGAGTAGAAAAACTCCTCCTCGTCGACTTCCCGGGCGCTGGTGTGGTGGCGGATGAACACGACGTCGATCTTGTCGTAGTTCCGTTTCAGGAACAGGTACAACAGGATGAAAAAGCGTTTGGCGATGTCCTTGGTCGCCTGAGTCATCGAGCCAGAGACGTCCATCAGGCAGAACATCACTGCTTTCGAACTGGGATTGGGCTGTTTGATCAGCAGGTTGTATTTCAAGTCGAACGTGTCGAGGAACGGCACACGATGGATGCGCGCGCTGAGTTTTTCGATTTCGGCCTCGAGTTCCTGAATATCGCCGAAGTTGTCTGGCTCTTCGCGTCTCAGGCGTTCAAGTTCTTCTTTGACTTCGCGCAGTTTCGCCCGGCTGCTGCCGGACAGGGCAATGCGCCGGGCATGGGCCGAGCGCAGGGTGCGGATGATGTTGATCCGTGACGGATTGCCTTCGTTGCTGATCCCGGCGCGCACGGTTTTAAAGGTGTCGGTACCGCTGAGGTTGCGCTTGACCAGATTGGGCAGTTCGAGATCTTCGAACATGAACTCGAGAAACTCTTCCTGGGTAATCTGGAAGACGAATTCGTCCATGCCCTCGCCGGAATTGCCGGCCTTGCCCGGACCGCGTCCGCCGCCACCGCCCGGTGGCCGGGCGATGTGTTCGCCGGCAGTGAATTCCTTGTTGCCAGGGTGAACCACGGTCTGCTTGCCGCCGCGGCCATGGTGAAGCACCGGTTCGTCGATGTCGCGACCGGGAATGCTGATCTGTTCGCCGTGTTCCATATCGGTAATGGAACGCCGGCTGACCGCCTCTTCGACAGCCTTCTTGATGTGGTCACGGTAACGCCGCAGAAAACGCTGGCGGTTCACCGTGCTCTTGTTCTTGCCATTGAGACGTCGGTCGATCACATAGCTCATAGGAGGCCCTCCGGGCAGCTTCAAGTTGTGAGCTGCGAGCTGCAAGTAGAAGCACAGCGTTCACCTGCTTTTTTCTTGCAGCTCGTAGCTTGAGGCTTGTAGCTGTTTTACTGCGATTTCCGGACCCGTAGGTACCATTCGGAAAGAAGCCGTACCTGTTTGTCGGTGTAGCCGCGTTCGACCATTCGAGTGACGAAGTCGTTGTGCTTTTGCTGATCCTCTTTGCTGGCCTTGGCGTTGAAACTGATGACTGGCAGCAGATCTTCGGTGTTCGAGAACATTTTCTTCTCGATGACCACCCGCAGTTTTTCGTAGCTGAGCCAGGTCGGGTTCTTGCCGTTGTTGTTGGCCCGGGCGCGCAGGACGAAGTTGACGATTTCGTTGCGGAAATCCTTCGGATTGCTGATGCCGGCCGGTTTTTCGATTTTTTCCAGTTCCTCGTTGAGGGCCACGCGGTTGAGGATCTCGCCGGTTTCCGGATCGCGGTATTCCTGATCCTGAATCCAGAAGTCCGCATACAGCACGTAACGGTCGAAAATGTTCTGGCCGTACTCGCTGTAAGACTCGAGGTACGCGGTCTGGATCTCTTTGCCGATGAACTCGATATAACGCGGTGCCAGGTACTCTTTCAGGTAGCGCAGATAGCGCTCACGGGTTTCAGCCTGGAATTGTTCCTGTTCGATCTGTTGCTCAAGTACATAGAGCAGGTGCACCGGGTTGGCGGCGATTTCATGCGGATCGAAGTTGAACACCTTGGACAGGATCTTGAACGCAAAGCGGGTCGATAGACCATTCATGCCTTCGTCGACACCTGCCGAGTCGCGGTATTCCTGAATCGACTTGGCCTTTGGATCGGTGTCCTTGAGGTTTTCGCCGTCGTAGACGCGCATTTTCGAATAGATGTTGGAGTTTTCCGGCTCCTTGAGGCGTGACAGCACAGTGAACTGCGCGAGCATTTTCAAGGTGTCCGGCGCGCAATGCGCCTTGGCCAGGGAGCTGTTGAACAGCAGCTTGTCGTAGATCTTCACTTCGTCGCTGACGCGCAGGCAGTACGGCACTTTGACGATGTAGATCCGGTCGATGAAGGCTTCGTTGTTCTTGTTGTTGCGGAAGGTGTGCCACTCCGATTCGTTGGAGTGAGCAAGCAGGATCCCGGTGAACGGAATCGCGCCGAGGCCTTCGGTACTGTTGTAGTTACCTTCCTGAGTGGCGGTCAGCAACGGGTGCAGCACCTTGATCGGTGCCTTGAACATTTCGACGAATTCCATCAGGCCCTGGTTGGCCCGGCACAGCGCACCGGAGTAGCTGTAAGCATCGGCGTCGTTCTGTGGATATTCCTCGAGTTTGCGGATGTCGACTTTACCGACCAGCGCGGAAATGTCCTGGTTGTTCTCGTCGCCCGGTTCGGTCTTCGCCACGGCGATCTGGTTGAGGATCGACGGGTACAGCTTGACCACGCGGAACTGGCTGATGTCGCCGCCGAACTCGGCCAGGCGTTTGGTCGCCCACGGCGACATGATGGTGTTCAGGTAGCGCCGTGGAATACCGAAGTCTTCCTCCAGGATCGCGCCATCTTCGGTGGCGTTGAACAGACCCAGTGGCGATTCGAATACCGGCGAGCCTTTGATTGCGTAGAAGGGCACTTTTTCAATCAGTTGTTTCAGCTTCTCGGCCAGGGACGATTTACCGCCACCGACGGGGCCGAGCAGATAGAGGATTTGTTTCTTCTCTTCCAGGCCTTGGGCGGCATGGCGGAAATACGAGACGATCTGGTCGATGCATTCTTCCATCCCGTGGAAGTCTTCAAAGGCCGGATAGCGACGGATCACCTTGTTGGAGAAGATGCGTGACAGCCTCGAATTGGTCGAGGTGTCGAGCAGCTCCGGCTCACCGATGGCCAGTAATAGACGCTCGGCGGCGGAAACGTAAGCGCTGCGGTCCTTCTTGCACAGCTCCAGGTACTCTTGCAGCGAGAGTTCTTCCTGGCGTGTGGACTCAAAGCGTTGTTGGAAGTGGCTAAAGATACTCATGACGTCACCTCGCTCGATACGTGGAGCCGACGCCGGATCACTCAGTCGATGCTGGCAAGCAGCCGCAGTAGCAGCTGATTGTTTACCCCCCAGAACACTTTCACGACCGACAATCGTGAAAGTCACTCCCGATGACCCGTGCGCCGGTGTACCGGCTCTCCCCTGTTTTGGATGGCCTGCGCTTAAGGATAGTTGGGAATTCGGCAGGTAAAGGCGAGATACGTAATTAGTTGTGGCAGGACCGTTCGTCTGCCCGCGCAGGCCCACGGCAGCCGGGGCCTGCGCGTGACAAAAAAATTATTCGGCGCTGCCTTGGGCAGTTTCCGCAGGATAAGTCGTACGCCACAACTCGAAGCCGCCATCCATGCTGTAGACGTCGGAGAAACCCTGGCTGATCAGGTAGGCCGCAGCACCCTGGCTGGAATTACCGTGGTAGCAGACGACGACGGTCGGTGCGTCAAGGTCGGCGCCTTGAATGAAAGCGTGCAGAGAATGATTGTCCAGATGCCTGGAGCCGCTGATGTGCAGGGCGGCGAAAGTCGCAGGATCACGGACATCGACGACAACGGCGCCTTGTTCACGCAGGGCCTGGGCCTGTTCCGGGGGGATTCGTTTGAATTCGCTCATGGCGGGTTCCTGTTGCTCGGCTGAAAGCGCAGTCTAACGCGGTGCGCTGACTGGCGAAGTTTCGGGGATAAGTGGTGCGACGGTCGGGGCGAGGCCGCCGTGATCATCGCATTTGCAGGACAGGCGTTCACCGCTGTCGACGTTCATCAGGGTCAGGCTGCCGCCCCAGACACAACCGGTGTCCAGCGCCGAGATGCCTGGCTCATGGATATTGCCTTCGAGTGCCGCCCAGTGACCGAAAATGATCCGCAGGCCTTTAGTCTTGCGGTCCCGGTGCTGGAACCACGGTTTATAGCCGGGCGGGGCAGTGTCGAGGCCTTCCTTGCTCTTGAGGTCGAGCTTGCCTTCGGCGGTGCAGAAGCGCATGCGCGTGAAATAGTTGGTGATGACCCGCAGGCGAGTGACGCCTTTAAGGTCGTTGTCCCATTTCGCCGGATCGTTGCCGTACATGCCGTCGAGGTAGGCGGGGAACAGATTGTCATCACGCAGGGCGGCTTCGACTTCGCTGGCGCACTTCAATGCGCGACTCAGCGACCATTGCGGTGGAATGCCGGCGTGAACCATGGCGACATCGCGTGTCTCGTCGTAATGCATCAGCTTTTGCTGGCGAATCCATTCAAGGAGTTCTGCGCAGTCCGGCGCTTCGAGAATCTCGCGCAGGGTGTCGCTTTTCTTCAGGCGCTCGATGTTTTTTGCAGCCGCCAGCAGATGCAGATCGTGATTGCCGAGCACGCAGACCAGCGACTCACGCATGCCATAGAGAAAACGCAGGGTTTCCAGTGATTGCGGGCCTCGGTTGACCAGATCACCCACCAGCCATAGCCGATCGAGTTTCGTGTCGAACGCGACTTGCTTGAGCAGGCACTTGAGCGGTTCGAGGCAGCCTTGCAGGTCGCCGACGGCATACGTTGCCATCAGTGCAAGGCTCCGGGCACCGCCAGACGGAAAGGTTTGATGATGGCGTCGAAATGTTTGCCGTCCGTGGCGACCATTTCGTAGGTGCCCTGCATGGTGCCGACCTTGGTGGTCATCACCGTGCCGCTGCTGTAGGTATGACTCTGGCCAGCGTCGATCAACGGTTGCTGACCCACCACGCCTGCGCCACGAACTTCTTCGACATGGCCGTCGCCATCGGTGATCACCCAATGTCGCGACATCAGACGTGCGGGCTGCTCGCCATTGTTCTGCACGGTGATGGTGTACGCGAAGGCGAAGCGGTCGTGCTCGGGTTGCGATTGGTCTGCCAGATAGTGGGTAACGACGCTGACATCGACCTGGTAACGGGAATCGGACATGCAAAGGGCCTTAACGAAGCGGAACGCGGGGCGTAGCTGATGAGAGATCAGTCTAGGCAAGTATCGGGCAGTAAACCAGAGTGGCGTCCTGCCCGATAGCGTTCATCGCTTGTCAGTCGGCGGCGGGGGAGGCCGGGACTTGTACGGCGAGCTGGTCGGCGAGGCGCACAAACGCCGCCAGATCCAGCTGCTCAGGGCGCAAGCTGCCATCGACGCCGGCGGCTTCGATCTCGGCATTGCTGAGCAATTGCTTGAGGGTGTTGCGCAAGGTCTTGCGACGCTGGTTGAACGCTTCGCGGACGACGCGCTCCAGCAGACGATGATCCTTGGCCGGGTGCGGCAATACCGCGTGCGGCACCAGACGGACGATCGCCGAGTCGACTTTCGGCGGCGGGTTGAACGCGCCCGGGCCAACGTTGAACAGGTGCTCTACACGGCAGTGGTACTGAACCATGATCGACAGACGACCCCAGTCACCGCCACCAGGGCCTGCGGCCAGACGCTCAACCACTTCTTTCTGCAGCATGAAGTGCATGTCGCGAATGATGCCGGCGTTGTTCAGCAGGTGAAAAATCAGCGGCGTCGAGATGTTGTACGGCAGGTTGCCGACCACGCGCAGGCTGTTCGGCGCGGCATTCAGGGTGTTGAAGTCGAACTTCAGTGCGTCGCCCTGATGCAGGTTGAAGTTGCTCTTGCCGGCAAACTGCTGGTTGAGGATCGGGATCAGGTCCTTGTCCAGTTCCACCACGTCGAGTTGCGCGCCGGAGTTAAGCAGGCCGGCGGTCAATGCGCCCTGGCCCGGACCGATTTCCAGCAGGCGGTCTGCAGGCTTGGCGCTGATGGAGCGCAGGATGCGGTCGATAACGCCGGCATCGTGCAGGAAGTTCTGGCCAAAGCGTTTGCGCGCCTTGTGTTGGTATTGCTCGGTCATAAACGGGTCTCGGCCATCTGGTAGGCGGTTTCCAGGGCGACTTGCAGGCTGCCGGTGTCGATCTTGCCGCTACCGGCCAGATCCAGGGCCGTGCCGTGATCGACCGACGTGCGGATGATCGGCAGACCCAGGGTCACGTTGACGGCAGCGCCGAAGCCTTTGTACTTGAGCACAGGCAAACCCTGATCGTGGTACATCGCCAGCACTGCGTCGCAGTGCTCCAGATATTTGGGGGTAAACAGAGTGTCGGCAGGCAGCGGGCCACGAAGGTCCATGCCCTCGCCGCGCAGGCGCTCTAATGTCGGTTCAATGATGTCGATTTCTTCATGGCCCAGGTGTCCGCCTTCACCGGCGTGCGGGTTGAGCCCGCAGACCAGGATGCGTGGCTGGGCGATGCCGAATTTGTGTTGCAGGTCGCTGTGCAGAATCCGCGTCACGCGCTCCAGCCGTTCTGGTGTGATCGCGTCGGCAATCTCGCGCAGGGGCAGGTGAGTGGTGACCAGCGCCACGCGCAAACCACGCGTGGCGAGCATCATCACCACTTGGGCGGTATGAGTCAGGTCTGCGAGGAATTCCGTGTGCCCGGAAAAAGCGATCCCCGATTCGTTAATCACACCCTTGTGCACTGGGGCGGTGATCATTGCGGCGAAGTCGCCGTTGAGGCAACCGTTACCGGCGCGGGTCAGGGTTTCGAGGACGAACGCGGCGTTGGCCTTGTCCAGTTGCCCGGCAACCACGGGGGCGCTCAGCGGCGTATCCCAGACGTACAGGCTGTTGGCGGGCGCCGGAGCGTCCGGCCAGTGATCCGGCCCGACGTCCAGCAAGTTGACAGCCAGCCCCAGCTGCACGGCCCGCTCTTTGAGCAGGTCGCGGCTGGTGATGGCAATCAGGGGATGTGGCTGGGCTTGCGAGGCGAGCAGCAGGCACAGGTCGGGACCGATGCCGGCTGGTTCGCCGGGTGTCAGCGCGAAACGCCGGGGTTTCACTGCGCTGCCTGGTCTGCACCAGGGAGTTTGATCTCTACGTACGCTTCGTCACGGATCTGACGCAGCCAGGTTTGCAGCTCTTCGTCGTATTTGCGGTTACGCAGTACGGTCATGGCTTGCTGCTCACGGGCCTGTTCGGTGCTGTCGGTGGCGCGACGGCCAAGGACTTCCAGAACGTGCCAGCCGTATTGGGTCTGGAACGGCTTGGACAGCTGACCTTGTGGGGTCTTGGCCATCACTTCGCGGAATTCCGGAACCAGTGCGTTCGGGTCGATCCAGTTCAGGTCGCCGCCATTGAGCGCGGAACCCGGATCTTCGGAGTAGCTTTTGGCCAGAGTGGCGAAATCTTCACCGGCCAGAATGCGCTCGTACAAGGATTGAACCAGCGCCTTGGTCTTCGCTTCGTCGCGAATCGGGCTCGGCTTGACCAGAATATGGCGTACATGCACTTCATCGCGCATCTGCGCTTCGCCACCCCGTTTTGCCAGCAGCTTGAGGATGATGAAGCCACCCGGTGTGCGTGCAGGTTGAGTGATGTCGCCGACGGCCATGCTGCTCAGCTCGCGGTCGAATGGCGGTGGCAGTTGTGCTGCTTTACGCCAGCCCATGTCGCCGCCTTCCAGCGCGTTGTCGCTGCCGGACTTGGCAACGGCCATCTGGCCGAAGTCAGCGCCTTGCTTGAGCTGCTGGTAAACCTCCATGGCCTGACGGGCAGCGCTCTGAATGGCGTCAGAGTTGGCGCTTTCCGGCGTCGGGATCAGGATGTTGGCCAAGTGCAGTTCTTCGGACAGTTGCATTTTGCCCAGGTCGGAGGCGAGGAAGTTCTTCACTTCCTGCTCGGAGACCTGAATGCGTTCTGCCACACGACGCTGACGCACACGACTGATGATCATCTCGCGCTTGATCTGATCACGGGCGTCGTCATAGTTCAGACCGTCGTGAGCCAGGGCGGCACGGAACTGCTCAACCGTCATGTTGTTGCGCTGGGCAATGGTGCCGACTGCCTGGTTGAGCTCTTCGTCGGTGATGCGGATGCCCGAGCGTTCGCCGATCTGCAGTTGCAGGTTTTCGACGATCAGGCGTTCGAGCACCTGTTGATCCAGTACGCCGGGAGGCGGCAGGCCGCCGCCACGCTTGGCGATGGTCTGCTGAACTTCGTGGACGCGCTGGTCCAGTTGACTCTGCATGACCACGTCGTTGTCGACGATCGCTACCACTTTGTCGATGGATTGAACTGCGGCGTTAGCCGCAGTACCCAGGAACAGCGCGCCCAGCATCAGCGGGCGCAGACAATCAGAAAGCTTGGTCTTCACGTTCACGATAACCTTGAATGCCTTTGTCGAGGAAGCTCTCTACCTTGGCGCCGGTGAGGCCGCCGAGTCCCTTCAGAACAATTTGGAGGAAGACGCCATGGTCGCCTTTTTCGTTTTGCGGAGCTTCCTGGCTGAACTCGTCATAGGAAACCCAGTAACGGTTGATCAGGCGCAGTTTCCAGCAGCAGTTGTCGTACTCGAAACCACCGAAGGCTTCCAGGGTACGGTTACGGTTGTAGTCATACTGCCAGCGGCTGATCGCGTTCCACTGCGGAACGATCGGCCAGATGACCGAGAAGTCATGCTGCTGGATCTTGTAGTAGTCCTTCACGTAGCCAGGCTGACCAGGAGTGCCGTAGTCACCACCGCCCACGGTCCATTTACCGGTGTTCTGGTCATAACGAACCTGGTCATTGCGATAGCGATAACCGGCGTTGATGACCTTGTTCGGGTTGTCTTCAGGCTGGTAGTGGAACATCGCACTGCCGGAACGCGGGCTACGGCTGTCCGGATCCCAGTTGTAGTCGGCCGTGGTGCGCCAGTCGCGGTTCCAGCGGTATTCGTATTCCAGGGCGTATGGCGATACTTTGGATTTCGCATCGTCCCGGGTTTTTGGATCAATGCCTGGCAGCTGTACTTCACGATTTTTGAAATACACGGCCTGACCAACGCTGATGCGTTGACGTTCGAAACCGTCGTCTTCGATCCAGCGGCTGGTCACGCCCAGCGACAGCTTGTTCTCGTCGCCGACACGGTCGGCACCGGAAAAGCGGTTGTCGCGGAACAGCGAGGCGTAGTTGAAGGTGTATTCGCTGGTGTCGAATACAGGGATGTCTTCCTGATTTTCTTCAGGCACATAGAGGTAGAACAGTCGCGGTTCCAGTGTCTGGCGATAGTTCTTGCCGAAGAAGGACGTATTGCGGTCGAAATACAGACCACTGTCGATGCTCGCGATAGGTACGCCGCGGTTCTGGTTGCTACCGAACTTGCCACCGATGTACTCGGTACCTGCCGCATTGGCGGCATTTTGCTGAGCAACGATCTGCGACTTGCCGGTACCGTCCAGGTCCAGTTGGTACTGGGTGTACTGATACTTGAGCGATGGCTTCAGGAAGCCGTAGGTCCAGTTCATTGGCAGACTGACACCAGGCTTCAGGTTCAGACGGTCGCCGTTAGCGCGGGCCAAGCCTTGAACGTTGTTGTCCAGTCTCGGCTCAGTCGTAATGCCGTCTTCCTGAGTGAAAGTGCCGGTTTTCAGATCACGATCAAACCGAACAAGCTCGGTCTCGTAATCGAAGTTCAGACCTTCCGGGTGGTACGGCAGTTGACCATTGAAGGTGATCTGCGGCAGACGACCATACGGGGTGATGTTGGAAACGGTCGCCAACTGGTACTGCTGAGCATTCAGGCGTGCGGTGTAGCTGTCGCCACGGTAAGTGATCGCGCCCTGCTGGTTGACGAAGTCGCTGCTTTTCACACCAATCTGATCAGTCTGCAGATCCTGGAAGTAATACGGATCGCTGATCTTGGTGTAATCGACTTCGGTGAGCACGCGGGAGTCGAGACCGCCCTTGTGCTGCCAGTTGTACATGTAGCGGGTTTTTTCGTAGTCGGTCTGCTTGCTGCGCTCGGTATCGTCATCATTCAGATACGCGGCACCAAACTGACCTTCGCTCGACTTGGTCAGGTAGCGGAATTCGCCTTCCACCAACATGCCACGCTTGCTCATGTAGCGCGGGTACAACGTGGCGTCGTAGTTCGGCGCCAGGTTGAAGTAGTACGGCGTAACCAGCATGAAGCCGGTATCGCTGCCGCTGCCGATGGTCGGCGGCAGGAAACCCGACTGGCGACGGTCGTCGATCGGGAAATAGATGTACGGCGTGTACAGAATCGGAATGTCTTTGACGCGCAACGTCACGTTGGTCGCGGTACCGAAACCGGTGGCCGGGTTCAAGGTGATGTTGTTGCCCTTGAGCTGCCAGGCATTGCTGTTCGGTTCGCACGTGGTGTACGTGCCGTCCTTCAGGCGAATGATCGCGTTTTCTGCGCGCTTGGCGTAGAGCGCGTTACCGCGGATACGCGATTTGTGCATCACGTATTCGGCGTTGTCGACCTTGGCTTCACCGGTGTCGAGTTGCACGTCGGCGTGGTCGCCAACGATCAGCGCACCGTTGTCGCGGATGCGCACATCGCCGTTGAGCTCGGCGCGGCTCTCGGCCTGATACAGGCTGGCCTCGTCGGATTCAACCTGCATGCTGCCCTGACGCAGGACGACATCGCCGGCCAGCGTACCGACTTGATCATCGGTGTTATAGCGCGAGGCTTTTGCGCCGATAAAGGTCGGTGCATCGCTTTTATTCGTCTTGTCATTCATGCCAGGACGAATCGGTTCGATATAGGCACCAGAGCAGTAAGGCCCGGTCTCGGCCAATTGGGCGGCGGTGAGCTTCTCGCGCGGAACCCAGTCGAGGTGACTGAAGTCTTCGCTACGGGATTTCAGACCGCGGCCCTTGGCTTCGGTGACCAGCGCCGTTTTAGGCGCTGTGTCGGCAACCGCACCGTTCTCGGTCGCGGCTTCGCCGGTAGCGCTGACGGCACTGCCGTCATGCACTGGGCGCGGCGGCAACGCAGCAGCGGTTGATTTGGGCGCACAGGCCCAACCACCCGAAGCCGAGACGGAGCAGTCATACTGCTCGGCGGCAACAACGAATTGACTGGCCAGAGGTTGCATAGCCAGCAGACTGCCGGTTACCAACAACGGAAATTTTTTACGAAACGCGGGGGATTTCAATGCCATCTTATTAGTCCGGGCTTCCTGCGTGCCATCTGCCCGCGGTGTGGGCCGCACGCCTCTCGATGGTCTGAAAAAGATGCTGGATAATAAAGCATGACCCGCTTGACGGCTAGCGCCGTCGGAGACCCTTGCAATGCCTGACCAAGATGTACGCTTGCAACACCTGAAAGTTTGGCTCGATGAGCAGTTGGCAATCCTGTTTGCAGATCAGGGCTGGGGCGCCGTGCCCCCGGCCACGTTGACCGCGGCCAGCAGCGACGCGAGTTTCCGCCGTTACTTCCGCTGGGAAGGCGCGGGTCGCACCTTCGTCGTGATGGACGCGCCGCCACCCCGGGAAAACTGCAAACCGTTCGTGGATATCGCCTTTTTACTGGAGAAATCCGGAATAAATGTGCCGAAAATTTATGCCGAAGACCTCGAACGTGGATTTCTTTTGCTCAATGACCTGGGTAACAAGACCTATCTCGACGTGATCGATGGCGAAAATGCCGACGCTTTGTTCAAAGATGCCTTGCAAGCGCTGCTCGCTTTTCAGCAGTTGCCGATGGTCGCGCCGCTGCCGAGTTACGACGTTGCCTTGCTGCGTCGTGAGCTGGAACTGTTTCCTGAGTGGTACGTGAAACATGAACTCGGCGTCGAGTTCGATTCGACTCAGCAACAACAATGGCAACAGATCAGCAATCTGCTGATCGACAGCGCACTCGCCCAGCCGAAAGTCCTGGTGCACCGCGACTACATGCCGCGCAACCTGATGCTCAGCGAGCCGAACCCCGGCGTGCTGGACTTCCAGGATGCGGTCTACGGCCCGGTGACCTACGACGTGACCTGCCTGTTCAAGGACGCCTTTCTCAGCTGGCCTGAAGAACGTGTGCGCGGCTGGCTGGAAAGCTACTGGCAGCAAGCCTCGGCACTGAACATCCCGGTGCAGCCGGACTTCGAAGACTTCCTGCGTGCCAGCGACCTGATGGGCGTACAGCGCCACCTGAAAGTCATCGGCATCTTCGCGCGCATTTGTCATCGCGATGGCAAGCCGCGTTATCTGGCCGACGTACCGCGTTTCTTCTCTTATATAGAGGCGGTGATTGCGCGTCGTCCTGAATTGGCAGAACTGCAAGCGCTGTTCACCAGCCTGCGGGGTGGAGCAACAGCATGAAGGCAATGATTCTGGCGGCAGGCAAAGGCGAGCGCATGCGCCCCCTGACCCTGACTACGCCGAAACCACTGGTGCGTGCCGGCGGTGTCCCGCTGATCGAATATCACCTGCGTGCCTTGGCGGCCGCAGGGTTCAACGAGATCGTGATCAACCACGCCTGGCTCGGTCAGCAGATCGAAGATTACCTGGGCGACGGTGCGCAATTTGGCGTGCGCATTCAGTACTCGCCGGAAGGTGAGCCACTGGAAACCGGCGGCGGGATTTTCCGTGCGCTGCCACTGCTCGGCGATGATGCCTTTCTCGTTGTGAACGGTGATATCTGGACCGATTACGATTTCAGCGTGCTGCATCAGCCGATCAACGGGCTCGCGCATCTGGTACTGGCCGATAATCCCGCGCATCACCCGACTGGTGATTTCACTCTGATCGACGGGAAGGTGCACGACGGCCAACCGGACTCGCCGACCCTGACCTATAGCGGCATCGCCGTGCTGCATCCGCAGTTGTTCGATGGCTGCACGGACGGCGCTTTCAAACTAGCGCCGCTGCTGCGTAAAGCCATGGCAGACGGCGAAGTGACAGGCGAGCGTCTGAAAGGTCACTGGGTGGATGTCGGTACGCATGAGCGTCTGGCCGAAGCTGAAACCTTGATAGAAGCGAGTCGCTGACATGCTGTGGCCAGGGACTCTGATTGGAGCCGGAGCGGGTTTTGCGATCGCCAGCATTCCGGGGGCCATGCTTGGGGCATTGTTGGGGCAGGCGCTGGATCGGCGCCTGAACCTGCAAAGCTTTGGGCATTTGCGGGAAAAACTCGGCGGGCGGCCGATGTTGCGCAACGACGAATTGTTGTTTGTACTGCTCGGGCGCCTGGCCAAGAGTGACGGTCGGGTCACTGACGGGCATATCCAGCAGGCGCGTAACGAAATGCGTGCGCTGGAAATGAGCGAGCCGGCGACGCGTCGGGCGATTGCCGCGTTCAATCGCGGCAAGTCCGGCAGCGACAACCTGCGCGGTTATCTACGGCGCCTGAGTGCGCAGCCGCATGCCGCCGAAGGCGTGTTGCGCGCCTGTTGGCGGATGGTCTGGGCCGATGGTCGTGCGGGTGTCAGTGAGCGGGAATTGCTGGCTCAATGGGGCAAGTGGCTGGGGTGGACGACGCATCAGGTGCAGGCATTGGCCAGCGATTACGAACCAGGCAAGCGACCGATCGTCAGTGCCGCAGTGAGTTATCAGGAAGCGATGCGTTTATTGGGTGTGTCGGCGTCGAGTGAGCCGGCACAGATCAAGCGCGCCTATCGGCGCCTGCTCAGTCGTCATCATCCGGACAAGATTGCCGGTACGGGGGCGACGCCAGTGCAAGTGCGTGAAGCCACCGAAAAAACCCGTGAGCTGCACAATGCCTATACGTTGATTCGTGAGCGGCGGGATTTTCGTTAGGCGTTTTCAAGATCAGAAGATCGCAGCCTGCGGCAGCTCCTACATGGAATACGAACCCTGTAGGAGCTGCCGCAGGCTGCGATCTTTTGCTTTTGCTTCTATCAGTCCGTGTTCTGCGGATTCAACCAGCCACGCACCCGGCGGAACAACTGTTCCTGTTCAGCCTTGTTATCCGGCAGGGCCTTGAGCGCGACCTGGCTGAACGCCGAGGTCTTCAAGCGCTTGCTCGCCTGCATACGCTCCAGCGCCGCATTGCGATTCAGCGGCTTGTCCATATAGAAAATATCCGCCGTCGGCAGCTTCAGCGTTGGCGTCAGTTCGGCCAGTGGCGGCTTGGCCTTGCCTGGCATCTGCGCATCGACCATGACGAATTTTTCCACCTGCGCCGTTTGTTTTTCGCTCAGATAACGCGCAGCCCAATAAGCACCGGTGCCGTGCCCAAGCACGACAATGCTGCGTGCGCTCTGCTGCTCGGCGTAGGCAATCGCCGCGTCGATGCGCGCGAAGATGCGTTCGGCGTCAGCCCTGGATTGCTCTTCAGTGGTTTCGGCGACCACCTGATCCGCGACTTCTGCTTCACTGCCAGCGGCTTGCTCGATCGGCTGCGCGGTGGTGGAGTCCTTGCTGCCAGACTCCGGGGCTTTCGGCACAGCGGGTGCCTCGACCACGCGCGGTGCAATGGTGTCGCTTTGCAGGTCGGGCAGCGTGATACTCAGGCTGCTCCACTTTGCATCCGGCAGTTTGCGCCGCAATGGACCGATTGCCTGCGGCCAGTCGGCGGTTTCGCCGGCGCCGGGGATGATGATCACCGCGCCTTTGGGCTCGGCGGTGTTGGCCGGTTTCCACAGGGCGAGGAAGGTGTCGCTGCCGGCCTGCAACTGTTGTTGTTCTTGCGCCGGGACTTTACGTTCCAGTGCGGCGGCCTCTTCCTGACTACGCTCAAGCAGTGGCTGGCGTTCGGCCGGTTTTGCTTCGGCAGGTTTTTCCGCCGTGGCGGCGGGCGCCGGATCGGCGGCTTCGACGGAAAACGCACAAGGCAGGATCAGCGACAGGCACAATGCTGGCATTGCCAGGCGGTAGACAGAGGGCATCGGTTATTCCAGGCCAGAAAGTATCCCGGCAGCCTAATGGGTTGGTCAGAATTTGTCAGTGTATGAGACTTCAATGAAGCGATTTTGCTGCCTGTGGGTTATCGGCTGTTTGTGGGTTCCCTTGATGGGCTGGGCGGCGCCTGCGCCGCCGTCTCATCTCGCACAGTTGTCGGCGGACCAGCAGCAATGGCTGGCGCAACACAATGAATTGCGCGTTGGTCTGGTGTTGCAGGCGCCCTATGCACAATACGACCGGCGTTTGCAGCGGCTGTCCGGGGCCAACGTCGAACTGATGAAGTTGCTGGCCAAGGTGCTCAATGTCGAACTGAGCTGGCGTAACTTCCAGGATCTCGCACAATTGGAAGCCGCCGTGCGCGAGGGCGAGATCGATATTGCTCCGGGCCTGAGTCAAACCCCGAGTGCCCTGCGTCTGTGGCAGTTCTCCGATCCGTACATGCGCGTGCCGCAACTGGTGGTCAGCGATCAGAAGGCCAGTGGTGTGGTCGACCTGGAGAAGTTCGATAGTCAGGTTCGGGTTGCCGTACGCATGCCCAGCAGCACGGCCGATTACCTACGCGGCAACTACCCCCATCTGAATCTGCAAGGCGTGCCGCTGGAGCGTCAGGCGTTGCAGTTGCTGTTGAGTCAGCAGGCCGCCTACGCCGTGGTCGACGAGGCGCAGCTCGGGCGCCTGTCGGTAGAGCCTGAGTTCGCCGAGCTGGTGGTGGTCGGCGATATCGGCCTGCCGCAACTGCTGCGAGTCGGCTCGCGCCGCGATTGGCCAGAGTTGGCCGGCATCATTCAAAGTGCGCTGCGTGCCATCCCGGCCAAGGATCTGGAGCAGTTGCACAACCAATGGCTGCAACCGAAATATCCGCGACTCTCGGAGTCGCCGGGTTTCTGGCAGAACCTCAGTCTGTTGTTCGCGGTGATGCTGTTCAGTTGTGTCGCGATCGTGTTTTGGCAGCGCCGCCAACAGCACAGCCTCGAACAGCGACTGCTGGCTGCCCGGGAAGACATCGCCTTGCGCGCGGCCAACGAACAAGCGCTGCGGTTGACGCAGTTCTCCATCGACCAAAGCACCGTCGGCATCCTCTGGGTCAACTGGGACAGCCATGTGCGCTACGCCAATCGCGCGGCGGAAAACATGCTCGGGTATCCCTCGGGCGGATTGATCGAGCGCCCGCTGATCGACTTTGAACCCGGTCTGCACATGGATCGCTGGCTCAACCTGTGGAAACGCGCGCGGGCCAGCGAAGAAGGGCCGCTGAGTTTCGAAACCAGCTGCGTGCGCGCCGACGGCAGTGTGTTGCCAGCGGATGTGTCGCTGAGTTTTCTGCGTTTTCGCGACAGTGAATATTTGGTGGTTTACCTCACTGACGTGACCGAACGTCGCCGTGCACTGGCGGCGTTGCAGGAAAGCGAGGCGCGCTTGCAGGGCATTGCCGCCAACGTGCCGGGGCTGGTGTTCCGTCTGGAGCGCGCGCCGGTGACCGGACAGATCGACTTCGCCTATATCAGCGAAGGCAGCGAGAGCCTGGTCGGTTACGCGCCGGCCGCGATCGCCCATCGGGACATGGGCTTGCGTAGCCTGGTGCATCCGGATGACAAGGCCGATTATCACCGCACTCAGGATCAGGCGCTGGACACTGACAGCGACTGGTCGTGGCAGGGCCGGATCCTCACACGTCAGGGCGAGCAGCGCTGGGCCGAGATCAAGGCGATCACCCGGCAGCTGGAGGATGGCGCTTACGTTTGGGACGGCATTGTCTGGGACATCACCGAGAGCAAGCGTATCGAGCTCGAGCTGGCGGCGTCGCGCGAGCAACTGCGCGAACTGTCGGCGCACCTTGAGAGCGTGCGTGAAGAAGAGAAGGCGCGAATTGCCCGTGAGGTTCACGATGAACTGGGGCAGATGTTGACCGTGCTGAAGCTGGAAACATCGATGTGCGAACTGGCCTACGCGCAACTGGATCCCGGTCTGAACGAACGGCTGAACAGCATGAAACGCCTGATCGCTCAGTTATTCCAGTTGGTGCGCGACGTGGCCACGGCGCTGCGACCGCCGATTCTCGATGCCGGGATTGCGTCGGCGATCGAGTGGCAGGCGCGGCGATTTGAAGCGCGTACGCAGATTCCGTGTCTGGTGCAGGTGCCGGACAATCTGCCGGCGCTCAGTGATGCCAAGGCAATCGGTCTGTTTCGGATTTTGCAGGAGGCGCTGACGAACGTGATGCGGCATGCCCAGGCGCATACTGTGGAGCTGACGTTGGCGCTGGAGGGCGATGAATTGTGCCTGACGGTCAGTGATGATGGCGTAGGATTTGTGGCCGCTGCCGGTCGGCCGACTTCGTTTGGCCTGGTCGGCATGCGCGAGCGGGTGCTGATCATGGGCGGGCGGTTGGCGCTGGAGAGTGAGCCGGGGGAGGGCACCAGTCTGAATGTGTGGGTGCCGGTAAGTGAGGTTTGACATGTTGTGGTGTCTGGACTGACGCCTTCGCGAGCAAGCTCGCTCCCACAGGGATCTGTGTATGCCTGAATTCTGGAGAAGAACGTGATCCGTGTACTGGTAGCCGAAGACCACACCATCGTCCGCGAAGGCATCAAGCAATTGATCGGTCTGGCCAAGGACCTGCAAGTGGTGGGCGAGGCGAGCAATGGTGAGCAATTGCTCGAGACCCTGCGCAGCGTGCCTTGCGAAGTGGTCTTGCTCGACATCTCGATGCCCGGCGTCAACGGGCTTGAAGCGATTCCGCGTATCCGGGCGTTAAACAATCCGCCAGCGATTCTGGTGCTGTCCATGCATGACGAAGCGCAGATGGCTGCACGGGCGCTGAAGGTTGGCGCCGCGGGGTATGCGACCAAGGACAGCGATCCAGCGCTCTTGCTGACCGCCATTCGCAAAGTCGCGGCGGGTGGGCGTTACATCGATCCGGATCTGGCCGACCGCATGGTCTTCGAAGTCGGATTGACCGATGCACGCCCCCTGCATTCGTTGCTGTCCGAGCGCGAATTCTCGGTGTTCGAGCGTCTGGCCCAAGGCGCCAACGTTAACGACATCGCCCAGCAACTGGCCCTCAGTAGCAAGACCATCAGCACTCACAAGGCGCGGCTGATGCAGAAACTCAACATCACCTCGCTGGCCGAGCTGGTGAAGTACGCGATGGAACACAAACTCCTCTGATCAGACGCAACCCGTGTAGGAGCTGCCGAAGGCTGCGATCTTTTGATTTTGTTTTTAACGATCAACATCAAAAGATCGCAGCCTTCGGCAGCTCCTACAGGGATTTGTGTGGGCATATCTGTTAGCGACACACGCTTTTGCTTGTTCTTGCAGCTTGCAGCTCAACGCTCGCAACTGCCTTATCCATTAGCGCCATCCTTGTAGGGCAATCCCTACCCCCAACCTTCCATCCGGCTGAGGCGATTCTCTCCTGCGCCCCGATTTGCGCGCCTGTCAGCAGCCACTAGGCTTAACCCACAAGCAGTCATCAACAACAAAGGTGTGGGTATGAGCCAGGTCGATTCAAACGCAGGGGCCAGCGATGTGCTGGTCAGCTTTCGTGGAGTGCAGAAGAGCTACGACGGCGAGAACCTGATCGTCAAAGACCTCAACCTGGACATCCGCAAAGGCGAATTCCTCACCCTGCTCGGGCCGTCCGGTTCCGGCAAGACCACCAGCCTGATGATGCTCGCCGGTTTCGAAACACCGACCGCCGGCGAAATCCTCCTGGCCGGGCGCTCGATCAACAACGTGCCGCCGCACAAGCGCGACATCGGCATGGTGTTCCAGAACTACGCGTTGTTCCCGCACATGACCGTGGCGGAAAACCTCGCGTTCCCGCTGACGGTCCGTGGCCTGAACAAAAGCGACGTCAGCGATCGGGTAAAGAAAGTCCTCAGCATGGTTCAGCTCGACGCGTTCGCTTCCCGCTATCCAGCGCAATTGTCTGGTGGTCAGCAGCAACGTGTGGCGCTGGCTCGCGCGCTGGTGTTCGAACCGCAGCTGGTGCTGATGGACGAACCCCTCGGTGCCCTCGACAAACAACTGCGTGAACACATGCAGATGGAAATCAAACACCTGCACCAGCGCCTCGGCGTGACCGTGGTCTACGTGACCCACGATCAGGGTGAAGCGCTGACCATGTCCGATCGGGTCGCGGTGTTCCACCAGGGCGAAATCCAGCAGATCGCGCCGCCACGCACCCTTTACGAAGAACCGAAAAACACCTTCGTCGCCAACTTCATCGGTGAGAACAACCGTCTCAACGGCCGTTTGCTCAGCCAGAGCGGCGAGCGCTGCGTGGTCGAGTTGGGTCGTGGCGAAAAGGTCGAGGCGCTGGCGGTCAACGTCGGCCAGACCGGCGAACCGGTGACGTTGTCGATCCGTCCGGAGCGCGTCAGTCTCAACGGTTCGAGCGATCAATGCGTTAACCGCTTCTCAGGGAGGGTGGCGGAATTCATCTATCTGGGCGACCACGTCCGGGTGCGCCTGGAAGTCTGCGGCAAGACCGACTTCTTCGTGAAACAACCGATTGCCGAGCTCGATCCAGCGCTCGCGGTCGGTGACGTGGTACCGCTTGGCTGGCAGGTCGAGCACGTTCGCGCGCTTGATCCGCTGTTAGAGGCGAACTGATCGCCCCCCGTTGTACCAACACCAACCCTGCACGTGGAGAGAACAATAAATGTTGAGATCCCTGAAGTTCACCGCCCTGACCCTGGGCCTGATGGGTGCGGCCAGCGCAATGGCTGCTGGCCCGGATTTAACCGTGGTGTCGTTTGGCGGGGCGAACAAGGCGGCGCAAGTCAAAGCCTTCTATGCACCGTGGGAAGCGGCGGGCAACGGCAAAATCGTCGCCGGCGAATACAACGGCGAAATGGCCAAGGTCAAAGCCATGGTCGACACCAAGAGCGTGTCGTGGGATCTGGTCGAAGTTGAATCGCCGGAACTGTCCCGAGGCTGTGACGAAGACATGTTCGAACAACTCGACCCGGCGCTGTTCGGCAAGACTGAAGACTATGTCAAAGGCGCAATCCAGCCTTGCGGCGTGGGCTTCTTCGTCTGGTCGACCGTGTTGGCCTACAACGCCGACAAGCTGAAAACCGCACCAACAAGCTGGGCGGATTTCTGGGACACGAAGAAATTCCCGGGCAAGCGTGGCCTGCGCAAAGGCGCCAAGTACACCCTCGAATTCGCTTTGATGGCCGATGGCGTAGCGCCGAAAGACGTCTACAAAGAGCTGGCGAGCAAGGGTGGTCAGGATCGCGCGTTCAAGAAGCTTGATGAGTTGAAGCCGAACATCCAATGGTGGGAAGCCGGCGCACAACCGCCGCAATACCTCGCTTCCGGTGACGTGGTGATGAGCTCGGCCTACAACGGTCGTATCGCGGCGGTGCAGAAAGAATCCAACCTGAAAGTGGTGTGGAACGGCGGTATCTATGACTTCGACGCCTGGGCCATCCCGAAAGGTCTGGACGCCAAGCGCGCGGAAGCGGCGAAAAAATTCATCGCCTACTCGGTACAGCCGCAGCAGCAGAAGACCTACTCGGAAAACATCGCCTACGGCCCGGCCAACACCCAGGCGGTGCCGCTGCTGGCCAAGGATGTCCTGAAAGACATGCCGACCACCCCGGAAAACATCGCCAACCAGGTGCAGATCGACGTCAGCTTCTGGGCTGACAACGGTGAACAACTGGAACAGCGCTTCAACTCCTGGGCGGCGAAGTAATCCTTCGCCATGTAGGAGCTGCCGCAGGCTGCGATCTTTTGACTTTGCCTTTCAAGATCAAGAGATCGCAGCCTCGTTGCACTCGACAGCTCCTACAGAGGTGATGTGTTTCTTGTGTGTTGATGTAATGCGGCATCGCTGTGTGTGATGCCGCCCACCCAAAGATTTGCGGAGTACGTCATGGCCATCGCCGTTCCCCTGAACGAGGGCAACAGTCCCACCTTGAAGCAGAAGCTCAAGCACGCCGAGCGGGTCAACCGCTGGAAGGCGCAGGCGTTGATTGCGCCGCTGGTGCTGTTTCTGTTGCTGGTGTTTCTGGTGCCGATCGTGGCGCTGCTCTACAAAAGCGTCGGCAACCCCGAAGTGGTCGGCGGCATGCCGCGCACCGTGGCGGCCATCGCCAGTTGGGACGGCCGTGGCCTGCCCGCTGAACCGGTGTACAAAGCCGCCGGCGAAGATCTCGCCGAAGCGCGCAAAAACCAGACGCTGGGCGATCTGTCCAAGCGCTTGAACATGGAATTGGCCGGCTATCGCAGCCTGCTGACCAAAACCGCCCGGGCGCTGCCCTTCGCCAGCGAACCGGCCTCTTATAAAGAAGCCCTCGAAGGTCTCGACGAGCGTTGGGGCGATCCGGCTTACTGGCAAGCGGTCAAACGCAACACCAGCAGCATTACCCCGTATTACCTGCTGGCAGCGGTCGATCATCGCATCGACGACCTCGGCGAGATCGCCCCGGCCACCCCGGATCAAGCGATCTACCTCGACATCTTCGCCCGCACCTTCTGGATGGGCCTGATCATCACCGTGATCTGCCTGCTGCTGGCTTATCCACTGGCCTACCTGCTGGCCAATCTGCCATCGCGGCAAAGCAACCTGCTGATGATTCTGGTGCTGCTGCCGTTCTGGACCTCGATTCTGGTGCGGGTGGCGGCGTGGATCGTGCTGCTGCAATCGGGCGGATTGATCAACAGCGCGCTGCTGGCCATGGGCATCATCGATAAACCGCTGGAACTGGTGTTCAACCGTACTGGCGTGTACATCTCGATGGTGCACATCCTGTTGCCGTTCATGATCCTGCCGATCTACAGCGTGATGAAAGGCATCTCGCCGACCTACATGCGCGCGGCGATTTCCCTGGGCTGCCACCCGTTCGCCAGTTTCTGGCGGGTGTACTTCCCGCAGACTTACGCCGGTGTCGGCGCTGGCTGTCTGTTGGTGTTCATCCTCGCCATCGGCTACTACATCACCCCGGCGCTGCTCGGCAGCCCGAACGATCAAATGGTCAGCTATTTCGTCGCCTTCTACACCAACACCAGCATCAACTGGGGCATGGCCACCGCGCTGGGCGGGCTGTTGCTGCTGGCGACCGTGGTGCTTTATCTGATTTACAGCTGGCTGGTGGGCGCCAGTCGCCTGCGCCTGAGCTAAGGGGAATTGGAAATGCTGAGTCCTTACATGTCGCCCATCGAACGGGTGTGGTTCTACAGCCTGCGGATCCTCTGCGGCTTGATTTTGTTGTTCCTGATTCTGCCGGTGCTGGTGATCATTCCGCTGTCGTTCAACTCGGGCAGTTTTCTGGTGTATCCGTTGCAGGGCTTTTCGCTGCACTGGTATCAGGATTTCTTCGCCTCGGCGGAATGGATGCGCGCACTGAAGAACAGCATCATCGTAGCCCCGGCGGCGACGGTGCTGGCCATGGTGTTCGGCACGCTGGCGGCGATTGGCCTGACCCGTGGTGACTTCCCTGGCAAATCGCTGGTGATGGCGCTGGTGATTTCGCCGATGGTGGTGCCGGTGGTGATCATTGGTGTGGCGAGTTATCTGTTTTTTGCGCCGCTGGGGTTGGGCAACAGCTTCTTCTCGTTGATCGTGGTGCATGCGGTGCTGGGTGTGCCGTTTGTGATCATCACGGTGTCGGCAACGTTGCAGGGCTTTAACCATAATCTGGTGCGGGCGGCGGCTAGTCTCGGTGCATCGCCGTTGACTGCGTTTCGTCGGGTGACGTTGCCGCTGATTGCGCCGGGGGTGATTTCCGGAGCGCTGTTTGCGTTTGCGACTTCGTTTGATGAGGTGGTGGTGACGTTGTTTCTTGCGGGGCCTGAGCAGGCGACGTTGCCAAGGCAGATGTTCAGCGGGATTCGGGAGAACTTGAGTCCGACGATTGCTGCGGCTGCGACGTTGCTGATCGCCTTTTCCGTCATCCTGCTGCTGACCCTGGAATGGTTACGAGGCCGCAGCGAAAAACTGCGTACCGCTCAGGTTTAAGGGCCAGATCAAAAGCTTACCCCCTCACCCCAGCCCTCTCCCCCAGGGGGGCGAGGGGGGAAAGGGAGCAGATCTTCATGGTTTTCAAAACCTGAGTTCGCCTCGGTATCGCAAGTCGGTGTACCTCGCCCATCCACCTCGGTCAGTCTTTTTACCTTTGTGGGAAAGAGAGCAGATCGTTGTGCTGTTCAAGGCCTGAGTTCGACTCGGTAATTCAGGTCGATGTACTTCGAGAGTACAACTCGGTCAGTCCCCTCTCCCACCGGGAGAGGGCTAGGGTGAGGGGCTGTTGATCTTGCCCTTGATGGGTCATTCACCACCTGAATAGCAGACAACCCCAAACCCTCAGCTAATCTTGTGCCCAGCTCCCACATCTATAAGAGGCTGCGCACATGAGTCTGTCCCAGTTCAAAATCGCTCACAAACTGATCACCGGCGCCGCCGCCATCGAGCAACTGGCCGCCGAACTCGCCCGCCTCGACATCGATAACCCACTGATCGTCACCGACGCCGCGCTGGTCAAATCCGGCACGGTAGAGCTGGCGCTGGTGCAACTGGGTGGCCGCGACTACGAGATTTTCGATCGCGTACTGCCCGACCCGGAAATTGCCATCGTCGAAGACTGCATGCGCGTTTACCGCGAAGGCGGGCATGACGGCTTGATCGGCCTCGGTGGCGGCAGTGCCATCGACATCGCCAAAAGTGTTGCCGCCTACGCCGGTTACCACGGTGCGCTGGAAGACCTGTTCGGCGTTGATCAGGTACCGCGCAAAGGCCCGCCGCTGATCGCCATCCCGACCACCGCCGGCACCGGTTCTGAAGTGACCAATGTCGCTATCCTCTCGGACAAACACGCGCAGCTGAAGAAAGGCATCGTCAGCGACTATTTATTGCCTGACGTCGCGCTGGTCAGCCCGCAGATGACCCTGACCTGTCCGCGCAGTGTCACGGCCGCCAGCGGCGTCGACGCGCTGGTGCACGCCATCGAATCCTATCTGTCGGTGCATGCCTCGCCGATCACTGACTCTCTGGCCATCGGTGCGATCAAGTTGATCGCCAACGCGTTGCCCAAGGCCTACGCCAACGGCGCCCACCTGCAAGCCCGCGAAGACATGGCCACCGCCAGCCTGATGGCCGGCATGGCGTTCGGCAATGCCGGGGTGGGGGCGGTGCATGCGCTGGCGTATCCGCTGGGCGGGCGTTTCAACATTGCTCATGGCGTCAGCAATGCCTTGCTGCTGCCGTATGTCATGACCTGGAACAAGATGGCCTGCGTCGAACGCATGCAGGATATCGCCGAAGCCATGGGGGTAAAGACTGCTCATCTGAGTGCAGCCGAAGCCGCGGACAAAGCCGTGCAGGCCATGACCGACTTGTGCGCGGCGGTGGAAATCCCTGCCGGGCTGCGTAGTTTCGGCGTACCGGAAGACGCAATCCCGGCGATGGCGGTGGAGGCGGCGGGCATCGAGCGCTTGATGCGCAACAACCCGCGCAAACTCAGCGCTGCCGACATCGAGAAGATCTATCGCGCGGCGTATTGAGCCAGCGCCGGTCACCGGTCATGGCACAACCCAATCATCGCGGTCACGGTGCGCGCTTGGAAACTTGAGGTATACAATGCGCGCCATCGTGATTTAGCTCAGAAAAGGTGCGTCATGCAGCCCTTCGTAATTGCTCCGTCGATTCTCTCCGCCGACTTCGCCCGCCTCGGCGAGGAAGTGGACAACGTTCTCGCCGCTGGCGCCGACTTCGTTCACTTCGATGTCATGGACAACCACTACGTGCCAAACCTGACCATCGGTCCGATGGTCTGCGCGGCGCTGCGCAAGTACGGCGTCACCGCGCCGATCGACGCACATCTGATGGTCAGCCCGGTGGATCGCATCGTCGGCGACTTCATCGAGGCTGGCGCCACCTACATCACCTTCCACCCGGAAGCCACTTTGCACGTTGATCGTTCGCTGCAACTGATCCGTGAAGGCGGCTGCAAATCCGGCCTGGTGTTCAACCCGGCGACCCCGCTGGACGTGCTCAAGTACGTGATCGACAAGGTCGACATGGTCTTGCTGATGAGCGTCAACCCGGGCTTCGGCGGGCAGAAATTCATTCCCGGCACCCTCGACAAGCTGCGCGAAGCGCGGGCGATCATCGATGCCTCGGGCCGTGACATTCGTCTGGAAATCGACGGCGGCGTCAACGTCAACAACATCCGCGAAATTGCGGCGGCTGGCGCTGACACCTTTGTCGCCGGCTCGGCAATCTTCAACGCGCCGAACTATCAGGAAGTCATCGACAAGATGCGTTCCGAACTGGCGCTGGCTCGCCCATGAGCGGGTTTGAGCAGCTGTTCCCGGGGAAACTGCCACGGCTGGTGATGTTCGATCTGGATGGCACGCTGATCGACTCGGTTCCGGATCTGGCAGCCGCGGTGGACACCATGCTGCTCTCCCTCGGCCGTCAACCGGCGGGCATCGATTCGGTGCGCGAATGGGTGGGCAATGGCGCGCCCGTTCTGGTGCGCCGCGCGTTGGCCGGTGGCATTGATCATTCGGCGGTAGATGACGTCGAGGCCGAGCACGCGCTGGAGGTGTTCATGGAAGCCTACGGCGCCAGCCATGAGCTGACCGTGGTCTATCCCGGCGTGCGCGACACCCTCAAGTGGCTGCACAAGCAAGGCGTGGCCATGGCGCTGATCACCAACAAGCCGGAGCGTTTCGTCGCGCCGCTGCTGGATCAGATGAAGATCGGCCGCTACTTCAAGTGGATCATCGGCGGCGATACCTTGCCGCAGAAGAAACCTGACCCGGCGGCGCTGTTCTTCGTGATGAAAATGGCCAATATCCCGGCCTCGCAATCGTTGTTCGTCGGTGACTCGCGCAGCGACGTGCTGGCGGCGAAAGCGGCGGGGGTCAAATGCGTAGCGCTGAGTTATGGCTACAACCACGGCAGGCCGATTGCCGAAGAATCACCGGCGCTGGTGATCGACGATCTGCGCAAGCTAATTCCCGGTTGCCTGGATCTGGCCGGTGGGATAACGTTGCCCGACGCTGTTCAACCCCCTGCTGGAAACGCCATCGTGGTGGTCACTCGCAAACTCTGGATGAAAGTCATCAAGGCCCTGGCCCGCTGGCGTTGGCGCGCCTGACTTGTTCCTGGCCGGCCCGCCGGCGCGTTTGCATACCTGACTGATTTGCCCCTCACACCACGAGGCACCTTATGATCCGCGAAGAATTCCTGCGCTTGGCCGCTGACGGCTACAACCGCATTCCGTTGGCCTGCGAAACCCTGGCCGACTTCGACACGCCGCTGTCGATCTACCTGAAACTGGCCGACCAACCCAACTCCTACCTGCTCGAATCGGTGCAGGGCGGCGAGAAATGGGGCCGTTACTCGATCATCGGCCTCCCGTGCCGCACAGTCATGCGGGTTCACGATCATCACGTGAGCATCACCGTTGATGGCGTCGAAACCGAAAGCCACGACGTCGAAGACCCGCTGGCCTTCGTCGAAACCTTCAAGGCGCGTTACAACGTGCCGACCATCGCCGGTCTGCCGCGCTTCAACGGCGGTCTGGTCGGTTATTTCGGTTACGACTGCGTGCGTTATGTCGAGAAGCGCTTGGGCAAGTGTCCGAACCCGGATCCGCTGGGCGTGCCGGACATTCTGCTGATGGTTTCCGACGCTGTTGTGGTGTTCGATAACCTCGCTGGCAAGATGCACGCAATCGTGCTGGCCGATCCTGCGCAGGCCGATGCCTTTGAACAAGGTCAGGCGCAGTTGCAGGCATTGCTGGAGAAACTGCGCCAGCCGATCACCCCGCGCCGCGGTCTGGATTTCAGCAAGCAGCAAGCGGCTGATCCGGTGTTTCGTTCCAGTTTCACTCAGGACGATTACGAAAAAGCCGTCGACACCATCAAGGAGTACATCCTTGCCGGTGACTGCATGCAGGTCGTGCCGTCGCAGCGCATGTCGATCGACTTCAAGGCTGCACCGATCGATCTGTATCGCGCTCTGCGTTGCTTCAACCCGACGCCGTACATGTACTTCTTCAACTTCGGCGACTTCCACGTCGTTGGCAGTTCGCCGGAAGTGCTGGTGCGCGTTGAAGACAACCTGATCACCGTGCGCCCGATTGCCGGTACGCGCCCGCGTGGCGCCACCGAAGAAGCGGACGTGGCGCTGGAAGAAGACCTGCTGTCGGACGACAAAGAGATCGCCGAGCACTTGATGCTGATCGATCTGGGTCGTAACGACACCGGTCGCGTCTCGGAAATCGGTTCGGTGAAACTCACCGAGAAAATGGTCATCGAGCGTTATTCCAATGTGATGCACATCGTTTCCAACGTCACCGGCCAGTTGAAAGAAGGGCTGACGGCGATGGACGCACTGCGGGCGATTCTGCCGGCCGGCACCTTGTCGGGCGCACCGAAGATTCGCGCGATGGAAATCATCGACGAGCTGGAACCGGTCAAGCGTGGTGTATATGGCGGTGCAGTCGGTTACTTCGCCTGGAACGGCAACATGGACACCGCGATTGCGATTCGCACGGCGGTGATCAAGAACGGCGAGCTGCACGTGCAGGCCGGTGGCGGCATCGTTGCTGACTCGGTGCCGGCGCTGGAATGGGAAGAAACCCTGAACAAACGCCGCGCGATGTTCCGCGCCGTGGCTTTGGCCGAGCAAACCCCGGACTGATCACTGATCTTCCCTGTGGGAGCGAGCTTGCTCGCGAAAGCGGTGGCTCAGTCAACATTCATGGCGATTGACACACCCTCTTCGCGAGCAAGCTCGCTCCCACATTCGATTTGTGTTCAGCCATAAAAAAGCGGCGCCTGTGAGGGCACCGCTTTTTTTCTGCCAGTGATTTAGAAGTCCAGCACGACTCCGACGTTAACCCCTTGCTGGGTAAAGTCATCATCCTTGCGCAACGAGTAGCCGCCACGCAGCGCCAGATCCGCCGTGAGCTTGTGGCTGACGCCCAGGCTCAAACGGTTCAAATGGCTCTGCGGCGTATAACCCTCAAGCTTGAAGTCGTTGGCCGGCAGGGTATTGAGTGCGATACGCACCTTCTGCACGTCATCTTCATATTCACGCTCGTGGGCGTACTCGCCGAACACCTGAGTTTGCGCGGTGATGTTGTACTTGCCCTGCAAACCGAGGCCGAGGCGCTTCGAGTCACGGGTCTGATCATCGAAGGTCAGCGCTGTGGCGCGATTGCTCTTCTCTGAGTAGCCGTCGACATCAACGCTGGCGTAGTCGGCACTGACGAATGGCGACAGGTGCCACTCGCTGCCCGGCTGGGCGATGTCGTAACCGACGCGGGTACTGAAGGCCCAGAGGCTACCGTCAGTGTCGCCTTTTTCCGCGCCTTCGCTCACGCCCAGATCAAACTTGCGCTTGAGGTTGTCATAGTCGAGTTTGCCGCCGGTCAACGCCGCGTCAGCCCACCAGCGGTTTTGCTGGAACTGGGCAAATGCCGTGGCCATGTAGCTATTGAGTTTGTAGTCCGAATCGTTATGACCGGCCTCCAGATTCTGCCGGTAGAAACCGCCCGCCACACCGACGCGCCACGCGTCATTCAAACGATAGCTGCCACCGACGTTGAGGTTGTAACCGCTGCCATCGGCACTGACGCCACTGCTTTGGCTGTCGACATCCAGATGTTGGCCGCCCGCCGAAACAATGGCGCGCCATTGACCCACCGCTTGCCAGTTTTCCCAGTCCGCCTGCCATTGGTTGCGCAGTTCATCCTGATGCGCGCGCAGCGTGGCGTGGGCCATTTCTGGTAGCAGCGTCAGTTCCCACGGTGCGGCGAGCAGGGAATAGGCATAGTCGGAGATCAGCTTTTGCCCGGCCTCGGTCGGGTGCACGCCGTCGTTGTAGATCAGCTTGGTCGGATCTGGCGTTGCACTGTTGATCCCGTAACGGGTGTTTTCGGTGCAGCCGCTGCCACTGAAGCAGGTCGCGGTGAGATTCTGATCGGTGGCGAGGCCAAAGCGTCCCGGGTCGGCAAACACTTCTGACAGCAGCACCGGAATGTTCAGCGGAATGATTTCGGCGTTGATGCCTTGCAGACGTGTGACCAACTGGCTGTTGAACTGCGTGGCGAGTTGGCTGCTGAAGGCTTGCAGCGGCGTACCGTTGATGGCCGGCGTCAGGCCGACGTCAGGCAACAGCCAGACCATCACGTATTTGGCGCCGGCGGTTTGCAGGGTTTGCACACTGTCGGCCAGTCGATCGGCGGCGGCGTTGGCTTGCGGCAGGCTGAGAATACGACCTTGCAGGAAGTCGTTACCGCCGCCCGAGATGTAATACAGCGCATTTGGGTCGGCGCGCAAGCCGTTCGAGGGCAGGTAACCGGCACGGGTACGTTCACCGGTAGCCGATTGCGTCGTAATCGAGTCGAGGATCTGGTCGGTGCGATAACCGCCGACCGCCCAGTTGTTGCCGTCCGGCAAACCTTCATTGGCGCGCACCGCCGAGCTGGACGATGCGGTCTGATCCGCTGTGAAGCCAAGGCGCCCGCCGAGCAATTGCGTGGAGTTCAGCGAGCGCAGCTCACCGCTGCCATCCAGATACACCGGCCCCGTCCGGTTGGTGTAGCGCTGGGTGGCGCCGGCCGGGCCGCCGGTATCGGTAAAGGTCCCGGCATCGTTCAGGCTGTCGCCGAAAACAATGAAACTCGAATAGGGATTGGGTGCGGCATTGGCCTGAGCACACGCCAGTGCGAGCAGACAGCCAGCCAGCGGTACAAACAACGTCTGTTTGATCATGAGCAAGTCCGTTTATTTATTGTTGTAGGTGAACGAAACGACAGTACCAAAAACTCCCGGCGTTTTGCCATCGGTCGCGAATCCTCCCCTGGATTTATCCCCCGAAGGCCCGGCCATATTGCACGCCCCGCCCAGCTAAGTTACTGTGCCGGAACGTATGAACGAGACCTTCCCCGTGTTGATCACCAGCAAACTTCTGGATCAAGTCATCAAGGCACACGCCCGCTGGCGTTGGCGCGCCTGAATCTTTTCTGCCGGCCCCGCCGGATCTGTATCGCTTTGCCTTCCTTGCCTGTTTGAAATGCCGCTGTGCCGACGCGCCTAACTGCGTCCGACATCGTGCAGCACCCTGCGGGCAAGTCATCTGAAGGCTGTCTCCAAGTCAGAATTCAAGAGGTTCGAAACGCCATGTTGCTGATGATCGACAACTACGACTCCTTTACTTACAACGTTGTGCAATACCTTGGCGAATTGGGTGCCGACGTCAAAGTCGTGCGTAACGACGAATTGACCGTCGCCGAGATCGAAGCACTCAAGCCTGAGCGCATCGTGGTGTCCCCAGGCCCGTGCACGCCGACCGAAGCCGGTATTTCCATCGAAGCGATCAAGCACTTTGCCGGCAAACTGCCAATTCTCGGTGTCTGCCTCGGCCACCAGTCCATTGGCCAGGCCTTTGGCGGTGATGTGGTGCGCGCGCGCCAAGTGATGCACGGTAAGACTAGCCCGGTATTCCACGAGGACAAGGGTGTTTTCCAGGGTCTCAACCATCCGCTGACCGTAACCCGTTATCACTCGCTGATCGTCAAGCACGAGACGTTGCCCGATTGCCTGGAGCTGACCGCGTGGACGCAACACGATGACGGCAGCGTCGACGAAATCATGGGCCTGCGTCACAAGACCCTGAACATTGAGGGCGTACAGTTCCACCCCGAGTCGATCCTGACCGAGCAGGGCCATGAACTGTTTGCCAACTTCCTCAAACAAACCGGCGGCACGCGCTAAGGACTTCCCATGAATATCAAGACAGCCCTGAGCCGTATCGTCGATCACCTCGACCTCAGCACCGATGAAATGCGCGACGTGATGCGCGAAATCATGACTGGCCAATGCTCCGACGCGCAGATCGGCGCGTTCATGATGGCCATGCGCATGAAGAGCGAGAGCATCGACGAGATCGTCGGCGCCGTGTCGGTCATGCGTGAGCTGGCCGATCAGGTTGAACTCAAGACCCTCGACGGCGTGGTCGATGTGGTCGGGACCGGCGGTGACGGTGCCAATATCTTCAACGTATCGACCGCTTCTTCGTTTGTTGTTGCCGCTGCCGGTTGCACCGTGGCCAAGCACGGCAACCGCGCAGTCTCGGGCAAAAGCGGCAGCGCCGACCTGCTGGAAGCTGCCGGCATCTATCTGAACCTGACACCGGTGCAGGTTGCGCGTTGCATCGACAACGTCGGCATCGGCTTCATGTTCGCCCAGACCCACCACAAAGCCATGAAGTACGCCGCCGGCCCGCGCCGCGATCTCGGCCTGCGTACGCTGTTCAACATGCTCGGCCCGCTTACGAATCCGGCCGGTGTCAAACATCAGGTGGTGGGCGTGTTCACCCAGGCATTGTGCCGGCCATTGGCCGAAGTCTTGCAGCGTCTGGGCAGCAAGCATGTGCTGGTCGTGCATTCGAAGGATGGCCTGGACGAGTTCAGCCTCGCCGCACCGACCTTCGTAGCCGAGTTGAAGAACAACGAAATCACCGAATATTGGGTCGAGCCGGAAGACCTCGGCATGAAGAGCCAGAGCCTGCACGGCCTGTCGGTCGAAGGCCCGGAAGCGTCGCTGGCATTGATCCGCGACGCACTCGGCAAGCGCAAGACCGAAAACGGTCAGAAAGCCGCTGAAATGATTGTCCTCAATGCCGGTGCAGCGCTATACGCCGCTGACCTGGCCAGCAGTTTGAAACAGGGCGTGGAGCTTGCGCACGACGCTCTGCACACCGGTCTTGCTCGGGAAAAACTCGAGGAGCTGGGTGCCTTTACCGCGGTATTCAGAGTGGAGAATGAGGGATGAGTGTACCGACGGTTCTGGAAAACATTCTGGCGCGCAAAGTTCAGGAAGTCGCCGAGCGTAGCGCTCGCGTCAGCCTGAGCGAGCTGGAAGGTCTGGCCAAGGCGGCCGATGCACCCCGTGGTTTTGCCCAGGCACTGCTGGCGCAAGCCAAGAAAAAACAGCCAGCGGTGATTGCCGAAATCAAAAAGGCCTCGCCGAGCAAAGGCGTGATCCGCGAGAACTTCGTTCCCGCCGACATCGCCAAAAGCTACGAGAAGGGCGGGGCGACGTGCCTGTCCGTACTGACCGACATCGACTACTTCCAGGGCGCCGATGCCTACCTGCAACAGGCCCGTGCCGCGTGCAAACTGCCGGTGATCCGCAAGGACTTCATGATTGATCCGTACCAGATCGTCGAAGCCCGTGCGCTGGGTGCCGACTGTGTGCTGTTGATCGTCTCCGCACTGGATGACGTGAAAATGGCTGAACTGGCCTCGGTCGCCAAAGGCGTCGGTCTCGATGTGTTGGTCGAAGTGCACGACGGTGATGAGCTGGAGCGTGCGCTGAAAACCCTCGACACGCCGCTGGTGGGTGTCAACAACCGTAATCTGCACACGTTTGATGTCAGCCTGGAAACCACCCTCGACCTGCTGCCGCGCATTCCGCGCGATCGACTGGTGATTACCGAGAGCGGCATCCTCAATCGCGCTGATGTCGAGCTGATGGAAATCAGCGACGTGTATTCGTTCCTGGTCGGTGAAGCGTTCATGCGTGCGGAAAGTCCGGGCACTGAACTGCAGCGCCTGTTCTTCCCGGAGCGTGGTGCTTCGATCAGTGGTTCGACCCTCGACTGATTCATTCAGACCGAGTCGACTCATTCGCGAGCAGGCTCGCTCTTACAGGAGAACGCATTTCAATTGTAGGAGTGAGCCTGCTCGCGATGAGGTCCTAGAAATCCCCAAAGATTCCAGATCTGCCGGAGCCCTCAATGTCGCTGCCAACCCGCCTGACCATCGAAGCCGGCCTGCAAGCCGAACAAGACTTGCTGGCCTCGGTCTGCGCCGGCGACGCCGAATTCGGCCTTCTATTCTGGCAACCCAGCGATCGCGCTCTGGTCATGCCGCGCCGCCTCAATCGTCTTCCCGGTTTCGACCACGCCTGCGAAGTCTCTGCCGCCGCTGGCTGGCCGGTGCTCTTGCGTGAAACGGGTGGCGAACCCGTCCCGCAATCGGCCGCGACAATCAATATCGCGCTCGTCTACGCGCCACCCCGCAGCGAAGGTGATTTGAACCGCATAGAAACCGGCTACCACCGTCTCTGCGATCCGATCTGTGAGTTACTGGACGAGTTGGGCGGCACATCATCGTTGGGCGAAATCGATGGCGCATTCTGCGACGGTCGCTTCAACGTCAACCTCGATGGCCGCAAAATGGTTGGCACCGCCCAGCGTTGGCGCCAAAGCCAGGGCGGACAGCGTCCGGTCGGTCTGGTGCACGGTGCGATGCTGATGGATAACGAGCGCGAGTCGATGGTTGCGGCGGTCAATCGCTTCAACGAAGCGTGCGGCCTGGAGCAACGCGTGCGGGCTGAAAGCCACATTGCCCTGCATGAAAAATTCAACGCGCCACAGGCCTTGGCACGTCTCGATGAGCTGTTTCGTCTGATGCTGGCGCAGATGTACCGCGCCTGAGTTTCGGCCTTAGCGGGTACCGAAGACCACCATGGTCTTGCCCTTCACATCGACTAGGTTGCGTTCCTCAAGATCCTTGAGCACGCGACCAACCATCTCCCGCGAACAACCGACAATCCGGCCGATTTCCTGACGGGTCACCTTGATCTGCATGCCGTCCGGGTGCGTCATCGCGTCCGGCTGCTTGCATAATTCCAATAGGCAGCGGGCTACACGACCGGTCACGTCGAAGAACGCCAGATCGCCGACCTTGCGCGTGGTGTTGCGCAGGCGTTGTGCGATTTGTCCGCTAAGCACGTAAAGAATGTCTGGATCCTGTTGCGACAACTCGCGGAATTTCACGTAGCTGATTTCTGCGGTTTCACATTCGACCTTGGCCCGCACCCAGGCACTGCGTTGCTGCTCCTGACCTGCCTGCTCGAACAGCCCCAACTCACCGAAGAAATCCCCGGCATTGAGGTAAGCGATGATCATCTCGCGGCCGTCGTCATCCTCGATCAGGATCGTCACCGAGCCCTTGATGATGAAGTACAGCGTGTCCGAGCGATCGCCCGCACAGATGATATTGCTTTTGGCCGCATGGCGACGGCGCTGACAATGCATCAACAGCTTGTCGAGGTTCTTGATTTTGGGTGTGGGGGTAATAGCAACCATGGTTGTATCCCGAAAAGACTGCACGGTGATGTTTGATTTTTTTATGAGGCGCTGAAGGCGGTCGCTACACAGCTGGCGTGGGCGCCAGCGAATTGGCGCCAGCTTAACAGACACTTCGTCGCAAATTCGAGAAATTACCTACAGCGCAGAAGCATCTGTCCTAGGAATGTCGCTCGCTGTCCGGGCAAAGCCCTGTGCTAAGCTGGCGACCCTTTTTTTACAGTGGAGTCTGGGCGATGAAGGCACGCATCCAATGGGCTGGCGAAGCCATGTTCCTCGGCGAATCCGGCAGCGGTCATGTCGTGGTGATGGACGGTCCGCCGGACGCCGGTGGCCGTAATCTGGGTGTTCGCCCGATGGAGATGCTCCTGCTGGGCGTGGGCGGTTGCAGCAACTTCGACGTGGTCAGCATTCTGAAGAAGTCCCGTCAGGCTGTTGAAAGCTGCGAAGCCTTCCTCGAAGCCGAGCGCGCGACCGAAGATCCGAAGGTGTTCACCAAGATCCACATGCATTTCGTGGTCAAGGGTCGTGGTCTGAAAGAAGCCCAGGTCAAACGCGCGATCGAGCTGTCCGCCGAGAAGTATTGCTCGGCCTCGATCATGCTCGGCGCCGCTGGCGTGGCAATCACTCACGATTACGAAATCGTCGAACTCGGTTGAACCGACATTCAACTATCATAAAAGCAGTGCAGACTCTGGCGATCCCCCGCTGACGTCTGCATAATGCGCCACTTTTTTCAGGGCAGTGATCGGTCAGCCGACAGGTCATCCGCCTGAACAGATAACCAAAATCGCCATCGCGAAGAGGTGTTAACCGTCCTACGCAGGTGCGTTGTTCGCACTTGACGGGCATGCTTGATCACGCGGCTGCGCCGCATACATAGAGAGTTTTTAACGGTGAAAAGCAAACTCAAGCTCCACGGGTTCAATAACCTGACAAAGACCTTGAGCTTCAACATCTATGACATCTGCTACGCGGAAACCCCGCAAGACCAGCAGGCTTACGTCGAGTACATCAATCAAGAGTACAACGCGAAACGCCTGACGCAGATTCTCACAGAAGTTGTCGAGATCATTGGTGCCAACATCCTGAACATTGCCAGTCAGGACTATGAACCTCAGGGCGCCAGCGTCACGATTCTGATTTCTGAAGAGCCGGTAACCCCGACTGAAAGCCAGATCGAAGAATCGCCGGGCCCGTTGCCCGAAATTATCCTGGCCCACCTCGACAAGAGTCATATCACGGTGCACACCTACCCGGAGATCCATCCGGACGACGGTATTGCAACCTTCCGTGTGGACATCGACGTGTCGACTTGTGGTGTCATCTCACCGCTGAAAGCGCTCAATTTCCTCATTCACCAGTTCGATTCGGACATCGTGACTGTGGATTATCGTGTGCGCGGCTTCACCCGTGACGTTGAAGGCAACAAGCACTTCATCGACCACGAGATCAATTCGATCCAGAACTACCTTTCCGAAGACACTCGCGACGCGTACCAGATGACCGACGTGAACGTGTACCAGGAAAACCTGTTCCACACCAAAATGCTGCTGAAAAACTTCGAACTGGATAACTACCTGTTCGGCGACGCCACCAGCAACCTGTCTTCCGAGCAGCGCGCTCAGGTGACCGACCGGGTGAAACACGAAATGCTCGAAATCTTCTACGCGCGCAACATGCCGACCTAAGATTCCCGGGCACAAAAAAGGCGACTGTCTCAGGACAATCGCCTTTTTTATTGCTCAAACAAAGAACCCTGTAGGAGTGAGCCTGCTCGCGATGAGGCCCTCAGCACCCAAACAGATCTCAGATCCGATAAGTGCTTTTGGTCATCACCTTGGCCAACAAGCTCATCCCGAACTTCACCGGCGCCGGAAAACGGAAACCGCCAGCCTCAAGCGCACTCTCCGCATGATGTTCTTCATCAATGCGCATCTGTTCCAGAATCGCCCGGGACTTTTCGTCCTCAGCCGGCAACTGTTCCAGGTGTTCGTTCAGATGCTTGCACACCTGATGCTCGGTCGCCGCGACAAACCCGAGGCTGACCTTGTCGCTGATCAATCCGGCCACCGCGCCAATTCCGAACGACATACCGTAAAACAGTGGATTCAAAACGCTGGTATGGCTGCCCAACTGATGAATGCGCTGTTCGCACCACACCAGGTGATCAATCTCTTCTTCGGCCGCGTGCTCCATGGCCGCGCGCACTTGCGGTAGCTTGGCGGTCAGCGCCTGCCCCTGATACAGCGCCTGGGCGCAGACTTCACCGGTGTGATTGATGCGCATCAGGCCGGCGACGTGGCGGGTGTCTTCATCGCTCATCTGCGTATCCGGCTGCAGGATGGCTGGCGACGGACGGTACGGCTGGCCGCTGAAGGGCAGCAGGGTACGCATCGCGGCATCGGCTTGCAGCAGAAGACGGTCAATCGGCGAGTAGTGACGTTGGGTAGTCATGCTGACCTCCGGGAAGAATCTCGGCGACCAGTTTAACCGAATCGGCCGGGGAAGGTTTGCGCTGGGTCATTTGCCACGCTTGATGGGCTTATATGTAGGAGCTGCCGAAGGCTGCGATCTTTTGATCTTGCTGTAAGTTCTCTAAAGATCAAAAGATCGCAGCCTTCGGCAGCTCCTACGCAGAGAGGTGCGATCGATCAGCCCGGTGGCCAGTTCATCTGGCGCTGACCGAGTACGTGCATATGAATGTGGTAGACCGTCTGGCCGCCCTTTTCATTGCAGTTCATCACCACGCGGAAACCCTCTTCGCAACCCAGTTCCAGCGCCAGACGCTGCGCAGTGAACAGAATATGCCCGGCCAGTGCCTTGTCGTCTTCGGTCAGGTCATTGAGGGTGCGCACCGGTTTCTTCGGGATCACCAGGAAATGCACCGGTGCCTGAGGGGCGATGTCGTGAAACGCCAGAACCTGGTCGTCTTCGTAAATGATCTTGGCCGGGATCTCCCGGTTGATGATCTTGGTGAACAGAGTATCCACTGCTGTTTTCTCCGTTGTTTGGGCTGAATCGAGTGTACCGCGTTGAATCCGGATTCTTTAGCGCGGGCAATAGGCTTTGTTGACCATGCCGACAATGGTGCGATTAAGCCAGCGCGAACCGAGTCGCGGCAAAAAGGCGAACCAGCGGTTGCGGCGCCCCGGGATGATGATCGCTCGGTTCTTGTCGAGGGCGCGGACGGTGTACAGCGCAACTTCCTCGGGGCTCATCAGCAATTTGCTGTCTTTGAGTTTGTCGCTGTTGAGTTGCGCCGTACGGAAAAATGCCGTGCGCGTCGGCCCGGGGCAAAGCACCGAAACCTTCACTGCACTCTGTTTGAGCTCTACTCGCAAGGCTTCGGAGAAGTGCAGAACATAGGCCTTGCTGGCGTAATAAGTGCTCATCCACGGGCCGGGATTGAACGCGGCCACCGAAGCAACGTTGAGAATCTGCCCGCCACCCTGCAGCGCCATGCTGTTGCCGATCGCGTGGCACAGGCGGGTGAGGGCGAGGATGTTCACTTCGATCAGGTCCTGCTCGGTCATCCAGTCCTGCGCGAGAAACGGGCCGCAGGTGCCAATGCCCGCGCAGTTCACCAGCAAGTCGATCTGCCGGTCGCCTTCTTCCAGCTCCAGCAAAAAGCCGGACAAGCGCAGCGGCTCGCCCAGATCGCAGGCGCGGAACAACACCTCGACGCCGAAGCGCTGGGTCAACTCGATCGCAATACTTTCCAGCTGATCACGCTGTCGAGCCACAAGAATCAAACTGCGGCCGCGCCGGGCCAGCGCTTCGGCCATGGCCAGGCCAATGCCGCTGGAAGCGCCAGTGATCAGAGCGTAACGGGTCATGCAATTCTCCATCGCAACAGCTCCGCGCCAGCGACGCGGGTGTCACGGCGGGGAGCGCTGTTCATTCTTTCGCAGAGTCTACAGGGGCCTGCGCCGCTTCGGCTGCTTCGTCGGCGGAATCCACGGGTGATTCGACTTCTACTTCGACTTCATCAGTGGTCACCGAGCCACTTTCGTAGCTGCTTTCCAGGTTGCTTTCGTATTCCTGCTGGATCGCCGAGATCCCGCCCAGCATTCCACCTGCGAAAATCAGCGCGAAGAACACGATCCACAGGGAGCACAGCACTTTTACTGCAGTGCTGTTTGCCGGCGGGGGAGGGCCATAGCGATTAGCGCCGGTGTTGCCCGGTACAACCATGATCACCAGCGGAAAGAAGCTACCCACGAAAGGCACCAGGTTCAGCAGCCAGAGCCAACCCGACCAACCGATGTCGTGCAGGCGTTGAACGCTGAACAGAATGCTGACAATCAGGAAAGCGATAAACAGGAAAAACGCGAAGATCCCGCCGATGATCAGGCCGGTAGTGGAATCACCGCTGACCAGCCCCAGAGCCAGCAGGGCGAACACGCCGACAATGGGCAATGTCACCAGACTCAGCACCATTGTCCAGGCCAGAAAACGCAGGCGTCCGATCCGCCCTTCGACGCTGAACGGCTTGAGCGTGGCGAACTCCGGCAGATTTTCACCGACGCTGGCGCGAGGTGGCGCGTAAGGAGAGTCAGGTTCTGCGACAACCTGAGCCTGCTCATGGACATCGGCCAGATTCAGCTCAATGGCTGTTTCCGTCTCGATTCGCGCAGCGATCCCGGTTTTGTTCAGTGCCTGCAGGTACGTTTGAGCATCACTGTGGGAGAGCTCGCGCTTGAGTGCGACGACGCTGCCGTTAAACAGGCGCTCAATGGCGGTCACATCGCTTTTGAACAGATCCGCCAGATTGAGTTTGGCAGTGGTGAGATCGACACCGGGCTGTAGAGCACCGTCGAAGACGATCTTGTAACGGGGTTCGCTCATGGCCGAGGCATCCTTGTCGCGAATGGATTGAAAGGTCAGCAGTGTAAGGCCAGCCCATTGGGGCTGGCCTGATTTTTCTTAGCGTGGCCAGCGTTTCGGCAACTGTGCCGCGCGTTCCTGCGCCTGGCGATACTCGGCGTCCAGTCGTGCGATCAAATCATCCACATTCGGCAGATCATCGATCTGCCCTACGCCTTGACCGGCGGACCACACGGTTTTCCAGGCTTTGGCTTCATCATTGATCGGCTTGAGCTTGTCACCGAAATTCACTTCGCCTTTGCCTTGCAAAGCCGCCATATCGAAGCCGGCCGCCTCCAGACTCTGGCGCATAAAACTCGCCGGCACCCCCGACACCGCTGGAGTATGGATGATGTCTGCAGCCTTGGCTGTCAGCAGCATCTCCTTGTAGGCGTCAGGCGCATGACTTTCTGTGGTACCGATAAATCGCGTACCGAAGTAGGCCAAATCCGCGCCGAGCAGTTGCGCGGCGAGAATTTCATGACCGTGGTTAAGACATCCTGCAAGCAGCAGGGTTTTATCGAAGAACTGACGGATCTCTGCGATCAGCGCGAATGGACTCCAGGTCCCGGCATGGCCCCCGGCGCCGGCCGCCACGGCGATCAAGCCGTCGACACCGGCCTCGGCCGCCTTCTCGGCATGCCGGCGAGTGGTGACATCATGGAAGACCAGACCGCCATAGCTGTGCACCGCATCGACCAGTTCCTTTACCGCGCCGAGGCTGGTGATGACGATCGGCACTTTATGTTCGACGCAAATGTTCAGGTCTGCCTGCAAGCGCGGATTGCTGTTGTGAACGATAAGATTCACTGCATAGGGGGCCGGGTTATCCAGTGCCGCCAGTCCCGCTTCGATCTGTTCCAGCCAGGCCTTGAACCCGCTGCTTTCACGCTGGTTCAGCGCCGGGAAGCTGCCGACGACGCCATTACGGCAGCAGGCGAGTACCAGATCCGGGTTGGAAATCAGAAACATCGGCGCGGCTACCACAGGCAGACGCAGACGTTGTTCGAGCAAAGCGGGCAGCGACATTATGAATACCCCAAAGATCTGTTCTTGTTGAAGTTAGAACGGCTTGACCACGACCAGAATTACGATAGCCAGCAATATCAGAACCGGGACTTCATTGAACCAGCGATAAAAGACATGGCTGCGGGTGTTTTCGCCACGGGCAAAACGTTTTACCTGCGCGCCGCACATGTGGTGGTAGCCGATCAGCAACACGACCAGGGTCAGTTTGGCGTGAATCCAGCCACCCATGCTGAAAATGCTCGGGTTCAGGTAAATCAGCCAGCCGCCGAAGATCAGCGTCGCAATCATCGCCGGGCCCATGATGCCGCGATACAGCTTGCGCTCCATGAGGCTGAAGCGCTCTTTGCTGATCGTGTCTTCGCTTTGCGCGTGATAAACGAACAGTCGCGGCAAATAGAACAGCCCGGCAAACCAGCAAACAACACTGACAATGTGAAACGCTTTGATCCACAGATAGAGCATTTTTAGTTATTCCCTAATTCACGGTAAGCCGGATAGTAGAGGCTTGAGCGTCCGCACGTCACCTTGACGGTTGTCGCAGGCGCGCGCGGCCCCTATTATCGACGGCTTTCCAGTGGGTTCGTTGAGGGCAGGTTTATGGTCAAGGTCGGTATCGTCGGCGGCACGGGTTACACCGGTGTCGAACTGCTGCGTCTGTTGGCGCAGCATCCGCAGGCAGAAGTGGTTGTGATCACTTCCCGATCCGAGGCCGGTCTGGCCGTGGCTGACATGTACCCGAACCTGCGCGGCCACTACGACGGCCTGGCCTTCAGCGTGCCGGACATCAAGACCCTCGGCGCTTGCGACGTGGTGTTCTTCGCCACGCCGCACGGTGTAGCTCACGCATTGGCAGGCGAATTGCTGGCAGCGGGCACCAAGGTGATCGATCTGTCGGCGGACTTCCGTCTGCAAGACGCTGAAGAGTGGGCCAAATGGTACGGCCAGCCGCACGGTGCCCCAGAGTTGCTGGATGAAGCGGTTTACGGTCTGCCGGAAGTCAATCGCGAGCAGATCAAGAAGGCCCGCCTGATCGCGGTGCCGGGTTGCTATCCGACCGCTACCCAGTTGGGTTTCCTGCCATTGCTGGAAGCCGGTCTGGCGGATACTTCGCGTTTGATCGCTGACTGCAAATCCGGTGTCAGCGGCGCTGGTCGTGGTGCGGCCGTAGGCTCCTTGTATTCCGAGACGTCTGAAAGCATGAAGGCCTACGCGGTCAAAGGTCACCGTCACCTGCCGGAAATACGCCAGGGTCTGCGTCGCGCTGCGGGCAAGGATGTAGGGCTGACTTTCGTCCCGCACCTGACCCCGATGATTCGTGGCATTCACTCCACGCTTTACGCGACCGTGGTTGATCGTTCGGTGGATCTGCAGGCGTTGTTCGAAAAACGTTACGCCAACGAACCGTTCGTCGATGTGATGCCGGCCGGCAGCCATCCGGAAACGCGCAGTGTTCGCGGCGCCAACGTTTGCCGTATCGCCGTTCACCGTCCGCAGGATGGCGATCTGGTGGTGGTGTTGTCGGTGATCGACAATCTGGTCAAAGGTGCGTCGGGTCAGGCGGTGCAGAACATGAACATCCTGTTCGGGCTGGATGAGCGCTTCGGTTTGTCCCACGCCGGCATGCTGCCGTAACACTTTCGGCAACACAGCGAAAAGGCCCGTCAAACGGGCCTTTTTGCATTCCAGACAGCTCGTCGGCTTTATTGATATACCGTAACAATAGTTGACCGATTTTCTAGGACAAGCGGATAATGCGCGTCATCACGCATTATGGCGGCGTAACGCCGGGAGATAGTCAGCATGAGCGTCGAATCCTTCACCCCCACGGCTTTGCAATTCACTCAAGGTGCTGCGCACAAGGTGAAGAGCCTGGTCGATGAAGAGGGGAATGATCGCTTGAAGCTGCGCGTATTCGTTACGGGCGGTGGTTGTTCAGGGTTTCAGTACGGTTTCACCTTCGATGAAGACGTGGCCGATGACGACACGATCGTCGAGCGCGAAGGCGTGAGTCTGGTGGTTGATCCGATGAGCTTCCAGTACCTGGCCGGTGCTGAAGTGGATTACCAGGAAGGTCTGGAAGGTTCGCGTTTCGTGATCAAAAACCCGAATGCCACCACGACGTGTGGTTGCGGGTCTTCGTTCTCGATCTGATCGCTTTTCGTTACAGACAACAAAACGCCGCAGAGCCTTACGGTTCTGCGGCGTTTTGCTGTGTGCGAGTTGATCAGGCTGGATAGATGGCGCCGAGTACCCGTAGACCGCGTGCGCCTGTGACGCTTGGGCGGTTGGCGGCGATTCCTTCGAGGCAGCAATGGGCCAGCCATGCGAAAGCCATGGCTTCTACCCAGTCCGGATCAACGCCGTGGGTCTCGGTGCTGGCTACCTTCGTGTCGGGTAGCAGATCGGCCAAGCGTTTCATCAGTGTGCTGTTGTGTGCGCCGCCCCCGCAGACCAACAACTCTTGGGTATCGGATTGAGCACTGTGCAGCGACTCGACGATGGTCAGCGCAGTCAGCTCAAGCAATGTGGCCTGCACGTTTTCCGCAGCGAAGGCTGGGAGCCGTGACAGATGTCGCTCCAGCCATGGCAGGTTGAACACTTCGCGGCCAGTACTTTTTGGGCCCTTGGTAACGAAGAACGGATCACTGAGCAGTGCTTCCAGCAACGTCGGCTCTACCGAACCGGTTTTTGCCCAGTCGCCATTACGATCGTAGTTTTCACCACGTTGCTGCTGAATCCAGGCGTCCATCAGCATATTCCCTGGGCCGCAGTCGAAACCGGCTACAGGCTTGGTCGGCTCTATCAGACTCAAATTGCTGAAACCGCCGACATTCAAGACGGCCTGGTTGCCGGTACGCTCTACGAACAAAGCTTCATGGAATGCAGGAACTAACGGCGCACCTTGGCCGCCGGCTGCGACATCGCGGCTGCGGAAGTCGCTGACGACAGTGATATCGGTCAGTTCGGTCAGCAGCGCCGGGTTGCCGATCTGCACGGTGAAACCGCGCGCCGGTTCGTGGCGAATGGTCTGGCCGTGGCTGCCAATCGCTCGAATGTCTTGGGGTTTGAGTTGTTGCTGAGCGAGGAGGGTGTGAATGCCCTGCGCAGCGAGCTTCACCCAGTTCTGCTGGGCAATCGCCGAGCGGGCGATTTCGTCAGGGCCGCTGGCGCACAAGCCGAGCAGCTCGGCGCGCAGGGATTCAGGCATGGGAATGTAGTGCGTGGCGATCAAATTGATCGCCGAGGTCTGTTCGATCAGGGCAATGTCCAGACCGTCGAGGCTGGTTCCGGACATCACGCCGATATACAGGGCCATGACTTAACGCTTGCTCGAAGCCAGCATGGTGGCTTTCTCTTGATCCATGCGTGCCATCAGCGGTTGGCTCTGCGCGAGGAAGCGAGCGCGTTCGGCCTTGGCTATCGGGTCAGCCATCGGCAACTTCTGCCCCAGTGGGTCGACGTGAACGCCGTTGACCTGGAATTCATAATGCAAGTGCGGGCCGGTGGACAGACCGGTGGTGCCGATGTAGCCGATGACTTGGCCCTGTTTCACGGTACCGCCAGTCTTCACGCCTTTGGCGAAGCCTTGCATGTGGCCGTAGAGCGTGCGGTAGGTGTTGCCGTGCTGGATGATGACGGTATTGCCATAGCCACCACGACGTCCGGCCAGCAGCACTTTACCGTCACCGGCAGCCTTGATTGGCGTACCGCGTGGCGCTGCGTAATCGACGCCTTTGTGGGCGCGGATCTTGTTGAGGATCGGGTGCTTGCGGCCCATTGAGAACTTCGAGCTGATGCGAGCGAAATCCACCGGCGTACGGATGAACGCCTTGCGCATGCTATTGCCGTCAGCCGTGTAGTAGCTGCTGTTGCCTTGCTTGTTGGTGTAACGCACGGCGGTGTAGGTTTTGCCGCGGTTGGTAAAGCGGGCAGACAGGATCGGGCCATTGCCAACCGATTTGCCATTAACCACTTTCTGCTCGTAGATCACATCAAATTCGTCGCCCTGACGGATGTCCTGAGCAAAGTCGACGTCGTAGCCAAAGACGCTGGCCATATCCATGGTCAGGCTGTGGGAGAGGCCGGCACGGGCAGCAGATTGTGAAAGCGAGTTGTTGATGACGCCATGGACGTAAGCGGTGCGAACGGTCGGCTTTGCGGTGACCCTATTGAACGCATAACCCTTGTCATTCTTGGTCAGGGTAATGGTTTCGACGTCGCTGACCTTGCTGTGCAAGCTGGTCAGCTGGCCTTCAGGGTTCAATTCGAATTCGAGTTTCTGGCCGTGTTTAAGCTGGCTGAATTGTTTGGCTTGCTTGTCGCTGGCCAGAACTTCATGAACGGAGGCGGCGGGCAGGCCGACCTTTTCGAACAGGGTCGACAGCGTATCGCCCTTGGCTACGATGACTTCACGATGGCCAGGTGACTTTGGCTTTTCGGCGGCTGGCGCAGGTGCCGCTTCGGCGGTTTGCGGGTTTTTTTCGTTACTGTTTTCGATTTGAGCAAACGGCGAAGTTACTGGCTCATTTGTGGCTTGAGTTGCGTCAGCTGCGTCTTGATCTTGTGTCAGTTGTTCGGCAGGGCTTTCCAGTTCAAGGCTCAGGGTCGTCTTTTTGGCTTCTACGTCACTGGAAGGGAATACCAGGAGAGCCAGGCTGAGAAGGGCGGCGATTCCACTTGCGGCGAGCAGGTGGGTCTTCGGGTAAAGCGGGGGCGCTTTAGACGGTTCTGTGGTCATAGGTAATTTTGACTTTGAAAAGTGATGAATTGGAAAAGATGAATGACATGATGAAGATGAAATAACTGTATAAAATATAACCAAATCATCTCTGAAGCAAGTCTACAGACAGTACGTCTGTGGATTGGTGTCCGTGCGCCGGGCAAAACTTGTAATTGGTGCGCGATCTTGTATGGTTGGTTCCCTTTGAATCTGAGCCTTGCGGGTCTGTTATGAAGTCGGTTGAAGAGCAGCTAGCGCTGATTAAACGTGGTGCGGAAGAACTATTGGTCGAGTCCGAGCTGATCGAGAAGCTCAAGCGCGGCCAGCCGCTGCGTATCAAGGCTGGTTTTGATCCGACCGCTCCGGATCTGCACCTGGGTCATACCGTGCTTATTAATAAGCTGCGTCAGTTCCAGGAGCTGGGGCATCAAGTGATCTTCCTTATCGGGGACTTCACCGGGATGATCGGTGATCCAAGCGGCAAGAGCGCCACTCGTCCTCCGCTGACTCGCGAGCAGGTTCTGGAAAACGCCGAAACCTACAAGACTCAGGTGTTCAAGATTCTTGATCCGGCGAAAACCGAAGTTGCATTCAACTCCACCTGGATGGATCAGATGGGGCCGGCGGACTTCATTCGTCTGACTTCGCAGTACACCGTCGCGCGCATGCTTGAGCGTGATGACTTCGACAAGCGCTACACGACCAACCAGCCAATCGCTATTCACGAGTTTCTCTATCCGCTGGTTCAGGGTTACGACTCGGTGGCTCTGCGCGCGGATGTGGAGTTGGGTGGCACTGATCAGAAGTTCAACTTGCTGATGGGGCGTGAACTGCAGCGCGGTTATGGTCAAGAAGCGCAGTGCATTCTGACCATGCCGCTGCTTGAAGGTCTGGATGGCGTGAAGAAGATGTCCAAGTCGTTGGGCAACTATGTCGGCATTCAAGAAGCGCCGGGTGTCATGTACAGCAAGCTGGTTTCGATTCCGGATGCATTGATGTGGCGTTACTTCGAGCTGCTGAGCTTCCGCTCGATGGATGAGATCAATGCGTTGCGTTCCGATGTAGAGGCTGGCGCCAATCCGCGCGACGTCAAAATCAAGCTGGCTGAAGAGATCGTTGCGCGCTTCCACGGTGAAGAGGCGGCGGCCAATGCTCATCGTGCAGCGGGTAACCGTATGAAAGATGGCGAGTTGCCGGATGATCTGCC